>CAKTXR010000001.1 GCA_934631025.1 uncultured Clostridia bacterium
GGAAGGCCTCCGCTTCGCTATCCGTGAAGGCGGCCGCACCGTTGGCTCCGGCGTTGTCACCAAGATCATGGAATAATCATAAGCGGGCGGTTCCGCAGGGAGCGTCGCTTTGAGCGGACGCGCTTCGCAGCCTGATATTTCAGTATTCATGCAAGTTCCATGCCTTTCGGTATGGAACTTGCATTTGCATACGGGGTTTTCCGAAAAATGGCGCGGCTGGAAAGCGCCTGTGCATGAAACTTCGCAAAGCGTACTGCGGCTGACAGCGGGGAGGATGGGCATGAGCCGGAAGGACACGGAAGCGGTCAGGAAGAAAAAGAAGAAGAGCGGCTCTTCGGGCAAAAGCGCGGCGAAGAGCAAAAAGAGCACACAGGATAAAAAGCGGGCGGGCGCGCCTGAAAAGGCCGTCAAGCTGACGAAAGAGGAAAAACTGAAGAAGCGCCGGCGCAGGACGATAGCCCGCGTTGTTCGGCGCGTGCTTTTGAGCCTGTTTACGCTCATCGCGCTGGTCGTGTTCGGTGCGTACGAGCTGCTCGGCGAGATCTTCAAAGGCCCTTCGCAGACGGCGGGCGACATACTGACCGTCTCTCTGCTCGAGAGCAGCGCCGGCAAGTTCGTGCCGTATCTGTACTATTCGGCCGATGAAGTGGAGAACATCAAGAACCGCAACCGCCTGATCGAGAGCGAGGAGGAGACCAACACCAGCCTGATCGTCATCGAAACGCCCGAGCCGGTCAAGGAGGGCGAAACGCCCGCTCCGGCCGAGGACGATATCACCGTGGAGACGGTGACCGGCGCGACCTACAAGGGCTGGATGCTGATCGTTAAAGATCCTTCGCGCGTGAAGGTGGGCGTGTCCAGCGACAACTTCTCCGAGGGACGCGGCGGCATGCACATCGACGAGATCGCCGAGAAGTATAACGCCGTGGCCGCGATCAACGGCGGCGCGTTCGCCGACAGCGGCGGAACCGGCAACGGCGGTATGCCCAGCGGCCTGACCATCGCGGACGGCAAGATCTGCAATTCTCAGGGCGGCGCGGAGCACACCACCGTGGGCTTTGACAGCAACAACATACTGGTCGTGGGCAAGTTCACCAGGGCCAAGGCGACGGAGATGGGACTGCGCGACGCGGTGTCCTTCGGGCCAGCGCTCGTGGTCAACGGCGAGCCTTCCAAGTTCGAAGGCGTCAGCTCCGGCCTCAATCCCCGCACGGCCATCGGCCAGCGCGCGGACGGCGCGGTGCTCATGCTGGTCATCGACGGCCGGCAGGTCAACAGCCTGGGCGCGAGCATGGCCGATCTGGTCGACGTGATGGTGCGCTACGGCGCGGTCAACGCCTGCAACCTGGACGGCGGCTCATCGTCGAACATGGTCTATGAGGGCGAGATTCTCAACGACGGCGTGGCTGTGACCGGATCGCGCCGAATCCCGACGACGTTCGTCGTTCAGTGAGAGGAGGCGCGCTATGAAGGACTCTGAAAAGACTGCGGTCAAGGCCGCAAAGAAAGCGGCTTCCGAACCGAAGCGCATTACGGCCAAGGCGCGCCGCCGCAAACGGCGCAAGATCCATACGGCCATATTCTACAGCATCTACGCGCTGGTCGTCATCGCCGCGCTGATCGCCGTAAACGTGGGCAAGGGCAGGCTGCGCGCCAGCATGGAGGGCTACGAGGCCTCTCAGCCCAAGTACGCCGCCGAGGCCGCCGCGCAGATGTTCACGCAGCGGGATTACGCGGCGCTGTTCGACTGGGAGGATCAGTCGGTCTTTACCGCGCAGCACGAGACGCGCGAGCAGTACGTCCAGTATATGACCGATCTGCTCGCCGGCAAGGAGATCACCTGGAGCGAGGGCTACAGCACCGAGGCCGACACGAAGCTCTACGTCGTCAAGGCGGATGGCAGCAAGATCGGTGATTTTACGCTGCGCCAGAGCGCCGAGCCGGACGAGAGCGGCTACAGGCAGTGGCGGCTGGACGACGTGAAGCTCTATGTGCTCTCCGCGTCCACCTACACCGTGAAGGCGCCCTCGCGCTCGACGGTCGCCGTGGACGGCGTGACGCTGGACGACGGCTGCGTGACCGAGGAAAATATTCCGCTGTTCACCGTCTCGCTCAAGCTGCCGGGCGACGCGAAGGTTCCCACCGCGAAGGTGTATACGTTCTCGCGTTATTTCGGCGTGCAGGATGTGCGCGTGACCGACTGGCGCGGCAATGCAAACGCCGTGACGCAGAGCGGCCGCGATTACACCGCCGCGTTTAACTACGACGACGAGGATCTGAGCGGCAACGAGGAGCGCATCATCGAGACGGTGCGGAAGATGTCGTGCAGCATGACCAACGACTACAAGGATTACCGCTTCAAGCGCGAGTGCGTCGTGACCGACTCGCCGGCCGCCAGGTACATCGACGCGTATGACAGCGACTGGGTGGCCAAGCACACGGGCTACGATTTCCTCAATATGCGCATCGACCACTACATCAGCTATGCGGACGACTGCTTCTCGGTTGAGGCGCATTACGACTATCAGATCAAGTATCGCAAGGCCGATCCGGAGATTTATCCCACGGCCTACAACCTGCTTTTCGTGCGCGTGGACGACGAATGGCGGCTGTACGACTTTACGCTGATCTCATGAGCCGGCTTCCAATGTTATTTATGAAGGAAATTTTCCAAATGGATTGACAAAGAGGCCGGAATATGATAAAGTAGTAAGGCGTGTTCAAGGGGTTTATTTCTCATACTTTTCAATAGGAGGTGTCGCAGATGGCATCCGATAAGCGCGTTAAGATTACGCTGTCCTGCACCGAGTGCAAGCAGCGCAATTACAATACCATCAAGAACAAGAAGAACGATCCCGATCGCCTTGAGATGAACAAGTATTGCCGCTTCTGCAAGAAGCATACCGCTCACAAGGAAACGAAGTAAGGATTGTTCAGGGACCGAATAAGCTGCAAGGATGTGAATCGCATGGCCAAGAAGGAAGAGGCTGCCAAGAAAGAGAACTTTATCGGCAAGGTGGGCAGATTCTTTAAGAACCTGGGAGTCCGTATCGCTCGCAGCTTCAAAGAGATGTATGCCGAACTCAAGAAGGTAACCTGGCCGCAGCGCAGTGAACTGATCAACTACTCCGTGGTTGTTCTGGCGTTCATGGTGGCGATGGGCATCGTGATCTTTGCGATCGATGCCGGCGCCGGCGCGCTCGTCAAGCTGATTACCCGCTGATAGGGTTGGGTGGCAGTATGTCAGAAAAGGCTGAAACGGCTCAGTGGTATGTCGTGCATACCTACTCGGGCTATGAAAACAAGGTCAAGGCCAATCTGGAGAAATCCGTCGAGAACAACGAAGGCCTCCAGAGCCTGATTCAGGAAATCAGCATTCCTGTCGAAGAAGTCGTTGAAATCCGCAATGGCAAGCGCCATACGATTCAGCGCAAGATTTTCCCCGGCTATGTGCTGGTGAAAATGATCATGAACAACGAAACCTGGTATATCGTGCGCAACACGCGCGGCGTGACCGGCTTCGTTGGCCCGGGATCTCATCCCGTCCCGCTGAAGGAGAATGAGATCGAATTCATGCTCAACCGCGCGACGGTGTCCGTGGACATCGCAGTGGGCGAGGATGTGCGCGTACTGTCCGGCCCGCTGGTCGACCATGTCGGCAAGGTGACGGACATCGACACGATCAGTCAGAAGATCTTCGTGACGGTTTCCATGTTCGGCCGCGATGTGCCGGTCGAGCTGGAATATGATCAGGTCGTACGCGTCTGACAGGCTTGAACATCCCCGTTTTGGGGATTTCAGGGGAGTGGGAGGAAGGCGCAAAGGCGCGTTCCGCTACACCACATACGAGTAGAGGAGGATACCCCCATGGCAAAGAAAGTAACTGCGCTCATCAAGCTGCAGGTCAATGCCGGCAAGGCGACGCCCGCGCCGCCTATCGGTCCTGCGCTGGGTCAGCACGGCGTGAACATTCCCGGATTCTGCAAAGAGTTCAACGATCGTACCGCCAAGCAGGTCGGCCTGGTTATCCCGGTTGTCATCACCGTTTACCAGGATCGTACCTTCACGTTCATCACCAAGACGCCGCCCGCTGCCGTCCTGATCAAGAAGGCCTGCGGCATTGAGCACGCGTCCGGCCGCCCCAACAAGGATAAGGTCGCTCAGATCACCAAGGCTCAGGTCAAGGAAATTGCCGAGCTGAAGATGCCCGATCTGAACGCCGCTTCCGTTGAGGCTGCGATGAGCATGGTCGCCGGTACTGCCCGCTCCATGGGCATTGTCGTCGTCGACTGATTTCCGGTTCGCTCGTAAAAGAGCGCGCCGCCGCTCGATTTACTCGGGCGCCAGAATCAAGTGGGAGGATTCATTCCGCTTGGACCACGAGGAGGAAATATAGATGGGAAAGAAATATACTGACAGCGCAAAGCTGATCGACAGCCAGAAGCAGTATGATCCTGAAGAGGCCGTTGCCCTCGTTAAGCAGACTGCCAAGGCCAAGTTCGATGAAACGATTGAGATCTCCCTGCGCATGGGCGTTGACCCCCGTCACGCCGATCAGCAGATTCGCGGCACTGTCGTTCTGCCTCATGGCACCGGCAAGAAGATGACCGTTCTGGTCTTTGCGAAGGGCGCCAAGGTTCAGGAAGCTCTGGACGCCGGCGCTGACTTTGTGGGCGCTGAGGATCTGGTCGCCAAGATTCAGGGCGGCTGGTTCGGATTCGACGTCTGCGTGGCCACGCCTGACATGATGGGCGTCGTCGGCCGTCTGGGCCGCGTGCTGGGCCCCAAGGGCCTCATGCCCAACCCCAAGACCGGCACCGTTACGATGGATCTGACCAAGGCCATCAACGACATCAAAGCCGGTAAGGTCGAGTACCGCGTTGACAAGACCGCCATCATCCACTGCCCCCTGGGCAAGGCTTCCTTCACCGAGGAGCAGCTGGGCGCGAACCTGCGCACCCTGATGGAGGCTGTCATCAAGGCGAAGCCCGCTTCCGCGAAGGGCACCTACATCCGTTCCGCCGTTATCTCCAGCACCATGGGCCCCGGCATCAAGCTGAACGCCCTGAAGTTCTGATAAAACGCGAATGGCTTTTAAGACCGTCGAGCAATCGGCGGTCTTTTTGTATGGCAGCCGAGGGGGCGGTATATCTGAAAGAGCCATGGAGCGGTAGGGTAGATGCGCCCCACAGGGGAATAGTCAGATATTGATAATATGCAAGATGTGAACGAATCCCGAGGAGCGGGTTTGCAAAGCGGAGAGCGTGATGACAACTTTTTTCGATGCTCTATTTAGAGGGCGGTCACAGGCAGTATGCTTATATGGGGGCGGGGCATCCTCGTTCAACGGGTGGTTGTGGATTTATCGAATTGCAAATATGGAAAGCGCCGCACGGAAGAACGCCGGCATGAGAGGGGCGCAAAAAATCCCGCCCAGCGCGGTCTTTGGCCTGAAATCAGTTTGGCATCCTTTGGGAAGCTGAGACATTTGCATTCAGGGGGCCATGCGCTACACCATTATGAATAATCCGCTCGAATTTGCCCGTATGTCCTTTGGGGTATATTCAGAGACGGTTTGGCCTTTCCAAAAGCTGAAGCCCTGCGCGCCATTTACACAGGGCTTTCTCAATTTGTGTTTTGAGCGGAATGCGTGCTTACGCGTCCTCCAGCATCAGCCGCTGGAAGGCGTTCATTTCCTCAGGCGTGATTCCCGCTGCCTGCCAGTAGCGCTCCGCACGGAGCTGTGGCGAGCTGCTTCGGGGCGCAAAGGCGTCCAGCACCGCCATGAACTGCTCGAATACTTCTGACGACCGGCTGCGCTTGCCCCAGATGGAGAGGGAAGTGATCTCATAATCCAGCAGCAGATGCTCCTCCCGCACGCCCAGCAGCGCCAGCAGCAGATAGCACAGGCAGCCGGTGCGATCCGCGCCGCCCCAGCAATGCACATAAATCGGATAGGCTTCTTCGTTCAGCAGCGCGCGAAAGACTGCGCCATAGGCTTGAAGCTGGTCGGGCTGAGACAGGGCGGCATAGGCGCTGATGGGCTGATGTACCCATCGAACCGCCTGCGCGTCCAGCCCCGGCTCCTGCGTTTCCTCGCGCAGATCCAGATCAGTCCTGACGCGCAGCCGATGGAGCAGCTCGTCCAGTCCGCGGGGCGTAAGCTGCATATGCCGGTCAAATTCGGAGCCGCGATAGATCAGCCCCTGCCGGACGCGGCGGTCCGCGTCTGTCGGCCAGCCGCCCAGATCGCGCACGTTTGTGTCGCCGTCCAAATGGATAAAGCGGGGCAGGCTGTTTTCCGTTTCAAACCAGCCGGCGGCCGTCTGGCCCTCAGAGCAGACCGACCAGTCGTATCGCTCTCCGGCGCGCAGGTTACGGACGGTCAGCGTCTGCGTATCGTCTGCGTTGAACGTCCACGCTTCGGCCCGACAGCGCAGCGCGACGCGGCAGCGTCCCGACGTTCCCCGCCATGCGAGCGCAACGCCCGCGCCCAGAGAGCAGTCCTCTCCCTCCGAGCGATTCAGGTTGAGGAAATCGATCGGCTGCGCGCCGGCGCTTTCCGGCTGTCCGGCCTGATCGATGAAGGCCTGCTGAGCGGCTGTGAGCAGCGATACCCGCGCCCCTCTGGCCGGTGTGATCAATTCTATGTTCATCGCGCGTTCATCCTTCTTTGAAATATTCGGTGGTGAGCTTCGGCGTTTTTCCGGATCGTTCCGCGGCGCTCCCAAAGCGTCTTTTGGAACGAATTCCAAGCGCTATTATAGCATTGAGCGGGAAGCCGTGTCAACGTTCAGGCGGCGTGCTTGAGCGTCCGAAAATCTGCATGAACCGCGGCGCGAGCGTGAAAACTATGGGCAATGCGCCTTCAAAGGGGCATTTTGGCGATATGCGCGTTAAGGCGCTTGCTGCGCGGCGGCGTTTGTGGTATGCTTTGAAAAAACGGAGAAAGAGGGTGCGCTGCGATGTGTACGGCGGCGACTTATAAGACGAAGGATTTCTATATCGGCAGGACGCTGGACTATGAGTTTTCCTATGGCGAGGAGGTAGTGGTCATGCCGCGCGCCTATCCGCTGGTATTCCGGCATATGGGACGCAGGGACGCGCACTACGCCATGATCGGCATGGCGCACGTTGCGGACGGCTATCCGCTCTATTACGACGCGGCCAACGAGAAGGGGCTGGGCATGGCCGGACTGAATTTCGTCGGCAACGCGGTCTATGCGGAGTGTGTAGAAGGCAGGGACAATGTGGCGCAGTTCGAGTTCATTCCGTGGGTGCTGTGCCAGTGCGCGAGCGTTCAGGAGGCGCGGGCGCTGCTCTCGCGGATGAATCTGGTCGGCACGCGCTTCAGCGAGCGCTTTCCGGCGGCGCAGCTGCACTGGATCATTGCCGACGCGCGGGAAGCGATCGTCGTCGAGTCGATGAAGGACGGGCTGAGGATCTACGACAATCCCGTGGGCGTGCTGACCAACAATCCGCCCTTCGAGCAGCAGATGTTCGCGCTGAACAACTACATCGGCCTGTCGCCGAAGCAGCCGGAGAACCGCTTTTCCGGGCGGCTGCCGCTTGAGACATACAGCCGCGGCATGGGCGCGCTGGGGCTGCCGGGCGATCTCAGCTCCATGTCGCGCTTTGCGCGCGTGGCGTTTGTCAGGATGAACGCCGTTTCGGGCGACACGGAAGCGGAGAGCGTGAGCCAGTTCTTCCACATACTGGGCGCGGTCGATCAGCAGCGCGGCTGCTGCGAGGTGTCGGACGGAAAATATGAGATCACGATCTACACCTCCTGCTGCAACGCGACGCGCGGCGTTTATTACTACACGACCTACGACAACCATCAGATCACGGCGGTGGATATGCGCCGCGAGAACCTGGACGGCAGCGCGCTGATTCGCTATCCGATGATCACCGGCGCGCATATCTTTGAGCAGAACTGAGGAGGAACGTCATGTGCGATTATGATCGGCAGGCTGAAGCGCTGCTGGAAGCGCCCTGCTATATCGTTGATTTTCTGCCTGAAACTGTTCCGGAGGGCGCAGCGGGACAGTATTTCGCCGTGGAGCGCTACTGGCTGGACAGCAGGCGGCACGGCGCGCTGGCGGAAAAGTTTGCCGGCATAATATTGAAGCTGATGTGCTATTACCGCATGGTGATCGACGAGAACGGCTGGACGGAGCGCCCCGATCCGGCGCGGATCGATCGCATTATTGCGGAAATTGCGAAAGAGCGCGCCGGAACGCTGAATTGCCTCTTTCCCGATGAAAACGCGCTGGTTGTGCTGGACGGCGACAGCCTGAATCTTGCGGTGTACAATCCGGACGAAAAGATGCGGGCGCTCATTGCGGCGCTGGCGCAGTCTGAGGGACTGTTCTGGCGGCCGGCCGCGCTTTGAAAGGCATAGAAAAAAGCCCCATCCAAACGGACGGGGCTTTCATGCTGCCTGAGCAGCGAAAAATTACTTGATCTCGACGGTCGCGCCGACTTCGGCCAGCTTGGCCTTGATCTTCTCGGCGTCTTCCTTGGAGACGGCTTCCTTCAGGGTCTTGGGGGCGCTTTCGACGGCGTCCTTGGCTTCCTTCAGGCCCAGGCCGGTGATCTCGCGGACGACCTTGATGACCTTGATCTTCTCGGAGCCAACGTCCTTCAGCACGACGTCGAACTCGGTCTTCTCTTCCTCAGCGGCAGCGGCGGGCGCAGCGGCGCCAGCGGCGGCAACGGGGGCGGCGGCGGACACGCCGAACTTCTCTTCCATGGCCTTGACCAGATCGGCCAGCTCAAGGATCGTCATAGACTCAATAGCGGAAATGATCTCTTCGCGATTCATTGATATACCCTCCAATATAATGTAGTAATGCCTTGGGATAATGTGTGCGTCAGGCGATGCGGCTTAGGCCTCTTCGCCGGCCTGCTTCTTGCGCAGAGCCTCGACGACGTACACGAACTTGGAGACAGCGCTCATCATGCTGCCCATGATCTTCGCCAGGAGAACCTCGCGAGACGGGATGCTGGCCAGAGCTTCGACGCCCTTGACGTCCAGCAGCTGGCCGTCGACCATGCCGCACTTGATGGAGCCTTTCTTGGCCTTTTCGATGAACTCCTTGCACACCTTGGCGGGGGCAACGGCGTCAGCCATGCCGAAAGCCACGGCGGTGGGGCCGTTCAGGAAAGGATCAAAGCCCTCCAGACCGGCTTCCTTGGCGGCCAGCTTCACCAGAGTGTTCTTCAGGACGGCGTATTCACAGCCGTTCTTGCGGAACTGGTTGCGCAGCTCGGTCACCTCGGCCACGGTCATGCCGCGATAGTCGATCATCACGACGGACTTGGCCTGCTCGAACTTCGCCCTAATATCGGCGACGGCAGCCTGCTTGACTTCAAAATTTTTGGACATTGTAAAACACCTCCATATCCGTCCAGAGAATGACGGCATATGAAACGCCCTTGCGCGCACGACGCAAGGGCGACAAATCATCGGATGTCACAACCATTACGCCTCGGCTGGCGACATCTAACATGTCTTTAAGCGTTAAGCACCTGCTGTCTATGGCACAAGCTGTTTCACAGCACTTGATTAGTATAGCACCATATCGGCCTTGTGACAAGTTAATTTTTTGTATTGCGCACCGTGAAGCCTACGAACGAGAAGGGCATGACGTCGCTCGAAAGCACGACGCTGTCTCCGTCGATCGCGCCCGATGCGTTGAAGGCCTCAAGGGCGGTATAAGCGCCGTCCAGCCGTATGCGCGCCTCCGAAATCACGTCCACAGACAGGTTCCACAGCCCGACGGCCAGGCCGTCCTCCGTGCGCTTGCAGGTCAGGTACAGATCGGGCTGCCCAAGGCAGACGGCGGGCAGCTTTTTGCGCCCCGCCCATTCCAGGCCGTCGATCAGCTGGCGCTGGCGGCAGTAGGAACGCACGAGGGCATTGTCGGGATAGGGCGTGGTGAGATCGAAGCAGTAGACGATAAAGCGCTGTCCCCGCGCGTTTTCATAGCGGTAGGCGGCGGGAGAATCGCCCAGCGTCGAGAGCACCTCGGCCCTTTCGTCCGGCGTGACCGGATAGAAGCGCTTTGCCGATACGTCGGAGTTGTATTCGTCCTCGGCGATATAGTGCTCGACGCCGCCGCGCTTTTCAGCCGCGCCGATGGTGCGCAGGCCCACGTCCACGCCGCGCTCGGTGAGCAGCCGCGCCGCCGTCGCGTCCAGCGCCATGCCGTCGTTCAGCAGCGCCGTGTCCAGCGTGCGCGCGTCCTCGCCGCAGACGATGTGCGCGCTGCGCGTGCCGAACGTGAAGGGCAGGCTGGTTTCCGCGGCCAGCGATTCGGCCATGGAATAGAAGAACAGATCGTTGATCTCGCCCTGCGTCAGGCCCTCGGGCAGATCGGCGTTCCTCAGCCGGTCGTGGCGGCAGATTATGTCCGCGCCCTCGGCCGTGCCGCCGCTCAGATACGTCTCGATCCAGTCGTAGGCCGGCTTGTTGCGCGCCATGCGGTCGACGTAGCCGCGCTCATAGCGGGGGGAGGCGGTGTAGTCCATCATGTATTTGAGGATGCCGTCGAAGCCGCCGTCGGCCCGCAGCGCCATGTCGTACATTTCCAGATAGGCGGCGGGGGTATGGTAGCGCGGGCGCGGATAGGCGTCGCCCTCGGTGAACAGCTCGACGTTCTCCTTCTCGCACCAGTAACGCTGCAAACGCGTATAGCCGATGATGACCTCCAGCCGCTGGCGCATCGATCCCGCCGCCCAGTAAGGCGCGCCGATGGTGCGCAGGAAGGGGCGGGTGTTTCCGGCGAGCGCTTTGGTGATCTCGAGCGCCGTTACGCCGTCCACGTCCCATGTGCCCATGACGGCGCACACGCCCACGCGGACGGCGGGGTCGACTTCATCCACGCGCGCGCGGATCTTCTTCGCTAAGCCGAGGAGCGCGTCGCGCCCCATGTCGAGCCATGCGTCGCGGTATTTGCTGGCCTTGCCGCGCATGATGAGCGGGAACAAGTCCTTGCGCTCAATGTTCTCGCCCACGCGGCGGCGGTATTCGGCCATATGCAGATCGCAGCAGCAGCCGTTGCCGCAGGGGCGGGTGGAGAGCCGGTAGTCGTCGTCGATCATGATGAGCTTTATGCCGGTCTGCGCGATGCGGCCGATCCAGTCCGCATAGTCGCGCGCGAACGTCTCGTCGGAGGGGCAGAGGCCGTCGCAGCCGGTTTCGCCGGTCAGGCCGACGATTTTCCGATAGGCCTTGCCGTTGAGCGGCGTGTCGGCGTCGTCCTGAGTCAGCGGGCCGCCGTGGCCGAGCGAGCTGATCCACGCGCCGACCTCAAGGCCGTTGGCTTCAAAGAACAGGCGGTGCTGTCTGAGCAGGCGGAGATCGTCGGCCAGCACGGCTTCGGCTTCAATGCCGCGGCAGGCGCACAGCCAGACGCGCTGCGTCCCCGCCTTTTTCAGCTCGGCCAGCGTGGCGGCCTCGTCCATTTCGCGATTGGGATAGCGATTGGTGATGGGAACGGCGATTTTGTACATGATCTCGTCCTCCATATTGTTGATGAGCAGCTCCATTATAGCATCGCGCGGCGCGGCCGGCAAGTGTAAAAAAGGCTCGACAAGGCGCGCGGGGAATGATATAATGAGCGCGAGCGTCCCGCCGCGGCGCGTGAAGGACGGCGGGCGAAACGGAGGAATCTGTCTATGTATCTGTATTCGATCATGCCGCTGGACGCGGAGCACGTTGAGGAAACCTGCCGCGACATTCGCGAGCAGTACAGAAGCGGCGTGGCCACCTGTGCGCTCATGATGATGACGCTGGTGCCCGAGGACGATCCGCCCATCGACAAGGCGGGCATTTACTGCGAGACGTTCGACAAGATCCGCGACCGACTGGCCGAGACCGGCGATCAGTGCGGCATACTGGTGCAGGCCAGCATCGGCCACGGCTATTCGCTGGACAGGATGTTCGGCTTTCAGCGCTATGTCGGCCTGTCGGACGGCGTGGAGCGCAACGTCGTCTGCCCCTATGACGAAGGCTTCCGCAGCCATTTCCGCTCGGTGATGCGCACGCTGGCTTCGCACAGGCCCGCGACCATCATGGTGGATGACGATTTCCGCCTGATGCACTGCCGTCCCGGCCACGGCTGCGCCTGCCCGCTGCATATGGCCGAGTTCAACCGCCGCGCGGGCACGAACATGACGCGCGAGGAGCTGTACCGCCACACGCAGGGGACGAGTGAGGAGGATCGCCGCTATACGAAAATCTTTATCGAGACGCAGGGTGATTCGCTGATCGGCGCGGCCAAAGCCATGCGCGAGGGCATTGACAGCGTGAATCCCAGCCTGCCCGGCTCGTTCTGCGCCTGCGGCACGGCGGCGGAGTTTGCCGGCGAGATCGCGCGGATACTGGCCGGCAAGGGCAATCCGGTCATCGTGCGCCTGAACAACGGAATGTACACCTCTCCCGGCGCGCGCACGCTGAGCGCCCGTATGCTCTATGCCGCGGCTGAGGCGGCTGTGCTGGAGGGTCAGGCCGACGTGCTGCTCGACGAGAGCGACACCTGCCCGCAGAACCGCTACAGCACCAGCGCGCAGATCGTCCACGCGCATCTGACCGGCTCGATCCTCGAGGGCACGAGCGGCGCGAAGCACTGGATTACCCGCCTGCACGCCTTCGAGCCGGACAGCGGCAAGGCCTATCGCAAAAAGCTGGCGAAGAACCGCGGCTTTTACGAGGCGCTCGCCGCGCTCTATCCGTCGCTCGAGTGGCTGGGCTGCCGCATGCCGCTCTCGAGCCGGCCGGGCTACGGCTTCCCCTCTTCTCCGGCTGTGGGCGACAGCGACGGCTGGCCGGTGTGCGTGCTGGAGCGGCTCGGCCTGCCGATGTACTTCTCACACAAATCAGGCGGCGCGGTGTTCATGGACGGCCCGATCGACGAGCTGTTTACCGACGAGGAGATCCGCGAGATGTTCAAGGGGCCGATCTTCCTCGCGTCCGATACGGCGATGCGGCTGAACGTGCGCGGCTTTGGCGAAATGACCGGCGTGGACGTGAAACTGTGGACGGGCGAGCGCGCCAGCTATGAGACGCTCTTCGTGAACGGCAACGACACCAACGCCCAGATGAAGCTCTGCGAGCTGATTCCCCAGAATGCGAGCGTGCGCGCCGAATCGGAGGTCTATCATCTGCGCGACGGCCGCATTCATGAGAAGCTCTTCCCCGGCGTGACGGTCTATGACAATCCGCTGGGCGGGCGCAGCGTCGTGTTCTCGGGCACGCCCAAGGCGGAGTTCAACTACATGGAGGCGTTCTCCTTCCTGACCGAATCGCGCAAGAAGCAGCTGATAAAGCTCTTGGACGAGGCCGGCTACCTCCCGGTGTATTATCCCGGCGACGCGGAGGTCTGTCTGAAGGCGGCGCGCTGTGCGGACAGTTCTCTGATGGTCGCGTTCTTCAATCTGGGGCTTGACCCGCTGGAGGAGATCGAGTTGGTGGCCAAGGCGCCGTTTGAGACGGTCGAGCGGCTCACCGAGGACGGCGCGCGGGAAGCGGTCGTCTTCGATGCGGAAGGTGGCCGCGCTGTGATTCACACGCCGGCCTATACGCTCAATCCCGTGATCCTGTTCCTGAAATAAAAAAACGGCGGCTCCCTCACGATGCGTGGGGGAGCCGCGCTGTATGGCAGTCGAATAGGCGCTATAAATCCCCCCCAGTTCAAGTGGGGTGTGAAAGATGTTTGAACGAATCCCCGAGAAAAGGATTTGCGAAGCGGAGAGGGGGATTGACAATTTTTTCGATGTTTTCTTTAGCGGGCGACCACAAGTAATATGCCCTTATAGGGCTTGGCCAAACCACCCGTTCAACGGTGGCTGCGATCAAAAAAATCCGCCGGAGAGCGAAATCTTCCGGCGGATTTGCGTTTTTTTACTTGCGGATGAACAGCACGCCCAGCGTGTGCGGGCCGCAGTGACAGGTGACGGTGCAGCCGGCGTGCGTCTCATAGACCTCGTCGAACGGATGAGATTCGGCGATGGCGGCGCGCGCCGTCTCGACGGTGTCCGGCTCGGCGGCGGCATGGGTGATGAAGATGCGGTCGCCGCGCAGATCGCCGCGGTTGGCCAGACGCTCGGTCACATAGTCGTGGATGCACTTGTTGTAGGAGCCGCGGTATTTCTTGACCACACGCATTTTGCCGTCGATGACCTCGATGCACGGCTTGAGACGCAAGAGGTTCGCGCCCAGCGCGGCGGCGGAGGAGCAGCGGCCGCCTTTGACCATGTAGTCCAGCCGGTCGAGCAGGAAGCTGGCCTCCACTCTGCCGGTCAGGTCGTTCAGGCGCGCGCAGATTTCCTCGGGCGCAAGGCCCTGCTCGGCCAGCTGAGCCGCCTCGACGACGATATGGCCGTGTCCGGTGGACAGGTTGCGCGAGTCGACGACATAGACGTTGGGAAACTCCTCGGCGGCGGCGCAGGCGTTCTGATAGCAGCTGGAGAAATCGGCGCTGATGGTGATGTGGATCACCGCGTCGTACTGCTCGGAAAGCGGCCGGAAGGTTTCGGTATAGTCGTACTGGCTCACGGCCGCCGTGGTGCAGAGCTTGCCGGTGGAATCGGTGAAGGCGAATATGTCCTCGGGCGTGATTTCAAGCCCGTCCTTCAGCGAAACGCCGTCCTTGACCACATAGAGCGGGACGATGCCGATGTTATACTTCTCAACAAGCTCCTTCGACAAATCGCAGGTGCTGTCCGAAGTGATTTTGATGGTCATGCCGGAAAATCCTCTCTTTCGCGTTGGTGAGTATGGCTAATCTGTGTCAAAATAGCAGGTAAGCCTATTATACAGGAAAGAAGCCAAACAGGCAAGCGAAATTTTCAGGCATGCGTCAAATATAATCCAAATGACACAATGTATTCCAGATGCGCTCAGTTTTTTGCGCGTTGGATCCGCCTGTTCAGGAACAGCCCGAGCAGCAGCAGCAGCGGGAAAACGATGGCGGCCAGTATGCCGGTCTTGAGCGCGCCGCCCGCCGCGTCCGAGACAAAGCCCACCAGCGCGGGGCCGCCGGCGCAGCCCAGATCGCCGGCCAGCGCCAGGAGGGCGAACAGCGCCGTGCCGCCGCCGCGGATCGACTTGGCGGCGATGGAATAGGTGCCTGGCCAGAGCACGCCCACCGACAGGCCGCACAGCCCGCAGCCCAGAAGGCCCAGCACGGGCGTTTTGGTCAGCGAGGCCATGAGATAGCTGACCAGACAGAGCAGGGCGCTGTAGACCATGAAGCGGTCAAGGCTGATCTTATCGCTGAACTTTGAATAGAACACGCGGGAAGCGCCCATCATGAAGGCGAAAAAGAGCGGGCCGGTGAGATCGCCGACGGTCTTGCTCACGCCCAGACCGCGCTCGGCGAAGGCGGAGGCCCACTGGCTGACGGCCTGCTCGCACGATCCGGCGCAGAGCATGAGCAGCATCAGCACCCAGAACTCGCGCATGCCGACCAGACGGCGCACAGGGATGCCGTCCACCGGCTCGTCGGCCAGCGAGGGAATCGGAACGGTTATGAAGAAGATCAGATTGGCCAGCGGCACGAGAGCCCAGATGACCGCCATGATCCGCCAGTGCGCGACGCCGAAAATGGCGAAGAAGGCGGTGGAAATCAGCACCACGCCCATATGCCCCCAGCAGTAGAAGGAGTGCAGCAGGCTCATGCGCGCTTCCTTGTGATCGGCGGGGCAGGCCTCGACGATCGGGCTGATGAGCACTTCGAGCAGGCCGCCGCCCATGGCGTAGACCAGCACGGCGATGAGCAGCCCCACGAAGGGATCGCCCGTGAGACCAGGCAGCACGGCCAGGCCGATAAGGCCGACGGCGGAGAGTATGTGCGCCGCATAGACGCAGGGGCGATAGCCGAATTTGTCCACATAGCGGCTGGCCAGCAGATCAATGATCAGCTGAATGCCGAAATTGAACGTGACGAGCATGGCGATGCGGTCAAGCGAGACGCCCAGCTCGGACTGGAACGTCAGAAACAGCAGCGGCGCGAAGTTGTTGACGATGGCCTGCACGATATAGCCGGTAAAGCAGGCGTAGACGGTGTTGTTGTAATTGTCGCGCTTGAACAAGAGAAATTCCCTCCTCAAAACAACCTGCGGTTATTCTAACATGACAAAACATACGCGGCAAGAGAAGAGCGTGTAAAAACGCGCGCGAAAAGGGGATTGACAGCGCGCGCCGCGCCCGCTATGATAGAGGAAAAATCTGACGAGATCAGGAGGACGAGACGATATGGGACAGTGGCGCAAATATGCGGACAATCCCGTGCTGGGCGGTCCGGAGATGGGCACCTGCTTCGATGTGTTCGTCGCGCGGCAGGGCGGCGCGTATCAGATGTACTTTTCATGGCGGCCGAAAAAGTCGATCGCCGTGTGCCGCAGCGCGGACGGCGTTCACTGGGACGAGCCGGAAATTCTCCTCTCCCCGCACCCCGAAAGCGGCTGGGAGGACGACGTGAACCGCAACTGCGTGCTGTATCAGGAAGGGCGCTGGCATATGTGGTATACCGGTCAGGCGCGCGGCTACAGCTGGATCGGCTATGCCGTGAGCGACGACGGGCACCGCTTCAGGCGCGCGAGCGATCAGCCTGTGCTCTTTAGCGAGCGGCCGTTCGAGGGCATGAGCGTGATGAATCCCTTCGTTATGTGGGACGAGAAGCGGCGCGTCTATCGGATGTGGTACTCAGCGGGCGAAACCTATGAGCCGAACGTCTTGTGCTATGCCGAGAGCGGCGACGGCCTTAACTGGAAAAAGCTGCCGGCCAATCCGATCTACGTCGCGGATAAGAACAACGCCTGGGAGCAGCAGCGCGTGGGCGGCTGTCAGGTGATCCGCTGCGGCGGCTGGTATTATCTGTTCTATATCGGCTATGAGGACATTGACACGGCGCGCATCGGCGTGGCGCGCTCGAAAAACGGTGTGACCGGCTGGCAGCGCTATCGGGGCAACCCGATCGTCTCGCCGGCGGCCGGCGAATGGGATGCGGACGCCTGCTACAAGCCCTTCGCTCTGCCCGACGAGGAAAACGACTGCTGGCTGCTCTGGTATAACGGCCGGCATGAAAACCGCGAGTATATCGGCCTTGCGCTGCACGACGGGCTGGATCTGGGCTTTGAGGACGTGTAAAGCGCGCGCCAATTCTTCATTTGACAAAGATTAGACATAATGCTATACTGTACAGGCTAACAAAATGGGGAGGAATGAACTATCATGGAAACGCTTGCAAGTATTCTGGAGACGATCATGCTGCTCTGCTTCGGCTGCTCCTGGCCGCTGTCCCTGCGCCGCAACATCAAGGCGAGAACTGCCAAGTCGATGAGCCTGGGCTTCATCATCCTGATCATCACCGGCTATGTGGCCGGCATCATCGCCAAGTTCGTCACCGTGTTCGCGCTGCACAAGGCCGTGGCGTGGTACGTCTTTGTGGTGTACTTCTTCAACCTGATCGTCGTGTCCGCCAATCTGGTGGTCTACTTTATCAACCGCAATTACGATCGTCAGGCCGGCAAGAAAGCCTGATCCGCTTCATCATATAAAAAGCAATCCGCGAGGCTGTTTCATCGCTTCGCGGATTGTTTTTTTTATCCTTTTTTGCGCAGGAGCAGCCGTTTGTGCGGCCGGTCGGGGATTTCAATGATGTGGCTGCCGCAGGCGTTGACCACGATGGTGTCGCGGTAGACGCGCTCGGCTCTGAAATCATGGACGTAGCTCTGATGGACGTGTCCGTGCAGGAAATAGCGCGGATGATGGTGATCCATCATGCGGATGAACGTCTTGAAGCCGTGGTGCGCGATGTCCTGTCCGTCGCCGATGCCATAGGCCGGCGCGTGGGCGACGAGTATGTCGAAGCCGCCGTGCAGCAGTATGGGCACGGTGAGCCGGCAGGCGCGGCAGGCCATTTCATATTCCGTATACTGGTGGGGCTGATTGCGCCGGTAGCGCATACAGCCGCCCAGGCCGACGATGCGCACGCCGTTATGGACGTAGAGCTTATCCTCAATGCAGATGCAGCCCTCCGGCGGCTTCTGCTCATAGTTCACATCGTGATTGCCGTGAACATAGAGGATGGGCGCATGCGTAAAGCAGGTCAGGAAGGACAGATAGGAAGCGGGCAGATCGCCGCAGGAGATGATCAGATCGATGCCCTCCAGACGGCGCTTGTCAAAGTGTTCCCAGAGCCTGGGATCGGCTTCGTCGGCCAGAACCAGTATTTTCATGTCGTTTCCTCTTTCTCAGGCCGCGTCCAGGCGAATGTCGAGGGATCGGGACGGCGTCCGTCGTTGATGCCCTGAAGCCGCACGATGGGATGCGCCTCAGGCTTGAGCTGCGTCAGATCGGGGATGGTGCCCAGAACGTTGTCGCACAGCCAGTCCATGGTGATGATTTCGCCGGGGGAAAGCTCGTCGTCGCCGTCGGTCTGTACAACGCCGTCCTGCGAGACGATCTTGCCCGAGAAGGGATTGAACTCGCCGCTCTGCATCATGCGGCGCAGCATATCGGCCAGCCGCTGCGTGCCGGCGGGCAAGCGCTGGGAATAGAACACGTCGATCGCGCCGGTCGAGAAGCCGGGCCAGTAGCCCAGCGCCTGAGAACCGTTGTCGTCCGCGTCGTTCTTCCAGCTGCCGCTGAGCAGGCTGTTGAGGATGGTTTCGTACAGCTTGCCCCAGTTCCACACGGGCATGGCCAGATTGACCGGCGTCATGTCGTCATCCAGCCGGTACAGGCCGAACTCGCGCGAGCCGTTGCCGGGGGCGCTGATGTCGCGGTTGCAGATGATGCGCACGCCGTTGCGCCGGAAGGACTCCAGCACGTCGTGGTCGCGCAGCGTCGACCATTCGAGGAAAACCTGCGCGCGGGGATTGGCCAGGCGCGCGCCCAGTGCGAAGGCGTTGATGTTGGCGGGGGCGCCGAAGATCGGATAATCGGCGATATAGCCGATGCGGTTGGTCTCGGCCAGCGCGCCTGCGATCGCGCCGATGATGAACTTGGCCTCGTACATGCGCAGATAGTAGGAGCGCACATGGTGGAAGGAGGCCAGCAGCGAGCAGTTGAGGAAGCGCACGTCGGGATGCGCCACGGAGGCCTTGATGGCGGCGTTCAGGAAGACGGGCGACGTGGTGAACACGACGTCCGCGCCGTCCCTGACCAGTTCGTCGATGGCCTGCTCCGCGTCTTCGGCGGAGGATTCGCGGGAGGTCGTGGTCACGCGGCCCTCGAGCGTCGCGTCCACATGGCAGCGCCCCATCTCATGCCAGTATGTCCAGCCCGATTCCGAGGGGCTTCGGTTGTAGAGGAAGGCGGCGTTCAGGCGCTTGGGGGTACGCAGCGAGGCGAGGAAGCCGGTGGCCTCCTCCGCGGCGGTCGGCTCCATCAGCAGCACGACGCTCTCGTTCTGCGCGCGCACCTTGAACTCGTCCCAGATCTTGCGCACGTTCTCCTGCACCGTGTCGCCGAAGGCCTCGCAGGCGTGGACATAGCCGTAGATTTCCAGATAGATGAGGAACGCGTCGCCCGTGGTGATGGGCAGCTTGCCGCCGCCCAGCCGGTGATAGCAGTTGGAAAAGCGCATATACGCCGCGTGGAAGTCGTTGCGCATACTGCTCGACCAGCGCTCGCCCGGCGCCGTGCCGGTCAGCTCGTACAGCCGCGTAAAGCCGCCGGGACGCGAGAACCATATGTAGTTGGCCTCGGTGTCCTCATAGAAGGCGAGAAACTCGCGGTAGATCTTGCTCTCGTCGCTGCCGTCGTCCGGAGGAATCAGGCGGATGACCTCGCCCTCGATGGCCACCGCGTCGAGGAACTTCATGACGCTCACGCGCTTGTTGCCCTCGATGACGTAGAACTGATTCATGTATTCGTAGGCCTTGATGGGCGAATTGACGCCCTGCTCAATGACCGAATTATAGAGCGATTCCCATTTGCCGGCAAACTCGCTGTCCTCCTCGAGCAGGGGCATGAAGTTGGCGGCAAAGGCGCTCGTGCGGCCGCGCGTGGCCGTGCCGATGATGCGCTCGAGCGGTATGCTCACCAGATGCAGCGGCCGCGCCGGCAGCGCCAGAGCGCCCGGCACCACTTCGTCCAGCACCGGCAGGAAGGGATTTTCGCGGCGATTGCGCCGCTGGTTATATTCGCGGCGGCCCAGCTTGTAGGCCTTCGCGTAATTCTCGTTATACATGGCGTTACCTCACTGACAAGGTTTTTCATTTCTCTTCATACCCTATCAGTATACCAGTTTTTCTGTAAAGAATCCAGTCCGGTATGGTGCGGCGAATGATTACATTAGGCTGTTTTGGCGCTCTAACCGGTTGATCTGAGCTGAAAACGATGATTCGACGGCGGAAAACTGTCTGTTTTTATCGCTGCCATGACGAAAAATTCACATAAAAAAAGCGCCGTCCGCACATGAAGATGCGGGCGGCGCGTAAAAAATCACACGCGATCCTGTCCGTTCCAGGAAAGGGGCAGCGGCAGCAGCGCGGAGAGCATCGCCCCACGTTTCCCGCTCAGCCCCGGCAGCACGGCTTCCGGCGGCAGGGGGCCGAACAGGAGCCGCGTGGCCGCGAGATGATCGAGCGTCAGATCGGCCGGCAGCGCCGTTTCCTCGCAGGAGAACGCGCCGCCCTTCACGCGCAGGATAAAGCGCGCTTCATCGGGAATATCGACGACGCATTCGCCGTCGGTCAGCGCCCTCATGCGGCTTTTGACGCGGCCCAACGCGTTGATGAGCCGCGCCCACGATATGATCTTGAACTGACTGGCCGGATTCAGGCTGAGCGTCTGGCAGTGCCGCGACAGACGCGCGGTCGTTTCCGTTTCCCACGGCGGCAGCGTGAGGGACAGCCCGTTCTCGGGATGCGCCTTCAGCCATGAGAGCAGCATCCGCTCGGCCAGCTCGGGCGTTTCGGCCTTCAACTCGGCCAGACTTCCGCCGCCCTGTGCGGCTGCGAGATAGCCCGCGAAGCGATTTTCCTCATCGAAGGCCGCGAAGGGCTGCGCCTCCCAGGCCGTCAGCACACGGTAAAGGCTGTCGTCGTTTCCTCGGTCGACGGCCATGGCGGAGCGCGCGTGCAGGTCGCGGATCAGCGCGAGCGTCTCCGCGTCCTCCCGTGCGACCGGCCGAAACTCGAGCGGCGCGAAGGCTATGCCCTGAACGTTGTGCGCTGTCAGGCTCATGGAGACGCTTGTTCCGGCCATCTCGAAGCCGTAGCGGTTGTAGCGCTGTCGGTGGCCGCCCAGCCGCGACGCGTCCGCGCCGATCTCGTGAAGCTCGGTCATGGCGCGCTCGAGCAGCGCCGACATATAGCCCTTGCCCGTCTCGCGCCAGTGCGTGGCGACGTTGCCCGTGGTCGAGAAGAGAAAGCGCTCGCCGTCTATGGTCGTCTCGAGCGGATAAACGCCCAGCATGGCGCGGATGCGGCCGTCGCGCTTGAGGGCGAAATGGTGCGTCATGGCGTCCGGCATGGCCAGCCGCGGCAGCATCTTCTCGAAATGATGCGGCTTTTTGGCCTGACTGAAAACCAGATCGAGGAAATCGACGGCCTGCTCGTAATCGGCGGAGGTGAGACGAACGATCTCTTCCATGGATAGAAAGCTCCTTTCAAATCGTCAGATCGGGCGTTCGATGGGAATGAGAATCTCGATATAGCGCTCGTCCTTGCGCGGCTTGGGATACCAGTGGATGATCTGCACCTCGGGCGCGTCGGCGAGCGCATAGCCGGACGCGGGCAGCCACTGGCTGAAGATCTGCGCGCGCAGCGGTATGTGAGACTGCGTGGGGAACGCGCTCGGCTCGGTGCGGAACACGGCGTAGAGCTGCCGTTTGAGCGCGATGTCGTGGAAGCGCCGTGCGTCGCGCTCGCCCAGAATCGTGTCGTCGCAAAGGCGCGCGCGCACGTCGCCGTCCAGCCGCGCGGCGATGGAGAAGTCGTAGCCGTCGTCCGAGATATTCGATATGACGTTGTAGTCGGCCGCGTCGCCGCGAATCTGCCTGAGTCCCCTGAGCAGATACTGCTCCGCGCGGGTGTGGACGTAGAAGTCCCGCTCCTGATCCTCGCGCGTATCGCCGCCGGGCGCGCCGGAAAAGCGCCGCGTATAGCCGGTGAGGACCATCGCGTCTCTCTCTTCAATGCTGTAGTTCATCATCTGACCACCCTCCATAATCAGTCTGACGGACACGCGGGAGAAGGCGCGCAGCGGTGCGCCGCACTGAACCTGCGAGGGCGAAACGCCGTGAAAGCGCGAAAACGCGCGGGCAAAGCTCTCCGGATTGTCGTAGCCGTATTTGAGCGACACGTCGATCACGCGCGCATGCCCCGCAGCCAGCTCCGTGCCGGCCAGCGTCAATCGCCGTTTGCGGACATATTCGCCCAGCGGACAGCCGCACAGCACGCCGAACACGCGCTGGAACTGATACGCGGACATGGCGGCCTCGCGGGCGGCGGCGTTATAGTCGAGTTCGCCCGAGAGATGCGCTTCGATATAGTCGAGCGCGCGCGTCAGGCCAGTGAACGCGTCCATGCGTCCTTCCTCCCTTCCGTCTGAACTGATTATAACAGGCGGCGGGCAGGCCTGTCGCGACATTCTCTGCCCGATTTTGTCGGCGTGTGAAAAAGCGCCCCTGAACGGAGAACCGTCCGGGGGCGCGGTGGATCAGCGGTGATAGAGGTTCTGCCCCTCGTGCTTCGGCTCACAGGTGAGATTGATGCCCAGCTTGCGCAGCGTGCGCTCGTCCACGCGGGAGAGTATGACGGAGGAGTGCGCCTCGCAGCCGCGCAGCTTCTTGAGCTGCTCGAGCGCCAGCTTGGCCAGCGGGTTGGTGGCGGCGCAGATGCTCAGCGCCTGCAGGATCTCGTCGGTGTGCAGGCGCGGGTTGCGGCTGCCCAGATAGTTGACCTTGAGATCCTGAAGCGGCTCAATGACCACCTTGGAGAGCAGGTCAAGCTCCTGATTGACGCCGCCCAGCGCCTTGAGGGCGTTTAAGAGCATGCCGGCGGTGCAGCCCAGCAGCGACGAGGTCTTGCCGGTGACGATCGTGCCGTCGGGCAGCTGAATGGCCGCGCCGGGCGCGCCGGTGCGATCTTCAACGCCCAGCGCCGCGGCGACGACCGGACGATCCTCGCTGGTCACGCCGGCCTTGCTCATGAGCAGCTCGATCTTGTTCACGGCGCTCTGCTCCGCGTCGCCGCGCTTTAAGGCGCACATGGTATTGTAGTAGCGGCGGATGATCTCCTGACGGGAGGCCTCGCGGCACACCTCGTCGTCCATGATGCAGTAGCCTGCCATGTTCACGCCCATGTCGGTGGGGGACTTGTAGGGCGAAACGCCCTGTATGCGCTCGAACATGGCGTTCAGCACGGGGAAGATCTCCACGTCGCGGTTATAGTTAACCGTGGTCACGCCGTAGGCCTCGAGATGATAAGGGTCGATCATGTTCACGTCGTTCAGATCGGCGGTTGCGGCCTCGTAGGCGAGGTTGACCGGATGATTGAGCGGCAGATTCCAGATGGGGAAGGTTTCGAACTTGGCGTAGCCCGCGTCTACGCCGCGCTTGTGCTCGTGATAGAGCTGCGACAGGCAGACGGCCATTTTTCCGGAGCCGGGGCCGGGCGCGGTGACGATGACCAGCGAACGCTCGGTTTCGATATATTCGTTGCGGCCGTAGCCCTCGTCGCTGACGATCTTTTTGACGTTGGAGGGGTAATCGGGGATGAGATAGAGCCGGAACACCTTCACGCCCAGATGCTCGAGCTTCTTCTTAAACGCGTCGGCGGCGGCCTGCCCTTCATAGTGCGTGATGGCGACGCTGCCCACATACAGGCCCACGCCGCGGAAGGCGTCGATCAGGCGCAGCACGTCGGTGTCGTAGGTGATGCCCAGATCGCCGCGCACCTTGCTCGATTCGATGTCGTTGGCGTTGATGGCGATGACGATTTCGGCCTGATCCTTGAGCTTGAGCAACATTTGCAGCTTGCTGTCGGGCTTAAAGCCGGGCAGCACGCGCGAGGCGTGATAGTCGTCAAACAGCTTGCCGCCGAACTCCAGATACAGCTTGCCGCCGAATGTGTGAATACGCTTTAGAATCTGCTCCGATTGAAGGGAAAGGTATTTATCGTTGTCAAATCCCAGCTTCATAACGGGTCCCCCTCCGAAAACGACGTATTTCTGCATTTGTATTCTATGGTAGCCGAAACGGGCCGCGCTGTCAACGCAAAAAGAGTTATAGTTCATGTCCGGCGCTGAAAATCTTTGTGCGACGCAACAAAAGCTTTGCACAGCTGCCCCAAAACAGGGCTTGACGGATGAGAAAATATCATATATCATAATCCAGATAACAGGCAAAGGGGCGGGATAAGCATGACCGTGAGCGAGGAGCGCGCGTTTGACCTCCTGAAGAAAATGGCCTTCGAGCGAGTGAGCGGCACCGACGAGGAGCGCCGCGCGGCGGAAATTCTGCGCGACGAGGCCGCGTCCTTCGGCGTTTCGGCGGAGTTCGATCCGTTTTCCGTCGAGGATGCGGAGGTATTGCGCGCCGAGCTGGAGGTGCTCTCTCCCTTCCATAAAAAGTATGAAGTGATCGGCTTCAAGCGCTCAGCCGATACGCCGGACGAGGGACTGACCGCCGATTTCCTCTATGTTGAGGACGCGGCCGAGGCGCTCCTTCAGGACGCGCGCGGCAAGATCGTTTTGACCAACGACGTCAGGCGCAATGCCTATGAGCGCATCGTCAAGGCGGGCGCGGCGGGCGTGATCACCTGGTCGGGCGATTTCAGCGACGATCCCGCGAACTCCGATCTCAATATCTGCAAGCTGCGGCCGATGCTGACCGACGCGTTTGGCTTCCTGCCCGCCGTCAATATGCGCGCGGCCGACGCGATCGATCTGGTGCGCAGCGGCGCGGAAACCGTGCGCCTGACCGTCAAAAATCAGAATGTTACGCGCGAAAGCCGGAACGTGGTCTGCACGATCCCCGGCTCCGACCGCGCGGATGAGGAAATTCTGCTGGGCGGGCACTATGACAGCGTGTATTTCTCCACCGGCGTATACGATAACGCGGCCGGCTGCGTCGTATTGATGGAGCTGATGCGCTATTTCAAGGCCAATCCGCCGCGCCGCACGCTGAAGTTCGTGTTCTTCGGCTCGGAGGAGCAGGGTCTAGTGGGCAGCAGGCACTATGCCGCCAGCCATGATCTGGAAAAGACCGTGTTCATGGTCAATGCCGATGTGGGCGGCCCCGTGCTGGGCGCGAACAAGGCGTATCTCACCTGCAATAAGGACGGCGTGGCCTATGTGGCGGCGCTGCTGAACGAGGGCGGCTATGCCTTCGAGGTGAAGCAGAGCATACAGTCCAGCGATTCCATCCCCATGACCGACGCGGGCGTTCCGTGTCTGAATATCAACCGCGCCGCGGCTCACGGCGCGGGCGTGATGCATTCCCGTCTGGACACGGTTTCATTCCTGTCCGCGCGGGGGCTGGGCAATATTCTCTATCCCGCGCTGGATATTATGAAGCGTCTGGACGGCGCTTCGGTGTTCCCGATCAAGCGGGAGGTTCCGCAGGAAGTCCGCGATATGGTGGACAGGTATTTATACAGGAAATAGCCGTCAGGTTCGGACGCTTTTGGAAGGAAGGCGTTCGAACCTGATTTTTAGCGTCAACGCGTTTTTTAGTCGATATTCCTTAATTGAACGGGTGTTGACAAACGGCTGGTTATGCGGTACAATGCTCATAATTATGAGCAAAACGGCGGCTTTATGTGAATATTCATTCAAATTAAGCCGGTAATACACAATGACGGAGGCAGCGTGCATGAAGAAAAGGTATCTTGTTCTGGCGGACGGAACGGTGTTCGAGGGGCAGGCGTTCGGCGCGGAGGGCGACGTGGTCGGCGAGGTGGTGTTCACCACGGGCGTATGCGGCTACATCGAGACGCTGACCGATCCCAGCTATTACGGCCAGATCGTTATGCAGACCTTCCCGATGATCGGCAATTACGGCGTCATCGAGGAGGAATTTGAGGGCGACTGCCATGTGCGCGGCTATGTGGTGCGCGAGTGGTGCGACACGCCGTCCAACTTCCGCTGCCAGTATGATGTGGACACATTCCTCAAGATGAAGGGCGTGCCGGGCCTGTGCGGCGTGGACACGCGCGCCATCACGAAGGTCATCCGCGAGCACGGCGTGATGAACGGCATCATCTGCGACGAGCTGCCCGCCGATCTGAGTGCGGTGAAGGCGTATAAGGTCGAGAAGGCGGTTGAGGCGGTCACCTGTCCCGAGCCGATCGTCTATCCGGCGCTGGCCGACGAGAAATACCATGTCACGCTGATCGATTACGGCACGAAAAAGAACATCATCACGCTGCTGCGCAAGGCCGGCTGCACGGTGCGCCGCGTGCCCGCCTTTACGCCGGCGGAGGAGATCCTCGCCGGTCATCCCGATGGCGTGATGCTCTCAAACGGCCCGGGCGACCCCGCCGACAACGGCTTCTGCATTGAGCAGATCAGAAAACTGATGGGGCAGGCGCCGATCTTCGGCATCTGTCTGGGGCACCAGATGACGGCGCTGGCGGCGGGCGGCCGCACGATGAAGCTCAAGTACGGCCATCACGGCAGCAATCAGCCGGTGTGCCATGTGAGCGATAAGCGCCACTACATCACCTGCCAGAACCACAATTACGCCGTGGTGGGCGATTCGATCAAAAACGGCGTTGTGAGCTTCGTCAACGCCAACGATCAGACCTGCGAGGGCGTGGATTATCCCGAGCTGAAGGCGTTCACCGTGCAGTTCCACCCCGAGGCCCGCTCCGGCCCCCACGACACCGAGAAACTGTTCGACCGCTTTATCGCCATGATGGAGGAAAACGGATATGCCGCTGAA
The DNA here is from genome assembly GCA_934631025.1 of uncultured Clostridia bacterium. GTDB lineage: Bacteria > Bacillota > Clostridia > Christensenellales > Aristaeellaceae > Firm-10. The sequence goes on from CAKTXR010000001.1 coordinate 26,910, forward strand.
TAAAGACATTAAGAAGGTTCTGATGATCGGTTCCGGCCCCATTGTCATCGGCCAGGCTGCCGAGTTCGACTACGCCGGCGCGCAGGCCTGCCGCGTGCTGAAGGACGCGGGCGTGAACGTCGTGCTGGTCAACTCCAACCCCGCCACCATCATGACCGACAAGGCGCTGGCCGACGAAATCTATCTGGAGCCGCTGACCGTCGAGACGATCAAGCGCATCATCGAAAAGGAAAAGCCGGACAGCATGCTGGCGGGGCTGGGCGGACAGACGGGCCTCACGCTGGCCATGCAGCTGGACAAGGAGGGCTTCCTGAAGAGCCACGGCGTGCGGCTGATCGGCGCGAACGCCGAGGCCATCGACAAGGCGGAGGACCGCAAGCTCTTTAAGGAGACCATGACCGCCATCGGCGAGCCGTGCATTCCCTCGGACATCGCCAACGACGTGGAGACGGCGCTCGCCATCGCCGATAAGATCGGCTATCCGGTCATCGTGCGTCCGGCGTTTACGCTGGGCGGCGCGGGCGGCGGCGTGGCCTACACGGAGGCGGAGCTGCGCGAGGTGGCCTACACCGGCCTTGATATGTCGCCCATCACGCAGGTGCTGATTGAAAAGTACATCGCGGGCTGGAAGGAAATCGAGTTCGAGGTCATGCGCGACGGCGCGGGCAACGCCATCGCCGTGTGCAGCATGGAAAATCTCGATCCGGTCGGCGTGCATACCGGCGATTCGATCGTCGTCGCGCCGGCGCTGACGCTGTCCTCCTATGAATATCAGATGCTGCGCTCAGCCTCGCTCAACATCATATCGGCGCTGGGCATTACCGGCGGCTGCAACTGCCAGTTTGCGCTCAATCCCAATTCGTTCGAATATTCCGTCATTGAGGTCAATCCCCGCGTATCGCGCTCCTCGGCGCTGGCCAGCAAGGCGACCGGCTATCCCATCGCCAAGGTGACCACCCAGATCGCGTTGGGCTATACGCTGGACGAGATCAAAAACGAGATCACCGGCAAGACCTGCGCCTGCTTCGAGCCGACGCTGGACTATGTGGTGGTGAAGCTGCCCAAGTGGCCGTTCGACAAGTTCGTCGGCTCCAGCCGCAAACTGGGCACGCAGATGAAGGCCACCGGCGAGGTCATGGCCATCGCGCCGACGTTTGAAATGGCCATCATGAAGGCCGTGCGCGGCGCGGAGATCAAGCTGGACACGCTCAACCGCCCCTATCACGGCGACGTGCCGGTCGAAAAGCGGCTGGAGCAGGTGGACGACAACCGGCTGTTCACAATGTTCGAGGCGCTCAAGAAGGGCGTGAGCGTCGATTTCATCCACGACGTGACCAAGGTGGACAAGTGGTTCCTCAATAAGCTCAAGAAGCTGGCCGACTTTGAAAAGGAGATGGCCGGCGGCCTGACCGACGAAATGTATCTGCGCGCCAAGAAAATGGGCTATCCCGACGCGGCGATCAAGCGGCTCAGCGGCGCGAAGGAGCTGCCGTATGTACCCTCCGTCTACAAGATGGTCGACACCTGCGCCGCGGAGTTCGCCGCCGAAACGCCGTATTTCTATTCGACATTTGACAGCGACTGCGAATCGCGCGCCTTCCCGCGCTCCGGCAAGCCCATCGTCATGGTGCTGGGCAGCGGCCCGATCCGCATCGGGCAGGGTATCGAGTTCGACTATTCCTCCGTTCACTGCGTCTGGACGCTCAAGGAGCTGGGCTACGACGTGGTGATCGTCAACAACAATCCTGAGACGGTCTCGACCGACTACGATACCGCCGACCGGCTGTACTTCGAGCCGCTGACCGAAGAGGACGTCATGCGCATCATCGAGGTGGAAAAGCCGGTGGGCGTGGTCGTGGCGTTCGGCGGGCAGACGGCCATCAAGCTGACCGGCTTCCTCGACAGGCAGGGCGTGCGCATTCTCGGCACGTCGGCGGAGAGCATCGACGTGGCGGAGGACCGCGAGCGGTTCGACGCGCTGCTGGAGAAGTTCTCCATCCGCCGCCCCAAGGGCATGGGCGTGCGCACCATGGAGGAGGCCAAGGACGCGGCCAAGACGCTGGGCTACCCCGTGCTGCTGCGCCCCAGCTATGTCATCGGCGGCCAGAACATGACCATCGCCAATGAAGAGGCCGACGTGGTGCGCTATATGACGCGCATACTCTCCGGCGGCATTGACAACCCGGTGCTGATCGACAAGTACATGCCCGGCGTGGAGCTGGAGGTGGACGTGATCTCCGACGGCCAGGACGTGCTGATCCCCGGCGTTATGGAGCACGTCGAGCGCGCCGGCATACACAGCGGCGACTCGATCGCCGTCTATCCGCCCTATAACCTCAACGACCGCATGCTCAAGACCATCTGCGAAAGCTCCGAGAGCCTTGCGCTGGCGCTGGGTACGAAGGGTCTGGTCAACATCCAGTATCTGATCTGGGAGGGCGAATTGTACGTCATCGAGGTCAATCCCCGCGCCTCGCGCACCATTCCCTACATCAGCAAGGTGACCGGCGTACCCATGGTGGACGTGGCCTCCCGCGTCATGCTGGGCGAGAAGCTGCGCGATCTGGGCTACGGCACCGGCCTTTACAAGACGCCGCCCTACTGCGCCGTCAAGGTGCCCGTGTTCTCGTTTGAAAAGCTGACCGACGCGAACGCCTATCTGGGGCCGGAGATGAAATCGACCGGCGAGGTGCTGGGTCTGGCCGAGAACATCAGCGAGGCGCTGTTCAAGGGCCTGACCAGCGCGGGCATCAAGATGCCCAAGCCCGGCGAGGAAACCGGCGTGCTGCTCTCGGTCGACGCGTACGACAACGATGAGATCATCGCTCTGGCGCGCAAGCTGAGCGATCTGGGCTGCCGGCTGTACGCCACGCCCGATACGGCGCGCGCCGTGTCCGCGCTGGGAACGGCGGTCGAAACCGTGCCCACGCTGGGCGAGAGCGACGCGATCTATTCGCTGCTCGAGAGCGGCCAGATCAACTATGTCATCTACACCGGCGCGCTGCGCGACGACACGATCGACGATTACATCGCGCTGCATCGCAAGGCGGTGCTGCTGGGCGTGGCGTGCTTCACATCGCTGGACACCGCCAATGCGCTGGCCGACATCATCGCCAGCCGCTACAATCAGTCCAACACCGAGCTGGTGGACATTAACCACCTGCGCGCCAGCCGCCAGAAGCTGCACTTCTCCAAGATGCAGGGCTCCGGCAGCGACTACATCTACATCAACAACTACGATTCCTCGATCACCTGCCCGGAGGCGCTGAGCGTGTCGCTGTGCGACCGGCATTACGGCGTGGGCGCGGACGGCCTTGTGCTGATCGAGCGCAGCGACGTCGCCGACGCGAAGATGCGCATATTCAACCGCGACGGCTCCGAAGGACTCATGGCCGGCAACAGCATCCGCTGCGTGGCCAAGTTCATCTATGACAACGGCCTGGTCAACCGGATGCGCGTGACCATCGAGACGGCCAGCGGCGTAAAGACCGTGACGCTGTACACGCGCTTTGGCAAGGTCAGCTCGGCCTCGGTCGACATGGGCGCGGTGTCGCTCAGGGCGAAGGACGTGCCCTGCACGCTGCCCTGCGAGCGCGTGGTCAACCAGCGCGTGGAGATCGGCGGCCGCAGATACGCCGTCACCTGCGTTTCGACCGGAAACCCGCATTGCGTGGTGTTCACCGAGCATATCGAACAGCTCGATCTGGAGGAAATCGGCCCGCTGTTTGAGAACGCGCCGATCTTCCCCGAGCGCGTCAACACCGAGTTCATCCGCGTGGTCAACCCCACGACGATCAAAATGCGCTGCTTCGAGCGCGGCAACGGCGAAACGCTGGCCTGCGGTACGGGCGCGTGCGCGGCGGTCGTGGCGGCGGTCGAGAACGGCCTGTGCAAGAAGAACGTGGACGTGACCGTCAACACCCGCGGCGGCGATCTGATCGTCAATTACACCGGCGACCACGTCGTGCTGACCGGCAGCGCGGCGCTGGTCTACGAGGGCGAGCTGGAGTACTAAAGCGTCCATAACAAACGTGCGCCGCGTTCCGAGAGCTTTTTTCGGAACGCGGCGCTTTTTGTGATTCATCTCGAAAATCCGGGGGGAGCAAGCCAAAGCGGCGGCGCGGTTCACGGCCTGACGTGGAGAGCGCTAATCGTGCCTTTCAATGCGAAAGCGGAATTCGCCGTTCGCCGTTTCGGGCGCAAAGTCGATCTGATAGAGCGTCTCGATCTCATTGTCCTCGCTCTCGCCGGTCACGAAGCCCCGAAAGCGCGGCGCGTACTGCGCGGTCTGCACGCCGATGCGCGCGGGGAAGGCGCTCGTCACGCGCCATGCGCCGATCTGCACGGCGTTTTCGAGCGGCTGGGGCTTTATGCGCGTCACGAAGCGCTCGACGAAGGTTTCGGCGTTCTTCACGCGGTCGATCAGCGTAACGCCGCCGTCGTCGAAGCGCAGGATGCGCATGAGCGCGAGGTTTTCTACATCGTAGGCGCTGGAAAGCTCGTAGGCGATTTCGTTTTTCGCGCTGGTCAGCAGCCGCGCGCGCCTGTCCGCGCCGGCCGACTGGCATAGCCCGTTCACGAGGGGCACGCTGTGGCCCGCCGAGGACGCGCAGACATAGTCCTCATAGCGGCGCGGCCCGAAGTAATCGCGGGTGTATTCCGGCCAGCCGGGATCGTCCAGCGGGAAAGCGCCGTCCGCAAAGAGCAGAAAGGAGCCGAGATCGTTGTGGTTGTGCGGCTCGGCGTTATGGCCACCCTTGCACACTGCGGTATAGCCGCCCCGGCGCGCGATGAACCAGCCGGACTCGCGATAGAACGAGACGGGCGGACGCTGCGCGGCGGCGTGATCGGCGTTGGGATCGTACTGGTAGAGATCGCGGATGAACGGCGCGAAGCGGAAGCGCACGTCCCGACCGAACGCACACGCGTCGTCCGATGGGAAGCCGCCCAGAGCGTATTCGCGGCTCAGTCGGTGCATCAGGCCGATGTGGACAGCCAGCGCGTGCGGCGCGTCGGCCAGTGGAACGACGTGCCGTCCGTCGAGGAACATATCCTGCCCGAAGGCGGCGATGGCGCGCACCTTGGGATCGGCGAAGAGATCGATCTTCCCGTCCGTGAAGGCGCGCAGCATATCGGCGGCATAGGTGAAAAAGCCGAAGCCGTACTCCCAGTAGAGCGGCCCCTCGAGACAGCAGCCGTCCTCATTGTAGCTCGAGAGAAAATCGACAAGAGAGCGGCGCAGCGTGGGCAGCGCCTCGTCGAAAAGCTCGGGAAATTCGTACATGAACACCATGGCGATACAGCCCGCGCATACGGCCGACCAGTTGCCCTTGCCCCAGCGGCGGCGCAGGGTCAGATAGGGCCGCGCGACGCGCTCCTCAAGGGCGGCGTGCAGACTGTCCTTCAGCGCGGGATCGAGCCGCTCGCCCAGCAGGGAGAGGATTTCGGCGATGGCCTCGGCGCTCTCGCAGGCGAAGAGATCGAGCGTCTCGCGGCGTGTCTTTTCGTCCGCGTCTCCGGCGACGTGCGCGGGCAGCGCCCAGGTCGGCTCGGCCAGCAGCGCGGAGAGCGCGCGTTCAAGCTCGGCGATCCACGCGGGATCGTCCTCCCACAGCGCCAGCGCGGCATAGGCACACAGGCGGCGGCGCGTCTCGAAATAGACGGCTTCGTATTCAACGCGGCTGCCGGTCTTGTAGAACAGGCGGAACTTTTCTTCGTCAAAGGGCGCGATGGGCGTGCCGGTGAGCGGCGCGACGTTGGCGCGGATTCGTTCAATTTCGCGTTTCGTGTAGGGCGTGTCGGGAAGATGCGTGTCGAAGAGATGGAACATGGGCAATCCTCCTTGATGCTTTTTCAGGCTGTATCTGCCTGCAATGGCGCGCATTTTCAGCGCTGTACCGGCGGCTTTTCGCCTTGAGAAAACTTTATGGGAGCTTTCGCCTTTTGCGGTGCGCTCCGGAATCAGAGTGTTCGTCCTTTAGGCTGCCGAGCTTTCTTCGGAAATCGCGGCGGCCGGATTGGGGACTTTCGAGCGCTGCGAAATCCGCGCTTTGGGCATGAAACGCGCCGTTTCATGCGGCGTTCAATGGCGATTTTGCAAGAACGGCAGGCTTCCGCTCGCTGGGGAAGTCTGCCGCTTATGCTTATCGGTTTTCGTTGGTCTCGCGGACGGCGCGGCCGACGGCCTTGAGGATGGTATCGCCGTTGCCGACGGTCGGCTCGATGAAGCCGCCCTCGCCGTTCTCATTCCAGGCGTAGATGATGGCCAGATCGTCGCATACCCTGTCCGAATGCGCCTTCATCCATGCGCCGGCTTCCTTGACGTGCTTATACTGCGTGTAGGGCGTGCGGTCGGGCGAATAGCAGCTGGGAACGCCGCCCAGCCCTCTGTAGGTGCTTTTGTCGGTTTCCTCCCACGGGCGGCAGTCCCAGCCGCCGTTCAGGCAGGGCAGATATTTGATGCGGCTGTGGGCGGCGAACATATCCCAGCAGTAGGCGTAATCGGCGCTGAGCTGCTCGAAGGGATAGATCAGGTTGTCGAAATCGCCCTTTTTGAGGTTCAGCCGGTGATAGTTGTAGCCGGAGAGCGCGTCGAAGCCCATCTCCTCCATGTCGCGGCAGTATTCGTCCCACTGCGCGGGATTGCGGGACGGCTCGAGCGTCTCCTCCTCGACGGGCAGTATGTGGCAGGAGGCCACCAGATACACGCCGGGCAGGCCGTTTTCGCGCGCCAGATCGTTGAGATAGGCGACGCATTTGCGGCACTCCTCATGGCCGCCCAGATCGGGCGCGAGGTTTTCGGGCGCGAATATCATGACGACCGGCCTGCCGTCCACCTTCAGCGCCTCGGGCGCGGTCAGATAGGGCAGTATCATGCGGCAGAAGTCCTCCCACTTATCGCGGAAGATGCGGCCGCCGTCGTGATTGGCCACGAGCAGGCAGAAGCTCATGCGGCTGCGGTTGCTCGCCTTCAGGAAGCGATCGACCGCGTCGTTCATGCCGCTGATCTTTCCGTGCTGCGGATAATACCAGTCGAAGGAGAAATACTCAAGCCCCGCGTCCGCAGCCAGGTCGATCTGCATTTCCATGTTGCTCACGGTGCTGCCCATCCAGCCCCAGACCGGCATACGGTTCGGAAATTCGTTCATCAGACGCTGCGTCCAGTGCGGCAGCGGCTGATACCAGCCGTCCCAATAATAAGCGCCCAGTCTCATCGGTCAAAAACTCCTTTTTGCGATCATGATCGATCGATTTCAGCCCTCATTATACGCCCTTCGCGCGCGCCTGTCAAAGACTTTCTGGCTGTCCCTTGCAATGGGGCGCGGCGGATGCTATAATAGGCGGGAGCCGCAAAGGAACGTCAGGGGAGGAAACAATATGACCATCACGAAAACGCGCATTGAGATCGGGCTGGAGAAGCCCTTCCGCGCGCTGCATATGAGCGATAACCACATCGCGCTGGCCGACAATCGCGACGACGAGCGCAAAATAAAGCTGGCCGAAAGCCGCACCGCCGCATTCAATCACGGAAAGCCGGGCAACGTCGCCATGGAGGAATACGCGCTTCAGCTGGACTATGCGCGCAGCCATTGTCTGCCCGTGCTCTATACCGGCGATCTGTGCGACTTTGTGTCCTATAAAAACCTCGATTACGCGCGCGATACGCTGAAGGATATCGACTATTTCATGGCCGTGGGCAATCATGAGTTCAGCCTGTATGTGGGCGAGGCGTTTGAGGATCTGCCCTACAAGATGAAGAGCTTTGATCTGGTGCAGTCCTATTTCAGGAACGATCTGCACTTTGACAGCCGCGTGATGGGCGGCGTGAATTTTGTCGCGCTGGACAACGGCTATTATCGCTTCGACGCGGATCAGCTCGCGCGCATGAAGCGGGAGATTGAAAAAGGCCTGCCCATCGTGCTGATGATGCACAATCCGCTGCACACGCAGCAGCTTTACGACGAGATGATGACGAATAGAAAGCAGCCCTGCGCCTACCTGACCGGTACGCCCGACGCGTTGATGACCGGCTACGACGAATACCGCTTCCGTCAGCAGCGCTCCGATGCGGACACCATGGCGTTCATCGATTATATCTATACGCAGCCGCTGATCAAAGCGGTGCTGGCGGGGCATCTGCACTTCAATTATGAAACGCGCCTGCCCTCGGGCATCATGCAGTATGTCACGGGCGGCGGGTATTGCGGGGATACGCGGGAAATTGAGTTTGCGTAAGCAACGGCCATATATAAGCAGGCTCCTCTATGCTTCAACGGGAGTGGAAGCGGGAGGAGCCTTTGACATACGGGGGCGTTAATTATGAAAGCGAATGGAATAGAGATCGGCTTCGCGCAGTCGAACCTCAAGACGCACAGGATGGCCTGAGTTCTTGAGAATGGCATCGTCTCCAAAGCGGATTTTACGCTGCGTTGAATTTCCAAAGTATTCGCTGCTCTCATGGCGATTTCCGGCGGAATCGATCAATGTGAAATAGGCATATCCGCGCGCTGAGGTTGAAAAATTCACGGTGAGTGCGCCGCCTTTATAGGTGAATTCCTTCGTCAGGATACGATGCTCCTGAGCGCCCGCGTGGAGCGAGACGAAGCCGTCGCGGCGCAGCGTATAGCGGTAGAGCCGCACCGGTCGCATCCAAGAATCCTCGCCTGCATAGAACGACATTTCAGGATCTTCACCCTCAATATCTGAGGGCGTTTCGATTATGCCATAGGCGAAATAGCAGTCGCCATAAGTCCAGTTACGGCCGTTTTCTGGATTGGGAGACGCCCACGCTTCATCGTATTTTTTGAAGTCAACGCCGTTTCGGGAGGTCATGAACAGCGCGTCGGTGACGACCAGGCCGTAGCGTCCGCAGTCCCTCATGCGCTCAAGGCGCTGTTCTTTGCCGCATAGTTCGTTGAAACTGTCGTTCCAGGCGACGCGTTCCACATATCGCGTCGGCAGACCTACCAGAATATGCGGCGCACGATAGTAGGGCTGAACGTTGTTCGTATAGAGCGGAAAGTCCTCCGCGTCGCCGTAATTCAGCGGCGCAGGCTCTGACCAGCTGATGAAATCCTCGGACTCCATATAGCGGATGTCGCGGATGTCGTTGCCGGTGGAAGAGCACGGCGCGCCTTCGGGCGCAGTGTGGAAGGATCGGAAATAGCAGCGGTATTTCTGAGCGGTTTTGTCCCAGAAGGCGACGTTGACTGAATCGAAAAATCCTTCCCGCGTGATGAGATGATCGCGGGTAAAGTGAATACCGTCCGGACTGACATAGGCGTATAATCCCCAAGAGGGCGACTCACGTCCGCCGCCCTCGTTGTACAGCACGACGGCCTTGTAGCGCTCACCGTCTCTGCAGCGCGGGTTTTCATCCTTGAACGCCATGAAATTGTCTATGACAGGATTCTGCGTTTGATCAAGTATGATATTGTTGGCCTTTGAGCCGTTAAATTCGCAGATCCCCAGTTGGGGTTTATGCCACGTAAGGCCGTCACGGCTCTCGGCATAGCAGACGACGGGTGGATTTTTCCTGTATGACCAGCCCAGATAGTACATCCTGTAGCGGTCGTCGTCGTGAAGTATGATGAAATAATTGGACATATCGCCTTCCCATGGCGCGTCGAAGGTCATGAGATGTTCACGCCGGCGCGGCGCGTGGAGGCGAATTTCCGCCGTGGTGGCGTTCATGTCCAATAGCTGCTGATCGAAGAAGCATTCGAGTCTGTCGGCGATAGAGAACATGGCTGATCTCCTTTCGTTCGATTGTTTAGTCGCGCTCATTATAGCATGATACGAAAAGAGGGGCAAGGTCATGGCAGGACATCTTTGCACACGGAAGGCCGGTTTTGTAAATCTGCCTTGACAAACGGACGGTGGCTGGACGTGCTGATCGCGCTGGCGCGGTATTACAAAACGTCGGCGGATTATCTGCTCGGCCTGACCGACGAGCGCAAGCCCTATCCTGAAAGCAAAAAGCGATAAAAAAGCCGGCTCCGATCCGCGGATCACAAAATGTGAGTGCGAATCGGAGCCGTGATTTATGCCCTTATACCACCTTGACCGTCGTTCCGGCGGGGCAGTTGGTGTAGATCCACTTCGCGTCATCGACCGACAGGCGTACGCAGCCGTGGGAGGCCTTCGTGCCCAGCTTGTAGAGCGAGCCGGCGATCAGGCTGCTTTCGTTCGAGTCGGTGTAGAGCACGGAATGAAAGAGTATGCTGCCGTTGATGCGGTAGAGATATTGTCCCCATACGTCGTATTTCGGGAAGTAGCCCCAGCGCGCCACGGGCGACGTGGTCGTGAACGTGCCCTTGGGCGTGGGCGTCGCGTCCTTGCCGGTGGAGCAGACCATCGTGCGCACGAGGTTCGAATAGCCGCCCGTGGCCTTGTCGTAGGAGTAGGCGTAGACGCGCTGCTTCGAGGTGTCGATCTTGAGCAGATAGGGCCTGGCGGGCTTCACATAGCGCTTTGCGCCGCCCGAGAAGAGCAGCCGCTGCGTCTTTTCGCCGGCCACGCCGTCCGCGCCCAGGCCGTTCGAGGACTGGAACGAGCGAATGGCCGAGACGGTCTTGCTGCCCGCGTCGCCGTCCGCCGCGCCGCTCAGATAGCCCAGCGCGATCAGGCGGGTCTGCACGCGTTCGGTTTCAAGGCCCTTCGAGCCGTTTGCCACCGTCTCCCGATAGACGGAAAAACCGCCCTCGTTCAGGAAATCCCACAGCGCCTGATCGACCGCGCCGGAATAGGCGGGCGTTTCTTCAGCGGGCTTGCGAGTATCCTGAGGGGCGGTTTCTTCCGTATTGTCGTTGTCGTTATGGGCGTTGTCGCTGATATTGTCATCGATGCTGTCATCAGGTTCCGCGGCGGGCGAGCCGGGATCCTCGTCCGGCTGGGCTTCGTCGCTTAGCTGGGCGCTCAGCACGGCCTGCTCCTGACGGTTCAGTTCGTCCAGATAGGCTTGCAGCTTCTGAACGCCGGCTTTTGTTTTCGCGCCATACTGGCCGTCCGCGCCGCCGGTCATGAAGCCGTATTCGCGCAGAAGCGTTTGAAGCGTTTTGACGTCTTCGCCGGACGAGCCGCTCTGCATGACTGGCTCGGGCGTGGGTTCGGGCGTAGGCTCCGGCGTGGGTTCAGGGGTAGGGGCCTGCGTGGGTGCTTTGGTAATGGATGAAACGAGCTGTCCCGTCTGCGCCGCGCTGCCGCTCTTTACGTCCTCGGGCAGCGGCGCGTTCACCTCTATGAGCGTGTACCGCACCAGAGCCAACGCGACGAGCGCAATGACGACGGCTGCGAATATGAGCTTCTTTTTCATAATGCGCGATTCCTCCGATCATGGTCCGTTTGAGTTACGCTTGTCAGACGCGGCGGTTCAAATAAAAGTTTCATAAACATATCAGTTTGCATTTATTCTCATTTGCGGCATATGCTGCCGCGAGGAGGCGGGGCGGCAGGGCGTATAACGGCCGCAAGCGCCGAATCGTCTGTCGGCGCTTGCGGAAGAAGACGCGAATGACGCTTATTTATTCGTCCATTTGTCCATCAAAAGCGGCATATAGAGTCCGCCCTGAACGCTGCGGCCGATGAAGTGGACATAGCGGCCGGTCGATGTGTAATACCAGTCGGAGAAGGCCACGCGCGTGTCGCTGTCGTGCAGATATTCCGCGATGGGATGGATGAGCGCGCGGAATGTCTCGTTGTCGGCCATGGACGCGGCCCAGAGTATCCAGTCGGACTTGGTGTAGTCGGAGCGGGAATCGAGCGGCAGGCCGTATTTATTCATGCGCGGCAGATAGCTCTTCGTCTCGCGCTCATAGAACGCATCCGGCAGCAGCTCAAGGCCGAGCAGCTTGTCCCAGACGAGGTTGTACTTCATGCTCCAGCCCTGTTTGTCGAACGTGAGATAGGTGGAGCCGTCGCCGGCGGAGGCGCGCTCGAGCCAGCTCTTCGCCATTTCACGCGCCTTGTCCATATAGCGCGCATAGTCGGCCTCGTCGCCCAGGCCGCGGCGGATGAGCGCGTAGGCCGCCACGCCGCAGACCGCCTTGGCGGACAGATTGATGTTGCGCGCCAGATGCCCCGCGAAATCGTCGGTGCAGAGCTGCTCGCCCGGATCCTCGCCGAACTCGATCAGATAGCGCACCCATTTCTCCAGCACGGGCATATAGGCGCGCTCGAGCGAATAGTCGCCGTCCACGCGGGAGGCGGCGCAGAGCATGATCAGCATATTGCCGCATTCCTCAACGGGCATCTGGCTGCGCAGCGCGTACGCGTCGGCCGTGGCGGGATAGAGATACAGCGGCGGATAGACCAGCCCGTGTACGAAGCTGCCGGGACGGTTCTTGTAGCCGTAGACCTGGCCGGTGGCGTGCGGATAGCGTCCCACGTCGTGCGGCGCGAAGTCGAACGGCCAGACCGGCAGCGAGGCGAACTTGAGGATCGGGCGGCACATACCGCGCACGAATTCCGGATTATAGAGCAGGAACAGAGGGATGGAGGGATAGCTCACGTCCACCGTGCCGATGCAGCCGTTGGAATCGTTCTCCTTGGAGAGGAACACCATGTCGCCGTGCTCGTCGGCGATCAGCTTGTGCGCGCCGATGGAATGGCGGTAGGCCGCCGAGGCGATCAGCTGGTAGTCCTCGCCGCCGCGCTCGAACGCCGCCTTTTGCAGAGATTCATCCAGCGCGCGGCACTCGGCGAGCAGCTCGCCGCGCTGCGTGCGGAAGGCGGAAATCGCGTCCAGTATGGTCTTGCCGTTTCGCGCATAGTAGGCGGGGGTCAGGCGGCCGAAGTAGTTGATCGAGGCCACGTCGTCATAGGCGGCGTAGACGTGCATGGTCAGCGTCGTCTTTTCATCGACAGCGCCGCTCTTTTCGGCGCTCAGGCCGCTTTCGCAGGCGTGAACGTCGTCCTCGCCGGCCAGATAGGCATAGCCCCAGTCGATGGAGATGTGGTCGCCGCTGTGGCCGGCAAAGCCCTGATGCAGGCGGCCCATATAGGCGATATTCAGCGCGGCCATGCGGTAGGAATCGCGCATCATGGCCGGCTTTTCGGTGCAGGCGTAGGAGGGATCAAGGCTCTTGTCGAACTTTTCCTTCTTTTCGGGGTCGGTCGGAATATCGCGCTGCGTGTAGCACAGCCGATCGTCCATGAAGAAGCTCAGCGACACATCGTGCGCCTTTCCGTCCGCGCTTTCGGCGGTCATGTCCACATAGGTCACGGGCATGGACAGCACGTCCGGCCGGTCGAGCAGCAGCGGCGTGGTGAAGGCGACGTTTACGCGCACGCCGGATGCGATGAGAGAGGAGCGTGTGCAGGTGGGCGTGACCTCGAGGGACTCGGTCTGCATGGCCTCGTCCGCGTTCACGCCGAGGAAGCGGTACGCCTTTCCATCGATCACGGCCAGGCCGAGCAGCGGCTTTTCCTCGCCGGCCCAGTGGGTGGGCACGGCGTCGGTCAGCCGGTCGGCCGCGCACCAGATGGAGAAATAGGGATCGTTGACAATCAGGGGCAGCGCCGGAAGGCGATCCATTCGAGCGGTCATAAAAGCAGTTCCTCCCATAAATAAGTAAAAATGGGGCAGCGGCGGGCGGTAAATCCCGCGGCGCATTCCTATTATCATAAAAAACGGCGCAAATGTCAATCCCCGCGCCGACAAAATGCGAAAACAAACATAAAATTGCAAAAAACGCGTGACGGCGGCGGGAAAATAATATATAATAGAAAAAAGCGACGATTGTGACAGGGAGTGAACCGTATGCAGCTTCGGCAGGTCAACATCTGGCGGGAGGAGCAGGCCGGAAAGGGGCCGGGCAGTGAAATGCGCGTGGGCGATGTGCGCGCGCTGCTGCCGGGCCTGATCGAGCAGTACGCTTCTCAGGTGCAGGTGGTCTATCTCGATCCGCCCTTTAGAACCGGCCAGGTCTTTTCCATGCGCGCGCGCGTGGGCGAAAAGGAATGGAAGAGCGGCGCGGGCTCGCTGGTGCAGGCCGTCTACCGCGACGATATGGAGCGCGGCGCGTATATGGAGATGATGCGCGAGGTGCTCTCCGGCGCGCGGGAGTTGCTCAGCGACAGCGGCGTGATCTACGTTCATGTCGACTATCATATGTACGCCTACATTCGCCTTTTGATGGACGAAATCTTCGGCGAGAGCAATTTCCTCAACGAGATTATCTGGTCGTATCAGACCGGTGGACGGGCGCGGCGCTTCTTCAGCCGCAAGCACGACGTGATACTGTTCTACCGCAAGGGGCGCAAGTATTACTTCAATCTGGAGGGCGTGCCGGTTTCTCGGCTGGACACGCGGCGCAACCACATGAAGCGCCATGTGGACGCGGACGGCCGCGTCTACCGCTCGATCAAATCGGGCGGAAAGATCTATACATACTATGACGACGAGCCGGCCTTCCCCGGCGACGTGTGGGATGACGTGAGCCACCTCCAGCAGAAGGATCCTCAGCGCACCGGCTACGATACGCAGAAGCCGCTGCGCCTGCTCGAACGCGTGATCCTCAGCAGCAGCCGGCCGGGCGATCTGGTCTGCGATCTGTTTTCCGGATCGGGCACGACGCTCGAGGCGGCCTGGCTGAACGGACGGCGCTCGATCGGCGTGGACATGAGCGGCCATGCGCTCGAGACCACCCGCCGCCGCATGAACGGCGCGGAGATCGCCTGTACCGCCCCCGAATGCGCCGGCGCGCCCGAGGCCGAGGCCGACATGGAGGCGGGCATCGCCTATTACGACGTGCGGCTTAATCGCTATGAGATCGAGCCGGGCGTGTGCGCCAGAACGTTTTCCGGACTGGACGCGGTGGACAACTGGTCGGTGGGCTATCTGCGCGGCGGCGTTTACAAGAGCGAGGCCGCCAGCTTCCGCCTGCGCCAGAAGCCCGCGCTGGACACGGTGCTTCAGCTGCCCGTGCTGGAGGGCAAGCCCTGCCTGCGCATCGGCGACGTGATGGGGCGGCATTTCTACTATCTGCTGGACGGCGAAAACGCGGACGGCATTTTTTAAGGAGATCAGGAAACGTATGACTGAAAGTCTGGGGTTTTACCGCTACCAGCTGGAAACCTATCAGAAGGCGGGCGTGCTGACCTCGCTCTTCGTCGATCCGGAAAATCCGGATGATTTTATCGCCGGCTATGTGGCGCATATCAATCGGACGCAGGTGCTGCTTTACGCCGTCTCGCCCGTGGGGCGCTACGACGGTCTGCTGGCCTGCCGGCTCAATCAGGTCAGCTCGATCATGGGCGAGGACGATTATTCCATGCGGCTGCGCCGGCTGCTGCTCCTGCGCCGCGATACGCCTAAGGAAGAAATCGTCGTGCAGCCGGACGAGGATATATTTCACGCGCTGTGCCGCAAGGCCGCCTCGGAGGATCGCGTGATCACGCTCTGGGTGGGCGAGAGCGAATATGTGGGGCGCGTCAGGGCGCTGGACGATATGCGCGTGACCATCGGCGCGCTGGATTTCTTCGGCGCGGATCCGGCCGACGTGCCGCTGGCGCTGCGGGAGATCGACATGGCTTCGCTCGGCGCGGAGGACGACGAGATGTATCAGCTGCTGAGCGACAACCGGCTCCCCGATGAAACGTAAATTGTGAAATTTACGCGCCGGCTCTTTCCAAAAGGCGCGTGAAGCGGTATACTGTCATGAGAAGCGCGGAATCGTCCGTGCTGTCGTTTGAGTGTGTCTCAAAAATTCCTTAATCCACGATTTCGGCGTCTTTTCCGCCATTTCCGCGTCATCACCCCTCGACTTAGCGCCGCTAAGCCTTCGGGGTTCTTCCTTGGACTGACGAAAAATCCACTCGAACTTGTGGATTTCCCTTTTTGAGACATACTCTTGCATACTGTGATTATTTTGATTTGGAGGGATATATCATGGCGATTATCGACAAAATCAAGGCGAAGGCCGCGTCCGACGTCAAGACCATCGTGCTGCCCGAGGGCGAAGAGGAGCGCAACGTTCAGGCTGCTTCCAAGATCTCCAAGGCCGGTCTGGCCAGGATCATCATGCTGGGCGATCCCGAGAAGGTCAAGGCCGTGGCCGAGAAGTTCGGCGTGTGCCTGTGCGGCGTTGAGATCATCAATCCGGCGACCTCCGACAAGGCCGGCGCTTATGCCGAGAAGCTCTATGAGCTGCGCAAGGCCAAGGGCATGACCGAGGAGCAGGCCGCCAAGCTGGTCGCCGATCCGATGTACTACGGCGTGATGATGGTCAAGATGGGCGATGCGGACGGTCTGGTGTCCGGCGCGATCCATTCCACCGGCGATATGCTGCGCCCCGCGCTGCAGATCATCAAGGCCAAGCCCGGCATGAAAACCGTGTCCTCCTGCTTCCTGATGGAGTCTCCCGAGACCGAGTACGGCGAGAACGGCATCATGATCTTCGCCGACTGCGCCGTCAACATCGAGCCCGACGCGGAGCAGCTGGCCAACATCGCACTGGGCGCGGCGGATTCTGCCCGCAGCCTGGCCGGCATCGAGCCGCGCGTGGCCATGCTGAGCTTCTCCACCAAGGGCAGCGCCAGGCACGACAACGTGACCAAGGTTCAGGAGGCCACCCGCATCGCGCATGAGATGGCGCCCGAGCTGATGCTGGACGGCGAGCTGCAGCTCGACGCGGCGCTGGTTCCCTCCGTCGGCGCGCTCAAGGCGCCCGGCAGCGCCGTGGCCGGCAAGGCCAACGTGCTGGTGTTCCCGGATCTGGAGGCCGGCAACATCGGCTACAAGCTGGTGCAGCGTCTGGGCAAGGCCGAGGCCTACGGCCCGATCCTGCAGGGCATCGCCAAGCCGTGCAACGACCTCTCCCGCGGCTGCTCCGTGGACGACATCGTCGCCACCGTGGCCATCACCGCCGTTCAGGCGCAGGGCTGAGTGAATCCATGAATCGACGCGCCGGTTTGCCCCATGCAGACCGGCGGTCTTTTGAATGAAAAAAACGAGCTGGAGGGCATATCCCATGAAAATTCTGGTTATCAACGCCGGTTCCTCGTCGCTGAAATATCAGCTGATCGACATGGCCAACGAGAGCGTCATGGCCAAGGGTCTGGTCGAGCGCATCGGCATCGCCGGTTCCAATCTGGTCCACAAGTACGGCAAGGACTGCGGCTCCAAGAAGAAGTACGAGCAGGCCATCGCCAATCACACCGAGGCCATGGAGCTGGTGCTGAAGGTGCTGGTCGACAAGGAGGTCGGCGTTATTGCCAACGTGAAGGAAATCAACGCCATCGGCCACCGCGTGCTGCACGGCGGCATGGCGTTCACCAAGTCCTGCGTCATCGACGACGCGTGCAAGGCGGCCATCAGAAAGTGCATCCCCCTCGGCCCGCTGCACAACCCCGCCAATCTGATGGGCATCGAGGCCTGCGAAAAGGCCATGCCCGGCGTGCCCAATGTGGCCGTGTTCGACACCGCCTTCCATCAGACCATGCCCGAGAAGGCCTATCTGTACGGCGTGCCGCTCAAGTATTTCCGTGAGGACGAAGTGCGCCGCTACGGCTTCCACGGCACCAGCCATCGCTACATCGCCGGCGAGGTCGTCAAGATTCTGGGCGCGGCGCACAGCAAGGTGGTCATCTGCCATCTGGGCAACGGCTCCTCTCTGAGCGCCGTTGTGGACGGCAAGTGCGTCGATACCTCCATGGGCCTGACCCCGCTTCAGGGCGTGCTGATGGGCACCCGCTCCGGCGACGTTGACCCCGCCGTGGTCGAGTTCATCGCCAACAAGGAAGGCTGGAACGTGACCCGCACGCTGACCATGCTCAACAAGAAGAGCGGTCTGCTGGGTCTGTCCGAGGTGTCCTCCGATATGCGCGACGTGCTGACCTACTCCCGCGCCGCGGCCGGCGAGGAGATCGAAATCGGCGGCAACAAGGTGATCGCCGAGCAGGAGAGCATCGACAAGTGCAAGACGACGGTGGACTGCTGGCAGTATTCCATCAAGAAGTACATCGGCGCTTACGCGGCGGCCATGGGCGGCCTGGACGCGCTGGTGTTTACCGCCGGCATCGGCGAGAACAACCCGATCCTGCGCGCCATGGTCTGCGACGGGCTGGAGTTTTTGGGCGTCAAGCTGGACGCGGCTTCCAACGACGAGAAGAAGTTCGGCGCGGAGGGCGAGATTTCCGCGGCGGATTCCCGCGTGCGCGTGTTCGTCATCCCGACCAACGAGGAGCTGGCCATCGCCCGCGATACGCTGGAGCTGACCGCCGGAAAGAAGTAATCCATTAAATATCGAATCCCGCTGCGATGATTCCGTCGCGGCGGGATTTTTTGCGCAAAAAACTGGCGCGCCATGAAAACTCACGGCGCGCCGGCTGAAGGGGGAAAAGAGAGGATTTACTTGATGTACTTGTCGATGATGGCCTGCATGGTGCCGTCGGAAATCATCTCTTCGAGCGCCTTGTCGATCTGCGCGAGCAGCTCGGTGTTTTCCTTGGACATACACAGCGCGTAGTCCTCGTCGGCATAGGCGGTGTCGAGCAGCTTCAGCTCGGGGTTTTCCTCAACGAACGCCTTGGCGACCTGATCGTCGATGATGGCGCACTCGAGCTTGCCGGATTTCAGCGCGGCGATGATGTCCGGATACTTGTTGAAGCGCTGGATGTCCAGCTTCAGGCCCTTGTCCTCAACGTCTTCGGTGATGTAGATGTCGCCGGTGGTGCTGTTCTGCACGCCCACGGCGTAGGTCGCGCCTTCAGTGTAGAGATCGTCGACCGTCGTAATGGGCGAGCCTTCCGGCACGACGACCGACTGCTTGGCCTTGATGTAGCTGACAGAGAAGTTGACGTTCTGCTTGCGCTCCTCGGTGACGGTGAAGCCCGACATGCCGATGTCAACCTTGCCGCTGGTGACGGCCGCGATGATCGTGTCGAACGACATATCGACCAGCTCGAACTCCATGTTCAGCTTTTCGGCGATTTTTTCCATCATTTCAACTTCAACGCCGACGATCTTGTCGCCGTCATAGTACTCATAGGGCGGGAAATCGGCGCTCGTGCCGACGACCAGCTTGGTCTTGGCGGCGGCGTCGCTGCTGTCGGCGGCCGGCTCGGCGGTGGGTTCGTCCGTGGGGGCTTCGGTCGGCGCGTCGGTGGCGGCTTCAGTCGGCGCGTCCGTCGGGGCGGCGGCCGGAGTGCTGGAACAGGCGGCCAGGGCGAAGATCAGCGAGAAAACAAGGAGCAGGGAAAACAGTTTTTTCATAACGGAGTCATTCCTTTCTGCACGTGCGGTTTGCGCCGCCGCTTTATTGGTTAGTAGGATACCACACTCGCGCCGCCTTGTCAATAAATTTTTATGCGCATGATTTATTAAAATACTGTATAAAACGCGGCATTGTGTGAATTTATATACTAAATATGCGGATCTGTACTGCGTGGCGGGTCGAGATGCGCAAAAAAAATCCCGCGGCGCGCGGAACGCTGCGGGATAGAACGGGATGGGGGATTATTTGGTCAGCTCGTCGGTCAGCTCGTCGGTCAGCTCGTCCAGCCAGCCGCCCTCATAGCTCTCGACGTCGCCCTGATCGCACAGACGGGCGAGGGCGGGATCGAGGGGCAGGCGGGCGACGCGCGGAATGCTGAATTCGGAGGCGATGTCGACGGCGTGGCTTTCGCCAAAGACGTTGATGATCTTGCCGCAGTCGGGGCACTGGATGAAGCTCATGTTCTCGACCAGTGCCAGCACGGGAATGTTCATCATCTGCGCCATGCGCACGGCCTTCGAGACGATCATGCTCACCAGCTCCTGCGGGGTGGCGACGATCACGATGCCGTCCAGCGGCAGGGACTGGAACACGGTCAGCGGCACGTCGCCGGTTCCGGGAGGCATATCGACGTACATAAAGTCGACGTCGCCCCAGCACACGTCCGTCCAGAACTGCTTGACGGTGCCCGCGATGACCGGACCGCGCCAGACGACGGGGTCGGTCTCGTTTTCGAGCAGCAGGTTGAGCGACATGGTCTTGATGCCGGATTTGGTCACGACGGGTAGTATGCCCTCCTCGTTGCCCTCGGCCAGGCCGTGCAGGCCGAACGCCTGCGGGATGGACGGGCCGGTGATGTCGGCGTCCAGCACGGCGGTGTTGAAGCCGCGGCGGCGCGTGTTCACGGCCAGCATCGAGGTGACCATCGACTTGCCGACGCCGCCCTTGCCGCTGACGACGCCGATGACCTTCTTGATATGGCTGTACTTATTGGCGGGTTCAAGGAAACTCTCGGGGCTGGCGCCCTTGCTGGGACAGCTCGCGCCGCAGGTTTCACAGTTATGCGTGCATTCTTCAGACATGGCTATATCCTCCATTGGGTTTTCTCCAGTCATAATATACCACTTTTCGCGTTCTGTCAACCGCATTGGCGTGATGGAATTGTGCGAAAGCCGGCTAAAAAAACGGACTTTTGGCTTGTCAGCCGTCCGGCCGGCTGATATAATGAAGGAAACGGGGAACAAAGCGGGGCGCTTCAGCGTCTTTTTCCAATAAAGGAGCGTATGATATGAGCGAATATACGAGAGGACAGGAGCGCGAGGAGAAGCGGCGCATCGGCGCGGGCATGCGCACGAGCGTGTTCGCCTGTCTGCTGTGCTGGGTGCCCTTTCTGGGCGTGATACTGGCCAGCGCGGGCGTGATTAAGGTGTTCGGCACGATCACCCGGCGCTATCAGAAAAAATTCCGCGTCGGCGTGGCGGTGAGCCTGATCGCGCTTGCCTTGACGCTGTTTATGACCACGTTCGAGGCGTATCAGTATTTCCACAATCCGTGGCTGGTGGACGACGTGAAGAGCTGGCTGCTGGGCGCGGTGACCGGCGGCGAATACGACGGTTATGATTACAGCGACCGCATGACCCCCAGCATGGGCATGAGCGACGATCTGTACAACGGCAATTACTCCGCCGACGGCTATTATAACGACAAGGGCGAGTTCGTGCCCTATGCCGAGGCGAGCGCGGCCCCCGTGGGCAGCGACGAGACGGGCGGCTGATAATAGAAAACCGACGCCCCCGAAAAAGGGACGCCGGAATGAAGGCGTATGCCCGATTAGCGATTCATGGAGCGGGACGCGCTGCCGGCCATCTGCTGCTCCTGCGCCTCGATCATCTTCTTGACCATCATGCCGCCGATGGAGCCGGCGTCGCGGGAGGTCAGGTCGCCGTTATAGCCCTGCTTGAGGTTGATGCCCAGCTCACCCGCCACTTCGTGCTTGAAGCTGTACATGGCGTTCTTGGATTCGGGGATATTGATCTGGTTATTGTTGTTGGAAGGCATAGTCTGGTTCCTCCTTGAGAAAAATATGATATTGAGCGGCGGGTCTGTTTCAAAGCGTGGGGCGAAAACCCCTCTTTGAGACAGTCCCGTTGAAACAGGAGACGAACGATCAGCCCTTCGTGGACTGGCGCTCGTAATCCTCGATCATCTTCTTGACCATGTAGCCGCCGACGTAGCCGTTTTCACGGGCGGTCAGGTCGCCGTTGTAGCCCTGCTTGAGATTGACGCCCAGCTCGCGCGCGACTTCATACTTCATGTTGTCCAGCGCCGCGCCGGCCTCGGGAATGTTGATCCGACTCTTGCTTGCCATTTCTGCTTCACCTCCTTGTGAGTCCGCACCTAGTTTGACCCGCCGCGCGGGATTTACGCATGGAAAAAACAGCCGTTTTTCTCATGAAATTCTCATGCGTTCATCAGAACGCTCTCAAGCAGGCGCCGCGCGCGGCTGATATAATAAGAATGAAGCCGAATAGAAACGGCGAAGCAGAGGACGAGAGCGCGTTTTTTTCGCGCGGAGGATAAAATGTTTAATTATCAGCTTAAGGATATTGAACGCGTGTGCAGACTGGGCAATGTGAGCCGCACGAAGGCGATCGAACTGTTGCGCCGCTATGGCGGCAAGCCTGAGCGCGTTATGACCGAGCATTTCGGACGGGCGCGGCTGTATATCGAGCCGGTCGCCGTGCGCGATCTCGCCGAGGAACGCCGCGACGCGGTTCGGCGCGTCTGGAAGCGCGTATCGGCGCGCCGCCTGACGCTGAGCAGCCGCGAGGGCCGCGTGGTGTTCAGCGCGCCGCTGTGGCCGGCCGTGGCCGCGGCGGTTGCGACCGCGCCCTTCTCGGCAGCGGCGGCGCTGGGCGCGATGGCGGCGGGCTATCGCTTCAGCACGCGTCCGGCCGGCGAGGATGCGGACGGCTGCGCGGGCATGGCGTAAAATTTGAAGAGCAGGGACAGACAGGACAGCCTGACGGGGAGGATAAACACCATGGACGAAAAGAAATATACGCTGGACGACATTGAAACGCTGCGCTCGAAAACCGGCGTGGGCTATGAGGAAGCGGTGGCGCTGCTCGAAAAGTACGACGGTGACATCGCCCGCGCGCTGGTGGAGCTTGAAAAGCGCGGCCGGCTGAACCGCGAGGGTCTCTTTTCCGGTGCGAACCGCGACAAGGCCGAGGACTTCCTGAGCCGATGGTGGCGTGCGGGCTGCGAGACGCGCGTGATCGTCGAGCGCAAGGGCGAGACGCTGATCAACCTGTCGGCGCTGTTCATGATTCTGGCGCTGATATTGGGCTGGAAGCTGATCGTCGCATCGGCGGTGCTGGCGCTGATACTGGGCTGTCATGTGCGCGTGCGCCTGCCCGAGACGCTCAAAAAGGCCGAGACCGAAGCGCCGCAGCCCGAGCCGGAAACGGAAAAGACTGAAGCGGACGAGGAGAAAAAGGACGATCAGGACGGCTATCACACCATTACGATCGAATAAGGCGAGGTGCGGGCGCGAGGGCGTCGTGAGAAATGCAGAAGATACTGATTGTTGAGGACGAGAAGAAGCTGGCGCGCTATCTTCAGCTGGAGCTGATGCACGAGGGCTACGATATCCGCGTGGCGAACGACGGGCGCAGCGCCATCGAGCAGCACGAGGCCTGGGGGAGCGATCTGATATTGCTCGATCTGATGCTGCCCGAGCTGAGCGGCATCGAGGTGTGCCGCCGCATCCGCCAGCACGACGACGTGCCCATCATCATGCTGACCGCCAAGGACGACGTGTCCGACAAGGTCATGGGGCTGGACATGGGCGCGGACGACTATATGACCAAGCCCTTCGCCATCGAGGAGCTGCTGGCGCGCATCCGCGTGGCGCTCAAGCGGCATTCCTCCGAGCGGGAGGGCGGCGCGCGCGTGCTGGAGGAGGGGCCGCTCAGGCTCGACCGCGACAGCCGTGAGCTGAGCTGGAACGGCCAGAACATCCCCCTCACCAAGAAGGAATTTGATCTGCTGGAATATCTGATGCTCAACCGCGGCGTGGCCGTGAGCCGCAGCGAGCTGCTGGACAAGGTGTGGGGCTACAGCTATGTCGGCGATACCAACGTGGTGGACGTGTACATCCGCTATCTGCGCTGCAAGCTGGACGATCCCTTCCATGTCAAGCTCATCCACACGGTGCGCGGCGTGGGCTATCTGTTCAGGCTGGAGGAGGACGCTTAAATGGCGCAGGAGGAGACGCGCAAGCGGTCGCTGAGCGAGCGCATCGCCGGCCAGTATTCGCTCTATCTTTTGCGCACGATGGCGCTGATGCTGCTCGTGTTTACGCTGGTCTACTGGCTCACAGCGGTGATCTATGCCAACCGCGTCTGCTCGGCCACGCTCGAGCGGCTTTCGGACAGCCAGTGGCAGGCTGGCTGCTATATGATCGGCGATACCGGCCTGACGCGCATCGACGGCGAGGGCATCGAGCCTTCTGTGATGCCGCAGAGAGCGGATGGCGCGCTGGTGCTGATCCGCCAGAGGGGCCTTCTGACCGTCGTGCTGGGCATGGGCAATTACGCCGTGATGTACGTCGCACTGATCCTGACGCTCACGGCGGTGGAGCTGGTCCGGCTGCGCATCATGCGGCGGCGGGCGGGGCAGATCAGCCGCAAGGCGCTCCAGCCCATCTCCGAAATCGTCACCGCGGCCAAGCGGATGTCGGCCAGCCGGCTGAGCGAGCGCATCGCCGCCGACGGCGCGCGGGACGAGCTGCGCGAGCTGATCGACGTGCTCAACGAAATGCTCACGCGCATCGAGCTGGCCTACAACAATCAGAAGCAGTTCGTTTCCGACGCGTCGCACGAGCTGCGCACGCCCATCGCCGTCATACAGGGCTATGCTGATATGCTCGATCGCTGGGGCAAGTCCGATCCCGAGGTGCGCGACGAGGCCATCGCCGCCATACGTGCCGAGAGCCGCGGAATGAAGGAGCTGGTGGAGCAGCTGCTGTTCATCGCGCGGCACGAAAACGCCAATCACCGCTATGAGATGGAATATTTCGATCTGGGCGAAATGGCCGCCGAAACGCTGCGCGAAACGCAGATGATTGCGGGCGATCATCACGTCGAGACGAAGAGCATGGAGAGTGTGCTGGTTCACGGCGACCGAAACGCGCTCAAGCAGGCGCTGCGCATCTTTCTGGACAACGCGCTCAAGTATACCGCCGCGGACGGCACGATCGCGCTCTCCTGCGTGCGGGAAGGCTCGTGGGCGCGGCTCACCGTGGCGGATAACGGCGTGGGCATTGCCAAAGAGGATTTGCGCCGCGTGTTCGATCGCTTTTACAGAACGCCGGACGCGCGCGGCGGCGAGGTGGACGGCCACGGTCTGGGGCTGAGCATCGCGCGCATGATCGTGCAGGCGCACGGCGGTCGCATCGAGGTGCAGTCCCGTCCGGGCGCAGGCTCGCGCTTTCACATACTGCTGCCCGTGTGATATAGATAGAACCGTCGCTTCCATGCGGCGGTTTTTGCGTTGTCAGGGGAAAAGCGCGCGTTGACAGGAGCGGAAAATCAATGTAGAATAGGGGTGGGATTCGGCATACTGCGCCGAATCTCACCGAAGAGAAAATAGCGGAGGATTTATCGCCATGAGTGTTTTGCAGCTCAAGCTGATCAGCGCGCTGGAAAAGGTGTTCCTGGACGAGGAGCCGGTCGAGCGCCCTGAGGACGGACAACTGTCCGGCTTTCAGAATGAAACGATTTCCTTTCAGGCGGCCTACACCGCGGATTCGAACGGCCCCGTTTATGTGACCTGCCGCGTGGAATCGCCCATCAAGGCGCATGTCCATGTGCGCCGCGTCGGCCATGTGCCGGTGCGTTTCACCTGCTTTAAGGACAGCGGCGACAACTATCTGCGCAAGACGCCCGGCCTGTATCCCGACGTGCTTCAGGAAATCGGCGCGCACAATCTGCGCGCGCGCGGCGGACAGTGGGACACGCTGTGGATCGACGTGGAGCCGAACGGCGAGGTTGAGCCGGGCGATTACCCGATCACGATCGAGCTGTCGACCGACAAGCCCGAGGACGAGCCGGTCAGGCGCACGCAGATTGTGCGCATACTGCCCGGCTGCCTGCCGCATCAGGCGCTCATCCACACAAAGTGGTTCCATTACGACGGACTGAGCCACTATTATCATGTGCCGGTGTTCTCCGAGGAGCATTGGCGCATTACGGAAAACTTCATGCGCGCCGCCGTGAAGCGGGGCATCAACATGATCATGATGCCCACGCACACCCCGCCGCTGGACACCCGCGTGGGTACGGAGCGCCTGACCGCGCAGCTGGTGGATGTTTACGTCAATGACGGCGTTTACTCCTTCGGCTTTGACAAGCTGCGCCGCTGGGTGGATATGGCCGAGCGCTGCGGCGTGGAATACTATGAGATCGCCCACTTCTTCACGCAGTGGGGCGCTCACGCCGCGCCCAAGATCATGGCGACGGTGGACGGCGAATACAAGCGCATATTCGGCTGGGATACGCCGGCGGACGGCGAGGCCTACCGCACGTTCATCGACGCATATCTGCCCGCGCTGCTGGGCGAGCTGAAGGCGCTGGGCGTGGACAAAAAGTGCTGGTTCCACGTCTCCGACGAGCCGAGCGCCGAGCATCTGGACAGCTATCTGGCGGCCAAGGCGCTCATTGCGAGGCACCTTCAGGGCTATCCGATCATGGACGCGCTCTCCAATATCGAGTTTTACAAGAGCGGCGCGGTCGAGCGGCCCGTTCCGGCGAGCAACCACATCGAGCCGTTCCTCGAGGCAAACGTGCCCGGCCTGTGGACGTATTACTGCGTGGGCCAGCATCGCGATGTGAGCAATATGTTCATGTCCATGCCCTCCGCGCGCAACCGCATACTGGGCGTGCAGCTGTACAAGTTCCGCATCGCGGGCTTCCTCCAGTGGGGCTACAACTTCTATAACGCGCAGTATTCGGACTATCCGGTCGATCCCTATGCGGTCACCGACGGCGACGGCTTCTCGCCCGCGGGCGATTGTTTCCAGGTCTATCCGGGTGAGGGCGGCGTGCCGGAGGAGTCCATCCGCATGATGGTGACGACGCACGCCCTTCAGGATCTGCGCGCCATGCAGTGGCTGGAGACGCTGGTCGGCCGCGAGCGCGTGCTGGAGCTGATCGACGGCGAACTGAGCGAGCCGGTGACGTTTAACCGCTATCCGCGCAGCAACGATTATCTGCTGAACCTGCGCCGCCGCGTCAACGAGGAAATCGTCAAAGCGCGCGGGTAAACAGTCTTTTTTCGGGACGGTGTATAAAAAGCCGTCCCGCTTTTTTTGCGCCGCCGGATTGCATAACGGGGCGGTTTGTGATAGGATTAGAGCATATCGATTGCACATTGCATAAAGGACGGTGTATCCGTGAAAAACAAGAAGAACGTCAGAGACGTCAAGTGCTTCCTGCTGGATATGGACGGCACGTTTTATCTGGGCGACCGACTGCTGGACGGTTCGCTGGATTTCATCCGCGCGGTGGAGGAGAGCGGCCGCGATTATCTCTTTTTGACCAACAATTCCTCGCACAACGCGGTCTATTATGTCGAAAAGCTCAAGCGCATGGGGCTGACCGTGCCGCGCGAGAAGGTGCTCACCTCCGGACAGGCGACCGCCATGAAGGCGCGTCTGCTCTATCCGGGCAAGAAGGCGTTCGTGCTGGGCAACGAATATCTCTTTGAGGAACTGCGCGAATACGGCGTGGCGATCGATCAGCAGCACCCCGATTACGTCATCATCGGCTACGATACCACGCTGGACTACGCCAAGATGACCGCCGTGTGCGATTTCGTGCGCGACGGACTGCCCTATGTGGCGACGCACCCCGATTACAACTGCCCGACGGAAACCGGCTTTGCACCCGACATCGGCGCGATCATGGCCTTCATCGAGGCCTCGACCGGCCGCCGTCCCGATCTGATTGTCGGCAAGCCCCACGCGGGCATTGTGGACGCGGCGCTCGAGCGCACGGGCCTCAAGGCCGGCGAAATGGCCATGGTGGGAGATCGGCTCTACACCGACATTGAGACCGGCCTGCGCCACGGCATGACCGCCATACTGGTCATGACCGGCGAAACCACCGAGGAAATGCTCGCTCGCAGCGAGACGAAGCCCGATCTCAAATACGGATGGCTCGCCGACATGATCCCCGAACTGAAATGAGTTAAGACGAGGAGGCTGCGGTCAATGGGCGATTACAGACAGCTGAAGATGTACACCTCGCTGAAGCGGACGCTGCCCGAAATGGGCGCTCTGCCGGATCGAATGGCGCTGCACACGGCCGACGAGTACAGCCGCGCGGCGTGGAACTGGATCATCCGCGCGTCGTTCGGCGACGACAAATGGGACTATAAGACGACGATCGAGGACGACCCGACCTGCGCGCCGGAGCGGACGTTCTTCGTCTCCTGCCACAGCGCGGACATTGCCACCACCGCCGCCCGCATCATGGAGGACGGCACCGGCCGCGTCCACATGGTGGGCACGCACCCGACGTGGACGGGCCTGAGCGCGGCGCGCTATACCGTGCTGGCGGCGATGAAGAGCCTTCAGGACGCGGGCGTGACCGACTGCTATCTCTCGACCGACGATTTCAGAAAGCCCGCGATCAAAATCTATAAGGAGCTGGGCTTTGCGCCCTGTTATGAGCCGGACGATCAGGAGATGATCGACCGCTGGGCGGCCATCGAGCGCGACATGGCGGCCTATCGCAAAAAGGAGAAAAAGCCGATTCTTCTCTGGCCGGACGGCGACGCGCCCGATACCGCGGCGTGCGGCTCTCAGGCACAGCCCTCGCTCATGCCCTATCCCGTGGCCGGCTCGAAGGGCGCCGTGATCGTCTGTCCCGGCGGCGGCTATCACATCAAGGCCTGTCACGAGGGCGCGCCCATCGCGCGGGCGATCAGCGCGAGCGGCGTGTCGGCGTTCGTGCTGGACTACCGCGTGCAGCCGTTCACCTCGGTGGATACGCCCATCGGCGACGGACTGCGCGCCGTTCGGCTTCTGCGCAGCATGGGCTATGAGAAGGTCGCAATCCTCGGCTTCTCCGCGGGCGGACACATCAGCGGCATGGCCGCCGTGCGCGGCGATGCGGGCAATCCCGACGCAGCTGACCCCGTCGAGCGCTTTGCCTCGCGGCCGGACGCGTTCGTGCCCTGCTACGGCGCGACCAGCTACTATCGCTTCCGCGCGCATCCCCACGACATCATCGGCGCAGGCGACTGGAAAAAGGCCGCCGACTATTCCGCCGAGTGCTGCGTGACGCGCGACACTCCGCCGGCGTTCATCTGGCATACGGCGGATGACAATGTGGTGCCGGTCGAGAGCGCCTATGATCTGGCGCGGGCGCTGGCGGCGCACGGCGTGCCCTGCGAGATGCACATCTATCCGCACGGCCCGCACGGTCTGGGTCAGGCGACGGGCTATCCCGACATCCAGCAGTGGCCGGCTCTGCTGGGCAAATGGCTGATTTCGCTGGGCTTCGGGGCGTAGGAACGGAACAGCGCGCTGAAGGCTCGAAGCGACGTGTGCGGTAGCTTGTTCGCTGTTGTGTATTGAAGCTGGACTGATGCGAACGCTCTTCAGAAATTGCAACGTTTGAAAGCCGGAAATCAAACGCCGCGCTTTTTGCGAAAAATTCGTTCAAACCGGCGGCTCCCTTTCTGAACCGCCAAACGACGATATTCATATGAAAAAGCTCAAAGGAGTGAAATATTTATGGATCTGATTCTCGATCATGAAACCATTAAGCTGTGGCCGGGCGACGCGCCCTATACGCAGGACAGCCCCGAGCAGCGCCAGCCCTCGCTTCTGCCCTATCCCGTGGACGGCGCGAAGGGCGCGGTGGTGATCTGCCCCGGCGGCGGCTATTGCATGAAGGCCGATCACGAGGGCCGCGACATCGCCAAAATGCTCAACGAGGCGGGTGCGGCCGCGTATGTGCTGGATTACCGCGTCAAGCCCTGCCATTACGAAGCGCCGCTCTCCGATGCGAAGCGCGCCATTCGTCTGGTGCGCTCCATGGGCTATGAGAAGGTCGCGATTCTGGGTTTCTCGGCGGGCGGCCATCTGTGCTGCGCCGCGGCGACGCTCTATGACGCGGGCAATCCCGACGCGGATGATCCGATCGAGCGCATTTCCTCGCGCCCGGACGGCTTCATTCCCTGCTATGCCGTTGTGAGCTTTACCTCCTTCCGCCATCAGGGCTCGGTTGAAAACCTGCTGGGCGACAAAGCGCAGGATTACGCGCTGCTGCGCCGCTTTTCCGCCGAGCTGAACGTGACGGCCGATACGCCGCCCGCCTTCATATGGCACACCTCGACCGACACCGGCGTGCCGGTGGAGAACAGCATCAATCTGGCCGCGGCGCTGACCCATGCCGGCGTGCCGGTGGAGATGCACATATTCCCCGTGGGCGGCCACGGCCTGGGGCTTGCGCCCGATCTGCCCATTGTCGCGCAGTGGGCGGGACTGTGCCAGAAGTGGCTGCTGAGCCAGGGCTACGGAAAGTGAGGGCGCGCCATGCAGGAGCATAGAATTATTCCGCTCTGGCCGGATCAGACCGCGCCCTACAGCGAATTTTCTCCCGAGCAGGATCAGCCCTCCGTGCGCGAGTTCGCCGTGAGCGGCGCGCGCAGCGCCATGGTGATCTGCCCCGGCGGCGGCTATGGCTGCAAGGTGGCGCACGAGAAGGATCCCATCGCGAAGATCTACGAACAGGCGGGCATCGCCGGCTATATCCTCGATTACCGCGTCAAGCCCTGCCATTACGAAGCGCCGCTCTCCGACGTGAAGCGCGCCATCCGTCTGGTGCGTTCCATGGGCTATGAGAAGGTGGGCGTTGTGGGCTTCTCGGCGGGCGGCCATGTGTGCTGCTCCGCGGCGACGCTCTATGATCTGGGCGATCCCGACGCGGCCGATCCGATCGAGCGCCTGTCCTCGCGCCCGGATGCGTTCGTTTCGAGCTATTCCGTGGTGAGCTTCGTCTCCTTCCCGCATCAGGGCTCGCTGAAGAGCCTTATGGGCGATCACAGCGCCGATTACAAGCTGCTGCGGCGCTTCTCTGCCGAGCTGAACGTCACCGGCGATACGCCGCCCGGCTTTATCTGGCACAGCTGTGGCGATCAGCTTGTTCCCGTCGAGAACAGCATCCAGCTGGCGAAGGCGATGGCCGAGGCCGGCGCGCCGTTCGAGCTGCACATTTTCCCCGGCGGCTGCCATGGCGCGGGCGTGGCCAGTCCGGATGAAAACGCCGAGAAGTGGGCGCCGATGAGCATCGGCTGGCTCAAGGATCTGGGATTCTGAGTTTTGAAAGAGATAAACGCTGCGCTTCGAGGGGGTTCCCCTTCGGAGCACAGCGCCTTTTTATAGGGTTAAATGAATTAAGATTCATCATTTTGTGGCATACGGTGAATTAAAACAAGTCATCAACGAAATATATGCGGCGAAATTCAGGATTTGTGCTTGACAGGCCGAGGAAATCAGACTACAATAATTCTGTTAGCTTTTAATCGGGTTTTAATGCCCGGTTCAGACTAAAATTTTGCCTGGGCTTGTTTCTGAAAATTATTGGATGCCGGACAAGGCGTCTTTACGGTCTTTTACGCGAAATGGTTTGGAAATGGCTGGATATTTCGGCTCAATAGACGGCTGCGCGGCGCGTTTTGTTCCCGCGCGGGCTATGTCTGCGGTCAAATCGTGTGGCGGGTCGTTTTTTTGCGTCTGGAACGGCGGCGGTCTGTATTTTTGGAAACGAGTCCTCGCGCCTGCTCAGGCAGGGAAGGAGGAGACGGTTCATTGCATCCGATAATAGCGATTGTTTTGATCATCCTGGCTCTGGCGGCCGGAGCGGCGGCGGGTTTTCTCTATCGGCAGAACGTCATGGAGAAGAAGATCGGCCGCACCGAGGAGTACGCCAACAACCTTCTGACCGAAGCCACTCATAAGGCCGAGGAGAAGAAGAAGGAAGCTATTCTCGAAGCGAAGGAAGAGGTTATCCGCCTGCGCAGCGAGCTGGACAAGGAAGTCCGCGACCGCCGCAGCGAGGTGACCAAGCAGGAGCGCCGCGTGTCCCAGCGCGAGGAAACGCTCGACAAGAAGATGGACAACCTCGAAGCGCGCGAGGAAAGCCTGAACGAAAAATATAAGGAAGCCGAGCGCATCGAAGCCGAGGCCCGCCAGATCCACGATCAGCAGCAGGCCGAGCTGGAGCGCATCTCCAACATGACCATGGAGGAGGCCAAGGACATCCTGGTCGCCCGCGTGCAGAAGGACGCCTATCATGACGCGGCCGTCATGGTGCGCGACATAGAGTCCCGCGCCAAGGAGGAGGCCGACAAGAAGGCTCGCAACATCATCTCTCTGGCCATCCAGAAGTGCGCCGCCGATCAGGTGGCCGAGACCACCGTGTCGGTCGTGGCGCTGCCCAACGACGATATGAAGGGCCGCATCATCGGCCGCGAGGGCCGCAACATCCGCGCGCTCGAAATGGCGACAGGCGTCGATCTGATCATCGACGACACGCCCGAGGCGGTCATCATCTCCGGCTTTGATCCTGTGCGCCGCGAGGTGGCGCGCATCGCGCTCGAAAAGCTGATCATGGACGGCCGCATCCATCCCGCCCGCATCGAGGAAATGGTCGAGAAGGCGCGCAAGGAAGTGGACAACCAGATCCGCGAGGCCGGCGAGCAGGCCGTGTTCGAGACGAACATCCACAACATCCATCACGAGCTGGTCAAGCTGCTGGGCCGCATGCGCTATCGCACCAGCTACGGCCAGAACGTGCTCAAGCACTCCATCGAGGTGTCGCATCTGGCGGGCGTCATGGCGGCCGAGCTGGGCGCGGACGTGGCGCTGGCCAAGCGCGCGGGCCTCTTGCACGACATCGGCAAGGCCATCGACCACGAGGTTGAGGGCACGCACGTGACCATCGGCGCGGAGCTGGCCAAGAAGTTCCACGAGAGCGACGCGGTCGTCCACTGCATCATGGCGCACCATAACGACGTTGAGCCGACCACCGTCGAGGCGGTGCTGGTTCAGGCGGCCGACGCGATTTCCGCCGCCCGTCCCGGCGCGCGGCGCGAGTCGATCGAAAATTACATCAAGCGTCTGGAGAAGCTCGAGGAGATCGCCAACTCGTTCGAGGGCGTGGAGAAGAGCTTCGCCATACAGTCCGGCCGAGAGGTGCGCATCATGGTTAAACCGGAGGACGTGAACGACGCGGGCACGCTCATCCTGGCCAAGGAGATCGTCAAGCGCATTGAGAACGAAATGGAGTATCCCGGACAGATCAAGGTCAGCGTTATTCGCGAGACCCGCTCTGTGGAGTTCGCCAAGTAAATATGGATTTTTCAGCACCCCGACGGTATGCACGCCGCCGGGGCGTTTTTTTGTTCCTGCGAAGATGAATCATTTCATCGCTCGCGTTACGGTCGGGCAAAGAAGAAATGCGTTTTGCATACATGATTGCGCGGCGCAATTTGGACAGCATTTGAGCAAAATCAGAAACTTATAAAACGTTATCCAAAAGACGAACTATAAAAATAGTGTCAAAAAAGTATCAAAATAGTCCCAGGATTTCCGGAAGGGTGGGAATTGCACCAAAAAGTGGTGAAAAAACCAGCTCTAAAGTATTGACAATATTCTAGATAAAACATATAATAGGCATGTATCCGATAATAGGTGCGTAACATTGCCGGATGGGGATTCGGCAAAAAATGAGGAGAGCCGCTGGCGGCGAACGTTAAGCGCGCTTTTCATTTTTTGACAAATCACGCCCGGCCACGAAAGGAATGGACTGTTATGGACAAACCGGCGACGAAAATCATCAACCGGCCTAAGAAGAAAAGCATCTTCAAGGACCGCGCCAGCTGGGAGCTGCTGCTTCTCTGCCTTCCTGCGCTGGTGGGCTACGTCATGTTCTGCTATGTGCCCATGGTCAGCGGCGTTGTGCTGCCCTTTAAGAACTACAAGTTCGCCAAGGGCATCTTCGGCAGCCAGTGGTGCGGACTGAAGAACTTCGAGGTTATATTCAAATCCTCGCAGCTGGGCCGCATCATGCGCAATACCGTGCTCTACAGCATCTGGTTTATGATCATCGGGCCGGTGTTCAACATCATCTTCGCCCTGCTGCTGTTTGAAATCAAGAACCGCGGCGCGCTCAAGTTCTATCAGACGGTCATCACCTTCCCGAACTTCATGTCCATGGTCGTTGTGGGCTTCATCACCTACGCGGTGCTGGCCCCGAAGATGGGTCTGCTCGATCAGCTGGTGCGCGCGTTCGGCGGCACGCCCGTGGACGTTTACACGGAGGCGAAATACTGGCCAGCGATATTGACGATCGTCAACATCTGGAAGGGCGTGGGCATGGGCTCGATGATGTACTTCGCCTCGCTGATGGGCGTGGACGTTTCGCTCTATGAGGCGGCCAAGATCGACGGCGCGAACCGCTGGCAGCAGACCTGGTACATCTCGCTGACCCACCTGATCCCGCTGGTGTGCATCTTCACGATTCTCGCCTGCGGCAGCATCTTCAGCGGCTCGTTCGACCTGTTCTACAACATTCCCCGCAACGTCACCATCCTCTATGAGACGACCGACATTCTGAACACCTATGTCTACCGCATGCTTCAGGCGGGCACCTACACGCAGGGCGCGGCCGTGGGCTTCTTCCAGTCCGTCGCCGGCCTGATCCTGGTCGTGGCGACCAACCTGATTGTGCGCCGCATCTCGCCCGAAAACTCGCTGTTCTAAGGGAAAGGAGTTCAGAAAATCATGGCTGCGAATACGAAAAAGAAATCGGTCAGTCCCCATATGATATTCATTCACGTGTTTTTCATACTGATCTCGCTGGTGTTCATCCTGCCGATGATCCTGGTCGTTTCCATTTCCTTCTCCAGCGAGTATTCGGTCGTCAACCTGAACGGTTTCAGCCTGATCCCCAAGGAGTTCTCCACGGAAGCCTATCAGATGGCGTTTAAGAACCCCATG
Organism: uncultured Clostridia bacterium; assembly: GCA_934631025.1. Taxonomy (GTDB): domain Bacteria; phylum Bacillota; class Clostridia; order Christensenellales; family Aristaeellaceae; genus Firm-10. The sequence goes on from CAKTXR010000001.1 coordinate 61,203, forward strand.
GCGGTCATCAACGGCTATAAGATCACGATCGCCGAGTCCTTCCTGGGCACGTTTATCAGCATGATCATCGCGGGCATGGCGGCCTATCCGCTTTCCCGCTCCAACTTCCGCTTCAAGACGCCGGTCACCTGGATCATCTTCTTTACGATGCTCTTCGGCGCGGGCATGATCCCCAGCTACATCGTGCTGACCAAGTATTACCATCTGGGCAACACCTTCTGGATCTACATCCTGCCCGGCTTCATGGGCGGCGCGTGGAACACCATGGTGTACCGCACGTTCTTCAAGAGCCTGCCCGAATCGCTGTTTGAGGCGGCCAAGATCGACGGCGCGAAGGAGCTGACCTGTTTCTTCCGCATCGCCGTGCCGTTGTCCACGCCGGTGTTCGCCTCGCTGGGCTTCATGACGCTGGTGGGCAAGTGGAACGATTACACCACCTCGATGATCTACATCCGCGATCAGAACCTCTATACGCTTCAGTATCTGCTCCAGCGCATACTGACCGAGATTGAGTTCATCAAGTCCATGATGAGCGGCACCGACATGATGGGCGGCTCTTCCAGCATCAACATCACCGGCATGTCGCTGCCCGCCGAGACGATGAAGTACGCCATGTGCGTCATTGCAGCCGGCCCGATGCTGTTCATCTTCCCCTTCTTCCAGAAGTATTTCTCTCAGGGCCTCACGATCGGCGCGGTCAAGGGCTGATCGAATCCCCATCCCCTTACGGTGTTTGCGCAGCAATGCGTGGCATAAATATTGATAGGAGGAGAACCTACATGAAAAAGTTCTTCGCTCTGGTTCTGGCTCTCGCGCTGACCATGTCTCTGTGCGCCGTGAGCCTCCCCGCCTCGGCCGACGACAAGCCGGTTGAGATGAACGTCTGGATCCTCGGCCCCGGCGCTCAGGCCGACCAGCCGGAAGTCTTTGCGCTCTTTAACGAGAAGCTGCACGAGACTCTGCCCAACATCACCGTGAACATCGAGATCGTTTCCGGCGACTACAAGGATCGTTTCTCCCGCGCCATGTCCGCTCAGGAGAAGCTCGATCTGGCCTGGATCGGCTGGCATCACAACATCGCCGATGAAGCCCGCGACGGCACCATCATGGAGCTGGACGAGCTGCTCGAAAAGTATGGCCAGGGCATCATTGAGAGCCTGGGCACCGAGACCATCGACAACCATCGCCTGACCGACGGCCACATCTATCAGCTGCCGTCCTGGCAGGGCATGGTCGGCGGCCGCAGCGCTGCCTATCTGCCTTCCGAGCTGATCGAGGCCTCCGGCGTTGGCGAGAACTGGCTGAGCGAGACTCAGGAAATCGCCTACGACTTCTGGGCTGATCCCAGCGTTGAAAAGCAGCAGGCTCTGTTCGATCAGTTCGCCCTGTACTATCAGGGTCTGGTCGACGCCGGCAAGATCTACAAGGGCATGGCCACCGCCACGTTCACCTATCCCGGCTGGAACGGCGAAGGCCGTGTGGCCAGCGTCTGCAACGGCGGCTATGTCCGTTTCGGCGATGACACCTTCACCATCAAGGACGGCTACGACAACGAGTATGTGAAGAACTTCTACAAGACCATGGCCGAGTTCTATGACAAGGGCTACATCCGCTCCGACATCGCCTCTGCCGCCAGCACCGCGACCTGGGACGACGGCCTGGACGATCAGGACATCGTGACCAACGCGCACAACGCCTGGACCGACGACTACGGCAAGAAGCTCGAGAAGAACTACGGCTTCCCCTGCGAAGTTGTTTACAACTCCAAGACCAACCTGTACAACCTCGGCCGCGCCACTGGTATGTGCATCCCCTACACCTCTGAGTATCCCGAAGAGGCCATGATCTTCCTGAACGAAATGTACACCAACGCCGGCCTGTATCAGCTGCTGATCTACGGTGAGGAAGGCAAGCACTGGGTTGAGGACAATGACGACGATCATTCCATCACCGTGCTGGGCGGCGCTTCTCAGCCCACCTCCGACTTCGCGTACGGCCTGTGGTGCTGGACGATCGGCACCTGCGAGAACGTTCGCCTGACCCAGAATCTGGCCAACGATCCCTCCTGGTACGCCGAGCTGAAGGAGCTGGAGAAGACCGCTTACTCCTCTCCGCTGCTCAACTTCTCCTACGACAAGACCAACTACGAGGCCGAGGTCGCCAATCTGGCCGCCATCTCCAAGGAGTATGGCGATGCGCTGGGCAAGGGCTATCTGGGCGCTGCCGGTTGGGAAGCGCACTACAACAAGATGCTGGACGAGCTGAAGGCCAACGGCGTTGACAACGTCCGCGCGGATTGCCAGGAGCAGCTCAACCAGTACCTGAAGGATCGCGGCGTAACGGCCTGGAACTACGACGGTCAGTAATCCAGCCTGAAGCACTTTCACAAAAGCTGAACTCAGTGAGTCGATCGCCGCTCTCTCCTGCGGGAGAGGGCGGCGATTTTGGCGGTAAAAAAAGGTGCGCATAAATGCCAAAAAATTAAAGAAAGAGTATTGACAAAGAAGCGAATCGATGATATAATATCTCATGTCGCTGTGAGAGCGGCGTCCCTGCAAGCCCTGTCGGGGTGTAGCGCAGTCTGGTAGCGCACGTGCTTTGGGAGCATGGGGCCGCAGGTTCGAATCCTGTCACCCCGACCAGAATTTTCATGGCCTCGTGGTCAAGCGGTTAAGACATCGCCCTTTCACGGCGGTAACACGGGTTCGAGTCCCGTCGAGGTCATTTTTCTTCCATTGCCTTTGGGCGCAGGGGCCTTTAGCTCAGTTGGTCAGAGCGGTCGGCTCATAACCGATTGGTCCGGGGTTCAAGTCCCTGAAGGCCCACCATTATGGCCCGGTAGTACAGTTGGTTAGTACGCCAGCCTGTCACGCTGGAGGTCGAGGGTTCGAGCCCCTTCCGGGTCGCCATTGTTTTTTCTTCGGGGTCGAACGGATACGAAACGCGCTGGTGTAGCTCAATTGGCAGAGCAGCTGATTTGTAATCAGCAGGTTGCGGGTTCAAGTCCCTTCGCCAGCTCCATTTTCATAAACATGGGTAGGTTCCCGAGTGGCCAAAGGGAGCAGACTGTAAATCTGCCGTCGCAGACTTCGGTGGTTCGAATCCACCCCTGCCCATCATATATTTGCGGGAATGGCGGAATTGGCAGACGCGCTAGATTCAGGTTCTAGTGAACGTTTAGTTCATGCAGGTTCAAGTCCTGTTTCCCGCACTGAGCAAAAGCCTTGAAATCATTGCGATTTCAGGGCTTTTCTTGTGCGCGGGAAAGTGGGGATTGTCGCGCGGCGTTAGCGCCTGTCTCGAAAAGCGTGGGACGAGCGGATTTTGCGCAAAAGCGCGGCGGCTGAATCGCATAGGTTTGACCGCCGCGCTTCTCTAATATGAGCGGGGGTGGCGGCGCTTCGAGCTTTTCGCTTGTGGGCGGTGAAAGAGCGCCGTGATTGCAGCGTGGGACAGCCTACTCCTTTTGAGCCAGCTCCCGCCGCTTGGCACGCCGAACGCGGTTGATGTGCCGCTCGAAATCGCCGCTGTTGATCAGCTCGGCCAGCACGAACTGCTCGAACGTCGGCACGCTGCACGAGTAAAAGCCGAGCTTCTCCTGAAACGGCTGCGTCAGATTCGCCGGCAGCAGCATATAACCGATGCGCATGGACGGCGAAATCGTGCCCGAAAACGTGTTGAGATAGATTACATTGTCGCTTTCGGAGAGCATGAACAGCGTCTCCATGGGCTGCGCGGCGACGGAAAATTCAGAGCCGTAGTCCGATTCGATGATGAGCCGCCCCGCGCGGCTGGCCCAGCGGATGTACTCGTGCCGCTTGGTCGCCGAGGCCGTAACGCCGCTGGGGACGCTCTGATAGGGCGTGGTGTGCAGTATGTCCGCGCGCGACGCAGCCAGCGCGGCGCTGTCGATGCCGTCGCCGGAGAGCGGAAGCGCCTCGTATGTCACGCCCGAAGCGCGGTAAATCTGCTCGATTTTGTCGTAGGACGGCGATTCGATGGCGTAGACGCGGCCGCGCCCCAGCAGATCGACGATCAGCCGGTAGAGATATTCCGCGCCGGAGCCGACGACAATCTGCGCCGCGTCCACATGAATCCCCCGATTGCGCGCGAGATACTGGCGGATGGCTTCGCGCAGCTCGATGCAGCCGATATTCGGCGATTTTTCCAGCACGACGGCCTGATCCTCGGCAAGCACGCGCCGCATGGCCTTGCTCAGCACGGACACGGGAAAGGCAGGGCGCGATGCGAGGGCGCGGGCCGGTCTGGGCGCGGGGACGGACGCGGGGCGCGCAAAGCCGTCCGTCTGCCGGAACACGACGAAATAGCCGCTGCGCTCGCGCGATTCGGCATAGCCCTCGTCGCACAGCAGCGCATAGGCGTGCTCGACGGTGATCGTGCTCACGCCGGTTTCGTCGGCCAGCAGCCGCTTTGAGGGAAGCTTGCCGTTGTAAGGGAAAATGCCCGCGATAACGTCGTCCCGCAGCTGGCGGTAGAGCTGGAGATAGGCGGGGCGCTGGCGGCGATCGATCGTGTACTTCATCTGACCATATTATTTGCTCCTGTTCTGACTATTTTATAATGCCAGAGATCATTGTATAATACCTCTTACAACAATGCAAGGGGGAAATTGCAATGCAAACGAAAAACAAACCGGCCAGAACGACGCAATGGCTGTGCCTGACGGCGATGTTCATGGCGCTGAACGTGATCATGAGTTCTTTCAGCATCCCCGTGCCGGGCGGGCATCTGTATATGAACGATGTGGTTATCTGCACGGCGGCGATCCTGATGGATCCGCTCGCGGCATTCCTGGTCGGCGGCGTGGGCGCTTTCCTGGGCGATCTGCTGTTTTATCCCACGCCGATGTTCGTCTCGCTGGCGACGCACGGCCTTCAGGCGGTTGTGATTTCGCTTTTCGCGCATCGCGTGATGAAGAAGCATCCGGCGGTCGCGTCGGGGATTGGCGTGACGCTCGGCGCGCTCATCATGGTCGCGGGCTATTCGCTCGGGCGGGCGTTCATCTACAGCACGCCGGAATACGCGCTGCTCAAGCTGCCCTATCAGTTTTTGCAGGCGGGCGTGGGCGCGGTGGTCGGTATGCTGCTGTGCTGGAAGTGCGGCCTGTGCAGGCTGTATAACGACCGCATGATTCGATAACTGTCCATAAAAAAACGGGCCTTTCGGCGCAAAAAAATGCGTCGGGAGGCCCGTTTTGCGTTTTTGTTGCAGAACATATTTCGTTGCTATTTATAAAAATGTATATTTAATTGAGACAAATCCGAATGAGCGAAAGAGGAGGCGCGTGAATGGACAATCATGAGGCGCGGATCATTCTGGAAAAACTGTTTGAGGGCGTTCATCCTGAAACGGGAGAGGTTTTTGCCGAGGATCATGTCTGCAATGATCCGCAGGTTCTGCGTGCGCTGTACAGAGCTATCGCAGCGCTGAACGGTCAGCCGGCCGCGGCGGAAGCGCCGAAGGCTGCCAAACAGAACCATGAAAACAATAAAAAGGTGTGGGCGCAGGAGGAGGACGCTTATCTGCGCAACGCCTGCCAGCAGGAAATTCCGCTCGACGAAATCTGCCGTGAGCTGCATCGAAGCGCGCAGAACGTGCGGTATCGCCTGATTTATCTGGGACTGGCCAACTGCTCGATTCTGGGCGACAGCCGCTATCCGGAGACGGAACATGCTCATCTGGGGCTGCCGTGGTATCCCGAGGAGGACGAGAAGCTCACGGCGATGTATCAGGAGGGCCGCAAACCCAACGCAATGGCGGCGGCGATGAAGCGCTCCGTCAACGGCATCATGTGCCGCCTGGAAAAGCTGGGGCTGATCGAAAGCCGCTATGAATATACTGCGACGGGAACACGCTGAATGGGACTGGAAGTAGGATTGTTCATTCGAATTGCTGCTTTATCGTATAACAAAAAGACGCTCTGCATTTCAGGGCGCCTTTTGCTTTTTCGACAGGCAATAATCGCTGAATATGCCATGAAAAGCTGATTCTATTGGGGGCGCTTTACTTTATGGCGCCGACGAGATCGGTGAGCATTTCTTTCTGCGCCGGCGTTAAGGCGGACCATTGCCTGAAAAATTCCATTTGCTCCGGCGACAGCTCAACCATGTCGTTTTCAGCAAAAAATTGAGCGAGCGTGATGCCGAAGGCGTTGCAGATGGCCCGCAGCGAGGGGAGCGACGGTTCCGTGTTGCGCTTCCACATATTTGAAAGCGTGGTCTGGGAAAGACCGGAGCGCTTTGACAGCTCGTAAATCGTCCAGCCGCGCTCGTCCATTAACTGCCTGATATGAGCCTTTGTATCCATATTTTTCCTCCTTTTCCACAATTATACAAAACATTTGGCGAGCAATAAAGTGATCATGAGGGTTGCAAAATACAAAACATAAGATGTATAATGATGACGCAAATGATATGTATTGGAGCGTGATGGAACGGGAAATCAATGGCGATTTTATATGCAAGTCAGGCGCTTTTTGTACAATGGGAAGAATACTGACCGTACAGGAGGCGATTTTTAATGGATGGCAGCATGGAAAGAGGGACTCATATTTATGGCTATGTTCGCGTTTCGACAAAAGAGCAGAATGAGGCGCGACAGCTGCTGGCAATGCGGGAATTTGGCGTGGAGGAAAATCACATTTATGTGGACAAGCAGTCCGGAAAGGACTTCAATCGGCCAAAATACCGCCGTCTGATGAAAAGGCTCCGGCAGAGCGATACGCTGGTGATCAAGAGCATTGATCGGCTCGGGCGCAATTACGACGAGATTCTCGAACAGTGGCGCGTCATTACCAAGGAAAAGCAGGCGGCGATCGTCGTGCTGGACATGCCGCTTCTGGATACGCGGCGGGGGCGGGATTTGACAGGCACGCTGATTTCCGACATCGTATTGCAGCTTTTGTCCTATGTGGCTCAGACGGAACGCGATTTTATCCGCCAGCGGCAGGCGGAGGGCATTGCGGCGGCGAAGGCGCGGGGCGTTCGCTTCGGCGCGAGACCGAAGGCACGGCCGATTGAATATGCGCCTGTCCTGCGCGCCTGGTATGAGGGTGAAATTTCGGCGCGCGAGGCGGGACGGCGGTTGAATACGTCGCACGTGACCTTTCTCAAATGGGCCAGACAGGATGCTGATTCGCTATCAGAAATGAAATGCAATGCAGTTCAATAAAATAATTTTTAAATATGGTTACAAGGGTAGGAATTTATGACCGGCGCTGCGAACGCGTCGTTACCCGTCACGAGCTATGAATTTCCTGACAATTTGCGCCTGATTCATATATAACTTGACAATTCACATTATATCACATACTGGATACCATAGTCTACAATTCTATCCATGACGGCGCGCTGACGGCGGCGTCGGGACTTTCCTTCACGGCCGGCGCGAGAAGGGATTTCGGATCGGAGGGCGGAGCCATGCGGCAGGCGGAGGATCAGAGCGATTGGGCCTACGGCTGTCTGTATTGCCGCGCCGGCAGCGAGAGGGAGATCGCCCGATCACTGGAGCGGCTCTATCCGGCGCTTGCGGTGATCGCGCCTGAAAAGGTACGTCGCCGTCGCAAGGGCCGTCTCGTATGGGAGGAGCGCGTGCCGCTGTTTCCCGGCTATATTTTCATCCGGACGAACGCGGCCTTCGAGGCGTTCCAGCTCCGGCAGACGCAGGGCGTTTTTCGCGTGCTGACCAGCTCGCAGAGCGACTGGCGGCTTTACGGGCCGGACAGGGCGCTGGCGGAGATTCTGTTCAGCGTGCGCGGCGTTATCGAATGCTCGATCGCCCGTTATCACGGTCGAAGGATCCAGATTCTGGAGGGCTTTCTCAAGGCGTATGAGGATGCGATCGTCCGCGTAAACCGCCGTGCGCAGACGGCGCAGATTATAGTGGAGCTGGACAGAAAGAGAGTGCCGGTGTGGCTGGGCTTTGAGCTGGCCGGCGATGAGGAGAGAGAAAATGAAAGCGCTGTTTAGAGACCTGTGCGCGCTGCTTCTGGCGGGGCTGCTGCTTGGCGGCTGCTGCCTTGCCGAAACCGTCGCGGGCGATCCGGAAGCGCGCCTTGGCCGCGGCCAGATTGAGTACGAGGGCCGGACGTACAGCCAAAGACGGCGCCTGACGACGATACTGCTCATGGGGATCGACAGGCGCGGCGATGAAACAGCGTCCGTCGGAAAATATCGAAACGGCGGTCAGGCCGATTTTTTGACGCTCGTTGTTATTGACGACGATTTGAAAACGGTATCGCTGATTCAGCTGAACAGGGATACCATGGCCGAAATTACGGTGCTGAACGTGCTGGGGCAGGTCAGCGGCACGCGGACGGCGCAGCTCTGCCTGGCCTACGCCATGGGCGATGGCGGCGAACTCAGCTGCGAGCTGATGAGCGAAGCGGTGAGCCGCTGTCTGGGCGGCATATCGGTGGATCACTATGCCGCGATGAGCCTGGACGGCATCGGCGCGCTGAACGATGCGCTCGGCGGCATAGAGGTAACGCTTGAGGATGATTTTTCCGCCTATGACGAGAGCATGACGGCGGGAAAGACGGTTCGTTTGACAGGCGAGCAGGCGGAGTATTATCTGCGGCAGCGCTATTATATTGGCGATGGCAGCAACATATCGCGGCTGGCGAGACAGCGGACGTATATGGAGAAGGCGCAGGCTGTCGTCAGGGAACGGCTGAAGGATTCACCTTCCTTTATAAATACGCTTTTTGACACGGTAGACGATTATCTGGTCACGGATATGAATCGCGGAAGGATACTCAATTTGTCCAACAAGGCGAGAAGCTACGAGTTTGGCGACGTGCTTCAGATCGACGGCCAGACCGTGCTGGGGTCAAGCGGATACATTGAGTTCTATCCCGATCAGGATTCGGTGATGGACGTCGTGCTGAACGTGTTCTATGAGGCGGCCGAATAAGTCGGAATGCCATACGGTTTTATATAGAGCGGCCAGAGGATACGCACGGATCGTTAAGTGATGTGCAGAAAGGAGTTACTGATATGAAGAAGGTTATCAGCATTTTTTTACTTCTCTCCATTCTGATGAGCGGCGTGGCTGTTTTGGGCGAGCAGACCTCCCCGACGCAGCCCAGCATCATCATTTCGGCATTGACCAGCCCCACGGGCGTCGAGCTGCCCGAGGGCTTCGTCATTGAGCTGCTGACGCCGAGCGAAACGGCGCAGAAGGTCTTTGACGAGATCGCCGAGTTTGTGAAGGATAAGACGGCTTCCGAATATTTCGGTGAAGAGGCGATGACGGCTGCGGCGGCGTATCTGCCCGAGGAAACCGACGCGAGCGCGCTGGTTCTGGACGAGCTTTGGACGAACCGCGTGCTGGGATACGACGCGGCCTACGGCGACGCCGAGGCGACGTTTGAGTTCGTAACGGAATATGAGGACGATACGGTTCTGCTGGGCATGATCGGCGTTGTGACGGCCGTTCCCGAGGACGAACCGGCTCAGATCGAGTGGACGCCTGTCAAGGCCGAAGCGGTCGAGGGCAAGGTCAAGGTTTTCTTTGAACAGGAGTTGTTGGAGAAGATCAGCGTGAGCGATGAAGTCGTGTTCGCGCTTCTCCGTCTGGTTAAACCGTGAAGTGAGCCGGACGGCGGCTGACGATAAAATTCGTTTGGCATTCCGATTTTACAGTCAGACGACATAGGGGGATATTAAGGTGGAAAATTCGGCGGATATGCAGGCGAGCGGAAGAGGCGGCAGGGAGATTGATCTGCTGGACTTTTTTCAGTTTCTCAGGAGAAAGCTGAAATATATCGCCGGATCGGCTGCCGTCGGCGTTTTGTGCGCGGTGGTGTATGTGACGCTCATCGCGGCGCCCGTCTATGAGGCGACGGCGCAGCTGTATGTCGTCAATTCAAGGGATTCCGTGATCAATCTTTCCGATTTGCAGATCGGATCCTATCTGACGAGCGATTATCAGCTTGTCTTTCAGACGTGGGAAGTGAATCAGCAGGTCATTAAAAACCTGTCGCTGCCCTATACGGTGCGGGAGCTGCGGAATATGCTGACGATCAGCAACCCGACCAACACGCGCGCGCTGTCCATTACCGTCGCGTCTCGAGACGCGGCCGAGGCGGCGCGGATCGCCAATGAATTTGCGCAGGTGGCCGGCGATTATATCTCGGATACGATGCTTACCGACACGCCGACGGTTCTTTCATCGGCGCTCGAGCCGGTTGAGCCTGTCCGGCCCCGAAAAAAGAGGATTGTGTTTCTGGCCGGCGCGCTGACCGCCCTCGCGGCCATAGGCGTGCTGTTTGCCATGTATGTGCTGGACGACAAGGTCAAGACCAGCGCGGACGTTCAGAAATATACGGGGGCGCTGCCTCTGGCTGTCATCCCGATTTCAAATACGGCGTTTTCAAAAAAGCAGCGAAAGCAGTAAGGGACGAGAATATGCAAAGGCTGACGATCGAACGGTTCAGGGCGCTGAGCTATGAAAGCAATGAGGCGATGAACGCCCTGTGCACCAATCTGTTTTTTGCGGGCGGCGACATCCGGCGGATCATGATCACCAGCTGCCGGCCGCAGGAAGGCAAGAGCTTTGTGGCGATGAACCTTTTGCGCTCCATGGCGGCGCTGGGGAAAAAAGTCGTGCTTGTGGATGCGGATATTCGCGCGTCCGCATTGCAGGGAAGCTACGGCATTCGCGCGGAGAGCGAGGGCGGCGGGAAGCTGCGCGGCCTGACGCATTATCTGGCGGGCCAATGTCCGACGGAGGATGTGCTCTATCAGACCGATCTGCTCAACGCGTGGATGGTTCTGGCCGGCAAGACGGTGAACAATTCCCTGCCGCTGCTCAACACGCCGCGGCTCGGCACGCTGCTGGACGATCTGGCACGGCGCTTTGACATTGTGATTGTCGACGCGCCGCCGGTGGGGACGATCATCGATGCGGCGCGCATCGCTTCGTCCTGCGACGGCACGCTCTTTGTCGTCCAGAGCGGCGAGATTCCGGCGCGGGAGCTTCAGGAATCCATACACCAGATTGAAAAGTCGGGCAGCCCGATATTGGGCACGGTGCTCAACAAATACGACGAGCGCCGCTACGGTACGCGTTATTATTATGGAAAGAATTCCTATTATTACGGCGCGAAGAGCGGAACGCATCACAGCGCGAAGGGTTTGAAAGCCGGAAAGAAGAGACGCTGATGGACGAGCCGTTCGTTGATATGCACGTCCATGCGCTCTATGGCATGGACGACGGCGCGGGAACGCAGCGTGCGGCGCTGGCCATGCTGGAGCGCGCGGCGGCTGACGGCGTGGGTACGATGATCCTCACGCCCCACGCGCGGCCCGGTCTCTGTCCGTTTAACGGGCGAGAGTATGTCCGGCGGCTGGGCGTTTTGAGACGGCTCTGTGCCGAGCGGGGATTGAACGTGGCGCTGTTCGGCGGGGCCGAGATACTGTGTACCGAGATGGCGGCCCGCTTTTTGGCGGAGGGCAGGATCCCGACGATGAACGGAACGCGGCGCGTGCTGCTTGAATGGCACGGCGACGCGTCCGGCGATGAGATTGAGCGCGGATTGCGGAATGTCGGCAACAGCGGCTTTCTGCCGATCATTGCCCACGTTGAACGGTATGCGGCGCTTTACATGGATAGAAAAAGGCTGGAAAGGCTGCGGGAAACATATGGCGCGCAGGTTCAGATAGACTGCGAAGCGGTGCTGGATCGCTGGCCGCTGCTCAGGCGGCGCGCCGTTTTTGCGCTGATTCGGGAGGAAATGGTTGAGTATGTCGCCTCCGACGCGCATGATACGCAGCGGCGAAGAAGCCGTATGCGGGAAGCGGCGCAACTGATTGGGGACAGATTTGGCGAGGAAACGGCGCGACGGCTCATGAGGGGCAATGCCCGCAGGTATCTGAACGTCTGACGAATGAGGTGAATCGTTTGGGCACGGAGAACAAAACGGTCGTGGCGGTGGCGGGCATAGGCTATGTCGGCATGAGCCTGGCGATTCTGCTGGCGCAGAAGAACAGGGTCGTTGCCTGCGATATACAGCGCGAAAAGGTCGAGCGCTTCAACAGACATATTTCGCCCGTCAGGGACGACGACGCGGAGCGCTATCTCTCGGAAAGGCCGCTGGATCTGACGGCCACGACGGACGCGCGCGCGGCCTATGAAAATGCGGATTTCGTTGTGATCTGTACGCCGACGAACTATGACGACGTGCAGAATCGCTTCGATACGCGAGCCGTGGAGCAGGTTGTGGAGGCGGTACTGGCCTGCAATCAGCGCGCGTCCATCGTGATAAAATCGACGATACCGATCGGCTATACGCGGACGCTGTGCCGGAAATACGGCTGCGAGCGTATTTACTTCAGTCCGGAATTTCTGCGCGAGGGACGCGCGCTGCACGACAATCTCTATCCGAGCCGCATCATCGTCGGCATGCCGGACGAACGGCCGGAAACGCGGCGGCGTGCCGAGACGTTCGCGGGGCTGCTGTCGGAGGGCGCGGAAAAGAGCGGCGTTCCCGTTATGCTCATGGGCCTTGAGGAAGCGGAGGCGGTCAAGCTGTTCGCCAACACCTATCTGGCGATGCGCGTCGCCTATTTCAACGAGCTTGACGCCTACGCGGAGACGCACGCTTTGCAGGCTGGCCAGATTATCGCGGGAATTTGCGCCGATCCGCGCATCGGGAGCGGCTATAACAATCCGTCCTTTGGCTACGGCGGCTACTGCCTGCCCAAGGACACGCGGCAGCTGCGTGCCAGCTTTGGCGATACGCCGCAGAGAATGACGAGCGCCGTCATAGCGGCCAACGAGGTGCGCAAGGGCTATATCGTCGATCAGATTATCCGCAGGGCGCAGAAATGCCGTTCTGCTGAAAAGACGCCGGTGATCGGCGTTTACCGGCTGATCATGAAGGCCGGCAGCGACAACTTCCGCCAGTCGGCGATTCACGACGTTATGAAGATGCTGCGCGAGAAGGCCTTCGAGGTGATCGTGTATGAAAGCACGCTGGCCGAACTTGGCGATTATCATGGCTATCCGATTGAAAACGATCTGGAGCGATTCAAGGCGAAAGCAGACGTGATCATCGCCAACCGGAACGACCGCGCGCTGGACGACGTACAGGACAAGGTGTATACGCGCGATATTTTCGGCAGCAATTAGCGCGTGCATTGGGCGCTCATCCACTGGAGGCGCGGAGACTCCGTTCCTCTAGGATATGTTGCAAATGAAAAATACGGATAAGGAAGAGTGAGACGAGTGAAACGCATACTTGTAACGGGCGGCGCAGGATTTCTGGGCAGCAACCTTTGCCACAGACTTGTGCGCGACAGGAATAACGAGGTTATTGCGCTGGACAATCTGTTCACCGGCCGGCTGGAAAACATCGAGACGCTGATGGGCGAAAGCAATTTTCAGTTCATAAAGGCCGACGTATGCGACGAGATCGATCTGCCGGTGGATCAGATTTACAACGCCGCCTGTCCGGCCAGCCCCGTCGCCTATCAGAAAAGCCCGACCTCGACCACAAAGACCTGCGTTCTGGGCATTCTCAATATGCTGGAGCTGGCGACGCGCCAGAACGCGACGCTCCTGCAATTTTCGACGAGCGAGGTCTATGGCGAGCCGGCCGTGCATCCACAGCCCGAGGGCTATCGGGGCAACGTCAATCCCATCGGGATTCGGAGCTGCTACGACGAGGGCAAGCGCTGCGCCGAGTCGTTGTGCTTTGATTTCCATAGGGAGTTCGGTACGAAGATTAAGGTTATCCGGATATTCAACACATACGGGCCGCGCATGGATCCCGACGACGGGCGCGTGATTTCGAATTTCATCATTCAGGCCCTGAAGGGCGAGGACATTACGATTTATGGCGACGGCAGCCAGACGCGCAGCTTCTGCTATGTGGACGACCTGATCGAGGGCGTCGTGCGGATGATGAACGCGCCGCAGGATTTTACCGGCCCGGTCAATCTGGGAAACCCTGGCGAGTTTACAATCTGCGAGCTGGCTCAGATGATTATTGAAAAGACGCAATCCTGCTCGAAGCTCGCATTCTGCCCGCTGCCCGGCGACGATCCCACTCAGCGGCGGCCGGATATTGCGCTGGCCGGAAGGATGCTGGACTGGCAGCCGCACATTGCGCTCAGCGAGGGACTCGACCGAACGATCGACTACTATGCTCAACTGCTGGAGGCGAAAAGGCCGTGATACAAAAGACAGAAATCGAAACGCTGCGAGATCAGCGACTGGTCTATCGGGTCGTAAAGCGGGCGGGGGACATCGTCCTCAGCGCGCTGGGGCTTGCGCTGCTTTCACCGCTGCTGCTGATCACGGCGGCGCTGATCTGGCTGGAGGACCACGGGACGGTCATTTTCTGTCAGGAGCGCAACGGCCTGAACGGGGAGCCGTTCAAGATGTACAAATTCCGCACGATGGTGCCCAATGCCGACGCGCTGCGCAGCGCCATGGAGCAGTATAACGAGCTGGACGGGCCGGCCTTTAAGATGAAGCGCGACCCGCGTGTGACGAAAATCGGTGCGTTCCTGAGAAAGACCAGCATCGACGAGCTGCCGCAGCTGGTCAACATCCTGAGGGGCGAGATGTCTCTGGTCGGCCCCAGACCCCTGCCGACCTATGAGACGGCGAAATGCACCGCCTATCAGAAGCAGCGCCTGCTCGTCAAGCCGGGGCTGACCTGCTACTGGCAGATTTCCGGCCGGAACGACGTGTCGTTCGACGAATGGATCGAGATGGATCTTGAGTATATTCGGAACGCCGGCGTCGCGACGGATATTGCGATTCTGTTTAAGACGGCCCGGGCGGTTCTGACGGGGCGGGGAGCGTACTGACATGAGCAAAAAGATCCTGATGGCGGCGTCGTCCGGCGGACATCTGGAAGAAATTCTGGCGCTCAAGGGGCTGAAAGAGCGCTATGAGACGGCGCTTATTACCGAAAAGACAGACTATAAGGTCAATTTCTGGCCGGACAGGGTTTATCTGATGCCGCAGGTCAACAGAAAGAGCCTGAAGAGCCTGATCCAGTATGCGTTCTGCTTTTTCAAAACGTGGACGATCCTGCGGCGCGAGAAGCCGGACGTCGTGCTTTCGACGGGCGCGATGATCGCCTATCCGGCGCTCCTGCTGGGCAAGCTCATGAGAAAGAAGATCATATTCATCGAGTGTATGTTCAATGTGGACGAGCCGACGCTGACCGGAAAGCTGGCTTATCGGTTTGCGGATCTGTTCATTGTACAATGGGAGGAAATGCTGAAGGTCTATCCGAAGGCGGAGCTGGGAGGGCGCGTGTTTTGATTTTTGTGATTGTCGGGTCGCAGAAGTTTCCCTTTGAGCGGCTGATTCGGGAGATGGATCGGCTGAAGGAAGTCGGCGCGATTCAGGACGAGGTCGTCGCACAGATCGGGACGTGCCCCTATGAGCCGCGGTTTATGCGCTGGCAGCGCTTTATGGACAAGGAGACGTTCGACCGGCATATCGCCGAGTGTGATCTGCTGGTGACCCATGCCGGCGAGGGTTCGATCATGACGGGCCTGCTGAAGGGGCGCAGGGTCATCGCGGTGCCGCGCTATGCCAGGCTGGGCGAGCATGTGAGCGACCATCAGCTGGAGATTGCGCGCGCGCTGGCCAGGCAGGGCTGCATTGTGAACGTCGAGGACATTGCCGAACTGGGTGAAGCGATTGCGACGATCGACAGTCGGGCGCTAAAGCCCTATGAATCGGGCAACGACGCGATTATTCGGCGTCTGTGCGCGTTTATTGGAGATGCGTGATGAATAAGCCGATCAGGGTGTTCTGGTATTGCGAGAAGTGGCAGCCGGGCGGCATTCAGAAGGTGCAGGCCAATCTGCTGCGGTCTTTTAAGGCGGACGAGTTCCAGTTCGACGTGGTCGTCAGCCAGAAGGAAACGGAGCTGCTGGACAAGGCGCTCGCGGATTGCGGCGCGCGGATGATTGTGACGCTTGACCGGCGCTACGGCGGCCCGGCGCGCAGAACGCTGCACAATATTTTCGCCGTGCGACGGGTGATTCGATCCGGCGCGTACGACGTAGCGCACTTTAACGTCTGCCATGGCGTGGAGCTGATTTACAGCTTCTGGGCATGGCTGTATGGCGTGCCGGTGCGGATTGCACACTGCCGCAACAACGACATCGGCGCGGGCGGCAAAATGCGACGCGTTAAAATCGCGGCGCACCGCCTGTGCAGGAGACTGTTCGGGCGATGCACGAACGTCCATCTGGCCAATTCCGATCTGGCCGGACAATGGCTCTTTTCCGATGGGCGCTATCGCGTCTTGAAAAACGGCGTGGATGCGGAAGCCTTTCGCTTTGATCCGCAGCGGCGCGACGAGGAGCGGCGGCGGCTCGGCCTTGAGGATGCGTTCGTCGTGGGTCATGTGGGGCATTTCAACTATCAGAAGAACCATGAATTTCTGGTGCAGATTTTTGACGCGGTGCAGCGCCGGCGCGCCGATGCGCGGCTGCTGCTCGTCGGGACGGGCGAGGGAGAAGCGCGGGTGCGCAGCCAGATTGAAGCGCTGGGGATCGCGGACAAGGTCGTCTTTTACGGCGCGACGAACGACGTTCCGCCGGCCATGTGGGCGATGGACGCGTTTGTGTTCCCCTCGCGCTTTGAGGGCTTCGGCAACGTGCTGATCGAAGCGCAGGCGGCCGGCCTGAGATGCTACGCCTCCGAGGGGGTCATTCCCCGCGAGGTCTGCGTCACGGAGGATTTTTCATGGCTGCCGCTTGACGCGCCTGCTAAGCAATGGGCGGACGCGCTGCTGAACGATTGCGGCGCGCCCCGGCCGGACAGCGCCGGCGCTCTGGAGCGGATCCGGCGGGCCGGCTATGATCTGGCCGATATGGCCGCTGAACTGAAGGCGATTTACAGAGGAGGAAGGTGACTCTATGCTGATTAAGGTTGAAGAGTGCATCCGAAAGGCCATGCGTCATGACGCTCATTCAATGACGCGCTTCTTTTTGAAATACTATATGCGCCTGTTTTATCCGGCCTGCGATATTCCGCTGACGGTTCAGCTGGGCGAGGGAACGCGCTTTATTCATCGCGCGATCGGCGTGTGCGTTCATGGCGAGGCCGTGATTGGCAAGGGCTGCAAGATCATGCAGAACGTCACAATCGGCGGCCGGAATGGACGCGGCGCGCCGACGATCGGCGATTACTGCTTTATCGGCTGCGGCGCTTCCGTGCTGGGCGACGTTCATATTGGAAACGACGTGATGATCGGCGCGCACGCCGTGGTGATCGAGGATGTGCCGGACGGCGTTGTGGTCGCCGGCATTCCGGCGAAGATCATCAAGAAAACGCCGGACAGCCAGATGGGGCATTTTAAGGAATAATGAAAGAAATACGGGTTTTGTTTGCAGCGCATTCGGGGGAGATGAGCGGCGGCGCGAATCCGGCGCTTCTGGCTCTGATGACGGGATTGATGGAGCAGAATATCCGGCCGACAGTGCTTGCCCCGGCGGAGGGGGCGTTCTGCGAAAAATGCCGTGAACTCGGTATCGCGGTGCTCATAGAGCGCTATCGCGGATGCAGCACGGTGTTTCGCCATACGCCTAAGGACGTGCTAAGGCTGCTCAAGCTGGTTGCGAGTCCGGCACTGAGCCTTGTCAGGGGCCGCGCGTTCGCCCGGGCGCATCGGGGCGAGTTTGATTTGGTGTATACAAATGATCGCATGATCATGATGGGCGGCTGCGTCGCCCGGGGGCTGAAAACGCCGCATATATGGCACAGCCGCTGCTTCGGTCGGGAAAATGGGAACTGCTTCCCCGCGGGGTGGTATGCGATTATGGATCGCCTGTCGGACGCGATTGTGGTCATTTCGCGGGATATGCAGCGGGAATTTGAGCGGAAAATTGCGCCAGAAAAGATTGAGCTGATCTATGACGGCATCAATACGGGGCGGTATGCCTGCGGGGAGCGCGAGGAGCACGGGACGTTCGAGCTGCTTCTGGCCGGCCGGCTGGTGCCCGAAAAGGGGCAGATGGACGCGCTTCACGCCATGAAGCGTCTGGCCGATCGGGGCGTGACCGGCATACGGCTGAACATCGCCGGCTCAACGCCCTCCTATGCGGCGGGCGATTATGAACGCGCGCTGCATGCGTTCGTCCATGAAAATCATCTGGAGGAGAGCGTGCGCTTTCTGGGCCAGATCGACGATATGCCGGCACTGATGAAGCGGATGGATGCGGCGCTTGTGACTTCCCGCCGAGAGGCGTTTGGGCTGATTACGGCGGAGTCGATGGCGGCCGGCCTGCCGGTCGTGGGCGCGGACACGGGCTGTACGCCGGAGCTTGTGACCGACGGCGAAACGGGTTTTCTGTATAAGATGGGGGATCCGGAAGCGCTGGCGGCGGCCATAGAGCGGCTGGCGGAGCATCCGTCGGCGGCGCGCTGTATGGGGCGGTGTGCGGCGGAGAGCGCGGAAAAGAGCTTCTCCATTGAGAGGACAGTCGCACAGGTTTCGCGTTTAATCAGAAAAACGGTGGAGAACTGATATGAGGTTAAAGACGAGCGTGGGGGGAATGCTCTTTCTGTCGGCATATCTGATGATGCTGGCAGACGGAATCCTGATCGGCTTTTCGACGCTGGGGGAGCTGCGGGGCTGCCGGCAGATCAGCCTGGCATTGCGGGGCATGGCCGCCGGATTTGTGGTCATGAAGGTGTTCCTCGACCGCCGTTATCTGCTTTCGGACATCCTGAAGATGCTTGCGCTCGGCGCGGCGCTGCTGCTGGCCTTTTACCGGTCGCGGTACAATCATCTGTTTTACGCCCTGCTGCTGATGATCGGGATGCGCGGCGTCGACGCGCGGCGGCTGATACGCATTGATCTTTGGGCGCGCATCGTGATGATGGCCTTCGTGATGCTGCTGGCGCTGACGCATACGATTGAAAACTATGCGCTCTGGCGGCCGCAGACGCAGTCCTTTCGCTATTCGCTGGGCTTTTCGCAGCCCAATACGCTGGCGGCGTTGGCGTTTGGCGTTGTGCTGGAGGAGGCGTGGCTGAACGATCGGAACCCGAGCTGGCTGTATGCGGCCTTCGTCTGGGGCCTGTCCGCGGCGCTTTACGGCGTGACAGGCAATCGGACGGCAGTCATCCTTCTGGCGGCCTTTCCGCTGTGCCTGTGCTGGAAAAAATGGCGCGCGCGGCGGGGCGTGTCGCGCCTGACTCAGTGCGCGGGGATGGCGGCCTATCCCATACTGGCGGCGTTTTCGTTCATTGTGATGAAGGGCACAGAGGGGGTAAGCTGGGTCAGTCTGCTGGACGGGCTGTTCAGCGCCCGCTTTGCGAACGCCGCGCGACTGTACGCGCAGTACGGCTGCTCGCTCTTCGGGCAGCGCGTTGAGCTGACCTCGCTGAAAATGGCGCAGATGTTCAACGTAGGGCTGGCGCTATTGGACGTGGCCTATCTGCGGCTGATGATCGAGGGCGGGCTGCTGGCGTTCACCGTCTATATGCTTTTGTATATGAACGGCGTTCGGCGATCGGCGCGGCGGCGGTCGGCTGTCAGCATTCTGGCGCTGTGTCTGTTCGCTGTGTTCGGCGTTATGGAATCCGGCGCGAATAATCCCTGCATGAATTTTACGATGATATTGATGGCAGAGGCTTTGTATTGTCATGGCGATGAGCAGAAATCTGAAGCGCAGCACGGCGCTGTGGGGGCTTGCTAAATACGCCAGTCTCCTGGCGACGCTGGTGACGACAGCGGTTCTATCCCGCATATTGACGCCGGAGGAATACGGCGTTGTGGCGGTCACGGCGGCGTTCAGCGCGCTGTTCGCCGTCCTGGCCGACGTCGGCTACGGCACGGCGATCATTCAGAACAGGCGGCTGAGCGCGGAGGATATCGATGATATTTACAGCTTTTCCGTGCTGTTTTCCATTATGCTGGGGCTGGCGTTCGCGCTGCTGGGCATACCGATTTCCCATTTTTATGAAAACGCAGTCTATCGCCGGATCTGCGCGCTGCTGGGCCTGTCCGTCGTCTTCACCTCGATGAACACCGTTCCCAACGCGCTGATCATGCGGGATAAGCGGTTCCTCAATTCGGGGCTGCGCATGATTGCGGCCTGCGTTGTCGCTGGCGGCATAGCGATTGTCATGGCGCTGAAGGGACTGAGCTATTACGCGATTATCGGGCAGAATCTGCTGTTTTCCGTCATAACGTTCTTCTGGAACAGACTGACCGTGCGGCTTCGCTTTCATCTGAAAATGCGCGCGGAAAGCCTGAAAAAGGTCGGCTCCTTCAGTGCGTATCAGTTCCTGTACAGCATGATGCGTTATTTTGCGGGGAATATGGATACGCTGCTGATTGGCAAGACGATGGGCAGCGTTCCCCTGGCCTATTACGACAAGGGTCACAAGCTGATGATGTATCCGGTGCAGAATCTGACGAACTATGTGGTCAATCCCATCCTCGTGCCGATTCTTTCGGAGCATCAGGCGGACAGAGCGTATCTCTATCAGGCGTACGCCAGAGTGGTGCGGGTGCTTTCCTGCCTGGGCATATTGTGCTCCGTGTTCTTCTTCTGGGGCGCGGAGGAAGCGATGATTCTCTTCTTTGGCGGGCAGTGGGGCGAGGCCGTTCCGGTGTTCCGGCTGCTGAGCCTGTCCATATGGCCGCAGATGGTCGCTTCCAGCGCCAGCGCGATCTATCAGAGCATCGGCGACACCCGACGGATGTTCGTCAGCGGTCTTATGTACTTCGGCCTGACCATAGCGCTGATTGTTGCGGGCGTGTGTACGGGTAGCCTTGAAACGCTGGTCTGGCTTGTCGTGGCCGCGCAGTACGGCCGTTTTGCGATCGACTATTATGTGCTGATCGGCAGGACGCTGAATATGTCCTATCGCTGCTTTATCGGACAATTCTGGTTCGAGTGCCTGTACGCGGGCGTTATGGCGGCGGTGATTGCCCTTGTACCGGTGACTTTCACCAGCCGTCTGCTCAGGCTGTTTGTCAAGGGCTGCGCCGCGCTGGCCGTATTCCTTGTTATGGCTGTGGTTACTGGAAAATATGCGCAGATCAGGGAAACACTGTTTTCAAAAAAGTGAGCTGAAGCATCATGAAGGATATAAAGATCGTCGTAGCGACGCATAAGCCGTACAGAATGCCCGAGGACGCGATGTATTTTCCGCTTCAGGTTGGTAAGGCGAATCATCCGGATGTGGATCTGGGCTTTGCGTGCGACGATATGGGCGATAACATTTCAGCAGGTAACGATCGATTTAATGAGCTGACGGCCATTTACTGGGCATGGAAGAATCTGAAAGGCGATTATATCGGCCTGGCACACTACAGGCGGCATTTTCAGGGGAAGCGCTGGGGCGACAAATGGGAGCGGGTGCTTGGCCGGGAGCAGGCCGAGGCGCTTTTGCGGAAAACCGACGTCATTGTGCCGCGCCGCAGACGCTATTATATTGAGACGATGCGCTCGCATTACGAGCATTCGCCGCATACAGTCAATGCGGATATCGCGCTGATGGGGGAGATCATCAGGGAGCGGCAGCCCGCCTATGCGCCGGCGTTTTCGCAGGTCATGAACGGCATGAGCGCGCATATGTGCAATATGTTCATCATGAAGCGCGAGCTGTTCGATCAGTACTGCGACTTCCTGTTCGACGTGATGCTGGAATTTGATCGGCGCGTCGATCTGACCGGTCGAAGGCCGATCCAGAAGCGCTTTTTCATCAGCGAGTTCATGCTGGACGTCTGGCTGAGGACAAACGGCGTGAAATACCGAGAGCTGCCGCTGGTCTATTTCGAGAGCCAGTACTGGCCGCGCAGAATTAAGATGCTTATCCTGAGAAGGCTGGGATTGAAGCGATCCTGAGAGCCTATAAAGACTGAAAGGAGCTGTTCTCAATGGAAAACGGGGACGTCAAGACATAGGGCGCATGAAACGACTCCGGAGGGCGGCTGCCGGAAGGGCGCGGCGGCCTGCGGTTTATGAGCGGACACTGGCGAAGGGGCTATTAAAAAAAGGAGGAACACCACAATGAAGCATGGAAACTGGATCAAGAGACTGATGACCATGGCGCTGGCCGTGTTCATGCTGCTGAGCATGACGGGCCGCGTCGCACTGCCCGTGAACGCGCGGGCTGAAGAGGAAATCGAAACGGTTTCCGATCTGCCGGAAGAGCCGGTTAGCGAGCCGACTGCCGAGCCGACTGCCGAGCCGGAGACTGAGCCGGCTGTCGAGCCAACCACTGAGCCGACGGCCGAGCCGACTGCTGAACCCACGGCCGAGCCGACTGCTGAACCCACGGCTGAGCCGACGGCTGAACCCACAGCCGAGCCGACTGCTGAGCCGACTGCCGAACCGACTGCTGAACCCACAGCCGAGCCGACTGCCGAACCCACGGCCGAGCCGACGCCCGAGGTCGTTGAGGAAGCGCGCTTTGAAGCGGGCTATGTGAAGGTGTCCGGCGGGACGACGCTGTATGCCGACGTGAAGAAGGAAGAGAAGGTCGGCAAGGTCGCGAAGGACGGCGTTGTGTACGCGGTGCTGGAAAAGGCCGGCGAAACGGCTGAAGAGGACTGGCTGCGCGTGATCTTTGACACCGAAGCGCTGCGCGAAGGCGAAGAGGCGCTGGGCGAGGGCTATGTGCAGTATAAGTCCGTCATGCCCCTGACGGACGAGGAAGCCGAAGCCCTCTGCGACGCACTGGACAAGGACGAGAAGGCGCGCGGCCTGGGCGACATACTGCTGCCGCTTATCGCCTATGAGCCGGAAAAGACCGAGGACGAAGCGCCTGCGGACGACGACGCTGTGATCCCGCCCATGGATGAAGCGCCTGCGGACGACGACGCTGTGATCCCGCCCATGGATGAAGCGCCTGCAGACGACGACGCGGTTCTGCCCGCGGACGACACGGCGGTGAACGCGGCGACGCTTGCCGCGCCGGCGAACGTGAAGGCGATCGCGATGTCCGAGAACAGCGCGAAGCTGACCTGGGACGCGGTTGCGGGCGCGGAGGAATACAGAATCTACCGCGCGGAGAACGGCGGCGCGTACAGCATGATCAAGAGCGTCACCGGCACGGAGACGACGACGTTCGGCCTGAAGGCCGGCGTGAAGTATGCCTTCAAGGTGAGCGCGAAGGCCGGCGAAACCGTGAGCGCGCAGAGCGAAGCGGCGGAGCTGACGATCGTCCTGCCGGGCAAGCCCGAGGGCATGAGCGGCGAGCAGCTGAACACGAGCAGCGTGCTGCTGAAGTGGACGGCCGTTGAGGGCGCGACGGAATACCGCCTGTATCGCGCGATGGACGGCGGCGATTTCGTGCTGGCCAAGGTGGTCGATACGAACGAGACGGCGAACTTCAATCTGAAGCTGGCCGAGCACAGCTACAAGTACAGGGTGGCCGCGATCCGCACCGAGGGCGAGGGCACGGTCAAGGGCGAATATTCGGCGGAGATCGAATTTGCCAATATGCCGGCCGCGCCGAAGAACGTGAAGGCCGAATCGTCCGGCAGCAGCGCCGTGATCAGCTGGGACGCGGTTGAGGGCGCGACGGAATACCTGCTCTATCGCTCCGACGACGACGGCGACTTCCGCCTGCTCAAGAGCGTTGAGGGCACGACGACGAACAACTACGGCCTTGAGGCCGGCAGAAAGTATCAGTACAAGGTGGTCGCGCTGCGCCGCGGCGAGAACGTGCTGATGAAGAGCGCCTATTCCGAGGCGGCGCTCCTGACTGTGAAGGCGAAGCCCGCCGCGCCGCAGAACGTGAAGCTGGAGCAGCTGTCGATGAACAGCATCGAGCTGAAGTGGGACGCGGTTGAAAACGCGACGGAATACCGTATCTATCGCTCGATCAACGGTGCGGATTACACGCTGGTGAAGGTCGTCAGCGAGAACGGCACGGCGAACTATGGCCTGAACTTTGAGAACGCGTACGGCTACAAGATCGCGGCGGTGAACGGCATCGGCGCGAGCGGCGTCAAGGGCGATTATTCCGAGGAAGTGCTGATCAGCGGCATTCTGGCGGCGCCGGAGAACGTGAAGGCGGCGCTGCAGAGCGACGGCAGCGTGAAGCTGACCTGGGACGCGGTTGAGGGCGCGACGGAATACCGTCTCTACCGCAAGGTGAACGACGGCGATTACGCGCTGGTCAAGAGCGTCGAGGGCACGGAGACGTACAACTTCGGTCTGGACAAGGCGAATGTGTACACTTACCGCGTGACGGCGATCGAGACGAAGGGCAATGTGATGCGGCGCAGCGATTATTCCATCGAGGCCGTTGCGCAGGCGGAGCAGGAAGCGCTGGTCGAGGGCGATTTCGAATTCGCCTACAACGCCGACAAGACGGGAATCACCATCACGAAGTACACCGGCAGCGCCGCGACCGTGGTCGTGCCGGACACGATCCGCGATCTGCCCGTGACGCAGATCGGCGCGCGCGCCTTTGAGAACAACACGACGCTGAGCGCCATTACGCTGCCCGACACGGTTGAGGTGATCGGCTATCGCGCGTTCGCGGGCTGCACCAGCCTGAAAACGATGAACTGACAGTAAGACGTTAAGGTAAATGCGCGCGTGGCGGCGATTGCGTCGGCGGCTCTGTGCCGCGCTGGCGCAATGGCCGTCACGCCGCGTTCCGGCAGAATCAGAAAAAGGCTCGAGAGAGGAGCGAAAGCAATGAATCGATTCAGAGTATGGATGCTCTGCATTCTCACGGCGGCGCTGCTGGCGTTCGCGGCCG
Organism: uncultured Clostridia bacterium; assembly: GCA_934631025.1. Lineage (GTDB taxonomy): Bacteria > Bacillota > Clostridia > Christensenellales > Aristaeellaceae > Firm-10. Next base: position 85,941 of record CAKTXR010000001.1, read on the forward strand.
CCGCATCGGCGGAGGAGGCGACGATTGTCGCGTCGGGGACGTGCGGGAATGATAATGGTAGCCTGAGCGATAACATGACTTGGACGCTGGATTCCGACGGACTGCTGACGATCAGCGGCGAGGGGGAGATGTATTATTATGATATGAATGCTCTATGGGGATTTTACAGAAGCCAAATTAAATCCGTCAAGATAGAAGAAGGAGTAACGAGTATTGGAAAATACGCGTTTTACTCCTGTGCGAATTTAACGCAGATTGAACTGCCTTCGGGAATAACGGGCATTGAAGAGGGTCTGTTCTATCAGTGCGCAAATTTGAAATCGATCGAGATTCCGTCGGGCGTGACGAGCATTGGCGGTTCTGCGTTTAAAGGCTGCACGAGTCTGACGCAGATTGATCTGCCGGAGAGTGTGACGAACATTGGCGGTTCTGCGTTTGAAGGCTGCACGAGTCTGACGCAGATTGATCTGCCGGAGGGCGTGACAAGCATTGGCAATTCTGCGTTTTATGGCTGCACGAGTCTGACGCAGATTGAACTGCCGGAGGGCGTGACGAGCATTGGCAGTTCTGCGTTTTATGGCTGCACGAGTCTGACGCAGATCGAACTGCCGGAGGGCGTGACAAGCATTGGCAATTCTGCGTTTTCTGGCTGCACGAGTCTAACGCAGATTGATCTGCCGGAGGGCGTGACGAGCATTGGCGATTGGACGTTTTCTGGCTGCACGAGTCTGACGCAAATTGATCTGCCGGAGGGCGTGACGAGCATTGGCGGTCGGGCGTTTGATTCCTGCACGAGTCTGACGCAGATTGAACTGCCGGAGGGCGTGACGAGCATTGGGGAATATGCGTTTGATTTCTGCACGAGTCTGACGCAGATTGAACTGCCGGAGAGCGTGACGAGCATTGGCAATAGGGCGTTTGAATACTGCTATAATCTGAAATACGTCATCATTTACGCCAAGGATGGCTTGACGAATATTAGTGCCACATTTCCCAAGACAGATGTAACGGTCTATTGCTGGGAATACTACTATGCAGAATCGTGGGCGCGGGAGAACGGCTACACGGTGAAGCTTCTGGATGATATGCTGGACGCGGGCGGCAATATCAACTGGAGCGCAGCGGAAAAGAGCGTTTATCTTGAGACGACACTTAAACTACGCTTTGGTGATGTAGAGCAACTGACCTACAGCGTGTTCCCGTTTGAAGCAGTGGGTCAGTGGACCAGCTCCAATCCCGAGATTGTGCGCGTGGACGAAAACGGCGTTGTGACCGCGCTGCAAAACGGCGAGGCCGATATTACGCTGACGCTGGGCGATGTATCCGCGACGTGCCATGTGACCGTCTATACCCCCGTGACGAGCTTTGAGCTTTCCCGAAGCGAGATGTACGTCGTGGCGAAAAAGACGGGCAGGCTGAGCGTCGTTTCGGCGCAGCCGGAGAACCACAACGACAGCTTTGCATGGAGCAGCTCGAATGAGACCTATGCCACGGTGGATCAGGAGGGTACGGTTACCGGCAAGGTGATCGGCGATGCGACGATCACCGTGACCACGCAGAACGGCGTGACGCGGGAGTGCCTTGTACACGTCTGCTACCCCGTGACGGCGGTGAAGTTCGCCGATGAGACGGTCAATATCCATACGGGCGGCACGAAGCAGCTGACGGCCAACGTGACGATGCGCACGATGAGCTGCGTCAATCAGCTCGTGACGTTCGTCAGCTCCGACCCCACTGTGGCGACGGTGGACGAGTACGGCGTTGTGACGGCGGTGGGTGCGGGCACGGCGACGATCACCGCGGCCACGGAGGACGGCGGTATCAGCGCGGCGTGCGAAATCGCGGTGACGGACGAGCACGAAATCGTGACGGACGCCGAGATTCCCGCGACGCGGAAGCAGACCGGCCTGACGGAGGGCGCGCACTGCGCCGTCTGCGGCGAGGTGCTGAAGGCGCAGCAGGTCATTGCGGCGCGGACGGATCTGGCCGTGGCGGAGCTGCCGGCGGAGACGAAAACGGTTCTGGCGGAAGCGTTCGCGGGCAGCGATGTGGAATGCGTCGTGCTCTCCAGCGCCTGCGAGACGATCGGCAGCCGGGCGTTCGCGGACTGCGCGCAGCTGGCGCTGATCGAGATCCCCGAAGGCGTGACCAGCATCGCGGACGATGCGTTCGAGGGCAGCGCTTCCGTGGCGCTCGTCGTGAAGGACGGCAGCTATGCGCAGAGCTATGCGGAGCGGCTGGGCCTTAAGTGGCGCGCGGAATAATTGAATAATTGGGGACGGCGAGGGGCAAACGGAGCCTTTCGCCGTCCTTTTCTCGGCTGAACGCGCGGCGTTTTTGACTGGCCTGAAGTAATGAATGTGTTATTTTTGTAATATGCGCAGATTGATACTTGATTTGATATTATTTTAACTTGCACGATTGTAGACAACATACCGCGCCGATGCTATAATAAAGTAATTTAGAAAGTATTTCCGTCGAGATGATCTATATAATGAAGCGCGCGGGTGCAAAACGGGCGCTTTTCCGCGCGGGAGCGATGATATATGGACAGGGATTTGAAAAAGCTGAGCCGCGGCGAGCTGGTGGAACTGCTTTGCCGGCTGCGCGAAGCCGCCGACGAATTGAGTGCTGAAAACAGCCGCCTTCAGGCGCGCGCCGAAGAGGCCGAGGCCCGCTGCGCGCAGTATGAGCGGGCGCAGGCGGAGGACGATGCGCGCCGCTCGGATGACGACGCGCTGCGCGGCGATATGCGGCAGGTGCTGGACAAGATTGACGACATGAGCAGCGCCGTGATGCACTGCACCGAGGCCGACCGGCGCATCAAGGCGGCGGAAAGTCAGGTGGCCGCGATGCTCGAACAGGCGCGCGCCGAGGCAGACGCGATGAGGGCGGCCGCCGAGCGCGACATCGCCCAGCGCCGCGAGGCGTTCAAGCGCCAGTGCGAGGAACTGATTCGCGGGCAGGAAAAGCTGCGCCGCCTGATGGAATCGGAATAAGAGGATCGGATCATGAGCAATTTGGACGCATTCCCCAGCCTGGAAGCGCTGCGCGCGGAACAGAAGCGGCTCAATCACAGGCGGCGCTACCGGCGGGCGCTGGGCGGGACGATCGCCGTGCTGGTGGTCGTTTCGGCGCTGGCCGTGCTGGTGTCGACGCTGTTCATGCCGGTGTTCCGAATCACCGGATCCAGCATGGAGCCGAATCTCAACGACGGCGACATCATCGTGGCGATGAAAACGCAGTCGTTCAAGCGCGGTCAGGTGTGCGGGTTCTATTATAACAACAAGCTGCTGCTCAAGCGCGTCATCGCGACGGCGGGGATGTGGGTGACGATCGACGACGACGGCTATGTGTATGTCGACGGCGAAAAGCTCGACGAGCCGTATGTCACCGACCGCAGCCGCGGCATCACCGATCTGGAATATCCCGTGCAGGTTCCGGACGGATGCGTGTTCGTGCTGGGCGATCACCGCTCGACTTCGATCGACAGCCGAAGCTCCGTCGTGGGCTTTGTCAAGGAGGACGAGACGGTCGGACAGATTGTGCTGCGCATCTGGCCGCTGAAGGATGCCGGCATGATTGAATAAATCGCGGAGGAAAGCAGTCTCCTGGAGGGATGACCGTTGAAAAACGTTTATCTGAATTTCAAAAAGTATATCGAGGAGTGCGTCCGGAGTCGGGCGCGGCGCAGGCGGCTCTATGCCCTTTTGACGGCGCTTTCGCTGATCGCGGCGGGCGGCGTGGCCTATGGGCTGATTCGTCCGGCGATCACGGCGACCGCACAGCCGGAATGCGGCCTTGAGGAGCACATTCACGGCGAGGGCTGCTATGAAAGGCATCTGGTCTGCGCGCTGCCCGAGGACGACAATCATCATCACGACGAGAACTGCTATGCCGCCGTGCTGGTCTGCGGCCTGACGGAGCATATGCATACTGACGCGTGCTATCCCGAGACGCTCAGCGAGGACACGCTGCCCCCGCAGGAGAACACGCCGACCGTCGAGCCGGACGATACCATAGCGTCCGCGTCGACGACTGAGCCGACAACCGAAGCGACTGTTGAACCGATCACTGAAGTGACTGTCGAGCCGACAACCGAAGCGACTGTTGAGCCAACCGCTGAAGTAACCGTCGAGCCGACAGTTGAAGTAACTGTTGAGCCAACCGCTGAAGTAACCGTTGAGCCGACCGCTGAAGTAACCGTTGAGCCGACCGCTGAAGCGACTGCCGAACCGACGGCTGAAGTAACCGTTGAACCGACCGCTGAAGCGACCGCCGAGTCGCAGGATGATGAAACGGCGCTGCTCGGCGCGCTGACGGGCACGGAACGCATGCTTATCGGCGAAGAGGGCGCATGGCATATCGATATTGATCGCGCCGATGCGGCGAGCTATGCCGTCTGTATGCCGGACGGTACGATCGTCGCCGAGGGGGCGCTGCCGGTCGACGGCGCGATTGATTTTTCGCAGCGCATTGACGAATCCGGCCTGTACACCGTGCGCGTGACGGTTGTGCGCGGCGAGGAAAGCGCCGATGCGGAGATGACGCTGGCCGTGAGCGCGGGCGAAATGCAGGCCCATGCCGCCGCGCTGGAGCGTTCCTGCTTTGGCGGAGATGAAGCGGCGTTTGCGCTGAGCGCGCAGGGCGGCGTTGCGCCGGTAAAGCGCCATGTGACCGTCGTTCAGAATGGAATTATAATTTATGAAGCCGACGATCCGGCGGACGAGATCCGCGTTTCCGTGCTGACGCTGGAGGACGTTTCCGACATCGAGCTGCATATTACGCTGACCGATGCGTGCGGCGAGACGGCCGAGGCGGCGGCGAGCCTGCCCTGCGCCGTCATGAAAACGGAAACGCGCGCGCAGTGGGAAGCGTCCATGGCGCAGGTCGAGCTGACCGGCGTGTGGCCGGACGATCTAATGAATATCGCGCGCTCTCAACTGGGCTATGAGGAGAGCAGGCTCAACTTTATCATCGACGATGAGGGCAATCGGCAGGGCTATACGCGCTATGGCGCGTGGTATCGCGCGTCGTACAGCGAGTGGTGCGCCATGTACGTTTCCTTCTGCCTGAACTATGCCGAGATTCCCGAGACGCTCGTCCCGCGCGAAGCCAACTGCGAAAAATGGATCCGCGCGCTGTCTCAGGACGGGCTGTATGTATCCGCCGAGCATTACGCGCCCCAGCCGGGCGATCTGATCTTCTTCGACTGGGAGCAGGACGGAAAGGTCGATCATGTCGGCCTTGTGGAAGCCGCCGACGAAAAGACGATCACGACCATCGAGGGCAATTCCCGCGGCGGCGTGCGCCGCAACGAATACCGCGCGGACAACGCTGTGATCGCGGGCTACGGTCTGCTGAACGCGGCCTATGAGGCCTACCTTGCCGCGCAGCCGAGCGTTTCACCTGATGCGAGCGTTACGCCCGAACCGGCGGATGGCGTTCTCGAGCCGAGCGCTTCGCCTGAGGTCAGCGTCTCTCCCGACGCGAGCGTTACGCCCGAGCCGACGGACGATGTTCTCGAGCCGAGCGTGACTCCCGAGGACGGGCAGAGTCTGGATGCGCTGATCGACGCGCTGCAAGCGCCTGCTGACGATGCGGACGAGGAGACGCGCGCCGCCTATGCCGCGCAGTACGACGCGGCGGTGAGCGCCGTGTTCAATGCGCACGACGCGCTCGAGCTGGACGACGACGTGTTCGAGCCGCTGCTGGTTCGCCTGATCGAAAGGCAGATGGGCGGCGCGACGGCGCGCTATTCGGCACAGTATGAGACGATCCATGCGCTGAAGCGGCCCGCTGACGGCGCGTCTGCGGACGAAATCATCGAGTATGATCATCTGATTGCGGCGCTGCGCGAACAGCTGGCCGCTGCCTATGACGCTTCTGAAATCACGCGGCCCGAATATGCGCTGCTCCAACTCATGATGGCGCGCATACCGGCCAGCCCGATCGACTGCGTTTATACGGCGCTGGACGGCGCGGTGCGGCTTGTCCACACGGAGAGCGCGGGCTTTGGCGGCGCAGCGCTGACCGTTGCGCCCTGCGAGGGCGATACATATGCGCTTTATATGGAAGAAATCGCGCAGAAGCTGGCGCTTCAGGGGCGCTCTGTCGACGGCGCGATGCTCATGGACATCGACTTTGCGGCGGAATCGCCTGAAGCCGACGTGTCGATTCGCCTGAACGACGCGCTGGCCGCGAGCGAAAATGTGCTCGTCGCGCATCGCGGCGCGGACGGTTGGGAATGGCTGGATGTGGAGCGCCTGACCGATGAGGACGGACAGAACTATGTCGTGTTCAGGACGGGCGACTTTTCACCGTTCGCCGTGCTGGCTGTCTCGGAGGGACACGTCGGCGCGGATCTGGCCGCCTATACGGCTGAGCGCGGCGGCAGTGCGTCTCTGGCGCTGACCGACGCGGAGGGCGCGCCGCTCGAAGCGGATGAAAACGGCGTGTACACCGTCAATCAGAACGCCGAATACACGCTGAATATGGCCTTTGACGCGGCTGGCTATGAAGCGGGCGCGTACGCCTATGCGCTGGGCGAAAACGCCGTGCCTGCGGGCGAGGGCGGCGTGCTGAATGGCGAGACTGTTGTCGGCGCGTGGCGCGCGGACGCGGAGAACGGCTGTGTGCGCGTCGTGCTGGACGCGGGCGCGCCGTCGATGCGCCTGAGCGTTCCCGTGTCGTTCGTCGCGTCGGAGGACGTGTTCGAGCTGGGCGAAATGCTCGTGCGCTGCGTCGACATTCCGACCGAGCCGGTGGCTGAGGTGGCCGTGGGCGACAACTGGAAGATTCTGCGCGACAGCGGCTATTTTGAATACTGGAGCAACAGGATCGCCGAGACGAAGAGCCGGAGCACGGCTGTACAGAGCGGCGCGGCGCGCGTGGCGGCGCAGAGCAATCAGCCGTCCGATCAGCAGGTTGTCGAGCGCGGCGGCTCGAACGAAAATACCGACGACGGCGTGAAGGTCAGCAAGACCATCGCGGGCACTGAGCTTGAGAACGTCTTTGACATCACGCTGACGGTGGATACGCCGACGGAAATATCGCGGTTCTACACCGAGCCGGATATGGCCGTGGTGATCGTCATGGATATTTCCAATACCATGAACAGCAAGTTTGGCGACAGTACGCGTTATAAAGCGGCCATGGAGGCGGCGGAGGATTTTCTTGATAAGTTCGCCGCGAGCAGCGACGGCATCAGCAAAATTGGCTATGTAGCCTTTAATACAAATGCCCATCAAATTTTTGGCTTGCAGACGTGTAAGAATAAGTCTGAAGCGGCCAGCTTGAAGAACACGATGCGTATTAGAACTGGCAATATTATCAATGCGGCGGGATATGTGGATTCTCACGACCGATTCACCAATATTGAAGCTGGGCTGAAAAAGGCGAGAGATATGCTGAACGGCGTGAGCAATAAAAACAAGTATATCATCTTCCTGAGCGATGGCTTTCCGACCACGTACATCAGCAGTGGATACAATGGTTATGATCCGTATGATACTTCAGGAGCGCGCTTTAGGGATCGCGTGTTGAATAAGCCGTGTTCTTATGGAACCAGCTATTCCGATGAAGCCGCAATCCGCGCGCGGAAGATGGCCGCGAGTATCAAAAACAGCGGTGTGAAGATATTCTCAATCGGCGTAGATGTAGGCGGACAGACCATCCAGCAGTATGTTAAGCAGAGCGAGGAAGCGAGCGGCTTCTCAGTTGTCGATCGCAGCGGCACAAACTATGAGATTGGCGACGCTTCAAGTAAGGAATCGTATAAGAACTGGCTCCGCAACAGCATCGGCTCGGGCTACTACTACGACAGCACGAATACCGAGGGCCTGATGTCCGCCTACAATCAGATCTTTCAGGAGATCGAGAACATCCATAAGCAAGAGTCTCAGGCCATTTGGGTGGCGCAGGATCCCATGCCCATCAGCGAGGGAGTCGGCCATGTCGAGTTCATCGGCCTGTACGATAAGTCTGGAACGCTGTACGGCCATACGCTGGCAGGTGAAAATAAACTGTATGCGGAAAACACAGCCAGCTATGACGCAGGCAAGGCGACGATTTCGTGGGATTTGAAGCAGTCCGGCTATTCCACGACGGTGGAGGGCAGTCGCACGATCTATCATTACGCGATTATCTATCGCGTGCGATTGTGCAATGAGGAAGGCGGCTTTGAGGAAAACAAAAAGTACGATACCAACGGCGAAACCAGCCTGACCTACCGGACGATTGTCAATAATAACGGCAACGAAACGATGTCCGATCCCAAGACCATCACCTACCCCATCCCGTCCGTCAAGGGCTATCTCGCGGAGCTGTCGTTCACCAAGGAGGACGACGACGGCAATCCGATCGAGGGCATTGCGTTCAGGCTTTCGCACGATACGGAGAACTGCTCGATCTGCCGCGGCGATGGAAAAGCCGTGACGATCAACCCTTACACGGCGACTTCCGGCAAGGACGGCCGAGTGATGTTTACAAACATCCCGTCCGGCCACAAATATGTGCTGAGCGAGGTCGAAACGCCCAGTTACTACTTCAAGGACACGGATACATACGCCGTGACCGTGGCCTATGACGAACTGACCGTGACCGTCACGCATGAGGACGGTGCGGCGGGAACGTGGAATGGCACGGTCGTCAATCGCCGCAGACCCAGCATGCCCGAGACCGGCGGGGCCGGTACGCTCCCCTATACAATCGGCGGAATCGCCCTGATGGCGATCGGCCTTTTGTACGGATGCACGCTCAGACGCAGACGCGAAAGGAGGGAAAACCGCTGATTTTTCCTGCACGCCCTGCGCCCCGACGTCCGATAGATTTCAAGGATAATATTTTTAGGAGGTAAAGACGATGAAAAAGACAATGTCCGTTCTGCTTGCGCTTGTTCTTCTGCTTGCGCTGAGCGTTCCCGCCATGGCAATCGGCGGCGGCACGATCACCATTGACAACGCCGTTGTGGGCCAGACCTACACGATTTATCGCATCCTTGATCTGGAAAGCTATAATGCGGAAACCGGCGCTTATTCCTATAAGGCCGCTGAGGGTTGGGATGCCTTTGTAAAAGCCAATAGTGCTTATTTCAATGTCGACGCTCAGGGCTATGTGACGTGGAAGGCGGCTACCGATGACGCCACTGTCGCCGCGTTTGCCAAGCTGGCGCAGAAGTATGCTGTGGATAACAGCATCGGCAATCAGGGTTCTGAGAAAGCTGAAACCACAACTGTAACGTTCGAAAACCTCGATCTGGGCTACTATCTGGTCGATTCCACGCTGGGCACGCTGTGCTCGCTGGACACCACCAATCCGACTGTAACCATCAAGGAGAAGAACGCCGAGCCGACCAACGTCAAGACGGTTGAAGAGGATTCCACCGGCGCTTATGGCTCGACCAACGACGCGGACATCGGCCAGACCGTGAACTTCAAGAGCACCATCACCGCGCAGGCCGGCGCTGAGAACTATGTGTTCCATGATAAGATGTCCGAAGGCCTGACGTTTGGCACAGTGACCGGCGTGACGCTGAAGGGCGTGGGGGTTGCCGAATCGGATTACACTATTAGGACTAGCGGTGAAGTGACCGACGGCTGCACCTTTGAAGTTGTGTTCACTCAGGCTTTCTGCGATACGCTCAAGGCGGGCGATGAGATCGTGATCTCCTACACCGCGACCGTGAACGAAAAGGCTGTTGTCGGCGGCAATGGCAACCCCAATGAGAGCAAACTTTCCTACGGCGACAGCAGCAGCGCCACGCCTACGACCACGCCGCCCAGCACCACCACGACCTACACATGGAAGATTGACGTTCTCAAGTACACCATGAAGGGCGACGAGGAAGTTAAGCTGGCCGACGCGGTGTTCACGCTGAGCAAGAGCATTGACGGCACCGACCCGATCGCACTGATTAGCGAGGGCAGTAACGTCTATCGCGTGGCCAAGACCGGCGAAACTGGTATCACCCAGATCACGACCGATGCGACGGGTGCGTTCACGATCAAGGGTCTGGACAGCGACACCTACTATCTGACTGAGATCACCCAGCCCGCCGGTTACAACAAGCTGGCTGCTCCCATCAAGGTTGTCATCGATGATAAGGGCAATGTGACTTATAACGGCGAATATACCGGCACGGTCAAGGTTGAAAACAAATCCGGCGCTGAGCTGCCCTCCACCGGCGGCATCGGCACGACTGTGTTCTATGTGGTCGGCGGCCTGATGGTTCTCATCGCGATCGTGCTGCTGGTGACCAGGAAGAAGATGTCCGCCCATAAGGACTGATAACGAACGGATGCGTATCGCTGCCGGGGGCATTGTCTCCGGCGGCGGTATGCCGCTCTGAGGAAAGCGCGTTCAGGCTTTCTTCAGAAGGGCATACCGGAAGCGGAGTTGGAGCATGAAAAAGCATTTATCGACGATTGTGCTGGTGGCGGTGTTTCTGGCGGGCGTTTGCCTGCTGCTTTATCCGACGGTCAGCGACTACTGGAACTCGCTGCACCAGACGCGGGCCATCGGCGCGTATGAAGAGACGCTGACCGACATGACCGAGAAGGACTACAGCGCGTATTTCGATCAGGCGGACGCTTATAACGAAGCGCTGGCGGCGCTGTCCTTTCCGCTGGCCGACTATAGGCAGCTCTCCGAGCGCGCCGACTTGACAGCCTATGCCGAGCTGCTCGACGTGGGCGGCACGGGCGTGATGGGCTATATCGACATCGACGCGATCGGCGTGGAGCTGCCCATCTACCACGGCACGGACGCGGCGGTGCTCAATGTGGCCGTGGGGCATCTGGAGGGCAGCAGTCTGCCGGTGGGCGGCGCGGGGACGCATTGCGTGCTTTCGGCGCATCGCGGCCTGCCCAGCGCGCGTCTGTTTACCGATCTGGACAAGCTCAAGCTGGGCGATACGTTCAAAATTACGGTGCTCAACCGGCTCATAACCTATGAGGTCGATCAGATACTGATCGTCAATCCCGACGAGGTGGACGCGCTGGCCATCGAGGAGGGCGCGGACTATTGCACGCTGCTCACCTGCACGCCCTACGGCATCAACACCCAGCGGCTGCTCGTGCGCGGCCGGCGCGTTGAAAACGCCGCCGAAAAGCCCGCCGTTCATGTGCCGGCGGACATGGTGCAGATCGATCCGCTGGTGGTCACGCCGGCGGTCGCCGCGCCGATGCTGTTGGTGCTGCTCGTCGTTCTGCTGGTGAAATATCGCAAGAGAGGATAGTCGTCATGAAGAGGAAAGTCATGCGCATGGCGCTGGTGCTGGCGCTGCTCCTGAGCCTGTGCGCCGCGCGCGCGGATGCGCTCGATTTGAACAAAACGGGCGCAATCGCGCTCGAAATGAAGGATACGGACGGCGCGGTGATCACGGGCGGCGTGTTCCGGCTCTATCGCGTGGGCGAGGCGGCAATCCGAGACAACAACCTGTGCTTTGACCTGACAGATGACTTTGCCGGAAGCGGCGTATCGCTGGAGGATCTCTCGCAGAGCGGTCTGGCCGCCGCGCTGGCCGACTATGCCGACGCGCGCGATCTGCCCTACGCCGAGCAGACAGCGGACGCTCAGGGGCGCGCGGCGTTTGAAAACGTCTCCTGCGGGTTGTATCTGATCATGCAGAAAGCGCCTGAAAGCGATTATGGCTATGAGCGCATGACGGCGTTCCTCGTCTCCATGCCCATGGCTGGCGATACCGCAGACTGGACGTACAGCGTGACCGCGCGCCCCAAGGTGGAGCGCACGATCGTCCCCACGCCCACGCCGCAGCCGACCACGCCGCCGGACGAGCCGCATCTGCCGCAGACCGGCCTGCTGCTCTGGCCCGTGCTGGCCATGGCCGCCGCGGGACTGGCGCTGTTCGTGTGCGGCTGGGTTGTGTTCTTTTCGAGGAAACGCCATGGCTAAGCGAATCATCGGACTGATCTGTATGCTGCTGGGCGTGCTGCTGATGATTGGCGCGGGGCTTCTGCTCTATGAAAATCATCGGGAGGAAGCCGCGGCAGGCAGCGAATCGGCCGCTGTGCTCACGCGGCTTCGGGAAGCGCTGGCGGAGGATGTTCAGACGGACGCGGCCGCTGCGCCCGAGCATGACGAAACGCAGACGGACGCGCCGCGCGATATGCCCACGCTGGAAATCGACGGGCAGGCGTACATCGGCTATCTCGAGCTGCCCACGCTGGGGCTGACGCTGCCGGTGATGAATGACTGGAGCTATGAGCGGCTGCGCATTGCGCCCTGCCGCTACTGGGGCAGCGTCTATGACGATTCGCTGGTCATATTGGCGCACAACTACGCGCGGCACTTCGGCGGAATCAAGGATCTGGAGATCGGCGATATTGTGCAGTTCATCGACATAGATGGCGTGATTTATCGCTATGCCGTCGCGGCGCAGGAAACACTGGAGCGCGGCGACGTGGCCGCCATGACCGGCAGCGATTACGACCTGACGCTGTTCACCTGCACCTACGGCGGGCGGCAGCGCGTGACGGTGCGGCTCAACCGCGTGCAGACATTTGAATAGAAAAGACAGCATAAAAGCGCTCGTCCCGACGGCCATGCGCGGCCTTGGGACGGGCGCCTTCTCTCTGCAATAACGGCTTATTTTGCGGAGTCGTTCAGCCAGAGCCGGTCGAGATACATCTCGTCAAAGCGACTGTAATCGCCGTCCAGGCAGACGAAATCGTATTGATCGAGCGCAAGGCCGCGCAGCAGATCGGCGACGCGCGGGGCGAGCGGACTGTCGTAAAGCGGCGCGTGTGCGTCGATCAGCTGGCCGAAATCGTCGCGGAGCGGCGCGCTGAGCAGCAGGGCGCGCGCATTCTTCAGCTGCGCGCCGGTCGGAATGTCTCCGCACAGCAGGCAATGCGCCAGATTGAGTGCGGCGGGGTGCGCCGCATCGCGTTCGACGTGCTCGACGCGCCCTTCGACGGCGTTGGGCAGCGCGTTGGTCAGCATCACGGTCAGGCCGTGCTTTTCCGCCATGGCGCTGAGCGCATCGATCGCCGCGCGCATATGCTCCGCTGCTTCGGCCGGCGCGAGGTGATTTTCGGCGTTGCGGTGATGGTTCAGGAGGATACGCCTTGCGCCCAGCGCTGCCGCGTTCGTCATGATCGCGTCCATCCACTGGAATTTGGCGTCCTGCCGCTCGGGCATATTGCGGATGAGCGACAGATGCGGATAGTGATCCAGCACGGATGCGAAATCGACGACCACGTCGAGACCGCGCCGCTTGAACCAGCCGCCGGCCTGCTCGCACTGGCGCAGGCTCAGGTCGCTCACATAGGCCGCATCCAGCTTCACGCCCGCGAAATACTGATTGAGCGCGGGCATTTTGAGCAGCTCCTCGATGAGTATGCCGTGCGGCCGCAGCGCAACATAGACGTTGCCGCTCAGGTCGCGCATCGGCTCCTCGTGTATAAAGGCGACGTTCTCCGGCTCGTATTCGATGTCCCACATGGCGATCTGGCCGGGGCCGATCAGCGCGCGGCCCTCGTCAACCGCGCCCATTGCCGGATAGAGATGCGTGTACATCGGCCAGTAGCCGGGCGTGGCGGGATCCAGATCAGGCACGGCGATCTCGCGGCGGCTGAGTTCCTTGCCGCACAGGCAGGAGAGACTGTAGCTCTCCGTCGAGAAGCCGTTGTTGACTATGGTCACGGTCAGCGTATGCTCGTCTCGGATGTTGATGATGGTTTGCAATGCGGGATTGTCGACGGACACGAGCCGCTCCTCGTCCATCAGCCTGCCCAGCAGCGCCTTGACGCTCTCCAGCAGATCGCGGCGCAGGGGGATGCTGACGTTTTCCATGTTGCGCACGGGCGCGGGATTTTCGGTTTCGTCCAGACCGTAGGGCGAGAGCACCAGCAGTGCGCGGCCCTTTCCGGCGGGTTTGGCGATGACGAAGGGCGTGCCGTCCTCGAGGGTCATGAGCACGTCCGCGTCGCTCAGGGCCGCGTCCGCATAGACCGACAGTGCGCGTTCGCGACAGGTTTTGCCGTCGCTGCCGGTGATCAGCGCGTCGCGGCGCAGAGCGGACTTGCCCAGGCTGTTCACGCCGAAGAAGGCCGCCGCTTCCGGCGCGTCCTCGAGCTGACCCGCGAAGGCGAGGATCGTGCCGCCATTGTCGGCGAAGGCGGCCAGCTTGTCCAGCTGCTCGCGGTCGAGTTTCTGCCAGCCGGCCAGCAGCAGGAGGTTGTACTGCCGAAGCGTCTCGGCGCGCGCGTCGGTCATCAGCACGTCGGCCAGATCGCCGTAGGGCGTGGGCGTGAGGAAGCCGCGTTCGTTGAGGAAGAAGCCGGAGTCCTCATAGCCCGGATAGAGCAGCGTAAAGAGCGCGTGCAGCTGATGATCGCAGTCCTTGTAGGGCATTTGTCCCCAGCTGCGATAGACGTTTCTCGTGTAGAGGTGGCGGGGCATACACCAGCCGTTGCCGCTATTCAGCACAATCGCCGTGGGCACGGCCATAACGCCCGCATAGCCGCGCTCCTTCACGAAGCGGATGCAGTCGGCCTGAATCTGGCCGATGGGCGCGAGCACGGCGTCGTCGCCAGTGAAGAGACTCTTGTCGGAATCGGTCTTGTTCGGCTCGAGCGGAATGCCGGCGTTCACCTTGTCCATGCACTCTCTGGTCGAGATCAGGCCGGATTCAAAGCCGAGCATATCGGAATTGTAGAGATATTCGACGTACATCAATCGGCGCAGCAGCGACAGGCTGGTGCCGGCGGTCGGGCCGTAGCTGTAGCCTTCCTTGTCCACGCCGGTGCTCTCGATGTCGTAGCTCTTCCAGCTGAAGCGGTTGTAGACCGACGCGTTGCCGAACCACAGCAGGCCGTATTGCTTGCCCGCGCCGCGGATGTAGGCGTACCAGAGGTTGGCGTTGGGCAGCGCCTGCGCCGTCTCCGCGCCCAGCATGAAGCAGTTCTGCTCGCGGGCGAAGAAGTGTACATAGTTGAGCGAGCACAGCGCCGTCGTGGCGTGCTTGAGCTGGCTGCCCATCTCGTCGAAGAACTCGTAAAAGCGGCGCTGCTGGAACACGTTGTCCTGCCGCGCGGGGCACTGCGTGGGGGTGTAGGAGCCGATGTAGCGGCCGTCCTGCTCGCCGTTGTCATAGCCGATGAAGCGGTCGCCCAGAAGGTCGCAGAAGGCGGCGTGCTGCTCGTCGGTGACGGTGTATTCGCCCCAGTCCAGCCCCTTTTTGTAGGAGCCGGGCACAAAGCCCCACAGATCGAACACATAGCCGCCGCGCGCGTTGACCGCCCGCAGCAGATCGCGCAGATTGGGCGCATAGACGGCGTTGGCGCGCAGCCAGAACACCTTGCCCAGATCAAAGCGCTTTGTGTACAGGTCGAGCGCCTCGTCGATTTCGAGCAGCGTGCCGTCCACGGTGTGCGGCAGATCGCGCAGGGACATGAACTGAACGGTGTTTTCCAGCGTGTCGCGCGTGGTGGCGCGAATCAGGCGGCGGGTATACTCGGGATAGGCTTCCGGATGATGATAGGATGAATAAATCTTTCGCATGAGCGGCCTCCGAAATAAATATTGGGGGAACAATGACAGTATAAGCGCGGCGGGAGGAAAAAGCAGGGGCGGACGGCCGATTGACCGCCCGCCCCTGTAGGGAAGGATTAGTTGTAGCTCACATAGCGGCGCTCGGTGGAGTAGATCACCTGCTCGGCCTCTTCATAGGTGGCAAGGACTTCGTCCATGTTGCCCAGAGCCAGCGTCTCGTCCACGAACGCATCCCATTCGCTCATATCGCGGGTGCCGTCGATGAAGGTCATGACGTTCTCGTCGATGTAGGTGTTGAACGGGGTGGTGCTGCGGGCGACGATTTCGTTCTGCTCGGCGGTGAAGTTGGGGGTGCCGCGCAGGGCGCGGATGCCGATCAGATCGCCATTGATCAGGCCGCCGATGATCTTGTCATACGCGGCGCGGGAGGAATCGCTGCCGCCGACGTAGTCGGTCTCGCGCAGCTTGTACTGGATGTAGCGCACGTCCATGAAGTTGCCGATGCCGGCGGCCTTGCGGGCGTCGCTGGTCTGATAGTCGGCGGTGTACTGATGACGGCCGTTCTCATCCACGGTGTAGGTCAGATCCTTAACGCCCCAGTTATACAGGGTGGAAGCGTCCTGAGAGATGACGGTATCCAGGTAGGAGCAGATCAGCTCGGGGTTCTTCACGTCAGCATTGACGAAGTAGCCCCAGCCGGGGATGTTGTCATAGGGCACGGTGATGACGGAGTAGTGGGGATCGCCTTCGTTGCGGGCGGGAGCGTACATGGCCTCGTACTCGTAGGGAGCCTCTTCGCCCATGAAGATCTCGTTGTAGATGGCGTTGAGATACCAGAAGGAGAACAGCCAGTTGCCGTCCAGAATGTACTGCTGAGCCTGCTCATCGGACATGGTGGAGAACTCGGGGTGCAGCAGACCCTCGGAATACATGGTGTGCATCATGTCGATCAGATCGCGATAGTGGGAATCCTCGGTCAGCAGAGCGTGGGTCCACTTGGCGCCGTCATAGTAGAAGCCGGTCTGGGCGTTGTTGATGCTGCCCAGGCAGCTGTAGTAGTAGGAAGCGCCCCAGCCGTAGGTGATGAAGGGCATGCCGTCGGGATTGGCCTGCTTGTAGGCGCGCATGCAGTCAAGCATCTCGTCCCAGGTGGTGGGGACTTCCTTGCCCAGCTTGGCCAGCTCGGTCTTGTTGACCCAGAAGCTCTCGTCAATGTAGTCGGTCGGCTCGATGTCGTTGAGGCAGTAGAGCGCGCCCTTGTCGTTGATCATGTTCTTGATCTGCGGATAGGTGTCGATGTAGGACTTCAGGTTGGGCATATAGTCCAGATAGTCCATGAAGTTGAGGAAGTAGCCCATGTCGCCGTAGTTGGCGATGACGGACGAGGAATTGCGCAGCCAGACGACGTCCGGCAGGTCGCCGGTGTTCAGGAACATGGAGGTCTTGGTGTCGAAGTCAGCCCAGGGGCCGGACGACCATTCGATGGACACGTTGCCCAGGAGCTTCTTGTACTCCTGATAGACGGGCGATTCGCGGTCTTCCTTGATGCCCAGGTCGGCGGTATAGCCTTCGTAGGTCACGGCGTCGCCCTCGTAGGGGAGCAGCGACTCGGCCATGGCGGGGATGGCGCCCAGCGCCAGCACGAGAACCAGGAGCAGAGAGACGAGTTTCTTCATGACGGGGTTCCTCCTTTTTGTTGTTCATGGGAAATCTATCGCTCTTCAGGCGGAGGTTAGCCGCCTAAATTCGAGGAGTGGGGTGCGTCAGGCCTTGATTGAGCCGACCAGAACGCCCTTGGCGAAGTACTTCTGCATGAAGGGATAGACACACAGTATCGGCACGACGGTGATGATGGTCGCCGCGGCCTTGGTCGTGCGGCTGGAGATGGAGCGGAAGTCCTTGAGCAGCTGCGCCGTGCTTGCGTCCTTGTAGTCCATCAGCACGAGCAGGCGGCGGATGAGCAGCTGGATTGGGTATTTCTTGTCATCGCGCAGATAGAGCAGCGCGCTCAGGTAGTCGTTCCAGTAGCCGACGATGCTGAACAGCGCGAACGTGGCCAGCACGGCTTTCGAAAGCGGCAGCACGATCGAGAACAGCACGCGCAGATGGCCCGCGCCGTCCAGAAAGGCCGATTCCTTCAGCGATTCGGGGATGGACATGAAGAACGTCTTGAACACGATGACGTTGTAGGCCGAAATCGCGCCCGGCAGCACCATGACCCAGAACGTATCGATGAGCCCCAGACGCATGATGGTGACATAGTAGGGGATCAGGCCGCCGCCGAAGAACATGGTGATCGTCAGTATGACCGAGATCAGCTTGCGGCCGCGCAGCGCGGTGATGGAGAGCGGATAGGCCATGAGCGACGTGGTCAGCAGCATGATGACCGTGCCGACCGCCGCATACTTGACGGTGTTCCAGTAATAGAGCAGTATGCGGCTGTCATTGAGCAGCGCCTTGTAGGATTCCAGCGAGAAGCCCACCGGCAGCAGATAGATCGGCGAGGATTTGAGCGTCTGCGCGTCGCTCACGGAGAGCGCCAGCATATTGAGCAGCGGATAGAGGAAGGCGCAGGAGAGGAGGATCATCAGTATGACGAGGAAAACGTCGAAAGCGGTTGTCTTTGTACGCATGATTGATCTCCTTCCTTCTTAGAATAGCGACGTTTCGCTGAGCTTCCCGGTGATGAAATTGGCGGCGAGCAGGAAGAACAGGGACACGATGTTGACGAGCAGACCCACGGCGGAGGAGTAGCTCAGGTTGTTGCCGGCGGTCTCGATGCCGTAGCGGTAGACATAGGTGGAAATCACGTCGGCGGTGGCGTAAGTGCGGGGGCTGTACATGAGCAGGATCTTCTGGAAATCGTTGCCCAGCACGCCGGCCACGGCCATGATGAAGAGTATGCTGATTGTGGGCAGTATGCTGGGCAGTGTGATATACCACATCTGCTTTATGCGGCTTGCGCCGTCCAGCACGGCCGATTCGTACATCTCCGGATTGATGCCGGCGATGGCGGCCAGATAGATGATCGAGCCGTAGCCCACGCCCTGCCAGATGCCCGAGCCGATGTACAGCGGCCTGAACGAAGCGGGATCCATGAAAAAGTTGTGCCTCTCTAAGCCGATCGCTTCCATAATGGCGTTGACCGGGCCGTCGCTCATACTGAACAGCTCCTTCATCATGCCCACGACGATAACCACGGAGAGAAAATAGGGCATATAGGAGATGGTCTGGACAACCTTCTTGAAGCGATCGTAGTGCAGCTCGTTGAGCAGCAGCGCCAGTATAATGGGCGCGGGGAAGGAGAACACAAGGCTCTCAACGCCCAGCACCACGGTGTTTCGGATGACGCGCCAGCAGAACGGATCGCGGAAGAACGCGGCGAAATGCTTCAGACCCACCCACTTGGAGCCGAAGAAGCCGCCCTTGGGCGTGTAGTCCTGAAAGGCCACCACGATGCCGTACATGGGCAGATACTTGAACAGAAGCAGATTGATAAGCCCGGGGATCAGCATGATGTAGAGCACCCAGTTGAGACGCACGTATTTCCCCAGCGGCATATCGCGGCGAACGCGGCCGCTGCTCTGGAGAAGATCCTGCCGTCTCGCCAAATCTTCAGACATACTTCCCATCTCCCTTTTTGAAAATTAAAATGAACCGACCGCCGTTTCATTGGCGGAGCGGCGAAACTACGGTTAAAATATATCAATTAATCGCGGCTGTGTCTATGCTTTTTTTCTTCCTTTTATGCTGGTTTTTGAACAACTTTCCTCAAAATTGCGCTCCAACGGCGAAAAAAGTGGAAAAATTGACGTTAAAGTCAAAAAACAATACGCCGCAGACGCGAAAATGGTGTATAATGTAACCGTAACAAAAAACGAGCCGTCAGCCTGAAGCGGGCGCGGCGGCAGAGGGAGAAAGACATGACGAGCAAGGCGCCTGTGGGAGGACGGATTTTTTTTCGTACGCTGATTGCGCTTTTGTCCAGCGTGCTGATTATGGCGGCCTTCAGCTTTGTCATGATCATGCACCAGAACAATATTTCCGTGCAGACGCATGTGGACGTGCTCAGGGCGGCCATGGCCGGCAGCGCGGAGCAGATCGACGGGTTCTGGAAAAACTCGGCCTCCTTTCTGCTCTCTCTGGGCGACGGCGACTATCTGCAAAGGCTCGTCGGGCAGCCCGAGGCCGATCTGCGCGTCCGCGATCAGGCGCAGCGCGAGGCCGTTACGCGGCTGAATTCCTTCCTGAGCGGCGTGAGCTATGCCAAAGACGCCTATGTCTACCTTTATAATAAGGACTATCTGATCACATCTGCCGGCGTGACGCGGCTGGATATCTATTTCTATAATCGCTATGAGGGAGATGTTGAGGATTTTGAGCGCATGATGCGCAGAGTCCATCATTTCTCGCTGCAAAGGATGCCGTTTGAAGAGAAGAGCGACCGCTTGGAGCAGTATAGCGCGTCTCCGCTGGCGCTCATGCAGACCGTCTACGGCAGCAACGGCCGCGCAATCGGCTGCTTCGTCGTGGCGGTGGACGGCGCGGCGCTCGAGCAGACGGCGGAAACGTACTTCACCATCCCCAACACGCGCGCGCTGCTGCTGCTGGGCGATCAGCCCGTGACCGACGCGGCGGAGCAGATGAATATTTCCGTCGAGTCGATTCCCGAGGGCGACTATGTGCGCTATATTTCGGAGCTGGGCGTCGTGGTGCGTCGGCGCTCGGACGTGATTTCCTCGCTGGAGTATCTGGCCATCGACGAGGAAAGCAACATCATCTCCGAGCGCAATCAGCTGCTGCTGAGTTTGGAAATGATCGTGGCGCTGATGACGCTGGCCATGGGTGGCGTCGCCTTTTTCGCCGCGCGGCAGCTGTACAAGCCGATGAAAATGCTCATGCGCGAGCTGGACAGCCCGCTCACCGTCCGCACGGACGAATGCCGGTTGCTGCTCCAGTCCATCCGCGAGACGCACGAGGATTATGTCAGCGCCCGTCATGAGCTGGATCTCTCCTCGCCGCTGGTGCGGGACGCGCTGCTCTATCATCTGCTGCGCGGCGGCAAGGCGGACGAGCGGCATCCGGCGGACTGGTGCCTGCCCGCGCCGCAGCCCAAGGCCATGCTGTTTTATGTCTTTGTGCTGGCGATTTCTCTGCCGGACGACGGCGACGGCAGCGAGCGCCGCGCCGTGGTGGAGCGCTTCGAGCGGCTCTTCGGCGCGTCGGCGCTGTCCATACTCCGCACGAGCGACGACGAGTTCAGCTTTGTGACGACGCCGCTCTCCCGCGCGCGGTATCAGGAGCTGTGTCGGGACGCGGAGGAGCTGTGCGCGGCGCTGGACGGCGAAAAGGACGGCGGCGTGGCGGTCTTTGCCAGCGGCGGCGGCGTGAACGGCATCGAAAACATCGCCAAGGCGTTTTATGCGGCGCGGCAGTGCGTTCGCCGGCGGCCGATCACCTGCGAATACGCCTTTCTGGACGCGGAAAATGCGCAGGATGGCGCTGCGGAAGGCGGCGTTCGCCTGCCGCCCAACGCCATGGCCGTCTATGCGGCGCTGCTCTCCGGCGGCAATCCGGCCAAGGCGCGCACCTTTGTGGACGAACTGCTGAAGGCGAACCGGCGAGCAGACGTGAGCGTAGGGCAGTACATCAAGCTGGCCGAGGCGCTCAATCAGCAGCTGTTCTGGACGGCGAAGAGCAGCGCGCCCGCGCAGGAAAGCCGCCTGATCGAGATTTTCGCGCCGCATACGCTGGTGACGGCGGAGCAGCTCGGCGACATCCTGCGCGACAATCTGGCGATATTCTTTGCGGGGCAGGCCGACGCGCCTGATAAGGCCGAAAACAGCGATATGGCCGACGTGACGCGCTATGTGCAGGAGAACTTTGCCGAGAACATCAATCTGACCTCGGTTGCGGCGCATTTCGGCTACAGCGCCAATTACTTCTCGCGCTATTTCAAGCAAAAGACCGGCGTGAACTTTATCGCCTATCTCAATCGCGTCAAGATCGAGGAGGCCTGCCGCCTGCTGCGCGCCGAGGAGAAGCTCTCTGTGCGGGAGATTGCCAGGCGCTGCGGCTATAACAGCCCGCAGCAGTTCATCGCGACATTTGAAAAGCTGGTGGGCATGACGCCGGGCGCTTTCCAGAAGATGCAGTTTTCCGGCGCGGCGGCTTCGGAATGGCCGCTCGACGCTCAGGAGGAATGACGCGCTTTCATAACATTGTCAAAATTTTCTAATTTACTTTCGCTGGAAACGTCGAATGCGCGGTGCTACAATGGGCATATCATAAAATGAGGCGATCCGCCGGCGAAAGGATGATGGGACACTTGAAAACGGGACTTGTGCTGGAAGGCGGCGCGATGCGCGGTATGTTTACCGCCGGCGTGCTGGACGTGTTTATGGAGCACGGCGTGCATTTTGACGGTGTGATAGGCGTTTCGGCCGGCGCGGTGTTCGGCCCGAACTTCCTCTCCGGACAGATCGGCCGCGTCATTCGCTACAATAAACGCTATAACGGCGATCATGACTATATGGGTCTCAAGCCGCTTTTGAGTACGGGCAATATCGTCAATACGAAATACGCCTACGGCACGGTGCCCATGCTGCTCGATCCGTTCGACGACGAGGCGTTCCGCGCGTCCGGCGTGCCGTTTTATGCCGTTTTGACCAATCTGCGCACGGGCAAGCCCGAATACAGGCAGATCCACAGCGTGCTGGCCGAGATGGACGTGCTGCGCGCGTCGGCGTCGCTGCCGTTCGCGTCCACGCCGGTTGAGCTGAACGGCGAAAAGTATCTGGACGGCGGCGTTGCGGACAGCATCCCCTTTGCGGCGATGCGGCGCATGGGCTACGACCGGCTGGTCGTCATCCTCACGCGCGATAAGAGCTATCGCAAAAAGCCGATGAATCCGGCGCTGATCCGCGTGCGCTACGGCCGCTATCCCGAGTTCTGCAAGCGGCTTCAGGAGCGCGCCGAGGCCTATAACCGCAGCGTGGACGCGCTCAATCTGCTGGAAAAGCAGGGCGAGGTGTTCGTCATACGGCCTGAGCAGCCGATCGGCATCAAGCGCATTGAAACCGATCCCGACAAGCTGCAAGCGGTCTATGATCTGGGCCGCTGCGACGGTCTGGCCAGTCTGGACGCGATGAACGCCTATTTGAATAAAGCTGAATGACAATCATAAGGAGCGCCTGAAGGCCATGTGCTTTCGGGCGCTTTTTTGCACTTTTTGAGTATGGCTTACCATCGCTGCGGCGCGATGACGGCGAGTGTCCGCGCGACGCTCCGCTGTTGCTTTGATGCGCTGTGTTCCTGCGCTGCGCGCTATGGTATTGCCCATTATTGCAATGCGTGATACCTCTGAATAAATGTGCGACACTGCGCCGTCATCCGGGTACACGGAGAGACTTGCCCGAGTCCAATTTATGCTCGGGCAAGTCGGGCTGTATGAATATCATACCAATCTGCTGAATCGACCAGACTCGAGCCGCTCCCAAGCGGCGCGGAGTCGGGTTGCGTGCGCGAAGCGGAGAGGAAACCGCACTGCGGTCGCCCTCAAGCGCTGAAGAGTCGGATTGCACGCGCGAAGCGGAGCGGCTGCGGGCACTGCACGCCGTGCGCGAAGCGGCGCGGCCGTGGGCACTGCCCACTAAAAGAAGTCGGAAAAGTGCTTAAAATGTCGGAAAAGTATTATAGACAGGGCGAAAATGTGAATTGTATAATATATCCATAAATCAGGAAGGGTGATTGAATGAAGGGGCTGCTGCGCAACACGGTCAAGCATAGGGCGCTGCTGGCCATGGCGCTGCCGGGCATCATACTGATATTCATGTTCAGCTATGTGCCGATGTATGGCGCGCTGGTGGCGTTTAAGAAATTCGACTATATGAAGGGCATCTGGGGCAGCCCGTGGATCGGGTTTGACAACTTCAAATTCCTGTTCACAAACGGCAAGACATTTGCGCGCATCGTCCGCAACACGCTGGGCTATTACTTCCTGTTCACCGCGATCGGCACGGTGTGCAATGTGGCGCTGGCCATCATGCTGCATGAGTGTATGTTCCGGCATTTCGTCCGCATCACCCACACCGTCATGATCATGCCCACGTTCATCTCCTATGTGGCCGTCACCTATATCGTGCAGGCCATGCTGGAAAACAACGGCGTAATCAACGGGCTGCTGCTCTCGATGGGGCAGAAGAAAATCCAGTGGTACATGAGCGCCAAATACTGGCCGACCATCCTCACCATCGTCAATATTTGGAAGGGCACCGGCTACGGCTGCATACTCTATCTCTCCGCGCTCTCCGGCATGGATCCCGAGATCTTTGAGGCAGCAGAGCTGGACGGCGCAAACAAGCGCCAGCAGATCCGCTATCTCACGCTTCCCATGCTGGCCAGCATGATCTCAATCCTGCTGCTGCTGGGTCTGGGCGGCATCATGAGCTCCAACACCGGCCTGTTCTATCAGGTGACCAAGAATACCGGCATACTCTACTCCACCACGCAGACCATCGACGCTTACGTCCTGAACGCGCTGATGGGCGGCTCGTCCGATTACGGCCTGACCGGCGCGGTGTCCTTCTTCCAGTCGGCCGTAGGCTGCTTCATGGTCGTGACCGTCAACCTGATCGTGCGCAAAATCGCGCCGGACAACGCGCTGTTCTAAGGAGGGAGGCACAACATGGAAGAGAAAGCCAAAAGAGCCGAGAAAACCAAGGTCACGCGCGGACAGGTTGTGCTCGCCGTCATTATACTGCTGTTTACGATCCTCTGCTTTTTGCCCGTGGCGCTGGTGCTGGTCGTTTCGTTCAGCTCCGATGTGAGCATCGCCGAGAGGGGCTTTACGTTCTTCCCCTCCAGCTGGTCGACGGGCGCGTATAAATACGTGTTCAGCTTCGGCGGACAGCTCATACAGTCCTATAAGATCACGATCTTCGAGACCGTCGTCGGCACGCTTTTAACGCTGCTGCTCACCAGTATGTTCGCCTATGCGCTTAGCCGCAAGGACTTCATGCTGCGCGGGCCGCTGGCCATCTATCTGCTGATCACAATGCTCTTCTCCGGCGGTATGCTGGGCGGCTATCTGATCAACGCCAATGTGTACCACCTGCGCAATAACCTGCTCGTGCTGGTCGTGCCCGGCTGCGTGAGCACGATGAACTGCATCGTCATGCGGACGTTCATTAATTCCAACGTGCCCGATTCGCTGATCGAGGCCGCCAAGATCGACGGCGCGGGCGAGGTCTATACGTTCTTTAAGATCGTCATGCCCATCATGGCTCCCGTGCTGGCCTCCATCGGCTTCATGTGCGCCGTCGGCCACTGGAACGAATGGCAGACCTCCATGCTCTATATCGACGATGCGGACAAGGCCACGCTTCAGCTCATGCTGATGCGCGTTGAAAAGAACATCGAGTTCCTTAAAATGCGCGAAGCGATGGGCAATCTGTCCGAGGTGGAAATGAAGGAGCTCAACAGCATCCCCACGATGGCCACGCGCATGGCGCTGCTGTTCTGCACGCTCGGCCCGATACTGGTCATCTATCCCTTCTTCCAGAAGTTCTTCATCCGCGGCATGACCATCGGCTCGGTGAAGGGCTGATTCCATTCGATGCTTGCGCCTTGTGCGTAACCATAATACTTTTTGAGGAGGACACCCCCATGAAGAAACTGTTGGCTCTGGTTCTGGCTCTGGTTCTGGCGCTGGGCGTGTGCGGCATGACCGCCACCGCCGAGAGCGAAGAGACCATTACCCTCCGCCTGTTCCCCAACGATGAACAGAAGCCCGACGACGCGCTGGTCTCCGAGGAGCTGAGCAAGCTCACGATGGAGAAGGTTGGCGTGAAGGTCGAGCTGGTCAAGCAGGGCAAGGGTGAATTTGCCCAGAAGATCCCGCTGCTCATCGCTTCCGACGAACCCATGGATCTGGTCTTTGACGCGTCCTGGATCGACTATCCGAACCGTGCCCGCAGCGGCGCGTATCTGGACATCACCGATATGCTGGCCGACTATCCGGAGCTGTACAACACCGTGAACCACGCTCTGTGGGAAGGCTCCAAGATCGACGGCCGCAACTACTGCGTGCCCACCAACAAGGAAGTACCCGTCTGCTCCGCGTTCTATGTTGAGACGTCCTTCCTGGAGGAGAACAACATCGATCCCACTACCATTAAGAAGTATGCGGACATCGAGGTCGTTCTGGAGGCGCTGAAGGGCACCGATCGCTATGGCCTGCATACCACCGTCAACAGCCATATGCCCGAGCTGTACAAGCGCTACTATGTGGACACCATCAGCACCTGCAAGGCTGTGACTCTGTTTTACGACAAGCCCGACACCTTCGTCAACTGGTTCGATACCGACGAGTATATGGACTATTGCAAGCTGATGAACGACTGGTATCAGAAGGGCTACATCATTGAGGACGTTGCCACCGCCGAGAATCCCTATCCGGTCAAGGATGAGGACGGCAACTACAACGGCAAGTACGGTGTGGGCTGCGTTTCCTACAGCCCGCTGGCCGAGGTGGGCGCTTCGGCGAGCACCGGCACCGATGTGACCCCCATCCTCGTGACCCCCGTCGTCAACACCACCGGCAACTGCGCCGGCTCCGTCTGGGCGATCCTGGCCAAGACCCAGTATCCCGAGAAGTGCATGGAGCTGCTCCAGGCCTGGAACACCGATCCCGCGATCAAGAACATGATGGCCTACGGCATCGAAGGCCGCCACTACGAGCTGGTCGACGGCAAGGTCAATCAGTTCGACGGCTGGACCGACAACTACTTCACCCAGAACTGGACCACCGAGAATATGTTCATCTCCTACCTGATGGTGGGCGAGCCGGACGACAAGTGGGATCAGTACATCGCGTTCAACGAGTCCGCGATCGATTCCCCCATGCTGGGCTTCAACCCCGATCCCTCTGAGATCAACGACAAGATCGCGGCTGTCAACGGCGCCATCGCCGAGTACAACCCGCTGCTCGAGGTGGGCGTGCTGGACGCCGAGGAATACGTGCCCATGCTGCGCGACTCCCTCAAGAGCGTCGGCATCGACGACGTGATCGCCTGGTATCAGGCTCAGTACGACGCGTGGAAGGCCGCGAAGTAATTCGCTCCTGACCGCACCGCGCAAGGCATAATAAAATCGCTCCGTCTGAAAAGGCGGGGCGATTTTTCTGTGTTATTGCGCGGATGGCTCGCCGCTCTTTTCGGCGGCTGTTTCCGCGGGCATGATCAGCTCGGCGGCGATGAAGTCGCCCGGCAGGGCGTAGAACGTCAGGCCGTATGCTTCGCCGTAGCTCAGGTGCAGGCGCTGATTGATGTTGCGTATGCCCAGTCCGGTCGATTTGCTTGTGAGCGTGACTTTGCCGGAGATGTGGTCGTTGATCTTGTTTACGTCGGTGTCCGGGCTGTGATTTTCGACGCGCATAATGAGCTTGTCCTTGCGCCGGCGGATGAACAGGCGCACGGAACGCGGATCGTCGGTATGGGAGAGCGCGTTCTCCACGATGGGCTGGAGAATCAGCTTGGGCACGGTCAGATTGAGGCACTCGGGCGCAACGTCCAGCGTGACGGGCACATCCTCCTTGCCGCAGGACTGCTGTATGCGGATGAAGCGGTCGATCACCTCCAGCTCCTGAGAGAGCGGGATGTGCTGCGAGGGATTGCGCAGATTATAGCGCATGAAGTCGGCCAGATCGGTGAGGATGTCAGCCAGATCGTCGTCGCCGCGCATGAGCGAACGGCAGCAGACCGTGCCCAGCGTGTTGCACACGAAGTGCGGGTTGATTTGCGCCTGAAGGAGCTGTATTTCGGTCTGCTTGCGGCTCTGCTCGCTGGCGCGCACCTCGTTTATCAGCTCGTTGATGCGCTCGATCTGGCTGTTGAAGGAAGAGTACAGTCCGTCCACCTCCGTGGACAGGCCGCGCGCGGGCGGCGTGATGGGCGTGAGCTTTTCGCGCTGCATGTGCTGCGCCAGCTTGCGGATGGGGTTTGTGGCGTAGCGCGAGATCAGCAGGATCAGTATGAAGCCCGCGGTCAGCAGCACCGGCGCCATGGCAAAGACGATGCGCAATGAGCCCATGGTCAGCGCGCGGATCTTTTCATAGGGCAGGAGCGTGACCAGCGTCAGGCCCGACTGGAGATCGCTCTTCCAGAGCTGGCAGTATTTGCCGTCGAAGGTTACGCGGTTTTCGGCCCTGCCCGGCACGGCGAGCATATTCCAGTCGCCCTCGGCATAGGCGGGATCGCTGCTGTGGAGGATATGGCCGCCGGAATCGAGCAGCAGGAGCGTGGATTCGCCCAGCCGCCCGTCGGCCACATCGCTGTCGAACCAGTCCGCGTCGAAGGAGACGAGGATTGTGCCGATGTCGTAATGAGTGACGCGGTAGTTTGTGGAGCTTACCACATCGGCGCTGAGTGTGCGCGTGACGCTGATGGCGTCGGGCTTGAAATCCAGCGTGAACCAGTAATCCTCGCCGGCGTGTTCCCGCGCGCGGAGATACCAGTCCTCGTTTTCATAGGGCGCAGGCAGCGTGATGTGAATGGCCGATGTGAGCGTATTCTGCCGGAAGAGGAGAAGCGGATATTTGGACATGATCCGCGAGAGCGGCATGCTCTCGTCGACGATTATATAGGCCTCGTAGAAGGGAACGATGCTGCCGAAGGTCATGTCCAGATTGCTCTTGAGCATGTCCTTCATGCGGATGTAGCTGTGCCAGGCGGAGGGGAGATCGCCGTTATAGCCGAGCAGCGTGTCGAGAAACGCGCCGTTGCCGTCGGTGATCAGGTTCATGTACAGATCAAGGCGCGTCAGAAGGTCGTTGATGGTCTGCGCCTTGGCGGAAACGGTCTGGCTGTAGGAAGCCAGAAGCGAATTTTCGACGTTGTTGTGGAAATAGGAAAACAGCGTGAACGACAGGGCGACGATCAGCAGAAGCGCCGCCGCGTAAAACAGCACGCCGAAGCGCGCGGCCAGGCTGAAATATCTCTTCTTGCGCGTCTTGTGTGATTTCATGGTTCGTCAGCCTTTCGTGACGGGCGAATTGATCGCCCGATAATCGCTGGGGGAGAGCGTGAAGCGCTTTTTGAACGCGCGCGCGAAATAGCTGGCGCTCTGATAGCCGCACTGCGCGGTCACGTCGTTGACGCTCAGGCGCGTCTCAATGAGCAGCTTGGCGGCGTGGGCGATGCGCTTTTCGCCGATATAGGCGGCCAGCGTCTCATGATAGGCCTGACTGAACAGCCGCCCAAGGTAGTCCGCGGAATAGTTGAAGTGCGCCGCGACGGAGGAGGCGGTGAGCGACGGATCGCAGAAGTGCTCGTCGATGTAAGCGGCGGCCTGCGCGGCCAGCGCGCCCCAATAGCTCGGCCGGGCGTCCGCGCCGGCGCGCAGCAGCTGGAAATAGCGCTCGCTGACCAGGAAGATCATGTCCATCTTAAACTTCAGTCCCTCCAGCCGCTGGAAGGCCTCGGCGCGCTCGGCGGCGTAGTCGACCTCCGGACGGCTCTCCATGAGATGGCTGTAGAGCAGATTGAGCAGCCGGCAGACCACGTTGCGGATCTGGCCGATGTCCAGATTGAAGGCGATTACGTCGTCGGTCAGGCGCTGAAAGAGCGACTCGAAGAAGGCGGTATCGGCGCTCTCGAGCGCGCGGCGAATGCTCGTCTCGGTGCCGCTGTCGTGGAGCAGGCGCATATAGTAGGCGCTCTTCTCGTGCTGCACGCTGAGATCATGAAGAAGCGCGGTGATATAGTCGATCTTGCTGCGGTTGATCGGCTTGAGGATGTAATCGCGCGCGTGATATTGCAGCGCGACCTGCGCCGTGGTGAAGTCCTCATAGGCGCTCAGGAAGATGAACGCCACGTCGGACATGGTTTCGTAGATGCGGCGGCAGAGCGTCGTGCCGTCCATGACCGGCATGACGATGTCGCAGATGATGAGATCGGGCGACTGCTCGACGGCCAGATTGTAGCCCTCCCGCCCGTTGGCGGCCGAGGCGATCAGCGCGCAGCCGATTTCCTGCCAGGGGATGAGCTGAGAAAGGCAGTCGATGACGCTTCTGTCGTCGTCGACGATCATGACCTTGAGCATGGCCGTTTCCTCCAAACGCAAAAATACACATATACAGTATAACATTCATCGGGCGCTTTGTCCAGACGGGCGGCGCAAAAAAAGAGCATAATATAAAGGTAGGAACTGCCGACAAAACGCGCTTTGGCGTGCGGTGCGGCAACAAATTTAAGCGCGGATTTTGAAAAATGGAGAAAAACGGAGGAAAACGGAGTTTTCAATCAAAAAAGTGACAAAGAAGCCGAAATCAAAATGTGATCGAAAATAATTCAATCTGAGCGGAAAAACCGGCGTTGCCGCGCCTTAAAAATATTGGTATGATACAGTCGGTCGGAAAAACACGGCCTGTACCGGAGGAAAAGGAGGTCTTCGATGGACATTATCAAAAGACTGGCCGGTATGCTCAAGCCCTACCGCAAGGTGGTTGCAGTTGCGCTTTTCTTGCAGCTGCTGGTCATCCTCAGCCGTATGCTGACGCCCTTTATCACAAGGGACATCGTCAACGACGTTATTCCCACGCGGGATCTGGTGAAACTGGGGCCGCTGTGCGTGGAGCTGCTGGCGCTGGTGGCCATGCGCGGCATATCGACCTATGTCCGTTCGCTGATGCTGGAGCGCGTTTCGCAGAACGTGACCTACGATCTGCGCACGGGGCTTTACAAGCATCTTCAGGAGCTGCCCTATTCGTTTTATGATCATCACCGCATTGGCGAGATCATGTCCCGCATGACCAGCGACATTCAGGGCGTGCGCAACCTGATCTCCTCGGGCATGATCACCGTGTTCGACAACACGCTCAACTTTGTCGGCGCGCTGGTCTTTCTGAGCATCATGAGCTGGAAGCTGATGCTGGCGCTGCTGATTTTCGCGCCGCTGGTGGCGATTACGGCCTGGCAGTTCAACAAGCGCATCCGTCCGGCCTTTATCAACATCCGCGAGCAGAACGCCGTTTTGAATACCACGACGCAGGAAAACCTCGCCGGCGTGCGCGTGGTCAAGGCATTCACCCGCGAGGACTATGAATCCGAGCGCTTCAAGACCGAGAACCAGAAGCTGCTGGGGCTGAACCTCGAGGCCACCCGCATCTGGTCGATATTCGTGCCGCTGATGGAGCTGCTCAGCAGCCTGTGTACGCCCGTCATGCTGCTGGTGGGCGGCGTGCTGCTGGTGAACGGCCAGATGGACATCGGCACGCTGGTCGCGGTCAACGGCTATGTGTGGCTGATCATCAACCCCATGCGCGCGCTGTCGGGCATCATCAACATGGTGGTTCAGGCCATCACCTCGGCCGAGAAGCTGTTCTACTATCAGGATTTCGGCTCGGTCATCCGCGAGAAGGACGACGCGAAATCGCCCGAGAAGTTCGAGGGTCATGTCGAGTTTGATCATGTGACCTTCAGCTACGGCGGCGCGGACGTGCTGCGCGACGTCACCTTCGAGGCCAAGCCCGGCCAGACCATCGCCGTCATGGGCGCGACCGGCACGGGCAAATCATCGCTGGTCAGCCTGATCGGCCGCTTTTACGACGTGAAAAAGGGCAGCGTGAAGGTGGACGGCATCGACGTGCGCGATCAGAAACTCAAGCCGCTGCGCCACTCGATGGGCTATGTCATGCAGGAGACGTTCCTCTTCTCCGATACGCTGACCGACAACATCCGCTTCGGCCGGCCTGAGGCCACGCAGGAGCAGGTCGAGCGGGCGGCGCGCGTGGCGCAGGCGGACGAGTTCATCCGCAAGATGCCCGACGGCTATGAGACGATCGTCGGCGAGCGCGGCATGGGCCTTTCCGGCGGCCAGAAGCAGCGCGTGGCCATTGCGCGCGCGGTGCTCAACGATCCCTCGATCCTCATTATGGACGACTCCACCTCGGCCGTCGACATGGAGACGGAATATCTCATCCAGCAGGATCTGAAGGAAGTGCTCAAAAACCGCACGACGTTCATCATCGCGCACCGCATTTCCTCGGTCAAGAACGCCGATCTGATCCTCGTGCTCGATCACGAGGGACGCATCGCCGAGCGCGGCACGCACCAGCAGCTGCTCGATATGAAGGGCATCTACTATGGCATGGTGCAGGATCAGTACCGTGATTTCGATCAGTTTGCGAAGGGAAAGGCGGGTGAGGCCTGATGGCGAAGGTACTTAGACAGATTGACGACGAAGCCATTGAAAGACCGTTTAACAAAGGCCAGTTCTTCCGCCTTCTGGGCTACATGAAGCCCTACAAGGGCCGCGTGGCCGTCGCGCTGTGCCTGATGGTCATCACGACGCTCTGCTCGCTGGGCCAGACGTGGCTGCTGAGCCGCGCCGTCGGCGTATTGCAGGCCGACACGCCCCGCGTCCCGTGGATGCTGGTGGGCGGCATGGTGCTCATGGCCGCGACGATCGCCATCTGCACCCGTCTGCGCGTGCGATTGATGGACTATTCTGGCCGCCGCGCGCTGGCGACCCTCCGTCAGGATCTGTTCGATCACATCCAGACGCTGTCCTTCTCCTTCTTTGACACCCGCAGCGCGGGCAAGATCCTCGTGCGCGTCATCAACGACGTCAACGAGCTGAACGATCTGTTCACCAACGGCATTGTGAACGTGCTGATCGAGTGCTTCACGCTGGTGCTGCTGTTGGTCATCATGTTCGTGGTCAACTGGAAGCTGACGCTTATCTCCATGTGCATCATGCCGCTGCTTCTGTTCCTCATGTTCCGCCTCAAGCGGCAGATGAGAAAGCGCTGGCAGGTCGTGCGCATGAAAACCTCCAACATGAACGGCTATCTGCACGAGTCGCTGGCCGGTATGCGCGTCACCGAGGCGTTCGTCCGCGAGGATGAAAACCAGGAGACGTTCGAAAACGTCGGCGACGACATCCGTTTCTCCTGGATGCGCGCCATTCACATCAACAACGCCTTCTGGCCGGCATTGGATTTCACCGGCACGATCGGCACGGTGCTGGTGTACTACTTCGGCGTGAAGTTCATGGGCGCGGAGGTGCATCCGCTCACACTGGCCAATCTGCTGCTCATGATGTGGTATCTGGGTCGCTTCTGGGAGCCGCTCAACGCGCTCTCGAACTTCTACAACTCCGTCCTGTCGGCCATGGCGTCCATGGAGCGCATATTCGAAATCATGGATACGCCCAGCGACATTCAGGACAAGGAGGGCGCGCAGGATCTGCCGCCGATCACCGGCCGCGTGACCTTCGACAACGTGACCTTTGCCTACGATCCCGAGAAGGTCGTGCTCAAGAACGTTTCCTTCGAGGTCAAGCCCGGCCAGACCATCGCGCTCGTCGGCCCGACCGGCGCGGGCAAGTCCACCGTGGTCAACCTCATCAGCCGCTTCTACGACGTGAACGGCGGCGCGGTCAAAATCGACGACCACGACGTGCGCGACGTGAAGCTGCGTTCCCTGCGCAAGCAGATGTCGGTCATGATGCAGGACAGCTTCATCTTCTCCGGCACGATCATGGACAACATCCGCTACGGCAAGCTGGACGCGACCGACGAAGAGGTCATGGAGGCCGCCAAGGCGGTTCACGCGCACGATTTCATCATGGAGATGCCCAAGGGCTATATGACCGAGGTCAGCGAGCGCGGCTCGTCCCTGTCGGTCGGCCAGCGCCAGCTTATCTCCTTTGCGCGCGCGCTGCTCAACGACCCGAAGATCCTGATCCTGGACGAGGCCACCTCCTCCATCGATACGCACACCGAGATCCTCATCCAGAAGGCGCTGGACGTGCTGCTGCGCGGCCGCACGAGCTTCGTCATCGCGCACCGCCTGTCCACCATCCGCAACGCCGACTGCATCATGGTCATTCAGGACGGCCACATCGCCGAGGCCGGCACGCACGACGAGCTGATCAAGATCAAGGGCGGGCACTACAGAGAGCTGTGCGACGCGCAGTATCGTTTCCTGCTTGAGGACAGATAAGGCGCTTTGCTTCGCCGCCCGTTCATCCGATCATAACAATGGCTCCGTTCCCCTATTGGGGAGCGGGGCTTTTTTGTGTCTGATCAGACCGCCGCAATAATGACCCGAATGCGGTGAAATAATCGCACGCCCTATCGTCTTTGCCTAAAATGAAAATGCCATTTATCAATTAATTAGAGCAAATGAGGGCTTGAAATATAAACTTGAGACTATCGTTATAGTTTTTGGGGTGATTCTGGCACTATTTTGATAGTTTTTAAATGCGAAAAGGTGTATTATATTAGTTGCAAATAATAGAGAGCGGGTTATGGACGTGTTTTAATTGCGCGCTCTCGAGCACACGAAAGGAAGTCGGCCCATGAACAACACCACCGCCGCCCGTGGCAAGCGCAAGGGAGCGTTGGCTCGCCTGCGCGCCAACTGGGAATTGCTGCTTCTGTGCATTCCCGCCATCGCCTGCTATATCATTTTCTCCTATGTGCCGATGATCGGCCTGATCCTGCCCTTTAAGAACTACAAGTACAATCTGGGTCTGTTCGCAAGCAAATGGGTGGGGCTGAAGAACTTCAACTTCCTGTTCAAGTCGGTCGACCTGTGGCGCATTACGCGCAACACGGTGGCCTATTCTCTGGCTTTCCTGGTCGTCGGCTCGATCGTGAACATCGGCATTGCGCTTTTGCTCTTCGAGATCAAGGAGCGCCGCTCGGCCCTTAAGACCTATCAGACCATCATGACCTTCCCGAACTTCATGAGCTGGGTCATCGTGGGCTTTATCACCTACGCCGTGTTCAATCCGGTGCTGGGCGTGATGAATCAGCTCATCCGCTCGCTGGGCGGCACGGGCGTGGACGTTTACTCCTCGCCGGCCTACTGGCCGTTCATCATCATCTTCGTCAACAGCTGGAAGGGGCTGGGCATGGGCTCGATGATGTATCTGGCAAACCTGCTGGGAATCGACGCCTCGCTCTATGAGGCGGCTACCATCGACGGCGCGAACCGCTGGCAGCAGACAAAATACATCTCCATCCCGAGCATCATCCCGCTGTGGACGATCATGACCATACTGGCCATCGGCGGCATGTTCCGCGGCGACTTCGGCCTGTTCTATCAGATCCCCCGCAACATCGGCCTTCTGTACGAGACGACCGACATCATCGATACCTTCGTCTATCGCGGCCTTCAGACCAACAACTACGGCCAGAGCTCGGCCGTCGGCTTTATCCAGTCGCTGCTGGGCCTGATCTGCGTGGGCGGCACCAACTGGATTGTCAGCAAGATCTCGCCGGACAACGCGATGTTCTAAGAAGGGGGAAAAGAAAACATGGCGACCGTTGCCAAAAAGAAATACAAGATCATCATCCACATATTCTTTATCCTGCTGTGCCTTCTGTATGTGCTGCCGCTGTGGCTGGTCGTGTCGATCTCTTTTTCGAGCGAAGCGTCCATCACGGCCAACAATTCGGGCTACAGCCTGATCCCCAGGGATTTTTCGACCGAGGCCTACAAGCTGGCCTTCCAGAACCCGCAGTCCATGGTGAGCGCCTACTGGATCACCGCCAGTCAGGCCATCCTCGGCACGGTACTCAGCTGCATTGTGGCCGGCATGGTGGCCTATCCGCTCTCCCGAACGACGTTCGCCTACAAAAAGCCGATCACCTTCCTGATCTTCTTTACGATGCTCTTCGGCGGCGGCATGATCCCGACCTACATCATCTATACCAACTGGTATCACCTGCTGGATACCTACTGGATCTACATCCTGCCCGGCCTTGCGGGCGGCGCGTGGAACACGCTGGTCATCCGCACGTTCTTCAAGGGCCTGCCCGAATCGCTGTTTGAATCGGCCAAGATCGACGGCGCGCGCGAGCTGACCATATTCTTCAAGATCGCCGTGCCGCTGTCCACGCCGGTGTTCGCGACCATCGGCTTCATGACGCTGGTGGGCAAGTGGAACGACTGGAACACCTCGCTGATCTACATCCGCTCGAGCAACCTGTACACGCTGCAATATCTGCTTCAGCGCATCCTCAACGAGACGGCGTTCCTGAAGAACCTCATGCAGAACAGCGACATGGCGGCTCTGGCGGCGCAGGTGGGCGGCGACAGCGCGGCGGCTCTGCCGGCGGAAACGCTCAAGTACGCGCTGTGCGTCATCGCGGCCGGCCCCATGCTGGTTGTGTTCCCCTTCTTCCAGAAGTACTTCGCCAGCGGCCTGACCATCGGCGCTGTGAAGGGCTGAGGACTCTCATTTTCGGTGTCTGCGCATGAATATGCGTATTCATAACATTATTTAAGGAGGATGACCCTATGAAGAAACTGTCCCGTATGCTGGCGCTGGTCATGGCGCTGGTTCTGGCTCTGGGCTGCCTGCAGGCCGTCGCGACGGCTGAAGAGCTGCCCGAGGTCGACCTGGTCTACTGGTGCGGCGCGAACCCCGACCAGAAGGACGCGGAGCTTGTGCTGGGCGAGATGAAGAAGGTCGCCAAGGAAGCGCTGAACGTCAATCTGGACATGGTCATCGTGGCCACGAGCGAGATCAAGGAAAAGTTCAACAAGGCTATGGCCGCGCAGGAGCGCATTGACCTGACCTGGACGGGCTATGTGCAGTCCATTCAGGAACTGGTCAATCTGGGCGCGCTGCTGCCCCTCGATGATCTGATGGAGAAGTACGGTCAGGATCTGATCGCTTCTCTGGATCCCGATCTGCTGAACGCGCACCGTCAGGCCGACGGCAAGCTGTATCAGTTCCCCGCCTGGCAGGGCATGGTCGGCAGCCGCAGCGCGCTGTATGTGCCCAAGGACGTTGTCGACGCGACTGTGGGCGAGCAGTGGGTTGCCGAGATGGAAAAGGCCATGAACGACAACTGCTACACCTACAGCGTTGAAGCGCAGGCCGCCGTTTATGACAAGTTCGAAGAGCTGCTGGCCGCCGCCAAGGAAGCGGGCAAGCTGGGTCTGGGCTACAGCACCGGCTATACGCTGAACGCGTGGTGGAACCAGAGCACTTTGAACGTCGGCAGCTGCGGTCGTGTTGCGATGAATGACGAAACCTTCACCGTTATCCCCGCCGCTGAGAGCGTGACCACCAAGTACGTCTATCAGAAGATGGCTGAGTGGTACGACAAGGGTTATATCCGCGAGGACGTTGCCTCTGTGGACAACGGTTCTGAGGACTGGTGCCGCGGCTGGAGCGATCCGGTCAGCGATCAGTGCTACATCAACTACAGCCACAACGGCTTTACCGACGATCTGAGCAAGGAAATGGCCGGCTGGACGAAGCCCCTGTACGCCATGCACTGCCAGCCCCACTGCTGGACGAGCCTGGGTCAGGCGACCGGCACCTCCATCCCGTTCACGGCCAAGGAGCCTGAGCGCGCGATGATGTTCATGAACTGGCTGGTGACCAAGGACGAGAAGGCCATCGAGTTCTACAACCTCTATTCCTACGGCATCGAGGGCAAGCACTACGAGTGGAACGCGGATCATACCGAGATCAAGGTGTTCGGCGGCGACGGTCAGGCTTCCTCTGACTTTGACTGGGGTCAGCGCCCGTGGATGATGGGCACTCTGCTCAACGCCTATTCCTGCGCGGTTTATCCTGCGTCTTACTATCAGGAACTGATCGAGCTGCAGAAGGATGCGCCGACCTCTCCGCTGCTGGGCTTCAGCTTCGATTATACCGACGTTGAGACCGAGTACAACCTGCTGTCCTCTATCGACAAGGAGTACGGAGATATGCTGGGCCGCGGTTATCTGGGCGTGGCTGGCTGGGAAGCCAAGTACAACGAGTACGTTGACAAGCTGTATGCCGCCGGTATGCAGGACGTCATCGACGCCATTCAGGAGCAGGTGACCGAGTTCGTGACCACCCGCAACCGCGCCTGGTAATCGCAACAACTGAATCCATGATGAAGGGCGATCCGTTCCATGGCGACACGGAGCGGATCGCTCCTTTGAACAGGCGAGACTTTCCTCACGCAAATCTCCATTTTTGATGCGAAGGGCCGAATCGGCCTTATGCAATAAAGCAAGGAGGATCACACCCATGAAGAAACTGTCCCGTATGCTGGCGCTGATTATGGCGCTGGTGCTCGCGCTGGGCTGCGCGCAGGCCGTCGCGGCGGCTGAGGAGCTGCCCGAGGTCGATCTGATCTACTGGTGCGGCGCGAACCCCGACCAGAAGGACGCGGAGCTTGTGCTGGGCGAGATGAAGAAGGTCGCCAAGGAAGGCATGAACGTCAATCTGGATATGGTCATCGTGGCCACGAGCGAGTACAAAGAGAAGTTCAACAAGGCCATGGCCGCGCAGGAGCGCGTCGACCTGACGTGGACGGGCTACATCCAGTCCATTCAGGAGCTGGTCAATCTGGGCGCTCTCATGCCGCTGGATGATCTGATGGCCGAGTACGGCAAGGATCTGATCGCGTCGCTGGACGAGCGTCTGCTGGACGCGCATCGTCAGGCCGACGGCAAGCTGTATCAGTTCCCCGCCTGGCAGGGCATGGTCGGCAACCGCAGCTACTATATGTTCCCCAAGGCCGCCGTGGACGCCACTCTGGGCGAAGCGTGGGTCGAGGAAATGCAGAAGCTGATGTACGACAACTGGGATAAGGACACCGTTGAGAACCAGAAGCCCGTTTATGAACAGCTCGAAAAGCTGCTCGCCGCCACTAAGGACGCGGGCGTGATGGGGCTGGGCTACAATCCCACCGGCGAATGCTCCTTCAGCAGCTGGTACAGCGGCAAGAGCATGGCGGGCGTGGGCAGCTACGGCTACATCGATCTGTGGGACGACACCTTCACCGTAAAGGCCAGCTGCGACAACCCATGGAATATCGAGCGCCACAAGATGATGGCCGAGTGGTACGACAAGGGCTATATCCGCGCGGACATCGCCTCCCTCGAATCCACGCAGGACGAAAAGCTGGCGGGCTTCCAGGATGAGACCGGCAATACGCCGTGCTACATCACCTACGGCCACAACGGCTTCACCGACGACCTGAGCAAGGAGCTGGCCGGCACGAAGATCGACGTTTACACCGTGCACACCAACCCCTACTGCTGGACGACGCTGGGTCAGGCGACCGGCACCTCCATTCCGTTCACCTGCGGCGAGCCTGAGCGCGCGATGATGTTCATGAACTGGCTGGTGACCAAGGACGAGAAGGCCATCGAGTTCTACAACCTCTATTCCTACGGCATCGAGGGCAAGCACTATGAGTGGAACGAAGAGCACACCGACATCAAGGTGTTCGGCGGCGACGGCCAGGCCGACAGCTCCTTCGATTGGGGTCAGCGCCCGTGGATGATGGGCACGCTGCTCAACGCCTATTCCTGCGCGGTCTATCCGGCTCCCTACTATGAGGAGCTGATCAAGCTGCAGGAGAGCGCCTACACCTCTCCGCTGCTGGGCTTCACCTTCGATTACAGCGACGTTGAAACCGAGTTTAACCTGCTCTCCTCCATCGGCAAGGAGTACGGCAGCATGCTGGATTGCGGCTATCTGGGCGCGGCCGGCGTGGAAGCCAAGGAGCAGGAGTATCGCGACAAGATGTACGCCGCGGGCCTGCAGGACGTTATCGACGCCATTCAGGAGCAGGTGACTGCGTTCGTCGAGAAGAACGAGCGCACCTGGTAAATCCTGATTTGAAGGCAGTCAATCCATAATAGAAGCCGCTTCGTTCCTCTGCGTGAGGGACGGAGCGGCTTTTTGGCGGACGAATTCCGAGCCGGACGGAAAATATTACGGATCGGCGCGCCAAAAGACGCGAAAAAGAAATACTTTCCCTATTGTCTTTTGGCGTGTTTTGGGAGTACAATATAGAAGTTGTAATCTCTCTATGCCACAAAGGATGCTGATCGACATGGCCAAAACACGCCTGAAGCGCCCGACGCTCAGAAAGCACAGCCGAAACCTCGGCATTGTGCTTCGGCTGATATTCTGCTTCCCGCTCGGGCTGTACGCCATGTGGACGCGCGCGCCCTGGTCGAAGTGGGCGAAGATCGCGGTTTCGGCGCTTGTCGCGGCGGTGCTGGTGGTCATCCTTACGCCCTCGACCAATCCGCCGGAAAGGCAGATCGGCGGCATCGTGACGGTGGACGGCGACCCGACCTACACGCTGCTCGGCCCGGAAGCGCCGGAAGATCGCGGCAAGATCGAAATCTATACGCCTCGACGCACGGCGATCATCGTCGAGGCCACGCCCACGCCCGCGCCGATCATCGTCTATTGCAATCCCGGCGGGCAGTATTATCACAGCGAGGACTGCGTTCACGTCCAGAAGGGCGAAACGCCGCAGGCCACGCTGGAGCAGGCGCTCAAGGCGGGCTATCGCCAGTGCCCGGAGTGCAACGCGCCCTCGGAGCTGGAAGGCTGATATGACTTATGAAGCGGAACGGATCGAGCGGATTGTGCGCGCGCTGAAGGCCCTGCGCATCCCGCTGATCGAAAACGAATATACACTGCACGATATGATCGCCGCCGTCCTCCAAGACGGCGGCTTTTGCGTATGCCACGAGGTCAGGCTCGCGCCGCGCTGCCGCATCGATTTTCTGGTGGACGGCGTGGGGATTGAGGTCAAGCGCGGCAAACAGGACAAAAGAAAGCTGCGCGCACAGTGCGAAAAATATCTCGCCTGCGACGCGCTGGACGCGCTGATCGTCGTGCTCGACGGCGCGGTTATGCTGCCGGATACGCTGTGCGGCAAGCCGGTTTATGTGATCGGGCTGAACAAATTATGGGGTATCGCCCTGCCGTGAGGACAAAACGCTATGACAGATGATTTCCGCGACGACGATTTTCCGGCGATCTATCCCGCCTATCTGCGGGACGCTTCCGCCGTCGGCAAGACCTACGGCACGCTGAGCTATAATCGGCGCGCCAAATGCTGGACGATCAAGGGCGAGCCGTGCGTCACCGAGCTGGCCAAGCGCCTGTTCCCCGGCTGCGACGGCCGCGGGCGGGGCGTGGCGCGCTTTACGGCGCACAGGCGCGTCATCGGCGATCTGAACTGGCTCATGCTGCGCTATCCGCTCGAGATCAAGGAGAGCGACCGCGCGCGCTGGGAGCAGGCGCTGGACGAAGCGCGGGAATACGCCGTTGAGCGCCAGCGTCAGCTCGCCGCGCCGCGTTCAGCCGAGCCGCCGAAGAGCGCCTTTGCCGCCGAGCTGATGCCCTTCCAGAAGGAGGGGCTGGCGTTCCTGCTGGGCGCGAACCGCGCGCTGCTGGCCGACGAAATGGGTCTGGGCAAGACCGTTCAGGCGCTGGCCTATCTGGCGGCGACGGCGGGATTTCCGGCGCTTCTGGTCGTGCCGCCGCATCTGGTGCGCAACTGGACGCGCGAGACGGAGCGCTTCCTCGTAATGGAGGGCGGCGTGCGCGTTCACGTCATCCGCGGGCTGACGCCGTACAGGCTGCCCGAGGCCGACGTTTACATCATCCATTATCTGCTGCTGCGCGGCTGGAAGAGCGTGCTGCCCGACAGGGGCTGGCGCACGGTGATATTCGATGAAATGCAGGAGCTGCGCCGCGCCGGCACGGAGAAATACTCTGCGGCCAGCCTGCTCTCCACCGCCTGCGAGCACGTTATCGGCCTGTCCGGCACGCCGATCTACAACAACGGCGGCGAGATCTGGAATATCGTCAACATCCTCGATTTCCACTTTCTGGGCGACTGGGAGAGCTTCACGCGCGAGTGGTGCTACGGCTATAACAACAACATCGTGGCCAAGCCGGAGCTGCTGGGCGAATATCTGCGCACGGAGGGGCTGATGCTGCGCCGGACGAAGGCGGAGGTGCTCTCTCAGCTGCCGCCCAAGCGCCGCCTTGTGCAGGAGATCGACTGGGACGACGCGCTCTATCGCGAGATGATCGAGAGCGCCATGCAGAAGCTGCCGCTGCTGGACGAAAGCAGCCAGTCCGAGCGCGCACTGATC
The DNA here is from genome assembly GCA_934631025.1 of uncultured Clostridia bacterium. Taxonomy (GTDB): domain Bacteria; phylum Bacillota; class Clostridia; order Christensenellales; family Aristaeellaceae; genus Firm-10. The sequence continues at coordinate 127,397 of CAKTXR010000001.1, forward strand.
GAGGATCAGATTTCTCAGGAGGAGCGGCAGGCCACCGGCTGCGCCAAGGCGCCGTATGTGGCGGCGTTCGTGCGCACGCTGCTGGAGGGCGGCGAGAAGGTGCTTCTGTTCGCGCATCACCACAAGGTGATGGACATCTACAAAAAAGAGCTGAAGGCCTATCATCCCGTGTTCATCACCGGCCGCGAGACCGACGCGCAGAAGGACGCGGCGCTGGTGGCGTTCATGGGCGCGAAAACCGATCTGTGCGTCATATCACTGCGCTCGGCCAGCGGGTTGAACTTGCAGCGGGCGACGTGCGTCGTGTTCGGCGAGCTGGACTGGTCGCCGGCGGTTCATTCTCAGGCGGAGGACCGCGCGCACCGCATCGGCCAGCAGGATTCGCTCTTGTGCTATTATCTGGTCAGCCCCAAAGGCTCCGATCAGGAGATGCAGCAGGCGCTGGGGCTGAAGGTGAGCCAGTTCGTGGCCCTCATGGGTGACAAAACGCCCACGCAGGACGAGACATGGGCGCAGCAGAGCGAGGCGCGCGCTCACATCCACGCGCTGGTCGAGCGACTCAGAAGCGCCGCGGCAATGTGACGCGCCGACTCAGAAATTTAATGCAAACAGGTAGAAAATCCAGGCAGGATGCCGTATAATAAAAACAAGTATCGGTCAATGGAGGTGAAAGCGGTGGCCAGCGCCTATGAAATATTGGGAATCGAGAAAAACGCCTGCGAGGAGGAGATCCGCAGCGCCTATCGAAAGATGGCCCGCCGCTGGCATCCCGACCGCTTCCCCGAGGGGCCGGAGCGGATGTGGGCCGAGCAGAAGATGACCAGCATCAACATCGCCTATCACGAGGCGCTCGAGGCCTGTACGTCGTCTTCACCCTTGAGCGGCGGCACGGATTCGGAGAGCGAGCAGTTTTCCGATGTGCGCGCGCTGCTCGAGATCGGTCAGGTGGGCGCGGCGCGGCAGGCGCTCATGCGCATCGCCACGCGCAACGCCGAATGGAACTATCTCTTCGGCGCGGTGTTGCTCCGGCTGGGCGAGTATGAAAAGGCCGTGCTCTATTTCGGCGTGGCGGCGCACCAGAAGCCGCACGACAAGCAGTATCGCACCGCCTATATGAGCGCCGAGGCCATCCGCAATCAGCGGCGCAGCAAGCCGTTCTTATCGCGCGTGATGAGCGCGTTTGCCGGCAAGCGGTAGGGCGCGGCTGGAACAGTGAATTGATATTAGTGTTCTCTAACTCTTGCGGGAGTCGGAGAGCTTTTTTATTGGACGGGCGATCTCGACTGTTAATTCTGCGCTTGCGCTTTACAACGGGCGGCCTGATGGATTATAATAAGGAAAATAAAGCTCATGGAGGGGATTTTTATGTCTGATTACACGATCAAAGCCCTATATACCGCCAAACCGGCTGAAAATATGAATAACGTTACGGTGAACGGCTGGGTGAGAACCATGCGTGAATCCAAAACGTTCGCCTTCGTCGAGCTGAACGACGGCACCTATTTCAAAAACCTGCAGATCATCCTCGACGAGGCCGCGCTGCCGGAGTACCGCGCGCTGGTCAAGGCCATCACCGTGGGCGCGTCGCTGACCGTCACCGGCACGCTGGTCATGACGCCCGAGATGAAGCAGCCCTTCGAGCTTCGCGCCGAATCGGCCGAGGTGCTGGGCGAAAGCCCCGTCGACTATCCGCTGCAGAAGAAGCGCCATACGCTCGAATATATGCGCACCATCGCGCATCTGCGCCCGCGCGCCAATCTGTTCCAGTGCGCCTACCGCATCCGCTCGATCGCTGCACAGGCCGTGCATCGCTTCTTCCATGACCGCGGCTTTGTGTATGTCAACACGCCGCTGATCACCGGCAGCGACTGCGAGGGCGCGGGCGAGATGTTCCAGGTGACCACGCTCGACCTCAACAACATCCCCAGGACCGAGGACGGACAGGTCGATTACAGTCAGGATTTCTTCGGCAAGCCCGTTTCGCTCACCGTGTCCGGCCAGCTGAACGCCGAGACGCTGGCGCTGGCTTTCAACAAGGTGTACACCTTCGGCCCGACCTTCCGCGCCGAGCGCAGCAACACGCAGCGCCACGCCGCCGAGTTCTGGATGATCGAGCCGGAAATCGCCTTCGCGACGCTCAAGGAGGACATGGATCTTCAGGAGGACATGATCAAGTACATCATCGACGCGGTGCTGACCGAAGCGCCCGAAGAGATGGCGTTCCTGGACGGCTTTGTCCAGAAGGGCCTGATCGACCGCCTGACCGCCGTGCGCGACGCCGATTTCGGCCGCGTGAGCTACACCGAGGCCGTGAAGATCCTCGAGGAGAGCGGCCATGAGTTTGAGTACAAGCCTTATTGGGGCTGCGATTTGCAGACCGAGCACGAGCGCTACCTGACCGAGCAGGTCTTTGGCAAGCCGGTGTTCGTGACCGATTATCCCAAGGAGATCAAGGCGTTCTATATGCGCGCGAACGACGACGGCAAGACCGTCGCCGCGGCCGATCTGCTGGTGCCCGGCGTGGGCGAGCTGTGCGGCGGCAGCCAGCGCGAGGAGCGTCTGGACGTGCTCACGGCGCGCATCGAGGAGCTGGGCATGAAGCCGGCCGATTACTGGTGGTATCTGGATCTGCGCAAGTACGGCACGGTCAAGCACGCGGGCTTCGGCATGGGCTTTGAGCGCATGATCATGTATCTCACCGGCATTTCCAACATCCGCGACGTTCTGCCCTTCCCGCGCACGACCGGCAGCGCCGAGTTCTAATAGGGGTTTTCTTTCAGCGCTCTCCGCGTCTCAGGCCGGAGAGCGCTTTGCGCATAGGTAAAAAATGCCCCCAAGCGGGCGAATAGGGAGGAAGAAACGATGAAGGAGATCAGGGTTCTGCTGATCGGCGTGGGCGGCTACGGCATGGGCTACGCCCGGGAGATGCTCGAGCACGGCGCGGAGAAGCGCGCGTCGATCGCCGGCGTGGTCGATCCCTACGCTGCGTCCAGTCCGGTCTATCAGGCGCTGAAGGACGCAAACGTGCGCTTTTACGATTCGGTTGAGGATTTCTATGCGGCGGACAGCGCCGATCTGGCGGTGGTCAGCACGCCGATACAGTTCCATGCGCGGCAGAGCATTTACTGCATGGAGCACGGCAGCCATGTGCTGTGCGAAAAGCCGGCCGCCGCGACCGTCGCGCTGGTCAACGAGATGATCGACGCGCGCGACAGGACGGGCAAGACGCTGGCCATAGGCTTTCAGTGGTGCTATGACGAGGCCATGCTGCGCCTGAAGGCCGATGTGGACGCAGGCGTGCTGGGCCGGCCGGTGAAGCTCAAGGGCATCGTGCTCTGGCCGCGGGACATCGCCTACTACAAGCGCGGCCTGGGCTGGGCGGGCAAAAAATACGCGCAGGACGGTTCGCCGATTTTCGACAGCGTGGCCTCGAACGCCACGGCGCACTATCTGGAGAATATGCTCTGGCTGACCGGCAGGGGCTTTACGGGCGCGTCGATCGCCGATATGACTGTGCGCACGGCGCGCGCCAACGACATCGAGACGTTTGACACCATCGCCATGGACGCGCGGCTGGACAACGGCGCGCGGCTGTTCTATGTCGCTTCGCACGCCACGGGGCGCGACTGCGTGCAGAACCCGCTGTTCGTCTATGAGTTCGAAAAGGCCACAGTGACGTTCGGCAGCCTGGGCGAGACCGGCGACGAACTGAAGGCGGTCTTTAAGGACGGCGCGGTGAAGGACTACGGCGCGAGCACATTAAACGGCTGGAACAAGAAGCTGGACGCGCTGATTGCCGCCGCTCGAGGCGAGGCCGTCACGCTGCCCTGTCCGGCGGAAGCGGCGCGCTGCCACACCGCCGCCATGGAGATGATCCGCGCAAAGAATCCCGAAGCCGAAGTGCTCTCCGGCGCGCGCGTGGACGAGGGCATGGTGTGGGTGAGCGGTCTGGGCGATCGCCTGAAGGCCTGCTTTGAGAAGGAAACGCTGGATTTCTGAATGGCATAAAGCATCAGGCTCGCCGTGTTGCGCGGCGGGCCTGATGTTTGTCGTAAGAGGGCATTCTTTTTCACAGATCCGCGCCGCAGAGCGTTTTGCTTTCCTTTGAAAATTGCTTTCGATCGAGGAAAATCCGCTGGCATTCGGATGCTTGCCGCTCTAATGGACAATGAGGGGATTGGTCAGTATGCGCCAGAGCGCGAGCAGCGCCAGATGCGCGGGATAGGCGATATAGAACAGCCACTTGCCGAACGCGCCGCCCCGGCCGCCGCGCCGTCCATTGTAGAACCACAATAGAATAAGCGACACGCAGGCCATCCCGAATTCATAGACGTTGTACATCGTCAGCGGTGTGAACCAGTCGCTGGCATAGCCCAGATACAGCACGGCCAGCACGCCCGCCATCGCGGCAAACTTTACGCGCTTGTTTTCGCCCGGCAGATACGCCGCATAGACCAGCGCCACGCCGAAGATCGTATAATCGGTGCTGAGGACGACGGACAAAAGCGCGGGCACGGCGAGAGAAGCGATTTGCAGCGCCCGCCCTTTGCTGCGCGACCGGCAGAGATTGTAGAGCGCGATCCCCGATACCGCCAGCGCGAACGTGTACAGGACGTTGGTGTTGCGGAAGAAGCTGATGAAGCGCGGCAGTTTGCTGAAGGCGACGGGCCAGTGCAGCGCGTCAAAGGGGATTTCCGAAATGAGCGCGAATAGGAACAGCCGCAGGATGTATTTTTTGATGTTGCGCGTGTGGCGCGCGCCCTCGGCGACCATGAAGGCGAATATCGGGAAGGCGATGCGGCCGAGGAGCGAGATAAACTTGCTGATGGGACTGCTGCTAATCACATCCAGTGAAAAAGTGTCCATGATTAACTTCTGACCGATTAGGCCAATATCGCAGGCGTGGTCGATGAACATACTGATCAGGGCGATGATTTTCAGCGTTAAGGCGCTCATGGGACACTTCCTTTCATGCTGGATTTCGGACTGCTTCTGGAAACAGATTACCATACGATTCAAATAAAGTCAATGTTTAATTATTAAAAACGCAACAATAAAGCGAACGCGCGCGGCATATGTCTGAAGGGAGGATTTGATTTTCGGCGGGCGCTTTTGCGGCGCAATGGGTGCGCGGAAGGAGCCGCCGCCCTAAAAACGGGCGTATATTGGACGGAAAACCCGTCAAAAAGTGAAAAAAAGTCGTTATTTTTGGCGTTTTGTGGATCGAAAGAGACATTTTCTCTTTCGCGCAGACTCAATCTGTGCTAAAATAGGACTGATATTCAGGCGCGATGAAAGGAGCGTGAGGGGCGCATGGCGGTTCAGCGGATGACCATTCGCGGCGTGTCGATCTGCTATGACACGGCGCGGCCGGACGGCCCCGTGTGCCATCGCGTGTTCCTGCTCAGCGCGCCCGGCGCGACGATTTCGTCCTGGCGGCTGATCGTGCAGGAGCTGCTGCGGGCGGGCTGTCTGTGTGTCATGGCCGATATGCCCGGCTTTGGTCAGAGTGCTTTCAGCGAGGATATGCCCATCGAGCAGTCGCTCAGGGCGCGTTATATGTGGGGCCTCTTGGACGAGATGGATCTGCAATCGGAGGGGCAGCTGCAATGCTGGCATCTGATGGGCAACGGCTCGGCGTGCGGCACAATCGCCGAGATGGCCATTCAGCAGCCCGATTCGGCTTCGTCGCTGTTCATGGTCAGTCCGATACTGTATTCGCTCCTGACGCCGCCGGTGCGGGCGCTGGTGTCGCGGCGTTTTTTCGAGGGGACGATCGCCTCGTGGATGCGGCGGCACATCGCGCCCGAGAAGGCCTTTGCGCGGCTGACCGAGCGGCTGTACGCGCGGCCCCTGCCCGAGGAGCGCCTGAAGGAGCTGCGGCGGCCGCTGCTGCGCCTGATCGGCCATGAGGAAATCGTGCGGCATATGCTGCTTTCGGGCTACAAGGTGGATACCGGCGAGCTGAGCAAGCTCTTTATGCCCGCGATGATCATCTGGGGCGGGCGCGACGCGCTCCTGGGCGGCTCGATTCCCCATCGGCTGAGCGAGCGCGATTTCCCGTCGGCGGAATATCACCTGCTGCCCACGGCGGGGCACTATGCCATGGAGACCAACAGCCGCGCCGTGTGCGATTTCCTGCGCGGGTGGATCCGCGAGATGTGGAGCGCGTGACGGGGCGCGCCGAACGGACGAAACGTCCGCTGGGTTTTTAGAGGGCTTTCGTTTAAAAGATGTATTTTGAGGCGCTTTTCGGCGTGTGATTGATATATGAAAGCCCCTCCGTTTCAGAGTGAAACGGAGGGGCTTTTGTGAGCTTTCAGCTTAGTTGGCGGCGTCCTCGGTCTGGGACAGCGAGGGCACGAAGTTCTTCTGGGTGTTGAACTCGCCGCGGCTGGAATTGTAGGTCATGGTGTTGGTATTGGAGATCATGTACCAGGTCAGCTCGTCGTACATGGTGTCGCAGTCGGCCAGCGCCTTTTCCTGCTTCTCGATGGTGTAATTGGTGATGTACTCGGCAGCTTTGGCGGGATCCTCGGCGTAGAGCTTGGCGGTCTCCTCCAGCACGGAGGGATACTCGGCGATCAGCGCGTCCTCAACGCTCTTCCAGTAGGCGCGCACGCCGGTGCCGTAGTGCTCGCGATCCTGCTCGCTCAGGGCGCACAGGCGCTTGAAGTGGGTGTGCGCGTAGCTCAGGTCGTAGCCGTAGCTGTCGGAGGTGAAGCCCTCGGGCACATGGTCGAAGGCCTCGGCCACGTCGGTGATCAGGTTGGACAGCGGCAGATAGACGGAATGCTCGGCGTTGGCCACGGTCGTCCAGGTGACGGCGGACATGGCGGCGGGCAGGTCGTCATAGATTTCGATCACGCCGCAGTTGACCTGGCGCTCGATGCCGATCACGCGGATGTCGGGACGGCCGGTGTCCTCGGGGTTCCACTCGGTGCCCTCGAAGCGGGAACGGGTCAGCTCGAAGATGTCGCTCAGGGTGACCTTCTCGTCGGGCTGATAGAACAGCGGGTAGCGGGTCTTCATGGCGTAGTCGCCCGCGGTGGAAGGAGCCAGCAGCACATGGCCGTACCAGGTGCGGCGGTTCGAGCCGGCGTTCAGGTTGCCCTTGCCGCAGTAGGTGGAGAACAGATCGACATTGCCGTTATCGTCCAGCACGGTCAGGCCGGCTTCCTCGGGAACGGTGAACAAGCCCTCGGAGTGGAGCAGCGTTTCGCCCTCGACATAGTCGGCCACGGAGCCGAGCATGCACTCGTTGCCGAACACGGCGACACAGTCGGTGGGCATCTTCACGGCGACCCACTGGTGGCCGGAATAGCTTTCAATATACCAGGCTTCGGTCTGGTCGGCGATCATGAAGGTGTTGGATTCGGAGCTGCCGTAGGTTTCCATGATCTTGCCGTAATTTTCAACGGCCTCGCGCGCCGTGGCGGAGACGGCGGCGATATAGCCGGAAATCCATTTTTCGGATGCGCCGTCCTCAGTGTAGGGATCGGCGGTGCGGATGCCGTCGGAGATATAGGTGGTGACGGAACCGGTCATGGTTACGCCCATCTCATTGGCGACGGCGTTGTCATAGATGCCCTCGATGAAGGGGGTGGACGTGTACTGATAGGTCACGTCCGGCAGGGGAATTTCATTCTTGCCCACGGTCAGGGTGCGGCCGCTCTCCTCAACGTGCGGGTAGACGACCTGCTTGGCCTGCGCGGTGTTCCACGCGTCGACCGTGTGGCCGATGATGGTGTGGCCGCTGGCGCTGGCGTCCTTGCCGACATAATAGCCGGTGCAGGCGAGAGCGGTGCTGCAGGAGAAGGTCAAAACGGCAACGAGCAGAAACGAGGCCAGGCGTTTCAACGTGCGATTCATCAACATACACCTCTATTATATTGTAAATTTGCGGGGTTTTTGCTTTCGGTGGAAGGGCGCGGAAAGCGTCGCGCCGTTTCATCGTGAATCCTCCGTCGGATTGGAGCTATTATACGGCGATATACGGCCCGAATCAACATATATTCGTAAAATCACGCATATTATTTCGCGAAGTTGATTATCAAACGATGAAGAATGCGGCGAAATTGTGGCGAAGAGAGAAAAAGGACTCCACTTTTTTGAAGAAAGTGGAGTCCTTGATTGCCCTTGATGTGTCCTTGAGATGAATTTTACTCGGCCGCCCAGACGGTTTCGCCGGCGATGATGGTTTCCGAGACGGCGAAGTTTTCGTCGGCGAGGATGATGTCCGCGTCCTTGCCGGCTTCCAGCGAGCCTTTGGTCTTGTCAAGGCCGATGCATCTGGCCGCGTTGATCGAGGCCATGCGCACGATCTGCTCGAGCGGCAGATTGGTGTGCTCGCGCATATTGCGCACGGCGTTGTTGAGCTTGAGCACGCTGCCGGCGATGGTGCCGTCGGCCAGGCGGCATTCGATACCTTTGACGAAAATCGGCTGGCCGCCCAGCGTGTACTCGCCGTCCTCAAGGCCGCCCGCGCGGGTGCAGTCGGTGATCAGGATCAGGTTGTCGCCCTTGACCTTGGCCACCAGGCCGAACAGATCGGGGCTGATGTGGAAGGTGTCGGCGATCAGCTCGGTGCTCACGCGGTCGTCGGCCAGAGACGCGCCGACCACGCCGGGATCGCGGTGATTGAGGGGCGTCATGGCGTTGAACAGGTGCGTGGCATGGCGAACGCCCGCCTCGATGCCGGCCTTGGCGGTCTCATAGTTGGCGGCGGTGTGGCCCATGGACACGAGGATATTGGTCTTTTGAGTCACCTCGCGGATGCAGTCAAGCGCGCCGGGCATTTCGGGGGCGATGGTGACGATGCGGATCACGTCGCTGTTTTCGATCAGGAAGGGAGCGTCGGCGGGACGAATGTACTCCACGGCCTGAGCGCCTTTCTTGGAGGGGTTGATGAACGGGCCTTCGGCGTGAACGCCCATGATCTGCGCGCCCCTGGGGTTGTTCTTTTTGTCCATGAGCGTGCGCACGGCGTTGAAGGCGCGGCGCAGGTCGTCGTAGGATACGGTCATTGTGGTGGGCAGCCAGGCGGTCACGCCGTTCTTAACGATGCCCTCGGCCATTTTGCGGATGCCCTCGACGCTGCCGTCGGAGGTGTCCTCGCCCAGATAGCCGTGGATGTGGATGTCCACCAGACCGGGCGCGACATAGCGGCCCTTCGCGTCGATGATTTCCGCACCCTCCGGCACGGTTTCGCTCAGGCCGACGATCTTCTCGTCGAACAGCAGCGCGCGCCCCTCGACGATGGAATCGGGCAGTATGATTTTTCCGTTGACGATGGCTTTCATATTGGCATATCTCCTTTGATGTGTTGTGGGATGGAATCGCGTTAAAGGCCGGCGCATGGCCGGGCCTGCTCAGTGTGCGGAAGGGGAATTTTCCCTCTCGTTTCTCTCTATATTGAGTATAGCACATACGCCGTAGAGTGTCAAATGCGAAAACGGGATTCGGACGCGGCGAAAAGAGTGTTGACAGTCTGTGTTAAACATGATACATTATAAATGAAATAACGCTGTGGCAGGAGGAATGGGAGCGTGAGCAACGATAAAAACACGAAGGCCGCCGCTGAAAAGGCGCGCGGGGCGCTCAGGCGGCTGTTCAATCTCGAAGGCATGACGATGGAGACGATCTGCCGGATTCTGTTCGCTGCGGGGCTGTTTTTCGTGCTGAAGGCGGCCTGCCTGTTCGGCGCGCAGGTCTGCTCCTCGACGGTCGTCATGCGGGAGATTTCAGAAGGCGTGTCGGTCGGCGAGAACAACCTGTCCCTCGGCATTGTGTGCGGCGCGGCGCAGTTTATTGCGGGCGCGGCGATCTGGCGGGCGGTCTGCGCGCTGCTCTTAAAGGGACTGCGCGCGCTGGAAAGGCGGCTGGGCTGAAAAGAGAGCGCGGCGCTTGCGGCAAAGGCTGTGAGCGCCGCTTTTTATGCTAAAATTTGGAAAAATTGCGGCGAGAGAAGAAACGGGAAGGGCGCGCGCAGCGTCTATATAGGTGAAAACGCCGAAAAGTATGCGCGCGTGCATATTTTAATAGAACTGTAATGATTGCCCGGCTTGACTTGAGCGGGCGATGATGGCATAATAAAGGTGTATTTTGGAAGAGCAAAGCGGGGAGGGTCTTAGTATGAATCGTATTGCCGTGTGGGCGCGCCGCGTGATGTGCGCGCTGCTCGTTGCCCTGACGCTGGGCGCGTCGTGGCCTGTGCCGGCGCTGGCCGTGTCCGGCTCGTCGACGCTGGCCGATTCGGGCGATCAGTACGTCGTGACGGCCCGCTCGCTGAATATGCGCGCCGGCGCGGGCACGGAATATCTGGTCATCAAGCATCTGCGGCGCGGCACGAAGGTGACCTATCTGTCTACGAAGAGCGGCTGGTGGCGCGTCCGTCTGTCCGACGGCACGACCGGCTATGTGGACAAGCAGTACCTCACGTCGGTGAACGCTGATCAGTCCGGCTCCTACACGGTGTCGGCCGGCAAGCTGAGCCTGCGCGCCCGCCCCAATACGAAATCAAGGCGGCTGGCGACGCTCACGCGCGGCACGGTGCTCTATGTCTCGCAGCTCAACGGCGACTGGGGCTATGTGACGCACGGCGGCCAGAGCGGCTGGGTGGCGATGAAATACCTCAAAAAGGGCGGCGAGACCAGAGCCGCCGACGTGAAGGCGGGCAGCACATACACCGTCATGTGCGAGACGCTGAACGTGCGCCGGCGTGCGAACGGCACGCGCATCGATACGCTCAAACAGGGCGCAACCGTGCGCGTGAGCCGCGTTTCGGGCGACTGGGCGTATGTGTCCTACAACAAAAACGGCCGCGTGAGGGAAGGCTGGGTCAGCGTCAAATATCTGGCCTGACGAGGAAGAAAAATATCATGGCGAGCGCCGGATGCGCGTCCCCATTGCGGGGCGGTTCATCCGGCGCTTTTTGCAGGTCTGCTCTTGATTTTGCGCGGGAAGCGGGCTACAATAGGAGTATAGACCGGAGTGCGTTTTAAGTAAGTTTGCGAGCTGCGATTCCGTTGTCGGCGGCTTTTTTAGTGAATACGCGCTCCAGGCATGCGAAAGGATGGCTTTTTCTTATGACTGATCCGAGAATCAAGACGCTGGCGCACAGCCTTGTGACCTATTCCTGCGCTGTGAAGCCCGATGAAAACGTGCTGCTCGAGATGACCGGCGTGGACAGCGCCATGACGACCGCGCTGATTGACGAGGTGTACGCCGCAGGCGCGCGCCCCTATGTCTGGCTGCGCGATCCGGCGGTGACGCGTGCGCTGCTCAGGGGATTGGACGAGAAGCAGGCCGATCTGTGGGCGGACTGCGACGCGGCGCTGATGGCGAAGATGAACGCCTACATCGGCATCCGCGGCGGCGAGAACAGCTTTGAGATGAGCGACGTGCCCTCCGAAAAGCAGAGCCTGCACATGGTGCGCTACTGGAGCAAGGTACACGGCGATCTGCGCGTGGGGCATACGCGCTGGGCGGTGCTGCGCTGGCCCACGCCCGCTATGGCGCAGCTGGCCGGAATGTCCACCGAGGCCTTCGAGGATTACTATTTCAAGGTGTGCTGTCTGGACTATGAAAAGATGTCCCGCGCGATGGATCCGCTGGTTGAGCGCATGGAGCGCGCCGACCGCGTGCATATCGTGGGGCCGGGCACCGATCTGACCTTCTCGATCAGGGGTCTGCCGGCGATCAAGTGCGCGGGCGACTGCAATATCCCCGACGGCGAGGTGTTCACCGCGCCGGTCAGGGACAGCATAAACGGCACGCTGAGCTACAACACGCCTTCCCTGCACGAGGGCTTCACGTTTGAGAACATTCGCCTGACGTTTAAGGACGGCAAAATCGTCGAGGCGACGGCCAACGATACCGAGCGCATCAACAGAGTGTTCGACGTCGACGCGGGCGCGCGCTATGTCGGCGAGTTTGCGCTGGGCGTGAATCCCTATGTGACCGAGATCATGAAGGACACGCTCTTCGATGAAAAGATCGCCGGTTCTTTTCACTTTACGCCCGGCGCGTGCTACGACGAGTGCAATAACGGCAATCAGTCCGCGCTGCACTGGGATCTGGTGTGCATACAGCGACCGGAGCACGGCGGCGGCGAGATCTGGTTCGACGACGAGCTGATCCGCAAGGACGGCCTGTTCGTGCCCGAATACCTGCACGGCCTGAATCCGGACGACCTGAAATGAATAAACCGCCGCGCCGAAACGGAGAGGGTTCCGCTTCGGCGCGGCGTGTTTATGGCGGTTGAAAGAGCCTTGGCAAAAATCATGAAGCCGCATGACAGATGCGGCTCCACGGGGAAATAGCAAGATATTAGTAATATGCAGGGTGTGAAAAAAGTCAGAACGAATCCTCGAGGGGGGCAGAGCGTGTGATTTGCGCCTGGTCGTCGATTCCAGCGGCTGGGCGCTCGGCTGCTCTTTAATGTGTGCCGACGCTTTGAAGCCGCATTACAGCTCGTCGCGTTCGCGCGTTTTGAGATAATCGCGCGGGGAAAGGCCGGTTTCGCGGCGAAAGACGCGGCTGAAATAGGCGGCGTCGTAAAAGCCGGACAACAGCGCGATTTCGCGGACGGGCATCGAGGCGGATTCGTTCTGTTCGATCAGCATCCGCGCGTGATTGAGCCGCAGGGCCGTGAGATATTCTGTGAGCGTCTGGCCGGTCGCGCGGCGGAAGCGGCGGCGCAGATAGTCCTCGCAGTAGCCCAGCGCCGCCATGGCCTCGCGCGGGGTAAATTCCGGATCGGTAAAGCGGCGGGAGATCTCGCTCTTGAGCTGCTCGACGAGCGTGTCGGCGGGCGGATCGTGCTCGTCCCATTCGTGCAGGAGCGTGCAGACCGCCTCGCCCAGCGCCGCAGGAAACCGGCCGTCCGGCACGCGGCGCGCGCAGGCGCTTTGCAGCATATCCATCAGCTGCGCCATGGCGTGGTCGGAATTATCCGAAAAGCGCCGCCGCCCGAGCGAGAAGCCGCCGTCCTCAAAGCGGAAGTAGACATCCTGCCAGTGCGCGCCCGCCTCGCAGCGCTTGTTATGCGGCGCAAAGGGCGGGCAGACGGTGACGGAGCCGGCGTAGAAGGGCGCTTCCTCGCCGTCAACCGTCTCCATTCCCTCGCCCGAGAGATTGAGTATGACCTCCCAGCAATCGTGTGAGTGAAGGACGCACTCGCTCAACAGCGGAGATTTGGCCGCGCCCAGGACGCGTATCATGCCGATCACCGTTCCTTTCGCGTCTATTATACGGCATGAGGTCGGTTTTGTCCATAAAGTGGTCGATATTTTCATTTCGGCTTTATCGGGATTGTGATATGCTTAGAGCAGATCATTCGAAATGGGAAGGAAGGCCTGATTATGCTGGGCGTTGGAATTATCGGCTGCGGGACGATCACCCGATTGCGCCATGCGCCGGAGTATGCCCGCAACGCGGATTGCCGCCTGATTGCGCTGGCCGACGCTGTGCCCGGACGCGCGGCACAGCTGGCCGCTCTCTATGGCGCGCAGGCCTGCGAGGACTATCATGAGCTGCTCGAGCGGCCGGACATCGACGCTGTGAGTGTCTGCACCGCCAATCAGACCCACGCCGTCCTTGCGTGCGAGGCCATGCGGGCCGGAAAGCACGTTCTGTGCGAAAAGCCGGTGGCGCTCACCGACGACGACGCGGCCATGCTGTGCGCCGTCTCGCGGGAGACGGGCCGCCTGCTCGTGCCGGCGTTTAACCAGCGCCTGTTTCCGGCCAGCCGCCGGGCGTGCGAGATTCTGCAAAGCGGTCGGATGGGACGGATCATTTCCTTTACGAGCACATTCCGCCATGCGGGGCCGGAGACATGGAGCGTGGATTCCGGCAGGGGCTGCTGGTTCTTTAAGAAGAGCGCGGGCAGCGGCGTACTGAGCGATCTGGCGGTTCACAAGCTGGATCTGATGAATCTGCTGCTGGGCGAGCCGATTACGGAGCTGGCCGCCGATCTTTCGGCGCTCGACAAGCGGGACGAGAGCGGCGCGCCCATCGAGGTGTGCGACAACGCGGTGCTGCTCTGCCGGACAAAAAGCGGCGTTCAGGGCGTTATCATCGTCTCATGGAGCGATTACGGCGCGGAAGAGAACGGCGCGACGCTCTACTGCGAGAAGGGCAGGCTGCTCGTCAATCCTTCGCCGGACGAGGATATTGTCATCGAAACGCGGGACGGCGAGCGCGAGGTGCAGCGCCTGGGCGGCGTGCCGACCAACGACGCGCAGAAGCCCTCCGGCGTGATCGACGCCTTTGTCGCAGCGGCGCTGGGGAAGGCCGCGCCCGCAGCCACGGCGGAGGACGGGCTGAACAACGTGCGCGCGATGAACGCCGCGCTCAGAGCGCCGGTCGTCTACCGGCGGATCTAATCATGAGTCTGTTTGGGGCGTGTTTCCCTGTCCCTCGAGCGGCGATTTCGGCGTCTTTTCCGCCGCTTCTGCGCCTGAAAGCCCTGAACTGACGGTAAATCCACTCGAAATTGCAAGTCTTCTCTTTGAAAACGCACCCTGGAGCCGGATGCGTCCGGCGAAAAAATAAGCGATATGCTTTTGACAGGAGGACGATACCATGGATCAGTTTCCGAGAACAACCGTCGCCGGCATTTCCCTGCCGCGTATGTTGATCGGCAGCAACTGGGTGCTGGGCTACAGCCACCGCACCACCTCCGCCGACAACATGATCAAGCACCGCTATTCCAGCAAGGAAGCCGTGTGCGACCTGATCTGCGCCTATCTTGAGTACGGCGTGGACGCGATGATGGCGCCCTTTGTGGGCGACGATATGCAGCCCAATGCCGTCGTGATGGACGGCATCCACATGGCCGAGGATAAGATGGGCCGCAAGGTGATCCTGATCGACACGCCCATCATCAACGTCGCCAATACGGCCGAGGCGCATGACTTTACCGCCCGCAAGATCGAGGCCGTGCGCAAAAACGGCGCGGATTTCTGCCTGCTGCATCATTCGAGCGTCGAGCAGCTGGTGTGCAAGCATACCGGCACGATCGACCGTCTGCCGGAGTATACGAAGATGATCCGCGACAACAACATGATCCCCGGCCTGTCCGCGCATATGCCCGAGCTGGTGATCTATTCGGACAATCACCCCGAATACGACGTGCAGACCTACATCCAGCTCTACAACTGCATGGGCTTTTTGATGCAGATCGAGGTGGAGGGTGTGCGCCGCATCATCGAGAACGCCAAACACCCCGTGATGACCATCAAGTCCATGGCTGCGGGCCGCTGCACGCCCTATGTCGGCCTGACGTTCTCCTATGCGTCCCTGCGCGACTGCGACATGGTGACCGTCGGCGCGCATACGCCCGAGGAAGCGCGCGAGGACATCGAAATCGCGCTGGCCGCCATCGAGCGCCGCTATCCCGTCATGGGCAAGCGCAATTCTCCCAACATGACCACCGTGCTGGGCGGCAAGTAATTGAGCATACGAAACCGGCCGGAACACGGCGTAAAAAGCGCGTTCCGGCCGGTTTTTATATAGTTATGGCACGGGATAGCTCAGCCGGTCGTCGTACCAGACAATATCGGCCATGTCGAACAGGGCGGCGACGCGATCTTCATAGGCGCGCTCCCTCGCCTGAGCAGTCAGCTCTTCTTCGAGACGGACGCGGACGGACTCGAAATCGACGGCTCCTGCCGCCATGTCGCCGGCGTGCTGGATCAGGTGAACGCCCAGCAGCGTGACGACGGGCGCGGAAACATCGCCGGTTTCAGTCAGCGCAAGGGCGGCGGCGCGCAGCGTATCGTCCCACACGCAGCCGCTCTCGGCGACATAGCCGTATTCGCCGCTGGTGAAGGGCGAGGGGCGTATGCGCGGGTCGTCGCGGTATTCGGCCATGAGCGACGCGAACGATTCGTCCGCGTCCAGCCGCGCCCGCAGCATATCCGCGCGTTCGAGAAGCGGCGCGGTCAGCGTGGCGATCTGCGCGTCGATATCGGCGGCGTTTGCGTCCGTTTTCTGAGCAAGCAGCTCGGAGAGCGCCGCCTGATCGTCCGTATCGGCCAGTATGAGGATGTGGCGGATGCGGCGCGCGCCGTTCGGGATGAAGCACACGATTTCATTTTCCAGCATGGCGCGCTCGAATTGCGCAGGGCTTTGCGTATAGGCGGTCCTCTGCGCGGCGCAGCGCTCGTCATAGGCGGCGCGGAGTTCGCCTTCACTGACCGACACGCCGTCGGCGATAAACGCATAGTGCCGCGCGATCAGCAGATCATCCAGCGCGCGGGCATAGAGCGATGCGGCGGTGATATTGCTTTTTGCGAGCGCTTCCTCCGCGGCGGCCAGACGAATGCCTGCGTCCGCGCCCGACTGAATATCGCACTGCGCCTTCAGCATCGCGGCGTAGTCCGCGTCGGCCTGAGCGCGCAGCTTGGCGCGGTCGCGCGCATCGATTTCAAGACCCAGACGGTGGCAGTCCTCGAGGATCAGCGCGCGTCGGACGGCGGCGCGGGCAATTTCGCGGCGGAGAGCGTCCAGCGCGTCGCCCTGCCCGAAGGAGACGAAAAACGGCGCGTAGTCGTCGAACTGCGCCTGCGCCGCGGCGATGGGCAGCGCCTGTCCGTTGACAATGGCCAGCACGCCGGCGGTATCGTCCTCCTCGGCCTGCGCGGGCAGGCTCAGGAGAAGCGATATGGTTAGCATGACGGCTATGGCGCGGCGGGAAGCGGGTGAACGCTTGCCACTGCGATAACGCTGCGCGAACGCGGAGAGAAGCGCGTGCTTGCGGCGGGGGCTGCTTGACGCTTTGAGGTCTGCGGCGCGCGGGGGTGTTTGGGCTGTGCGCTGAGCGGATGGAGATTCGGGAATGCCGCGCGGTGAATGAAATGCTGCGGCGCGGCGGAGCGACGGCGCGGGGACGGTGTGGAACGGCTTGCGGCGCATGGGCTTGTCCTCCTTGAATACGGGGCTGTGGTTCTATGTATATGCCCGTTTCGGGGAGGAGACGCGCGGATATATCAGCTTTTTTCGCGGCGGCGGTCGTTTCGGTATGCGCCGGGGGTCATGCCGCGCATGGCCTTGAACAGCTCGGAAAAGTAGGCGGGCGAGGAAAAGCCCAGCGAATCGGCGATTTCCCGCACGCTCAGTCCGGTCGAGGCCAGCATGGAGCAGGCGCGGTTCATGCGGCATTCCATCTGGCGGCGGTGCAGCGTCGTGCCGGTGCGTTCGCGGAAAAGCCGGTTCAGATAGAACGGATGATAGCCGAACGCGCGCCCCAGCTGTTCGAGCGTGATCTTTTCGCGGCAGTGCGCGTCCAGATAGCGGCCGACCGACTCGATCAGCCTTTCGGGCGGTGCGGCGGGTTCGCTCTGCGTGCGCGTCAGCGCCTGAATGAGCAGCGCCTTGAGCAGGGCGGCGCACAGCTCGTCGCGGTAGGGGCCGCCCCTTTCGCGCTCGGCAAGTACGTCGCCCGTCCGGCGGCACAGCTCGGGCGCGTTTTCGACGAGCAGCGGCTGGACGAAGAGCATATCGTCGGGCGGGAAGGGCATCTTAGCCGGATTGAAGCGGGAAATTTCCTCGGGATGGATGCTCTTTTCTCCGGCGCGGGAGAAGCCCAGATCGAAGTTTATGTCGTACAGGACGGCGGGCGCGCTCTCCGAGAAGAAGAAGCGATAGGGCGTCTGCGGCGGAAAAACGATGAGCGCGTCTTTGTTTAGTGTAAGCGCGCCGCTTCCAATTTCAAGGCGGCAGCTTCCCTCGCAGACGGCGAAGAGCCGGTAATCATAGGCCATGATGGGCGCTTTGTAGCTCACGGAGCAGGTGCGCCTGTCCATATAGCGGATGTAGGGGTTGAGCTGGGAGACGAGCATGGGCCTTCACTTCCGTTTGTTTTGTTATGGCTGATCTTTGCTTTTTTGATTGATTGTAGCACAGCGGGCTGATATAATCAAGGCAGGTCATCAATGAGGACGGAGGAATTGTGAAAATGAGCGGAAAACTCAGAGTCTGCTTTGTCGGCTGCGGCGAGTTCGCGGCCAATTTCGTGCCGCTGTTCAAGGCGCATCCGCTGGTTGAAAAGGTCTATGTGTGCGATCTCCTGCGCGAGCGCGCGGAAAAATACAGCGCAAAGTTCGGCGTGGAGATCATCGATTCGTTCGAGGAGGCGCTCAAGAGCCCTGCCGTCAACGCGGTGGCGATCTTCGCGCAGCGTCATCTGCACGGTCCGCTGGTCAAGCAGGCGCTGCTCGCCGGCAAGCACGTCTATTCTGCCGTGCCCATGGCCAGCCGCGTCGAGGAATGTCAGGAGATCGTCGAGCTGGTCAAAAAGACCGGCCTGACCTACATGATGGGCGAGACCTGCATCTACTATCCCTGCTCGATGTTTTGCAAGGCGCGCTATGAGAGCGGCGAGATGGGCAAATTCGTCTATGCCGAGGCGCAGTATCATCACGATATTTCGCACTTTTCGGAATGGTTCCGCGCGGACAAAAAGAGCGCGGGCGTGCCGCCATTTTACTATCCCACCCACTCGACGGCCATGGTGCTGCACGCCGTGAACGCCCATGTCACCAAGGTCGTGGCGATGGGCTATGAGGATCAGGAGCACGACGGCATTTTCGAGAAGGGCGTCAATCAGTGGGACAACGTCTATTCCGACGAATTTTCGCTGATGCACCTCTCCAACGGCGGCACGGCGCGCATCAACGAGTGCCGGCGCATCGGCTATAAGGCGCCCAGCTCCTACATCAACGGCTTTTACGGCACGAAGGGCGCCTATCAGTTCAGCAACGCCCAGCATATCCTGACCCACCTGACGAAGGAGGGCGTGGATTTTCAGGATGTGAGCGCGCTGGTCAATCCCCGCGTCATGGAGGAGCACCGTGGCGATGCGGACTTCAAGGCGAAGGTGGCCAATCACGGCTGGCAGTGGGATCTGTTCTCGCCCGTGCAGGACGCGCGCGTCGCCACGCTGCCCGAATCGTTCAAGGGGCTGCCCAACGGGCACATGGCCTCGCACCAGCTGCTGGTGGACGACTTCTGCACCGCCGTGTTCTATGAAAAGATTCCGACGGTCAGCGCGTGGGACGCGGCGCGCTACACCATCCCAGGCCTTCTGGCGCACGAATCGATCCTCAAGGACAGTCTGCCCATCGAGGTGCCGGACTGCGGCGACGCGCCCAGAGACTGAAGCGTTTCTCCAATAAAATATATGCGAATCGGGCTTTGACGGCTCGATTCGCTTTTATGTTTACGGCTGCGCCAAAAAGTTGACGGAGACGGGCGTTGTGCTGTTAACAGGATCGTGCTATAATAAAACAGTATCGGTGTATCCGGTGAACCGCGGGACGATTTTGAGCGTCTTATTTCGAAAAGGGTTCGCACGAAGCATTCAAAAGAAGTCGATCAAAAAGAGAATTGAAGGGACTGATGCAGTTGTTTAATGAAGTCTGGGCCAACATAATGGATCAGCTGGTCAAGAACCTGGCCGACAGCCTGGTATACATCGCCATGGTTGTGCTCTTCGTCGTCGGATTGCTCAAGTGCATCTATCCGGTGATCAAGAGCCGCAATCAGCTGCGGCGCGGCATCCGCAAGATCAAAAACGAAGAGAGCAAGGACGCGTGGCAGGACAAGCGCTTTCTGGGCAAAGGCCCGCTGACGGCGCAGTGGACGGAATTCCTGAACAGCCGCCTGTTCGCGGACGACGAATACCACAACGCCAGTCCGCTGGACGACTATATCAACGAGGACACCGCGATCTATGATCCCGGCTTTGCGTCCTTCGGCGACGCTGTGCCCGGCATGCTGGTGTCGCTGGGCTTTCTGGGCACGCTGATCGGTATCATCATGGGTCTGTCCGACTTCAATCTGGACAGTTCCGGCGCGACGATGGACGCTATCCGCGTGCTGATGAACGGCATGAGATATGCGTTCTCCACGTCGATCGTGGGCGTGATCCTTTCGGTCACGTTCTCGCTGCTCGTGCGCCTGACGCAGGGCTCCACCCGCAAATACCTGAAACGCTTCTACGACGCGATGCAGCAGCAGGCGCATATGGTGACGGTCGATCCGATCACGCAGATCACCATCTATCAGCAGGAACAGACGGCCATGATCCACGAGCTGGCCAAGGACATCACCAGCAGCATGACCGACCGCATCGGCGCGGCCTTTGAAATGGCGCTCCAGCCGCTCCAGCAGAGTCTGGACAGCTTCATCACCGTTTCGGCGCGCGAGCAGGTGCGCGGCGTGGACGCGATCGTGAACAAGTTCGTCGACCGCATGGACGACGCGCTTCAGGGCCGCTTCCAGGAGCTTTCGAACGTCATGGGCGAGACCTGCCGCCAGCAGAAGGAGCTGCGCGAGAGCGTCGAGGCGACGATCAACGGCCTCAACCGCGTCTCCCGCGACGTTGTGCAGATCCAGCAGATGTCCGAATCGCTGATCGTCAAATTCGACGGCTACATCGCCCGCCTGAGCGCGGCGCAGCAGTCGGTTGAGGACGGCTTCGGCGCGGCGGCCGACAACGTCAAGAGCATGGAGGCGGTGGCGCGCCAGCAGGCCAACTACATCGCCCAGATCGGCCAGATGCAGACCGATTTCATGCGCGAGGTCAATTCCTTCCAGACGCGCATGGACGCGTTCACGAAGGCCTATGTGGACAATACCAACATTTCCACCAACGCGCTGCACAAGGTGTCCGAGGAGCTGAAGACCAGCGGCGAGAATCTGCTCAACGCGCACAAGGCGTTCAGCAAGGGCGTAAACGGCGAGCTTCAGCACGCCTTCGGGATGTTCGACGCGAATATGGAGGACATCATCGACAAGCTGACAGGCATCATCAACAGCATCAGCGCTTCTGTGAAGGATATGCCGGCGATCATGACCGATACGGCCAACGCCTACGAGGATCAGCTGCGCCAGCTCACGCGCTACATGGAGCACACGCAGCGCCTGCTTGAGGACGCCATGCGCCACACCGGCCGCGGAGGTGGTCAGTAATGCGCAGACGCGGCAAATATCGCGGCGGCGACGGCGGCTCCCTGTGGATCAGCTTTTCCGACCTCATGAGCGCGCTCATGCTGATCTTCGTGCTGGTGCTGTTCTACGCCGTGTATCAGTATTACGATATGCTCGAGGTCAAGACCGCCGAGCTGCTCTGCCAGAGCGGTCTCCTGGACGAAAAGTCGTCCCAGCTGTCGCTCTCCCAGCAGGAGCTTGAGGAAAAGGAAAACGCGCTGGCCCTCGCTCAGCAGACGCTGGACGACAAGGAGGCTCAGCTGAACAGT
Source organism: uncultured Clostridia bacterium (assembly GCA_934631025.1). GTDB lineage: Bacteria > Bacillota > Clostridia > Christensenellales > Aristaeellaceae > Firm-10. The sequence continues at coordinate 148,663 of CAKTXR010000001.1, forward strand.
CAGTCGCTCAAGCTGACCGAAACCGAGCAGGAGCTGATCAACGAAAAGGCCAAGCTGCTGCTCCAGGAGGATACGCTCAACGCCCTTCAGGAAAAGCTTGCGGCGCAGGAAAGCGAGCTGAGCAGCGCCCGCGTGAGTCTGGACGAGGCGCTGGCCGCCCAGCAGAGCCAGCAGGCGCAGCTTGAAGCGCAGCAGGCCCAGCTGGACAAGCTGGTGGGCGTGAAGAGCGCCATCATCGAGGAGCTGGTGCGCGCACTGGCCAATTCCAACATCAACGGCGCGAGCGTCGACGATTCGGGCGCGATCGTGTTCAGCACGGAGATGATGTTCGACGTGAATCGCTCCACGCTCAAGGACGTGGGCAAGGCGTTTTTGAACAGCTTCATTCCCGCGTATCTGGACGTGCTGATGAGCGATAATTACTCTCAGTATGTCAGCCAGATCATCATTGAAGGCCACACCGATACCGACGGCACGTTCCTGACCAACATGAGGCTTTCACAGGATCGCGCCTATGCCGTGCTGAGATACATACTCAGCGGAGAATTTACCGGCATATCGGACGCGGCCAAGGAACGGCTCCAGCAGATCGTGACGGTCAACGGCCGCTCCTACAGCGATCCCATTTACAACGACGACGGCACGGTCAATATGGACGCGTCCCGCCGCGTGGTGATCAAGTTCCGCATGAACGACGAGGATATGGTCAATGAAATGCTCTCCATACTGGACGGCATGAATAATTAACGGAGGCGTGTGCTATGCCGCAGGCGGTCAATTTGACGTGTGAGTACAAGGTTGATCCCATTGGACTGGATTTGGAAAGGCCGCGCTTCAGCTGGCAGTGCGTGTCCGAGGGAAAGATGATTCAGGGCGGCTATCAGATACAGGTGTTCAGGGAGGGCGAGACCGCGCCTTTGTGGGACACCGGCCGCGTGAATAAGCGTGACAGCCTGCTCGTGCCCTACGACGGGCCGGCGCTCCAGCCGCGCACCCGCTACAGCTGGCGCGTGCGCATCTGGGACAAGAAGGGCCGCGACGGCGAGTTCAGCGCGATTTCCTCCTTTGAAACCGGCATGATGAACCGCCCCTTCGCCGCGCAGTGGATCAGCATTCCCGACAAGGGCGACATTTCTAAAATGCAGAGCGCGCCGCGCTTCCGCCGCGAGTTCGATCTGGGCGGCCGCAAAATAAAAAGCGCGCGCCTGTACGCCACGGCGCTGGGCGTTTACGCCATGCGTCTCAATGGCAAAGATGTGAGCAGCGATCTGCTCTGCCCCGGCTGGACGGATTACGACCGCTGCGTGCAGTATCAGACCTGGGACGTGACCGCGCTGCTCAGATCGGGCCCAAACGCGCTCGCGGCCACGCTGGGCGACGGCTGGTATCGCGGCTATCTGGCCTACAAGGACAACCGCAACGTCTTTGGCGAGAAGCTGGCGCTGCTGGCCGAGCTGTGGGTGCGCTTTGAGGACGGCGGCGAGGAGACGATCGTCACCGACGGGCAGTGGAAGGCGCTCCCCGAAACGCCGATCCGGCACGTCGACTACTACATGGGCATTGAGTACGACGCGCGCATGGAAACGCCGGGCTGGGACGACGTGGGTTTCGACGATTCCCACTGGCAGGAGGCGGCTGTGCTGCGCCGGCTGAACTACAAGCTGAACGCGCAGCTGGATCACCCCGTGCGGCGGCAGTCGATCATCACGCCGATCGCGCTCATCACCACGCCGCGTGGCGAGAAGGTGCTCGATCTGGGACAGAACATGGTCGGCTGGCTGCGCTTCCGCGTAAAAGGCCCGGCCGGAACGCGCGTGGTGATCAGCCACGGCGAGGTGCTGGACAAGGACGGCAACTTCTATAACGAAAACTACCGCATCGCCAGGGCGGAAATCGGCTATACGCTCTCGGGCCGCGGCTGGGAAACCTTTGAGCCGCAGCTCACGTTCTTCGGCTTCCGCTATGTGCGTTTGGAAAACTGGCCGTGCGAGATCGACGTGCGCGATTTCGCCGGCGTGGTCATCAGCTCGGACATCGCGGTGACCTCGGGCTTCGGCTGCTCGGACGAGCGCGTCAACCAGCTCTTCCACAACATCCAGTGGGGACAGCGGGGCAACTTTGTGGACGTGCCCACTGACTGCCCGCAGCGCGACGAGCGGCTGGGCTGGACGGGCGACTGCCAGGCCTTCTGCCGCACGGCGTGCATCAACATGGACAGCGCGCTCATGCTGTCCGAATGGCTGAAGGATCTCGCGTTTGATCAGCGCGAGGACGGCGCTGTGCCGTTCGTCGTGCCGCAGGTGCTCAAGGACAGCTGCTACGGCGGCGCGGCGTGGGGCGACGCGGCCACCATCGTGCCCTGGACGCTCTATCAGTGCTATGACGACAAGCGCGTGCTGGAAAACGCCTATCCCTCCATGCGGCGCTGGCTCAAATACATCGAATCGCAGAGCGAGAACGACCTGTGGGCGCACGGCTCGCAGTTCGGCGACTGGCTGGGGCTGGACGCGCGCGAGGGCAGCTACACCGGCGCGACCGACAAGACGCTCATCGCTACGGCGTTCTATGCGCACTCGACGTATCTGACGCAGCGCACGGCGGAGGTGTTGGGCTATGAGAAGGACGCGGTCGAGCTGCGCGCGCTCAGGCGGCGCATCGTGAAGGCCTATCGGCGCGAGTTCATCACGCCGGGAGGCCGTCTGGCCGTGCGCACGCAGACCGCCTACGCGCTCACGCTGCATTTCGATCTGGCCGAGGAACAGGATCGGCCGCGTATGGTGCGCGAGCTGGTTCAGCTGATCGAGGAAAACGGCGGCCATCTGACCACCGGCTTCGTCGGCACGCCCTATCTGTGCCTGGCGCTCACCGAGGGCGGCGCGCACGAGGCGGCGGGACGACTGCTGCTCAAGAGCGACTATCCCTCCTGGCTGTATCCGGTCACCCGCGGCGCGACCACCATGTGGGAGCACTGGGACGGCGTGAAGCCCGACGGCAGCTTCTGGTCGAAGGACATGAACTCCTTCAACCACTATGCCTACGGCGCGATCGGCGAATGGCTGATCCGCGCGCTGGCCGGCATCGATCTGACCGAGCCGGGCTATCGCAAGCTGGTCATTCATCCGCGCCCCATCGAGGGGTTGTCGTTCGTGTCCGCCTGGCAGAAAACGCCCTATGGCCGCGTGAGCTGCGAATGGCGCGTCGAGGACGACGGCCTGCGCATCGTCAACTGCAACATCCCCTGCGGCGCGACGGCCGTGGCAGTGCTGGAGCAGGCCGAGCTGTGCCAGGTGACCGACGGCGAGAAGCGGCTGGGCGACAGCGCGGGCGTTGTGCGCGCGTGGCAGTCGGAGGACGACGTCATGCTCGAGCTGGAATCGGGCAGCTACGCCTTCAAATGGCGCAACGACTAAAGCGCGCTTATAAAGAATTCCTCGGGGCGCGGCGCTTTTTCAACGAAATCTGCGCCGCGTTTCCCTGATTCGGCTTGGCTGAGCTGTTAGCTTTCCTCATCGGGGCAGGAATCCATTATGATTCCGTGCGGCCTTCGGGAAGCGCGGCGGGTGAAGCCGTGGGAGGCGTTTGCCGCGAAAAGCCCGCGGGGAATTTGCGGAAAACGCGCGCTTAATCGCAAAAATGCTCATTCAAACGGCCTGAAGGTCGGGAAACGGAGCGTAAAAACGTGAAATATATTCGGAGATTCCTTTCGTTCGTGGCCAGCCGGATGGTGATCCTCAGCATCGTCGTGGCGCTACTGATACTGGCGTTCTATCTGGCGATGAACACGGCCAACATCTATATTCTGCTCAACGACGGCATGACGGCGCGCACATCGGTCATACTGACGCGCCAGAATGCCGACGAGCTGACCAACTACTTCACCAACGATTTTCTGCTGAGCGACGAGACGCTCAACATCGGCCTGAGCGACGCTTCGCCCTATATCGACTACAACATCACCGATTTCAACTACAAGCTCTCGCTGGAATGGGTGTGGGCGTGGCCGTGGGAGAACAGCGCCACGGCGACCATCGTCGAGCGCGTGCCCAAGATCAGCGGCAGCGTGCTCAAGGAAAAATCCGATCTGGTGAAGGACGGCACGCTCTCCGCCACGCCGCCCAGCTGGTACGGCGGCCGCTATACCGTGAAGCTGGTACGCCTTGAGGGCAGCTGGAAGATCGACAAGCTGATCCAGACGCAGCTGATCATCGAGGAGCCGACCCCCGAACCGGCGACGGCCTCGCCCGCGCCGCAATGAGAATCGGCCATATTGAGATCCCCCAGGGCGCGGGACTGGCGCCCATGGCCGGCGTGACCGATATGCCCATGCGCAGGCTGTGCTTCGAGATGGGCGCGGCCTGGGCGGTGAGCGAAATGCTCTCGGCCAAAGGCTTCATGTACGCGCCGCAGGGCACGCGGGCGATGGACAACCTGCTGGCGCACGACAAAAGCGAGGGCATATTGGGCCTTCAGCTCTTCGGCCGCGAAATTCAGTATATGAGCGCGGCGGCGGCGCGGCTGTCCGACCGCGGCTTTGACTTTATCGACATCAACATGGGCTGCCCCGCGCCGAAGATCGTCTCAAACGGTGAAGGTTCGGCGCTGATGAAGGAGCCTGAGCTGGCCGAGAGGATCGTCGCGGCGGTGGTGAAGGCGACAAATCTGCCCGTGACGGTCAAGATGCGCGCGGGCTGGGACAGTGAGCACATGAGCGCCGTCGAGCTGGCCCGACGCGCCGAGCAGGCGGGCGCTGCGGCGATCACCGTACACGGCCGCACGCGCGATCAGATGTACTCGGGGCGCGCCGACCGCGAGATCATCGCGCGGGTCAAGGCGGCGGTGAGCATTCCCGTGATCGGCAACGGCGATGTGCGCAGCGCGGCGGACTACTTCGCCATGAAGCGCGAGACCGGCTGCGACGCGGTGGCGATCGGCCGCGGGGCGCAGGGCAATCCCTGGCTGTTCCGCGAAATTCTCGCCGCGGAGAAGGGCGAGCCGTTTGAAAAGCCCACTGTGCGCGAGCGTGTCGAAATGGCGCTGCGGCACGCGCGGATGCAGGCCGAGTATATCGGCGGTGAGCAGGCGGCGAAGGAAATGCGCAAGCACGTCGCCTGGACGATGCAGGGGACGCCCGGCTGCGCGCGGCTGCGGGAAGCCGTCAACAATACGCAGTCTCTGGAGGAGATGGCGCGTGTGCTGAACGCGTATATCATAGAGGAGGAAAATCATGCGCAGAACCGACCGTGAACGCAGGAAAAAATGGGTGCGCGTTCTGGCCGTCGTGCTGGCGATACTGCTGATCGCGGGCACGCTGGTCTCCGTGCTGCCGATCTTCGAGGCCTTTGCCGAGGAGGAAGCCGTGAACCGCTACGAGCTGGCGGTCACGGCTAACCTTACGGCGGGCACGGCGCGCGTGCGCGAGAAGCTGACCTACACGAACACGGCGGGCAGGGCGCTGGATCATGTGATGTTCAATCTCTGGGCAAATCTGCTCAGGCGCGAAACTGCCGTGCCTGTGGACGACGACGAATGGAACGACGCCTTTCCGGCCGGCTATGCCCCGGGGGGCGTCGATTTTATAAGCGTGAGCGTGAACGGCGCGGCGGCGGACTGGGCGGTCAGCGGCGATTACGAACAGTTTCTGCGCGTCGCCTGCCCGCTGGAGGACGGCGAAAGCGCCGTGATCGAGTTTGAATTTACGCTCGTATTGAGCGACAACCGCTGGGCGCTGGGCTATGAGGAGATGGGCTATCGGCTGATCAGCTTTTATCCCACGGCGGCGGTTTACGATCAGACCATGGACGGCTTTGTGCTCAACAGCTGGGGCGCTGCCACCGATCCGGCGATGAGCGACCCCGCCGACTACGTGCTCTCGCTCACGCTGGACGAGGGCTGGGACGTGGCGTCGAGCGGCGTCATCACCGGCAAAACGGCGGAAAACGGCCGCGTAACATGGATGATCGAGGGGACGGGGCTGCGCGATCTGGCGCTGACCTTCAGCCGCCGCATGAACGAGTGCGTTAAAACGACCGAATCGGGCGTGACCATCCGCGCGCTGGCCAGCACGGCCCTCACGGCGAACGCCATGGCCGAATACGCCGCGCGTATTGTCGAGACATACGAGCAGTGGCTGGGCGAGTACCCGTATGTGTCGCTGGACATTGCGGAGACTGACCTTCTGCACGGCATGAGCCGCTCGGGCGTGATATTCGTGCCGTCTGCGCTGTGCGGGCTGACGAAGCGGAGCGCGCTGGAGGAGGCGCTGAGCGTCCTGTGCGCGCGGCAGTGGTTCGGCGGCAAGGTGGGCAGCAATCCGGAGAACGAGCCGTGGATGAACGACACGCTGTCACACTATTTTTCGCTGCTCTACTATGAGGAGCGCGAGGGCTACAACGGCTATCTGAAGCGGCTCAACGCCGAGGTGCTCGACGCGCTGCAAATCACGCTGCCGGGCGGTCTGGTGGTGGACAGCCATGCCAGCCGATTCACCGATTACGGCGAATACGAGCTGGTGGTGATCGACCGCGGCATGGCCGTGATGCACGAGCTGCGCGCGATGGTCGGCCGCGAGACCTTCCTCGAAGCGCTGGGCTGCTATGCCCGCGAGAACGCGGGGCGCATCGCGTCGATCGAGCAGTTCGTCGCGGCGTTCAACGAGACGACCGGCTCGACGTGGGGCGAGTATATCGTCGCGCAGATGCACGACATCGGCGATTACGTCAATTCCGACATGACGTGGTTCGAATGAGGGGAGGAAAGAGCGATGCTGGACGTTTGCCTGCTGGGGTGCGGTGGCATGATGCCCCTGCCCGGCCGCTGGCTGACGGCGCTCATGCTGCGCTATAACGGCAGGAGCCTGCTCATAGACTGCGGCGAGGGCACGCAGATCGCCATCCGCGAAAAGGGCTGGGGCATGAAGGCCATCGACACGATCGCGATCACGCATCTGCACGCCGACCACATCGGCGGCCTGCCGGGGCTGCTGCTCTCGATGGGCCATTCCGGACGCACGGAGCCGCTGACCATGATCGGCCCGCCGCGCCTGCCCGAGACGGTGGCGGCGCTGCGCTCGATTGCGCCGGAGGTGCCGTTCCCGATTGAGTTTAAGGTGGTGAGCGGCGCGGAGGAGACGCTCGAGTGGAACGGCTGCGCGCTCAGGGCGTTCCGCGTGTCGCACGGGATGCCCTGCTACGGCTATGCGCTGGAGATTCCGCGGGCGGGGAAATTCGATCCCGCGCGGGCAGCGGCGATACCGCGTATATATTGGAAGAAACTCCAGCAGGGCGAGACGGTGACCGACGGCGAAAAGACCTATTATCCCGCCGATGTGCTCGGCCCGGCGCGCGCGGGGCTGAAGGTGACCTATTGCACCGACAGCCGCCCCGTGCCCTCGATCGCCGAAAACGCGAAGAACGCCGACCTGTTCATCTGCGAGGGAATGTACGGCGATCCGGCCAAGCAGGACAAGGCGATCGAGAATATGCACATGACCTTCGAGGAGGCGGCGGCGCTGGCGCGGACGGCGCAGCCCAAGGCGATGTGGCTGACGCATTACAGCCCGTCGTTGAACGATCCCGAGGAATTTATCGATCTGGCGCGCAATATTTTTCCCGAAACGACGGCCGGCGGGAACGGAATGACCGCTGTGCTGCGCTTTGACGAACGCTGAACAGGCCGTCCAATGAGTGTTCATCAGAAAATTTTACGCAACTGCGTAAAATTTCAAAATTTCTGAAGAATTTCGTCTAGACGAAAAATGTGACAGTTGTTACGAAATTGCGACATACGCATATGCGCTGAATGGAGTGCATAAATAATACGGATTTGCGAGGTGAAACGCATGACAAAACAACCGGTTCTCTATATCGTCGTGCCCTGCTACAACGAGGAGGAGGTGTTGCCCAGGACGAGCGGCCTGTTCCTTGAGGAGATCAATGAGCTGAGCGGCAAGGGCAAGATCAGCCCGGACAGCCGCGTGCTGTTCGTGGACGACGGCAGCCGCGATGGCACATGGCGCATCATATCCGAGCTGGCGGCGCGGGACGAGCACTATCTGGGCATTCGCCAGAGCCGCAACCGCGGGCATCAGAACGCCGTTTTTGCGGGGCTGATGGAGGCGAAGGACAGCTGCGACATATCGATCAGCATCGACTGCGACGGGCAGGACGACGTCCACGCCATGGAGGCCATGGTGGACGCGTATCACGACGGCTGTGAGATCGTGTACGGCGTGCGCACCAGTCGGGCGACCGACACGGCCTTCAAGCGCCTGAGCGCGGAGAGTTTCTACAAATTATTGCGCTTCATGGGGGTCGACGTGGTCTATAACCATGCGGATTACCGGCTGATGAGCCGCCGCGCGCTGGAGGAGCTGGCCAAATTCCGCGAGGTGAACCTGTACCTGCGCGGCATGGCGCCGCTGATCGGCTTCAAGAGCACCAGCGTGGGCTATGAGCGGCACGAGCGGCTGGCGGGCAGGAGCCACTATCCGCTGGGCAAGATGCTGGCGCTGGCGTTCGACGGCATCAGCAGCATGTCCATAAAGCCCATGCGCATGATCGCGGGGGCGGGCGTGTTCTTCTTTGTGCTGAGCCTGATCGGCATATTGTGGTCGGTGGTGACGGCGCTGTGCGGCCATGCGGTGCCGGGCTGGGCGAGCACGGCGTGCATCGTGCTGCTGATGGGCGGCATACAGTCGCTGTTCATGGGCGTGATCGGCGAATACGTCGGCAAGATTTATCTGGAGGTGAAGGACAGGCCGCGGTATATTATTAGCGAAAAAACGCCGCAAAACAGTGGCCGAATTGGGGGTCAAAAAGGACACTGAAAACCCTATTTGTTAGCAATATAAAATAGAAAATACATATGCGAAAGGATGACAAACACTTGACAAATGATATTAGAGAGTATATAATTGGGAATGTACGAACAAAACGGCTTTTAGGCTGTCAGCGGGGTGAGCTATGAAGGCATTTCGAAGAATCTGGGGAATCATTACGACGCTGGCCGTCATTGCCGTTGTTGTGCTGGCCATACTGCTGGTCGGCGTGCGCGTGGTGGGACTCACGCCCTACGCCGTGCTGTCCGGCTCGATGGAGCCGACCTATCACGTCGGCTCGCTCATCTACGTCCGGAAGGTCGCGCCCGAGGACGTACAGATCGGCGATCCGATCACCTTTGTGGTCAATGAGGATCTGCTGGTGGCGACGCACCGCGTGGTGGACATCGCCGTGGAGACGACGGGCACGGAAACGGTGAAGGACGAGGAAACCGGCGAGGAGACCACGGTCGAGGTGCCGCTGGACGAGCCGGCCTACTACTACCAGACCAAGGGCGACGCGAACGCCGATGTGGACGGCGCGCCGGTCTACTACAAGAACCTGATCGGTGAGCCGGTGTTCTCCGTGCCGTATCTGGGGTATCTCTCCAGCGCGTTACAGACGAAGAAGGGCATGATCCTGGGCGTTACCGCGGCGCTGGTGCTGCTGCTGCTCCTGTTCATGCCGGATATGCTCCGCTCGGCCGACGAATCCGACAAGAAGAGCGGAAAGAAGAAGGGCAAAAAGCCCGAATGACCCTGATGTGAAGCCGCAATGCGGCATTGCATAATTTTTCTTGATTGCCCCTGAAGCGGGGGAGAAGGAGGAAACATCATGAAGAAGACCCGTAAGATTCTGGCGATGGCCGCCTGCGCCATCCTGCTGGTGTGCATCAGCGTCGGCGCGACCGTGGCTTATCTGACGAGCACGGATAGCGTTAGGAACACCTTTACTGTCGGTAAGGTTGCGATCACGCTGGATGAGAAAGATGTTACTTTGATGGGCGAACCTGATCCTGATAATACTGCTCGCGTTGACGAGAATAGTTATAAGCTCATGCCCGGCCGTTCCTATATAAAGGATCCGACTGTTCATTTCCTGCCTGGCAGCGACGAAAGCTGGCTGTTCGTGAAGGTGGAAATGCCCAGTGGGTTCACTGATATTGAAAGTGCGTATACCCATGAGGGTAAAGATGTTGGAAAGATCAGCAAACAGATTGAAGACAATGGCTGGAAGGCTCTGGGCAATGATCATCCTGGCATTTACTATAAACATCAGGATGCCAATAACGGATATGATAGCATCGACATTCCGGTCTTTTATGGCTTTAAGATCGGTGATGCTGTAGAGAGTACAGCTCTGAATGTGATCAAACCGGCCACAACCGGCACTGATGAGACGGATAACAATGAACTCAAAGTTACCGCCTACGCCATCCAGAAGGATGGCTTTGAGACTCCCGAGGCCGCTTGGAAAGCTGGTAACTTCCAGTAATTTTCCCTCCACATCTTATTCTCGTGCGCCCCGCCCATTCGGGGCGCGCGGCAATAATTCAATAGGAGGAATAAGACCATGAAGAACAGAAAGACCCGCAGCGCCATGCGCCGCATGCTGTTCACGCTGGCGCTGGTGCTGGTTGTGGCGGTCGCGTCCGTCGGCGGAACGATTGCGTGGCTGACGCAGACGACGGGGACGCTGACGAATACGTTTACTGTAGGTAATGTGAACATTACTTTGAAGGAATCTGAGGGTCAGAGTGTGCTGGATGCAACTGAGGGAGATAGGAGCCATACTCCTTACCACATCATCCCTGGCACTGATCTTAAGAAAGATCCCAAGGTTACTGTTGTAGCGGGTAGCGAAAAATGCTGGCTGTTCGTTGAGGTTACGGAAGTGAACTGGCCTGACACGGAGAATATCAGCTACAGTGTCGATGAGGATGTTTGGACTCAGCTTGATGAGACTGTGACCACCCATGTGAAGGATGAAAATGAAAAGGTAGTTAAGACCATCAATACCGCCGTCTATTACATTGATATTGACGATGCGGCTAAGATGGGCATAGACTATCATGTCTTGACCGGTGATAAGGTCACTGTCTCGCAGAACCTGAGCAAGACGGATGCTGACAAGATTCCCACTGGTGAGTATGCTCCGTCCCTGACCTTCAAGGCTTACGCCATCCAGAAGGACAACACCGGTGCTGTTGCTGATGCTTGGGCGAAGCTGAACGCCGCCACCCCCGGCAACTAACCCCATCTCCCCGCCCCGCGGAAGGGGCATAATGATAGAGATGAAAGGATGTAACTCTCATGACTAAGAAGAAGATTCTGGTTCTGGCGCTGTCCCTCGCCATGGTCGCCATCCTCGCGGTCGGCGGCTCGCTGGCGTACTTCACCAGCGACGACCATGCCGAGAACACCTTCACCGTCGGCGGCGTGAAGATCAAGCTGATCGAGCAGCAGCGCGGCGAGAACGGCCTTGTGCCCTTCGAGCAGGACAAGGTACTGTACCCCATCGTCGGCTCCGCGCAGGGCGAGAAGGATCAGTACGGCATGCCCGTCGCCAAGAACTACGTCGACAAGATGGTCACCATCGAGAACACCGGCAGGAGCGCCGCTTATATCCGCGCCTACTTCGCCATTCCCTCCGCGCTGGACGACGGCTATGAGACTTTCAACGCGGGTCTGAACGTCCTGCATTTCAACTTTGGCAACAAGGTTGTGAACGGCGTGATCTCCAGCACCGAGGGCGCTGAGTGGATTTGGACTCACGGCGGCAAGTGGAACTACTTCGAGACCGAGATCGGCGGCATCAAGTACAATGTGTACTTTGCTGACTACTATCAGGCTGTGGACGCTGGCAAGACCACCGAGCAGCTCGTTCAGGGCGTGTATCTGGACAAGTCCTTCGATTCCAAGGACGATGGATACTACGCTTTCGGCAAGAAGCTCGAGGATGTTGACGCTTTCGTCAGCACGGATAACAGCGTGACCGTGACCTGCCCCGTCTACGCCGTTGCCGTGCAGGCCGCCGGCTTCGACAATGCCGCCGACGCCATCACCGCCGCGTTCGGCGCGAACTACAATCCCTGGGGTACTCCTGCTTCCAACTGGCAGTAATCCCATCTGACATTACATCCTTTTCAGCCTGCCCCACCGAGCAGGGGGCAGGCTGTACGGGGACATTCAACCGCATGCCGAATCTCCCCGCATGGCCTGCCGAAAAGGACATGACATCGTACCCCAGCCCGAGAAGGGCACAATATAGAAGCGAAAGGAAGTAATTTCTCATGACCAAGAAGAAGATTCTCGTCCTCGCGCTGACCATCGTCATGGCGGCGATCCTCGCGGTCGGCGGCTCGCTGGCGTATCTGACCGATACCCAGACCGCGAAGAATACATTTACTATCGGCAATGTGAAGATTGAGCTGCTGGAGTCCAAGCTGCATCGTGAAAACGCCGGTGTGGCCAATGGCGCGACCTCTACCTCTGAGCTGTGGTCTGATGTTGCGAAGGAAGGCTCCGGCAATACCAACAAGTACAAGGCTGGCGATACCTTCTATACCGATGAGCAGATTGAGAACGATGCTAAGACCTATAAGTGCGAGAATGTTAAGCTGAATCCCGGCCAGTCTTATCACAAGATGCCCTACGTCAAGAACACCGGCGCGAACGACGCGTATATCCGTATCCGCGTGATGATCCCCGCCGATCTGGATACTTCCATCCTGAACAGCAGCATGTACACTTCCACCGCCATGAACAACAAAGAGTTTACCATGGCGTACGACAACAGCGGCACGGTTGATCGCGACGGTATCAAGTACAACGTCTATACCTTCACCCGCATTGATCCGCTGGCTCCTGGCGCGCTGACCTACTGGAACGTCTGGGGCACCATTCACATGGATACCACTGTGACCAACGAACAGCTGGCGGCGCTCTTTGGCAAGGGCAAGCCCTATGCCAACGGCATCTTCCCCGTTCTGGTTGAGGCCGACGCCATTCAGGCCGACACTTTCGCGAATGCGGCCGAAGCTTTCGCGGCGTTTGACAAGTAATCAAGTTTGTACGTTTTATCCCAGCCTGCCCCTTTGAGCAGGGGTAGGCTGTACGGGGATATTCAACCGCATGCCGAATATCCCCGCATGGCCTGCCGAAAAGGCCTGATGCCGTATCCATGCCCGGAAAGGGCGCAATATAGAGCGAAAGGAAGTACTTTCCCATGACCAAGAAGAAGATTCTCGTCCTCGCGCTGACCGTCGCCATGGCGGCGATCCTCGTGGTCGGCGGCTCGCTGGCCTACCTGACCGATACCAAGACCGCAAACAACACCTTCACCATGGGCGACGTCAAGATCACGCTTGACGAGAAGAACGTGAATGATCCCGAGGGCGATCGTGTGACTTCGAATACATATGACAACGACGCTGTTTATCCCGGTGCGGTCGTCACCAAGGATCCCATTGTCCACAACGTGGGCAAGAATGACGCTTACATTCGTGCTATTGTCACCATTGAAAATGGCATGAACTGGCTTGGCCTCTACAACGAGAACGTCTGGACTGCTCCGCAGGAAGAAGCATTCATCGCTCTTATCAACAATACCCTCGGAGAAAAGTGGAAGCTTGTTGATATTGCCTATGACATGTCTGGCCCGGATCACCCCACCAGCGATTTCGTTGCCACCCTGGAATACACTGAAGTTTTGGCTCCCAATACCGAGACAACCGCGATGTTCACTCAGATCGCTTTCCCGGCGAAAATGTCTGGAAATGATGTGACCACTCGCATTGATCAGAACGGTGAGTTTGGCATTCAGGTCGTTGCTCAGGCCATGCAGGCGAACGGCTTTGATAATTGGGATGCTGCCTTTGCCGCTTTCGATGCGAAGTAATCGAAATTGAGCTTTTCGACCCCGGCCTGCCCCCCGCTGGAGGGCAGGCCATACGGGGATACTCGGCGCGGCGCGTGGAATCTCCCCGCATGGCCTGAAGAATGCGGCCAGAGCAACGAATGAACTGGAATTCCCGTCTAATATGATTATGGGTATCATTGAAAGGAGACGACCTTCCTATGACTAAGCGAAAAATCTTCCTGCTGGCCATCCTCGTGTGCTGTGTGGCGCTCGCCGCCGCCGGAACGCTGGCGTATTTCACCGCCGAAGAGACGGCCTATAACGTCATCACCACCGGCAAGCTCGCCATGACGCTTCACGAGGAGACCACCGACGGCAAGCCCTTCCCGAAGGAAGGCGTTTCCGGCGTGATGCCCGGGCAGGTCGTCGACAAGGTCGTGTTCATCGAAAATACCGGCACGGTCGACTTTTACGCCCGCATTTCGCTGGCGATGAGCGTGACCGGCGCGGACGGCAAGCCGCTTTCGCCCGATGTTATGGCGCTCGATCTCAACACCGCCGACTGGACGAAAAAGGGCGATTACTACTATTATAACAAGCCCCTCGCCCCCGGCGAAAAGACCGCGCCGCTGTTCAAGACCGTGACGTTCGCCGCCGATATGGGCAACGAATACATGGAATGCACCGCGAAAATCAATGTCACCGCCCAGACCGTGCAGAGCCGCAACAACGGCGATACCGTCCTCGACGCGCAGGGCTGGCCGGAAACCAAGTAAGGGGGAACGGACATGAAACGCAAATTCCTCGCAATTGTATTGAGCGTTGTGCTGGCGTTGACGGCTTGCCCGTTCGCCTTCGCAACGGAAGCAGACTTCACGCCCACGCCGGAAGCCACGCCCGTGGCTACTGAGTCCGCGCCCGCGCCTGTGGTCGAAGCCGAGCCGACCGCCGAGCCTGCCGTTGAGCCGACGACCGAGCCTGCCGTCGAGCCGACGGCTGAGCCTGTTGTCGAACCCACTGCCGAGCCTGCTGTCGAGCCGACCGCCGAGCCTGCCGTCGAGCCGACCGCCGAGCCTGTGGTTGAGCCGACCGTCGAGCCTGTGGTTGAGCCGACCGTCGAGCCTGCCGTCGAGCCGACCGCTGAGCCTGTGGTTGAGCCGACCGTCGAGCCTGTGGTTGAGCCGACCGCCGAACCCACCGCCGAGCCGGAAGCCGTCAAGGCCGAAATGACCGCGAACAGGCAGTCCGTGCTGGCGGGCAGTGAAAAAATCGAGCTGACCCTGAGCGTGTCCGGCGGCAAAGCGCCTTACAGCGTCGCCGTGACCAGCGCGCAGGGCGAAACCGTGCTTTCGAGCGAAATCCTGACGCTGAACGAAGCGGGCCAGATCATCTGGGGCGCGGACGCTGCGCCGGAAATCGGCACGCAGACGCTGACCGCCGTCGTGACCGACGCGCTGGGCCAGACCGCCACGGCGAAGGTCGAGCTGCCCGTCGCGGAGAAGGTCAGCGAGGACGTGGCCGCCACGGTGCGGAATATCGAGCTGACCGGCGACTGGGCGAAGGATCTGATCGCCATCGCCGAGAGCCAGGTCGGCTATCACGAGAGCGAGACATCGTTCCGCATTGACGAAAACGGCAAGCAGCACGGCTACACGCGCTATGGCCTGTGGTATGGCAACGCGTACGGCGAGTGGTGCGGCATGTTCATTTCCTTCTGCCTGAACTACGCGAAGATCCCCGAGGCCGACTTCCCGCGCGAGGCGAACTGCATCAAGTGGCGCAGCGCGCTGAAGAGCATCGCCGTCTATGAGGACGACGAGGATACCTACGTCCCCGCGCCCGGCGATCTGATCTTCTTCGACATCACCGGCGCGACCGACGACCCCGGTCATGTGGGCATTGTCACGCGCGTGGACGGCGACAAGATCTACACCATCGAGGGCAATCAGGGCCGCGCCGTGCGCAAAATGGAGTATAAAAAGGACGACAAGACCATCGTGGGCTATGCCAGCATGGCCAAGATCGTCGCGCGCGCCGCAGTGAAAACGGCCACCGACAAGCCCGCCGAGACCGACTACACCGCCATCGCGGGCCGCACCGGTATCATGACCGGCGACAAGGTGAACATCCGCGCTGAGGCCAGAAAGGACAGCGCAGCCCTCGGCCAGACCGGCGTGAAGGGCGAAACCGTGACGATCATCGCTGCGGAAACCGTGGACGGCGAGACCTGGTTCAAGGTTGAGTATGGCGAGATCATCGGCTACATCCGCGCGGACTTCGTGTTCGTCGCGGCGGCTGAGCCGACTGCTGAACCGACTGTTGAGCCGACCGTCGAACCGACCGTCGAGCCGACTGATGAACCGACTGCCGAGCCGGTGATTGTGAACAACGCCGCCGCCGCGCCGGTTGAGGGCGGCGTGGAGCTGACCTTCGCCGTGAGCGACGAGAACGCTTCCTATATATGGGAGCGCGGCGCGCTGAACGGCGCGGGCGAGCTGGTCTGGGAGACCGCCGCCGAGGGCAGCGCGTACACTGTGCCCGCGACCGTCGAGGGCATGAAATACGTCTATCGCTGCACGGCGGGCGCTCTGGTGAGCGAGCCTGTCAAGGCCGTGCGCGACGACATTTACGAGTGGCTGAACACCGCCGACGTGACCAACGAGATGCTCGCGCGGGCGATGAGGGCGGCCAGCCTTGAGTCGCTGGTGCTGGAGGGCGACGCGCTGGTATCGGTGCGCGATGGGCAGACCGTCGCGGACTACGACGCGGAGACCGGCGCGCTGATCGACCGCGCCACCGGCCTGACTGTGGCTTACATTGTTGACGGAACGGTTGTCCCCGCCGTGCAGGCCGGGGACGCCGCCTGATCCGGCGAGACGGATAGGAGGAAAGCGGTATGAAAACGACGAAAACATTCCGGCTGCTGGCCGTCCTGCTGGCGTTGATGCTGGCGTTCGGCGCAATGCCTGCGCTGGCCGTCGAGATTAACAGCGGCGATTATGCCGCATGGACGCAGAGCGCCGTTGACGACTTGTACGGGCGGCTCATGGCGGCTGAGAATTATGAGGACTATATCGCCATTGTGGAGACCCTGAGCGAAACCGCGCGCACCGCTTTCTTCAACGCCCTGACGGAGGAGCAGCAGGCGGCGCTGGAAGAGCATGCCATAGCGCTGACTCCCGCAAGCGAGCCTTTCAAGCCGATCGTGCGCTTCACAAAGGTTGGCCCGCTGCTGGCCGCACCCGCGAGCGGCGCGCGGATGATGCGAGCCGCCGCGCAGAATGGCGGCAGCAGTGGCAGTGATTCGGGCATTGTTCTCAATAAGACTGCTGTCAAAGTAGAGGACGGCTATAAGATCACTCTGGAAGCGTATGCCACCGGTTCGAGTACGACTACTGTGTCTACTGAACCTGTTGATATCGTCCTTGTGCTGGATGTTTCGGGGTCGATGGATGATCCTATGTCAACATCGACAGAGTATAGAGCGGTATATGAGCCGGATAACAAGAAAACATATTATATTTTGCGCAACGGAAAGTACGAAAAAGTGCAAAAGAGAGATATATTTGATGGATGGTACTATGGCACTTGGCCAGGTACGACAGTTTACCCCAAGACCAGCGAAAGCGATACGAATTCGGGTCATGTTCAGTTTTATGAGAAGGTGACCAGCTCTACAAAGAAAATAGATTCGCTGAAGTCTGCTGTCAATGGCTTTATTGATAACGTTGCTAAACAATCCCCGGACAGCTCGATTGCGATCGTCAAATTTGCGGGAGACAAGAGGGACAGAGTAGTTGGCAATGATACTTATCAAGATGGTTACTGGACATACAATTACTCGCAGACTGTGAAAAAACTGACTTCGGTCAAAAATAATACCGATACGTTGAAATCGGCAGTCAACAGTTTGCAACCTGCCGGTGCGACACGCTCAGACTATGGCATGGAGCTTGCACAGAGCATTATAACTGGTGAAGAAAGTAAAAATAAAAAGAAAGTCGTCATCATGTTTACCGATGGTGCGCCGACAAGTCAGAGTTCGTTCGAAAATGAAGTTGCTAATAGCGCAATAAGCGCCAGCAAGAGCATTAAGGATAATGATAATGCCACGGTTTATACCATCGGTATTTTCGAAGGCGCAGACGGTACGCCGGTAAATAATATTAATAATGTGTCTGATAAGACTAATAAGACTAATAAGTACATGCACTTGGTGTCCTCCAACTACAAGGACGCCACAAGCATGACGAATACCGGGACAGCTACTTATCCTGATGGCGGCAAGAGTTATTTCCTGTCGGCCGGCAGCGCTGGTGATCTGAACAACATCTTCCAGCAGATCAGTCAGCAGGTTGGCGGAAGCACTATCGAGCTGGATTCCAGCAGCTATATTCAGGATACTGTAACGCCGTACTTCACAATGCCTGCGGGTACGGAAGATGTAAAGTTCTTTACGATGGACTGCAATGGTGAAAATTCCTTTGATGTAGCTACCAAAACATCAGCAGAGGGTGTGACTGCAGAAATCGAGGACAACACGCTTAAAGTTACAGGCTTTGATTTCTCAGCAAACTGGTGCGGCTCTCACAGCGGTACTTACAGCGGCAAGAAGCTGATCATTGAGTTCACGGTAAAGACCAGAGATGGCTTCCTTGGCGGCAATAACGTTCCTACGAACGTGGGCGATACTGACGGCATATATAATAGCGAGAATACGAAGATTGACAGATTCGTTTCTCCCGAGGTCAACGTCCCGATCGGAACAATCACGGTGGACGTGCAGGACAAGAACGTTTATCTGACGCATGACCTGACGAAGGAGCAGATGCTTGCGGATGCGGTTGTTACGCTCAATGACTGCAATGGAAATCCGGTATCCGCCTTTGACTATACGAAAGAGAATTACGGCCTTGAAGAGTGGCAGTATAAGTTCGTGGATATTGCTGTGACATTGCCCGTGGGGCAAACTGCATTGATGGAAGATAGCAATTATACGCTGTCGGCGAGCATCAATTACAAGGATGAAACTAACCCGACTGCTACTGATGATACCGCCAATATCAACGTCTTTAAGCCCGAGCTGACCTTCAAGGACAACACGGTGGATTACAAGAGCAGCATTGACAACACGGCTTATAAGACGGACGGCGCTGATGCGCGCTATGAAAACGACAACCTTGTTTCGACGAAATGGATTCACACCGATGAAACATCGACGAAAATGGTTGCCGGTGAGGATGGTGTGACGGTGCTTGGTACTGCTCCCACGCTGACCAAGAACTACGAACCCACTGCTGGCGTTACCGACAACATCGTTACCGCAACGGGCTATGTGCCGGTGAGGGTGACTGTAGCGATTGACGAGCGTGACGTGACCAACAAGACGACGTTCGTTCATGCGGTTTGCGTGACTGGTGCGGATAATCCCTGCCAGTGGGATAACGAGAAGATGAAGAACGGCGATCCCGCCTTCCTCCTGCACGTCGTCAACGTTGTCGGCGATCTGAAGATCACCAAGAAGGGCCTGAACCAGCTTACCTACAAGGATGGTACAGATTGGGAGAGCGCGATCTTCAAGGTTGAAGGCGACGACAAGACTTGGTATGTTGCTATTAACGGCAATGGCTACGGCATGGGTTCCGTGATACTGACCGGCCTGAAGGTTGGCAGCTACACCGTAACCGAAGTGGATAGCTGGACGTGGCGCTATGGTGATCAGAAGCAGCAGATTACGCCGGTTGAGGGCGGCAAGACGACTGAAGTGACGTTCACCAATATCCACGAGAACAAGCAGTGGCTCGGCGGCGACAACTACGAGAACAACGTGTTCGCCCCTGTCAACTGACCGACTGAAGAAAGGTGAGTGAACAATAATGCGCGCAAAGACATGGAAGGCATTGATTGTGGCGGCGCTGGCTGTCGTCATCCTCACCGCCGCAGTCGGCGGAACAATGGCCTGGCTGTCCACCAAGACGAACGACCTGACCAACACCTTCGTCCCCGCAAAGGTGACGTGCGCGGTGGATGAGCCCACTTGGGTGAACGGCAAATCCATTAAGGAGAACGTCAGCATCAAGAATACCGGCACGACCGACGCGTATATCCGCGTGGCTGTGATCGGCAACTGGTACAAGAACGGCAAGGTTGTCGCAGGCTGGACGGATGACATCAAATATAAAGACGGCTGGTTTACAAAAGAGGAGAACGGAGTAAAATATCATTATTATAAGTATTCGGTTCCGTCCGTCGCGCAGAGCGCAGAAAACTGCTCTACGAGCAACCTGTTCGACAGCTATACGCCCACCAGGACGGACGATGTGCCGGATGGCGCTCATTTCGAGATGAACATCATCTGCCAGGCTGTGCAGAGCACGCCGGCTGCGGCTGTTCAGGACGCGTGGGGCGTGAAGGTTAACGCGGACGGTACGCTCAGCGCGAAGTAAGGAGGCGTTCATATGAAACAGTTCATGAAAGTATGCGGCGCGCTCCTGCTGGCGCTCGTCCTGCTGACCGGCGCGGCGCTGGCCGACGACGCCGCCGTGCGCTATGAGGGCGGCGCGGAGAAGTTCGTGTTCCTGCCCGGCAGCAGCTATTCGGACAGCGACCTGTTCGCCAACTTCAAGAACGTGCTGCCCGGCGATGTGATCGAGCAGAAGATCGCCGTGCGCAACGACACCGGCAAGCAGGTTCGCATCTATATGCGCGCCGAGCCGGTTTCCGACGCGGACAAGGACTTCCTCGATCAGCTGCGCCTGACCGTCAAATCCGGCGATTCGACCATCTTTGAAGGCGCCGCCGGCGAGCAGGACGGCCTCGCCAGGAACACACTGCTGGGCACGTTCAAGAAGGACGGCTCGGTCGAGCTGACCGCGACGCTCACTGTGCCCGCCGAGCTGGGCAACGCCTACATGGGCCGCGAGGGCAGAGTGCCGTGGACGTTCCTCGTCGAGGAAATCCCCGTGGACGACACCCCGCAGACCGGCGACTGGTTCAGCCTGCCGATCTGGCTTGCGCTGGCCGCGGCCGCCGCGCTCGTGCTGGTCGTCGCGATTGTGAAAAATCGCCGCGCCCGCAAGGCCTGACAGCATTTACCGGGAGGGCAGCTCGCCTTCCCGGCTTTTTTGAGGTGAACCATGCGCAGAAACCGAACCCGATGGCTGATCGCCGCGCTGATGATCGCGCTGGCCGTGATCGCCGCCGTCATCGTCTATAAAACGAGAGAATACGCCGCCGGAAACGCCTTTTACGATTCCCTGCGCGGCATGAGGTGACCATGAAACGCTGCTTTGCCCTGATTCTGGCGCTGCTCCTTGCCGCACTGCCCGCCTTCGCCGATGAACAGCTCGACGCGGACAGGCAGCTCGTCGAGGCGCTCTTCGCCGCCGCCGCCGGCACGACCGCCGACGCGGAAAAAACTGCGCGCGCCGATATGACCGACGAGGAAGCCGCCGCGCGCACTCAGGCGCTGGCCGACTATCGCCGCCTGAGCGAAATCTGGCTGACTGCCGCCCTTGCGCCCGATCCCGAACCCGATACGACCCCCGCGCCCACCGCGGCGCCGGCCCCCGAAGCAACGCCCGCCCCCACGCTCGACGAGGCGTTTGAAGCGCTCTCGGGCAGCGAAACCGGCCGCGCCTATCTGAATTTGCTCTCGGCGCAGGACGCGGCGGACTGCCTTGAGGAGACGCGCGCCGCTGTAACGCGCTGGCTGGCCACGATCGACGCGGACGCGCTTTCCGAGATGAACGACGATTACGCCTGCTGGCTCTATGCGCCCGATACGCCGATCGACTATCCCGTCGTGCATGGCGAGGACAACGATTACTATCTGCATCGCCTGTTCAACGGCGAGCATAACGCCTGCGGCACGCTGTTCATCGATTACCGCAATCTTGGCGATTTTCAGGACCCCAACACGCTGCTCTACGGCCACCATATGCGCAACGGCAGCATGTTCAAGGCGATCACTTACTATGCCGATCAGGCGTATTTCGACAGCCACCCGTTCATGCTGATCGTCACGCCCGAAAAGCGCTATCTGCTCGAGATGTTTGCGGGCTACACCACGTCCAAAAGCGATCACTGCTATGATATCGCCATCAGCGATGAAAGCGACATGGCCTCGTTCGTCGAGGAGGCGCGCGCCAAGTCGAATTTCTTCTCGGCCGTCGAGGTCAGGCCGGGCGATCATCTGGTCACATTGTCCACCTGCGCCTATGCGTTCGAGAACGCGCGCTATATCGCCATCGGCCGCTTGAACGAATTGAAGGCTCTGGCCGTTCCCATTGAAGAGTAAAGAACATCGCCCGCCCGACGAACGAACGCCGGACGGGCGATGCTTTTTTATTATGAGCCTGTGCTTCGATAGTGCCTTACGCCGAAGCGCCAGAGCAGCAGCGTGAGCGCGAAGAACGCGCCGCAGACCGGCAGCGCCAGACAGCCGATCCAGCTTGCCTCGCCCCAGCCGCAGATCGTCGACGCGGGATAATAGGCGAACATGAACAGCGGAAAGACGAATGTGAACAGGCGCCGGAGTCCTTGCGGCAGGTATTTCGGCGGCGCTTTGGCCACCTGATAGCTGCCGTTGGTGAATATGTTCAGCTCAATCGGCGATATGGTGAAGAACGAGATCACTGAGTTGATGATGAACAGCCCCACATAGGTCATCACGCCGCCGGCCAGCGCGCCCAGCAGCACGAGCAGATTGGGCAGCGTCATGCGCACCGACTGCGCGGAAAGCGTCAGTATGACCAGAATCAGTCCGGCACTCACCCGACTCAGCCGCGTGATGGTAAAGTTCAGCGTGAGCGCCTGAAGGAAGGTTGAGCGCGGCCTGAGCAGAACGCGGTCGAACGAGCCGTCCCGAATGGAATGCGGGAACATATCGAACCCGCGCCCCAACAGCTCCGACAGGCCGAAGCTCAACAGCGCCATGCCGTAGATGAGCAATATCCGCGTCGCCGTCCATTCGCCCACCGCGCCGAAGCGATCGAGCATGAGCAGCGCGTCCAGCGGATCGGTGATCACATAGATCAGCGAGGGCAGCGGCAGCAGCAGCCAGCCCTTATACTGCATCTGGCCGGCCATCAGGATGCGCATATAGCCGAAATACAGGCCGAGCGGGGATTGCGAAAAGCGTCTCTTCATATCGGTCAGCCTCCCTGCACGATCAGCCGCTTCAGATTGCGCCCGATCCAGAAGCGCCCCAGCAGCACGATGAGCGCGCCCCAGACCGCCTGCATCATCAGCACGCGCGGCAGCTCGGACAGCGCCGCCGAGCCGACCATGAAGCGCAGCGGCAGATCCATCAGCCCCGCGAACGGCTGCATGGCGAGGAAGCGCTGCATGGAGTCTGGCCAGAGCTGGAGCGGCAGTATCGATCCGGCCAGCACCTGCACCACCAGCAGGAACATATTGGCCGGCGCGTGGCCGATGCGCACGTCCATGCACATCGCGTAGCTCAGGCAGATTACCGCGCAGGAGAAGAGCACGCCGGTCGAAAGGGTGATCAGTCCCGCCAGAAAGGACAGCGGCGCGGCGGTCAGGCGCAGCCCCAGCTCCCCGGGCGTGACCAGCGCGGCCAGCAGCAGCGGCGCAAGCGCCGTGATAAACGGTGCGAGTCGGGCGGAAAGCTCGCTGAAGTACCAGTGCCCGTAGAGATCGAGCGGCCGCACCAGATCATAGGCGACCTCGCCCTTGCAGATGCGGCCCCATACGTCCATGTTCATGCCGATGCCGGGCAGCAGCGTGAACGCGATCTCCTTGAGCCAGATAAAGGCGATCGCCTGCCGGAGCGTCAGGCTGGACGTGCCCGAGCCGAAGCGATAGAACATCGCGATGATCGCCGTGTGAACGTAGGCCCAGAATATGCTGGTGATTACCTGACTCCAGAAGGCCGCGCGGTATTGCAGCCGGCTCAGGAACTGCTGGCGGAAGAGGGCGATATAGGCTTTCATGCGCGCCGCCCCCTTACGCCGTCATGCCCATGCGGGCGTACATTTCGGCGACGAGATGATCGACGTCCGGCGCTTCCACGGTGAGATCGGCCAGCGGACAGGCGGCGGCGAGACGGGCGATCATCTGCTCGGCGGGCGTTTCCTCGGGGAGGAAGGTGATCAGCGCGTCGCGGCCGCTGAGCGTCACCGACTGCGCGCCGGTCAGCTCGAGCTGCGCGCGCTCCTCGGCCAGCCGCGCGCGTATGATGCGGTGCGGCGCGTATCGGGCGCGCAATGCGTCCATGCCGCCGGAGAACAGCAGCCGCCCCTTACCGATGACCATTACGCGGCGGCACAGCGCCTCCACGTCGTCCATGTCGTGCGTCGTGAGCAGCATGGTCACGCCCTCGCGGCGGTTGAGATCGATCAGGAAATCGCGCAGCGCCAGCTTGGTCACCGCGTCCAGCCCGATGGTCGGCTCGTCGAGGAAGAGAATCCGCGGGCCGTGCAGCAGCGCGCCGATGAACTCGCACTTCATGCGCTGGCCGAGACTGAGCTGGCGCACCGGCGTGTTGAGCAGCGAGGACGCGTCCAACAGCGCCGTGAGATCGTCCAGCCGCCGCCGGTAATCGGCGGGGGAGACGCGGTAGATATCGCGCAGCAGCTCGAACGAATCGATCACCGGCGTGTCCCACCACAGCTGGCTGCGCTGGCCGAACACCACGCCGATGGACGCGACGTGCCGCACGCGTTCCTTCCATGGCACGCGGCCCATGACGGAAACGCGGCCCGAATCGGGCGTGAGTATGCCGCTCATCATCTTGATTGTGGTGGATTTGCCCGCGCCGTTGGGGCCGATATAGCCCACCAGCTCGCCCTCGTCCACCGTGAAGGACACGTCGTCCACCGCGCGGATGGTCTGCGTGTCCCGCGTGAAGGCCCCGCGCACTGCGCCGAGCCATCCTTTCTGCCGTTTGCGCAAGGTAAAGCTCTTGCACACCTGCTCCAGTTCGATCTGACTCATGATGCTTCCTCCTTAATCGGGTCGTTGAGTGTCAGTCGCTCCATAAGTATAGGAGAAAACAGACGAAAAGGCAAAGCGCGGCGCGATGCGCTCTCATCCTCGCGGCAGTCGGAAAAGAGGGATGCGGAAAAATGCTCTTTTTTTCTCCGAAATGCTTGACAAATCGCAGCTTTGGCCGTATACTATATTTAATCTTAGGGGGACCCCTATATGGGCTTTGGTTACTAGCGCCAAAAATCAGCTTTTTATCGCTTCGAATGAATTCGAGGCGTTTTTTTATGCAATTCTGGCCGCGATTGACCGTGCGCTGAAGGCTGTGGTATAATCTATCTGAGTACATATTTCGGGACGAAGGCCCTTTGCATATGCCTTTTAATCTCTTCTCACAGACTGAAAATCAAACGACGCGGAGGATGAACGTCATGCAGTGGACAAGCGAACAGCGGGAGGCCATCGAAGCGCGGCATACCAATCTGCTCCTGGCCGCTGCCGCCGGATCGGGCAAGACCACGGTGCTGGTCGAGCGCGTGCTGCGTTTGATCGCCGAGGGCGCGGACATCGGCAATATGCTGATCGTCACCTTTACGCGCGCCGCGGCCGCCGATATGCGCGCCTCGCTCATTAAGGCGCTGACCCGCGCTTCGGCGCAGGATCCCCGCTTCCGCGCGCAGGCCGAGGCGGCGGAATGCGCGGGCATCAGCACGATTCACTCCTTCTGCATCGACGTGCTGCGCGAGTATTTCCAGCGCGCCGACGTGGATCCGGCCTTCCGCGTGGCCGACAGCGCCGAAGCCGCCATACTGCGCGACAAGGCGCTCGATGCGGCCATGAACGCCGTCTATGCCGCAGAAAACGGCGATCTGCGCGCGCTGGCCGAGAACCGCACGCCCGAGCAGGTGCGCGATCTGTCTCTCCGGCTGTACGCCTTTCTGGCCGACCGCCCCGATCCCGAGGGCTGGCTCAACGAAGCGATCGGCCGGCTCGAGCGCGGCGAGGATATCTGGTCGCCGATTCTGCTGGAGGCGGCGCGGCGTGTGCTCTCCGATGCGGCGGCGCTGGCGGAGGACGCGCTCACGTTCTGTCAGGGCAACGATTTCCTCTTCCCGTATCTCAAGGCGGCGAAGGGCGACTGCGAGCTGGTGGACGCGCTTTTGAAAATGGACTATGAGCCATTGCGCGCGGCGCTGGAAAAGCCGTCCTTTTTGCGGCTGGCGACGATTAAGGGCGCGGCCGACGATCCCGATGCGGCGTATTACCGCAAGCTGCGCGACGAGTTCAAAAAGACCGTCTCGAAGGCGGGCGACCGGCTGCCGCTGCCGCTTGCGGACGCGATCGAGGATCTGCCGGCTTCGGCGGCGGAGGTGCGCGCGCTGCGCTTGATCGTCATGCGGCTGGACGCGGAATACACGCGCCTGAAGGACGAGCGCTCGATCCTCACGTTCGGCGATCTGGAGCGGCGCACGCTTCGGGCGCTGGAGGACGATTCCGTGGCGCAGGCGCTGCGGGAGAAATTCACGCACATATTCATCGACGAATATCAGGACGTTTCCGACATTCAGGAGGCGATCCTGACGCGCATCGCCCGAGAGGACAATCTGTTCTTCGTGGGCGACGTCAAGCAGAGCATCTATCGCTTCCGCAGCGCCGAGCCGACGCTGTTCCAGAGCCGCTATGAGCGCTATGGCCGCGGCGAGGGCGGCCGGCTGGTGCTGCTCAACAGCAACTTCCGCTCCCGCGCGAGCATACTGAACTTCACCAACGCCGTGTTCGCGCGCGCCATGCAGGGCGGGCCGAGCGAGATCGTCTATGACGAAAGGGCGTATCTGCGCTGCGGCGCGGCCTATCAGGGTGAGGACGCGCCGGTCGAGCTGACGCTGATCGCGCCCGGCGACGAGGACGATTCCGAACCGCCGGAGGACGGCGAGGGCGGCGAAGCCGCGCGGCTGATCCTCGACATGAAGGATGCGGAGGTCGAAGCGCTGGTCGCGGCGCGGCGTATCCGAGAGCTGTTGGGCACGCCCACCTACGACGCAAAGGCCGGCGCGTTTCGGCCGCTCAGGTACCGCGATTTCGTAATTCTGATCCGTCAGGCGCGCGACGTGGCCGCGCAGATCCTCGCCGTGCTCAAGCGCGAGGGCATACCGGCCTATGCCGACGTGTCGGGCGGCTATCTGGACGTGGTCGAGGTGCGCGTGGCCGTAGCGCTGCTCAAGCTGATCGAGAACCGGCGGCGCGACGTGGAGTGGATCGCCGTGCTGCGCTCCCCCGCGATGGGGCTGAGCAGCGAGGAGCTGTCGCGGCTGCGCGTGAAGCATCCCGGCGGCGGCTACTGCGACGCTGTTGCCGAATACGCCGCGCGGGAGGACGACGAGCTGACGCACAGGCTGCGCGGACTGCTCGCGCGGCTGGACGAATGGCGCGCCCGTTCGCGCGTAACGCCGCTGCCTTCGTTCATATTCGACGTGCTGCGCGAATCGAATCTCTATGCCTGCGTGGGCGCGATGCCCGGCGGCGCGCAGCGGCAGGCCAATCTGGATATACTCTGCGACCGTGCGGCGGCCTATGAATCGGCGCAGACGGGCGGCCTGACCGGCTTCCTCAACCATCTGGAGCAGATGAACGCTTCCCGCGAGGACATGGGCGAGGCGCACGTTCTGGGCGAAAACGACGACGTTGTGCGCGTCATGACAGTCCACAAGAGCAAGGGACTTGAATTCCCCGTGGTGTTCGGGCTGATGATGGGGCGGCCGTTCAACACGCGCTCCTCGCATGCCGAACTGCTCATGCACCGCGAAACCGGCGTGGGACTCAAGCATATCGACAACCGGCTGGTCTCCAGGCGCGACGTGCTGCCCCGTCTGGCCGCGGCGCAGAAGCACCTCTCCGAGGGCATGGCCGAGGAAATGCGCATACTCTACGTCCTGCTCACCCGCGCCAAGGATCGCCTGATCCTCAGCGGCAGCAGCGCGCATATGGAAAAGCAGCTGCGTCGAGGACGGCTGAGCATTCGGCGCGCGCTTTCTCCTTCGAACTGGCTGGATGTCCTGCTGCCCGCCGTGATGACCATGCCGGGCGGCGAGACGCTGGGAGCCGGCGCGGCGATCGTCGATTCGGGCGCACGGGTCAGCGTGAGCATGATCACGCGCGAGTCGCTCTCCGCGTCGGCGGGCGAGGAATCCAGACGCGCGGACGCGCTCTTTGACGAAGCGGCGGCCGCCGAGCCGGACGAAAAGCTGCTGGCGGCTTATCGCTGGCGCTATCCCCATGCGGGCGATGTGCTGATCCCGATGAAGCTGACGGCCTCGGGCGTCAAGCGCGAGCTGGACGGCCCGGCGCACCCGCCCGAGCTGCTCGATCGGCCGGCGTTCCTTTCGGAGGACGCGGAATCGATGACCGGCGCGGAACGCGGCACGGCGGCGCACACGGCGCTGCAAAAGCTCGATCTGGCCGCGCTCAGGGGGCTTTCCGGCGACGAAATTCACGCTGAGATCGTGCGGCAGCTCAACCATATGGCCGAAACGGGCGCGCTCACGCCGGCGATGCGCGAGGTCGTCCGGCCGCGGATGCTGGTTTCGTTCTTCACGGACGGGCCGGGCGCGCGGCTTCTGAAGGCGGACACGGCGCGCCGCGAGTGGATGTTTACACTCAAGATGAGCGCGCGGGAAGCGCTGGACGTGGATAGCGACGAATATGTGCTGGTGCAGGGCGCGATCGACTGCTGCTTTGTCGAGGACGGACAGTGGGTGCTGCTCGACTACAAGACCGACCGCACCGACGACGAGGACGAACTCAAACGGCGCTATGAGCCGCAGCTGCGCCTTTACGCGCGCGCGCTGGAGACGCTGACCGGCCGTCCGGTAAAGGAGACGCTGATCTGCCTGCTGCGCGCGGGGCGGACGATCGCGCTGTAAGCGGCGTTGGCTGCCGAGGATACGCACAGAAATGGCGCGGGAGCAATTCCAGCCATGCCGCGCCTGAAAATCTCTGTCGGGCAGCGCGGAACTGCGTCTTGAAAATTGCGGGGATGTAATGCGGCGCGTTTTTTTGCCACCGAGCTTTATGCTTTTTCTAAAGCTGAAGCAGGCGGGAATTTGAGCGCTGCGCCTTTTGACAAGCACGACTGAATTTGCTGCCGCCCCATTTCGCGGGACGCGCCGGAGCGTTTTTCAGGCGAAGCGCGGACGCTGGACAATACTTTTTGTTTGGAGGAAATGGGCTATGATAGGAACCTCACTGCCGCTGGGCGTGTTGACGCAGAATCCGGCCTGCGAGGCGGATAAGCGGCTGCTGGATGACTACGGCGGCATAAAGGCGCTGCTGGCTGCCTTCAGGGGAATGGGTGTGGGCGCGGTGGAACTGCGCAGCGTCAAATCGCACGCGGACGCGACGATGCTGACCGCCTGCACGCGCGCCGTGCTGGACGCGGGACTGACCGTGACCATACACGCCGCGCTGGACGAGCTGCCGGCCGAGACGTTCTTTGAAAACCTGCGCCCTGCGCTCGAGCTGCTGCCCGAAAATCATCCCATCGTGCCGCTGACCGTTCACTCGATGAAAACGGGCGACGAGACGCGCGACCGCGCCGCCACCGTGCGCCTGCTCTCGGCGTGGGGACGGTTTGCCGCCGAGCGCCGTCTGCCGGTCAAACTGGCGCTCGAAAATAACCGCATACACAGAAGCGGCCTGTCGATCGTCGACTGCGACGGCGTGATCTCTACGGTGCGCGAGGTGGGGCTTGAAAATGTGGGCGTGTGCTTTGACTTCGGGCATCTGTATTCGAATTTCGTGAGCTATCCCGAATGCACGCCCTATCTGCCGGACGACGCTTTCCTGAGCGCGGCGATCCACACGCACATCCACGCGCTGACGCACACAACGCACTATCCGCTGACCGCGGGGAAGCTGCCGCTCGAGGAGTACATCGGCCAGCTGCGCCGCTGCGGCTATCGGGGGATATACAATCTCGAGCTGGAGTGCGGCCGCTTCTGGCAGGAGGTCGATCCGCGCGAGGCGTTCGAGGGATCCGTCGCCGTTCTCAAGGACTGCCTGACTCAATACGGGGAGGAATGAGCCATGACGCGCGAGGAAAACGTCAAATATCCCGTGCTGAAGCGCTATGCCGAGCGCTATGGGGAGATTTTCGGGGATATTGAAAGGAGCCTTGCCCGGACGGACAATGCGTTCTGGCTGATGGGCGCGGCCAACTACATCTTCTCGACCGGCGGCGTGCGCTGGGCGGTCGATCCGATGTTCAAAACGCCGCGCGATCATTCGTCGCTGCGCGCGCTGGGCAGGGAGCGGGCGAAAGGGCTGCTCTCGACGATGCGCTTCATGCTGCTCACGCACAGCCATGCCGATCATTTCGATCCCGAGGTCATGCGGCTGTGCCCGGACGTGGAGTGGATCGTGCCCGAGCATCTTGCGTCGATGACGCCCGAGGGCTGCCGCAAAACGGTGATCGACGATGGCGATGTGCTCGAGCGCGAGGGGATCGTCATCCGCGCCTTTTCCGGCTTTCATTACGACGCGGGCACGACCCACGGCGTGCCGGAGACCGGCTATCTGGTCGACACCGGCGCGCACCGCATCCTCATGCCCGCCGACGTGCGCGATTACGGCAAGCGCCTGCCGGACATGGGGCGCGCGACGCATCTGTTCATGCACGTCTGGCTGGGCCGCGCCAACGCGCTCAATTATCCCTGCGGCGATTATCCCGATCAGGTCGCCGAGTTCGCGCTGTCCGCACATCCTGAGAAGATCTATCTGACGCATCTCATGGAGGCCGCGCGTGTTCCGGAGGATCTGTGGACGTACGCCCACGCCGGCCTTGTGATGGACGCGCTTCTGGCGCGCGATCCGGCCTGCGACGTGTCGATTCCGCTGCCCGGAAAGACGCAGCGCCTGTGAGTCCCCTTTTCAAAAAAACGTGATGGTAACACGGGCAGACTTGACAGAGAACATACTCCGCCGCTAAAATAACTAGGTTATTGAAGCAATCTAGATAGGCGAAGGAGTCTTTGACTTTGACTGTGAAAAGAGAAGATCTCAGAAATATAGCCATCATCGCGCACGTCGATCATGGCAAGACCACGCTGGTGGACGAAATGCTCAAGCAGGGCGGCGTTTTCCGCGAAAATCAGCAGGTGGCCGAGCGCGTGATGGACTCCAACGATCTGGAGCGCGAGCGCGGCATCACCATACTGTCCAAGAACACCGCCGTTCACTATAAGGGCGTTAAGATCAACATCGTCGACACCCCCGGCCACGCCGATTTCTCCGGCGAGGTCGAGCGCGTGCTGAAGATGGTCAACGGCGTGCTGCTGCTGGTCGATTCCTTTGAAGGCCCCATGCCGCAGACCCGCTTCGTGCTCAAAAAAGCGCTGGAGCTGAATCTGCCGGTCATCATCGTGGTCAACAAGATGGATCGTCCGGACGCGCGCTGCGCCGAGGTTGTGGACGAGACGCTGGAGCTGCTGCTCGAGCTGGACGCCACCGACGAGCAGCTGGACAGCCCCATCGTGTTCGCGTCCGGCCGCGCCGGCACCTCCACGCTGGACTGGCAGCATCCCACGCCCGACCTCAGGCCGCTGTTCGACACCATTCTCGAGCACATTCCCGCGCCCGAGGGCGACGTGGACGCGCCGGCGCAGCTGCTGGTCTCCACGATCGACTATAACGACTATGTGGGCCGCATCGGCGTGGGCCGCATCGAGCGCGGCACGTTCAAGACCGGCCAGATGGCCGTGCGCTGCGTCTATGGCGAGAAGGACGTGGAAGCTCCCGTGCGCCTGACCGGCCTGTTCTGCTTCGACGGCCTCAAGCGCGTGCCGGTTGAGGAAGCCAAAATGGGCGACATCGTGGCCGTGACCGGCTTTGAGGACATCATGATCGGCGACACCATCTGCGCGCCCTCCACGCCCGAGCCGCTGCCCTTCCTGAAGATTTCCGACCCGACCGTGGCCATGACCTTCTGCGTCAACGACAGCCCGTTCGCCGGCACCGAGGGACAGTACGTCACCTCCCGCCACCTGCGCGCGCGCCTGTTCAAGGAGATGCAGACCGACGTGTCGCTGCGCGTCGAGGACACCGAGAGCACCGACGCCTTCCGCGTGTCCGGCCGCGGCGAGCTGCATCTGTCCATCCTCATCGAGACGATGCGCCGCCAGGGCTACGAGTTCCAGGTGACCAAGCCAGTCGTGCTGTTCAAGGAGATCGACGGCCAGAAGTGCGAGCCTATGGAGAAGGTCGTCTGCGACGTGCCCAGCGAATACGCGGGCAGCGTCATCGACAAGCTGGGCCGCCGCCGCGGCACGCTGGTGAGCATGAGCGGTCAGGATCGCGTGCGTCTGGAGTTCCTGATTCCGTCTCGCGGCCTGTTCGGCTATCGCTCTGAATTTATGACCGATACCCGCGGCGAGGGCGTTATGAACGCCATCTTCGACAGCTACGAGCCGTATAAGGGCGATATTCCGACCCGCGTCTGCGGCTCCCTCGTCGCCTTTGAGACCGGCGAGACCACCAGCTACGCCATGTTCGACATTCAGGAGCGCGGCCTTCTGTTCGTCTATCCGCAGACCAAGGTGTATGCGGGCATGATCGTCGGCCGCAACAGCCGCCCCGGCGACATCGACGTAAACGTCTGCAAGAAGAAGCACCTGACCTCCATCCGCAACGCCGCCGGCGCCGAGGAAGCGCTCAAGATCACCAACGTGCGCATTCCCACGCTGGAGGAGGCCATGGAGTTCATCGACGAGGACGAGCTGGTAGAAATCACGCCCAAGTCCGTGCGTATGCGCAAGCGCGAGCTGAACTGCGAAAAGCGCAAGAAGGCGCTGGCCCGAATGAAGTAAACGATATTTTTCCGGCGGACAGGGGGCTGATTATCGGCTCTCCGTCCGCTTTTTTCACAGGATTGAGCGTGCCTCAAAGAGGGAAAGGCTCAAGGCCGGGCGGATTTTTCGTAAGGGCGAAGGGCTTCGGGTTCAGCAGGGATGAATCGGGAGCTTCAGCCTGACAGAGGACGGAAAGGACGCTGGAATACAGTCCGGAGGATTTTTGAGACGCACTCCGGATGCGCCGCGCGAAAACGACAGCGAGGGACACTGATATGCACATCACCCGCCTTGAACTTCGGCAATTCCGCAATTACGAGGAGGCCGAGCTGCGCCCCTGCGAGGGCGTGACCGTGCTCTACGGCAACAACGCGCAGGGCAAGACGGCGCTGCTCGAGGCCATCGTGTTCTGCTGCACCGGCCGCAGCCATCGCACGTCCCGCGATAAGGAGCTGATCCGCTGGGGTCAGGAGGCGGGGTGCGTGTTCGTGCAGGCCGAAAAGCGCGACGGCAGCCACGAGGTGGAGATGCTGCTCTCGAGCCTGCGCCGCAAGACCGTCAAGGTCAACGGCAGCGCGCTCCAGCGCACCGGCGAGCTGATGGGGCACGTCAACGGCGTATTGTTCGCACCCGAGGATCTGCGCATGGTCAAGGACGGTCCCGCCGAGCGCCGCCGCTTCATCGACATGGAGTTGAGCCAGATCAAGCCCTCCTACTATTACGCGCTCCAGCACTACGCCCACGCGCTTATGCAGCGCAACAAGCTGCTGCGGGACGTCGCCCTGAAGCCCTCCCTTTCCGATATGCTGGAGGACTGGGACGCGCAGCTGGCGCGCTACGGCGCGGCGATCATGCGCGAGCGGCAGGCGTTCATCGCGCTGATCAGCGATTCCGCGCACGAAAATCACCTCGAAATTTCCGGCGGGCAGGAGGATCTCAAGGCGCGCTATGTACCCTCTCTGGACGCGCAGGACGAGCCGGCGCAGGCGCTTATGAAGGCGCTGCGCGTCGCGCGGGAGATGGACGTCCGCCGCGGCACGACCAGCGTCGGCCCGCACCGCGACGACCTGATGCTGACACTCTCGGGCATGGACGTGCGCGTCTACGGCTCGCAGGGGCAGCAGCGCACCACGGCGCTCTCGCTCAAGCTGGCCGAGCTGGACATCATGCGCCGCGAGATCGGCGAATGGCCGGTGCTGATGCTGGACGACGTGATGAGCGAGCTGGATCCCAGGCGCCGCCGTCAACTGCTGGGGCGGCTCAAGGGCATACAGACCATCGTCACCTGCACCGACATGAGCGATCTGGCCGAGGCGGAAATCGGCGCGGCCTGGCGCATACAGAATGGAACCATCGTCAGCGAATAAACGCCTGAACAGGGAAGGGAGATGAGCGCATGGTTTGCCCGGGATGCGGTACGCACCTGAAGGACGGGCTGGACGTCTGTCCGGAATGCGGCACGCCGCTTGAACGCCGCGCGGCGGGAGAAAAGAAGGAAGAGAGCGGTCGGAGCGAATGGGAGCGCACCATGACCGTCGCCATGCGCGTGCTCGTTCACATACTGATCTGGATCTTTTCGCTGAGCATACTGGCCTTCGGGCTGTACAAGGCCTATTACTGGTATCAGGCGTATTCCGTGCAGAAGCGCTATGAGGACGGCACGGTCAAGATGCCCGAATTGGAGGTCGTCACGATGGACGACGGCCGGACGGGTCACGCCATCACGTTCTATGGCCGCGACGGCGACATGATCTACATCGAGGAGCTGGACGAGCGCTACATGGTCGTGGGCGGCAAGGCGGTGGTCAGGGTGGCCGACGCGGAGTGGTTCCAGATCGCGGGCGTGAACGCGGCCTCGGCGCAGATTTCGCTCACCGCCGTTCAGACCACAGAAAAGGGCGAAAAGACGCTTTTGCCCATCGTTTCTTTCAACGTGGAGATGCCCGTTTCGCCATTGACCATCATCAGCCCGACGGAGAAATACGTCACCACGATGTCCTCCGTGTACGATCTCAAGCTGAACGTGGTTTACGGCTCCACCGTGCTGGTGGACGGCGAGGACGTGACCGGCATGGTCGACCGTCAGGGCAATCTCTCGGTCAGCGTGGCGGTCTATCCTCAGGGCGAGAACCCCGTCTCGATACTGGTGCAGACCCCCAATCACCTTGAGACGCGCGAGGATCTGGTATTCTATCGCCAGCCGATGGACATTGATCTGGAAATCGCCTCCAACACGGCGTTTACCTCCGAGCGTGCGAACATGGTGATACGCGGCGCGGTCGATCCCACAGCGCAGCTGACCATCGAGTCAAACTATGATCCTTCGACGTATAGTATCGACGAGAAAGGCAATTTCAGCTTCGCGGCGCTGTTCGATCATTACGGCGACAACACGATCACGCTGCGCGCGGCGAAGGCCGGCCTGCAGGATTCCGTCGTCAGCTTCAACATCTACTATGTGCCCTCCATCAACGAGTACTCGCGCAAGGCGTGGAAGATGGACTATCAGAACCTGCTCTATTGCTGGCAGGAATGGGACGGCCGCGTGTTCGCCTGCAAGGGCACGATCGTCGCGATTATGGACGACGATCCCGACACGCTGGTCATCGACATCTCCGACGACGGCAGCGGCAAGTATCTGGTCATCAAGAATATGTCCGGCAAGAAGATCACCGAGACCGGCGGGCGCTACGTCATCTATGCCGACGTGTCCGGCCAGGGCGAATATGAGGGCAAGACCTACACGCGCCTGATCGGGCGCTACGCGGAATCGCTCGACTGACAATTACACATAATGCAGGCGGCTGGCCTTCGGGCCGGCCGCTTTTGCGTATATGGAGCGAAATTTCGCGCGCAGTGTGGACGGAAGAGCCGTTTTGTGCTATGATAAGATTGAATGCGCGGCCGCTTCGCCGCGCGATGCTATGATGAAAGGATGGACAAGGGACAATGAGCGAAAGAGTACCGGAGCGCAGCGAGCTGAACGTGCGCGATACATGGAAGCTGGAAGATATGTACGCCTCGCAGGAGGCCTGGGAAGCGGATTATAAGAAGGCGGAGGCGCTGCTCAAGGCGTTTTCGGCGTTCGAGGGCAAACTGGGCGATGCGGATGAGCTGAAAAAGGCGCTGGACGCCTATTTCGACGCGAATCGTCTCGTCGAAAATCTCTTTACCTACGCCCGCATGCGCCGCGACGAGGACAACCGCAAGAGCGAATATCAGGCGCTCACCGATCGCGCGCAGTCGCTCATGGTGAAGCTGGGCACCGCCACGGCCTTTGTTCAGCCCGAGCTGCTTGAAAAGAGCGCCGATTATCTCGCGGACGTGATGAACCGCGAGGCGTTCTCCGACTATCGCGTGTTCCTCAGCGAGATCGAACGCCGTCGTCCGCACACGCTGTCCGCCGCCGAGGAGCGCATCGTCGCCATGACCGGCGAGATGGGCTCTTCTCCCGACACGATCTATTCCATGCTGAACGACGCGGACATGAAGTTCCCCACCGTCGAGGGCGAGGACGGCAAGCCGGTCGAGATCACGCATTCCGGCTTTATCCCGCTGATGATGAGCAAGAACCGCAAGGTACGCCGCGCTGCGTTCGAGGGCCTGTATTCCACCTACAAGAGCTATTCGGCCACCATTCCGGCCATTTACGGCGCGTCGGTCAAGGCCGATGTGTTCTATGCCCACGCGGCGAAGCACGAAAGCGCGCTGGCCGCCCGCCTGTTCCCGGACGCTGTGCCGGAGGAGGTCTACACCAATCTGATTGAGAGCGTGCATCGCCATCTGCCCGTGCTCAACGAGTATATCGCGCGCAAGGGCGAGCAGATCGGCGTGAGCTATATGGGCATGGAGGACGTGTACGTGCCGGCCTGCGAGGGCTTTGACATCAAGCTGCCCTTCGACGAGGCCTATGAGCTGATGATGTCCTGCCTGCATCCGCTGGGCGGGGACTATCAGGCCGTGCTGCGCCGCGCGCGCGAGGAACGCTGGATCGATCCCTTCGAGAACGTGGGCAAGTCCTCCGGCGCGTATTCCTGGGGCACCTATGATTCGCATCCCTATGTGCTGATGAACTACAAGCCCGGCCTGGACAGCCTGCTCACCATCGCGCACGAGATGGGCCACTCCATGCACTCCTACTATTCCAACCACACCCAGCCCTACACCGACGCGGGCTATTCGCTCTTCGTGGCCGAGGTGGCCTCGACGACCAACGAGGTGCTGGTGCTGCTCGAGCTGATGGAGCGCTATCAGGGCAACGACAAGGCGCAGGCCTATCTCATCGCGCAGCTGCTGGAGAACTTCCGCACCACCGTGTTCCGCCAGACGATGTTCGCCGAGTTCGAGCGCGAATCTCACGCCATGGCCGAGCGCGGCGAGCCGCTGACCGTCGAGACGCTCAACGGCGTATACGGCCGTCTGAACGCCGAATACTACACCGCTGTGAAGCAGGATCCGCTGATCGCCTATGAGTGGATGCGCATCCCGCACTTCTATCGCGCGTTCTATGTCTACAAGTACGCCACCGGCTTCTCCGCCGCCATGGCGCTGGCCACCGGCATCCGCAAGGAGGGCACTCCGGCCGTGGCGCGCTATAAGAAGTTCCTCTCGCTGGGCGGCAGTATGCACCCGATCGACCTGCTCAAGGTCGCGGGCGTGGACATGTCCGATCCCGCCTCGGTCGAGACGGCGCTCTCCACGTTCGACGAACTGGTCAAGAAGTATCTCGAGCTGACGAAAAAGGCGTAAGAATAAAGCAATAAACGGCGGGGAGGGGCGCGCTTTCAGCCCGCTCCCCACAATAGACAAAAAGGGGGACATTCCCATGCGCATGAGACAGGTTCACCTCGATTTCCACACGTCCGAAAAGATCCCCGGCATCGGCAGCGCGTTTTCCAAGGAGCAGTTCCAGAGCGCGCTCAAGGCCGGCCATGTCGATTCCATCACTGTGTTTTCCAAGTGCCATCACGGCTGGGCGTATCATCCCTCCACGGCCAATAGGATGCACCCGAACCTCACGTTCGACCTGCTGGGCGCGCAGCTTGAGGCCTGCCGCGAAATCGGCGTGAACGCGCCGGTCTATCTGTCCGCGGGCTTCGACGAGAAGGAAGTGCTCGATCATCCCGAATGGCTGAACGTGAATCCCGACGGCGTTGAGACGGCGACGTTCTCCAAGCCGCACTATCACCTGATGTGCTACAATACGCCCTATCTGGACAAATTGTGCGCGCAGGTCGAGGAGGTCATGGAGCGCTATCATCCCTGCGGCGTGTTCCTGGATATTTCCGCGCCCCGCCGCTGCGTGTGCGCCAGCTGCGTCAAGTCCATGCTCCGGCTGGGCATGAATCCCGACGATCCGGTCGACATTGCGCGTCACGGCGAGATGGTCTATGCTGAATACTGCCGCCGCATTGAAGCGTCCGTGCGCAAGTATTCCGACACCGCGACGATATTCCACAACGCCGGCCACATCACGCACGGCCGCCGCGACATCGTGGATTTCGATACGCATCTGGAGCTGGAAAGCCTGCCCACCGGCGGCTGGGGCTACGATCACTTCCCCATGTCCGCGGCCTATGTGCGCACGCTGGGCAAGGAGTTCCTCGGCATGACCGGCAAGTTCCACACCAGCTGGGGCGAGTTCGGCGGCTTCAAGCATCCCAACGCGCTGATCTATGAGACGGGCCTGTCTCTGGCGCAGGGCGCGGGCTGCTCGATCGGCGATCAGCTGCATCCCAATGGCGAGATGAACATGAGCACATACAGGCTCATCGGCGCGGCCTACGAGCAGGTCGAAAAGAAGGAGAAGTGGGTCAGGGGCGCGGTCAACTATGCCGACATCGCCGTGCTGAGCTGCGAGGCCTATATGCAGGACGGCCGCAGCGGCGCGGGCAACGACGCGAACGTGGGCGCGAGCCGCATACTCCTCGAAGAAAAGCAGCTGTTCAACATCATCGATCAGCAGAGCGACTTTGCGCCCTACAGGCTGCTCATACTGCCCGACCGCATCCGCGTGGACGAGGCGCTCAGGGCGCGCCTTGAGGCGTATCTGGCGCAGGGCGGCAAGGTGCTGCTGACCGGCGAATCGGGCGTGGCCGCCGATAAGGACGAGTTCGCGCTCGACGTGGGCGCGCGCTATGTGGGCAAGAGCGCCTACACCGCCACCTACATGATCCCCGAGTACGAATGCGTCAACGGCAGAACCAGCTACGTCATGTACGAGCAGTCCTACGACATCGACGACGTGACCGGCACGGTGTTCGCCGAGCGCAACAATCCCTACTTTAACCGCCAGCCCTTCTTCTTCAGCTCTCACCGGCACACGCCCAACAACCCCGAGGACGTTCAGCCGGCGGCGGTCATCAATGGAAACATCGCCTATATCGGCTGGCAGGTGTTCCGCGATTACGCCATGGTGGGCGAGCTGCACGTCAAGGAGCTGGTGGCCTACGCCATCAATCAGCTGCTGGGCGACGAGAAACGCGTGCGCGTAACGCTGCCCGACCGCGGCGTGGTGACCGTGGCGCATCAGGAGGGCCGCGACATCGTACACCTGCTGTTCGCGCACACCACAAAGCGCGGCAAGAACGTCGAGGTCATAGAGGACGCCGTGACGCTGCCCAATGTGCAGGTCGCGCTGCGCACCGACAAAAAGCCCTCGAAGGTCACGCTCGTGCCGCAGATGCAGCCGATCGACTTTACCTATGAGGACGGCCGCGTGTGCTTCACCGTGCCCGAGGTCACGCTCCATCAGATGGTCTGCGTCGAAGAATAAAAATCCATAAAAAGAGCGCCGTCCCCGCGGGAAATGCTTCCCATGGGGGCGGCGCTTTGCGTGCGGAACGGGTCAGTGCTTCTCGGCGATGACGTATTCGTCGAACAGGCGGCCTTCATAGCCGTAGCCGTTCGGCTCGACGCTGGCCTGATAGCCGCGTCCGGTGAGCGTTTTGCCGTCGCAGGTGACGATCAGATAGGAGCGGAAGTCGTGCTGCTGATTGATCGGGAGCACGCCGGAGGGGTTGACCGCGCCGTCGGGCTTGCCGTACTTGTTGCCCATGTAGGCGGCCTCTATGTAGTTCACGCCGTCGATCTGATAGCGCTCGTAGACGTGGCTGTGGCCGTAGCTGACGGCGCTCACGCGCGTCTTCTTAAACAGCGGATGCAGGAACTCGCCCACGGTGTCCACGGGGTAGATCACGCGCGTCGGGTCGGCGGGGTCGGGTCTGGGCTGGCAGAGGAAGGGCTGCGTGTCGTCGCCGCGGTTCATCATGTGCCAGTGCATGATGATCCACTTGAACGGCGCATGGCTGCTCTCCAGGTCATTGACGAGCCAGTCGGCCTGACGGCTGCCGCGCTCGATGTCGCCGCGCAGTATGTAGCCGGGCGCTTCCCATGTTTTCCAGGGATTGCAGCGCACGACCATCAGCGAGGTGATGTGCATATCGGCGTAATCGAGCGAATAATAGCGCTTGCCGTTGAAGCCGTATTCCTGCTCGGGATAGTAGGTGCGGAAGAGCTGCATATAGATTTTCCAGGAGTACCTTTCAGGCTGCACCGCCCATTCGCGGCTGCCCTCGATGCGCAGATCGTCGTTCTCGTGATTGCCGGGGCAGCAGAAGAAGGGCATGTATTGCAGCAGGCGGATGCCGTCGTCATGGCGCTGCATGATGTCGAAGAACGCCATGCCCACCATCTTTTCAGGCTGCCACGCGCCAGGTACGGTGAACCAGTCGCAGGCGCGCCACGCGCCGTTGATCATGTCGCCCGAGAAGAGTATGAAGTCGTTTTTGTGCCTGCCCAGCTGGTGAATGGTGTGGTCGCAGGGCTTGAAGAGCTGAAGGTCGCTCATCTGCGCGAAGGTGAAGGGCTGTCCCTTCTCCGGCGCAGTGTGGAAATCGTAAATTTCGCTCTCGACGCGCAGACCGTGCGTGTCCGGGAAGGCGACGCGGTAATAGACGCGCTCGCCGGTATGCAGGCCGCGGATGTGCGCCACGAACTGCACGACCTCGATTTCGGGGTTGTCCTCTAGATTGGGCGCATAGCCGTCCGCGCGGGCGGGCACGCGCATTCCATGGATGACGAAGCGCTCGGCTTCGACGCTGCGGCCCAGCGCGGGGGTATCGCCGTATTCGATGAAGGCGCGCGTCATCTGCGGACGGCCGAGAAAGGCCACGTCCATCTCGCTGTCCGGATGCAGCGTCATCAGATAGGGCTGTGTGTAGGCAAGCTCATAGTATTTCATGTCTGTCAGTCTCCTTTTGCAGGACGCGGACGGCGGCGACGTACGCACTTCCGTCCCTTTCACATCAAAACAAAGTAAAGTATACCATGCTTCCGGAGGAGAGTCAACAAAGCGCGGGAAGAGATAACACGCGGAAAAATGCGCTTTGTATCGTTCCTATAGCCGCTATTTCGAGGAAAACGATTGCCAAGCGCGTCCTTTCGTTGTATACTATATTCTTGGATAGGATTGAAAAAATGGAATGGAGGGTCTGCTTGTGCCCAAGCTGGAGCCATACAGCCGAAAGCTGGATTACAGTTATGCGCTGGGCGTGTTTCCGTGCCTGAATCTGCTCGAGGCGCGCCCCGAGAGCGTGCGGCGGCTGCTTTTGCACCCGGACGGGCTGCGCAACGAGGGCGTTTCGCTCCTGCGTGAAAAGTGTCAGGCGCTGGGCGTGCGCGAGGAGTTCGCCGACCGCGTGATTCGCCGCGAATCGCAGAAGGACAACTGCTTCGCCGCGCTGGTGTTTGAAAAATACGAGGCCGTGCTGGATCCCGACAGGCCGCACGTCGTGCTCTGTCAGATCTCGGACGGCGGCAATCTGGGCACGGCGCTGAGGGCGTGCCTGGGCTTCGGCCTGCGCGACATCGCCATCGTGCGGCCGTGCGTGGACGCGTTCGATCCGCATGTGCTGCGCGCGTCGATGGGCGCGTTTTACAGGATGAACGTGCGCACGTTTGACACGTTTGAGGACTACCGCGCGCTCTATGCCGATCACGCGCTCTATCCGTTCATGCTGGACGGCGCGAAGACGCTGGGCGAGGTCGCGCCGCGTCATGCGGACAAGTACGCGCTGGTTTTCGGCAACGAGCAGACCGGCCTGCCGGCGCGTTTCGCGTCATTGGGGCAGGGCACGTTTATTCCCCAGTCGAGGGAGATCGATTCGCTGAATCTGGCGGTGGCGGTGTCCATCGCCGCCTATGCGTTTACAAATTGCAAGGCCGAATAAACTAAGCAGCTATGGGAGGTTTTGACATCATGGATCAGAAAATCTTTCACGTCGCGGTGATCGGCTGCGGCGGCATCAGCAAGGTTCATATCGCCGCGCTGATGGACATGGACTGCGTCAGGATCGACGCGGTGTGCGATATTCGCGAGGATCGCGCTCAGGCGGCGGCCGCTCAGACCGGCGCGAAGGCGTACAGCGACTGGCGCGAGGTGGTCGCGCTGCCGGAGATCGACACGGTGCACATCTGCCTGCCGCACTATCTGCACGCGCCCGTGACAATAGAGGCGCTCTCGCACGGCAAAAACGTGCTGACCGAAAAGCCCATGGCCACCACAATAGAGGACGCGCGCGCCATGATCGCCGCTTCCGAAATGGAAGGCGCGGGAATGCTGGGCGTGATCTTCCAGAACCGCTATAATCCCGCCGTGCAGCACGCCCGCTCAATCATGACATCGGGCGAAATGGGCGCGTTTCTGGGCGCGACGGCCTCGGTCTGCTGGCATCGCGAGGTTCCCTACTATCACGATTCCGGCTGGCGCGGCATGAAGGCCACCGAGGGCTGCGGCTCGCTGATCAACCAGTCCATCCACACACTCGATCTGCTGAGCTATCTGGGCGGGCCGATCGACCGCGTGCGCGGCTCTGTGTTCACCGGCCTTCTGGAGGGACAGATCGAGGTGGAGGACAACGCCATGGCTGTGGCGATGTACGAGGGCGGTCAGCGCGCCATCATACACACCACCAACAACAATGTGACCGACTCGCCGGTCGAGGTCAACATCCACATGGAGAAGGGGATGCTCAAGCTGTTCGGGCCGAAGCTGTATTCGGTCGAGGACGGCGAAATGAAGCTCATCGACGCGGGCGACAACAAAAAGACCGTCGGCAAGGGCTACTGGGGCACCGGCCACAGCACCCAGATCGAGGACTACTACAAGGCCCTGAGCGAGGGCAGGCCGTTCTGGATCGACGGCCGCAGCGCGTTTCCGGCGCTGAGCCTTGTGCTGAACATCGTCCGCTCCAGCGAGGAAAAGCGCTGGATCACGCTGGACAGAGCGTAAGAGAAAGAGGATAATCATCGCATGAATACGGAAATCTATAGCGCCGTGCGCGCGGCCGTGCATGAGCTGGTCACGTTGGAGCGCCCCGACACGCGGCGGGTGCGCCTGCTCGTAGTCGGCTGCTCGACGAGCGAAATCGCGGGCGGCAAAATCGGCAAGGCCTCCGTGCCGGAACTGGGAAACGACGTGGCGGGCGCCGTGCTGGACGAAGCGCGCGCGCTGGGCATAGACGCGGCCTTCCAGTGCTGCGAGCATCTGAACCGCGCATTGGCCGTTGAGCGGGCGACCGCCGAAAAATACGGCCTTGACGATGTGTGCGCCGTGCCGTGGCCCAAGGCGGGCGGCTCGTGCGCCTCGGCGGCCTATCGGCTGATGAAGGAGCCCGTGCTGGTCGAGTCGATCGAGGCCGACGCGGGGCTGGACATCGGCTGCACGCTGATCGGCATGCACCTAAAGAGCGTGGCGATTCCGATCCGCCTGTCGATGAAGTCGATCGGCGAGGCCGCGCTGTCCGCGGCGCTGACCCGCCCGAAGCTGATCGGCGGCGAGCGCGCGCACTACGCGCTGGAGGAATAATCCGCCATGTACGATGTGACGCTGGCCGACTATCCGCGCCTTGACGGCGAGAGGGACGATTCCGCGCGCATCATGCGGGCGATTCGCGATGCGGAGGGCGCCGTACTGTATATCCCGCGGGGAGAATACGAGATTGCGTCGCCGATTTATATCGACAATTTCTGCTTGCTGATGCTGCACAGCGGCGCGCATTTGAAGGCTGTGCGCGAGATGGACTATGTGCTCCACTGGGACGGCGGCGCGCAGTATGACGACCTCATCGTCTATGACGAGCAGGGCGCGATCTATGACAACGCCAATCTGTTCATAGCGGGCGGCGATATCGACGGCGCGGGGCTGGCGAGCTGTCTGTGGATCGAGGGCTATCATCACTTCACGCTGAAGGACGTTGCGCTGCATAACGGCAAACAGTTCGGCCTGTATACCGGCGGGCATCACGGCTATGAGCTGATCGCGGCCAACGTCTATTGCAAGTGTACGATGTCCGGCCTGTCGGGCAACACAGGCATCCGCTCGGACAAGAGCGACAGCCATTTCACCGACTGCGTGGTGGTCGATTACACCACCGGCCTGGAGATTCGCGGCTCGTCCAACCGGCTGACCCGCTGCCATGTCTGGGGCGGTATCGTGAAGCCGAAAACGGGCTATACGCAGGCCGAATGGTGCGAACTCTACCGCCGCCGCAAGGAGGGGCTGGACGTTTACGATCAGGCGAACGGAAACGACTGGGCGACCGACAACCTGCCCGAGATGCTGATCGATTCCTGCTGCTTCAGGATTTGCGGCGGCTCGAATGTGCTCACCGGCTGCTATGGCGACACGGGCAAGACGGCGTTCGAGATTCACAGCGCGACGTTTATGGACAGCTGCGGCTGCTTCAACAACGCGCGCTTCGGCCTGACGGGCGACGTGGCGATCGATCACAGGGGCGGCGCGCTGTATGTGACCAACTGCGATTTCCGCAAGTGTACGCCGACCTCCGAGCTGTATCGGGGCGACGGCAAAACGCTGTTTGTTGTGAACACCCGCACGGTGGGCTATGAATTCCCCGAAACGAAGTAACCAAAGGCAATCACTGCTTTATACAAGGAGGAAAAGATCATGACCAATTTCCAGATCGGCGCGCAGATGTATTCCGTGCGCAACCACTGCCAGAACGCTGATGAGATGCTCGTCGCGCTGAAGGTGCTCAAGACCATGGGCTACAACTGCTGCCAGCTCTCCGGCCACAGCAGGGCCATCCCCGCCGAGCAGCTGCGCGATATGCTGGACGAGTCCGGCATGACCTGCGCCTGCACGCACATCGGCTTCCAGGAGATGGAGGAGGACATCGACAAGGTCATCCGCGAGCACAAGCTGTGGAACTGCGCCTATCCGGGCATCGGCGGCCTGCCGGTTGAATTTCGCGGCGGCAGCGAGGGCTATCTGGAGTTCGCAAAGCGCGCCAGCAAGGTGGCCGAGAAGCTGCGCGATAACGGCCTGCACTTCATCTATCACAACCACGCCTTCGAGTTCCAGCGCTTTGAGGACACCGGCAAGAGCGGCATCGAGCTGCTGATGGAGAACTGCTCCGACGCGGTGCAGTTCGAG
Organism: uncultured Clostridia bacterium; assembly: GCA_934631025.1. Lineage (GTDB taxonomy): Bacteria > Bacillota > Clostridia > Christensenellales > Aristaeellaceae > Firm-10. The sequence continues at coordinate 193,590 of CAKTXR010000001.1, forward strand.
CTGGATCTGTTCTGGGTGCAGATGGGCGGCGGCAACCCGCTCGACTGGATCGAGAAGGTGCGCGGCCGCATGGACGTGGTTCACTTCAAGGAGATGAACGGCTCCAGGGAAAACAAGGGCGTCATCGCGCCCATCGGCAAGGGCAACATGAACTGGGCGGCCATCATGGACAAGTGCGACGAGATCGGCGTGAAGTACGCCATGATCGAGCAGGACAATGCCGTCTCTCAGGGTTCTCTCGACTGCATGCTCTACAGCCTGAATACGCTCAAGAAGCTGGGCGGCCGCTTCTGATAGGGCCGCAGGACAAAAGGAGGAAAAAGACCATGACCAAGCTCCAATTCGGCCTTCAGATCTATTCCGTGCGCGATCACTGCCAGAACAAAGAGGATATGCTCGCCTGCCTGAAGGGGCTTAAGGCGATGGGCTATAACGTCTGCCAGCTGGCCGGCCAGAGCCGCGACATCACCCCCGCCGAGCTGCGCGCCCTGCTGGACGAATCCGGCATGGAATGCCCGGCCATCCACACCTCCTATGAGCGGATGCGCGATGATTTCGACGCGTTCGTCAGGGACATGAAAACCATCGGCTGCCGCTATCTGGGCGTCGGTATGCCCGGCGAATACAAAACGCCCGAGGGCATCGTGCGCTTTGCTAAGGAGGCCAGCGCCATCGGCGCGAAGCTCGCCAAAGAGGGCATGAAGCTCATGTACCACAACCATGCCTATGAGTTCGAGCGCCTTGAGGAAACCGGCAAGACCATCATGGAAATGCTGGCCGAAAACAGCGACGAGAACCTCTATTTCGAGCTGGATCTGTTCTGGGTGCAGCGCGGCGGCGCGAACCCCATCGATATGCTGCACAAAATGAAGGGACGCATGGTGACCTCTCACATCAAGGACATGAACGGCAGCGCGGACAACGCCAACGTCATCGCGCCCATCGGCAAGGGCAATCTGAACTTCGGCGCGATCATCCCCGCCTGCGACGAATGCGGCGTGGAGTATGTGTTCATCGAGCAGGACAACGCGCCCGAGGGCGATTCCATGGCCTGCGTCGAATACAGCCTGAACACGCTCAAGAAGATGGGTGGCCGCTTCTAAAAAATGTTACAGGGCGTCTCCGCATTGGGGGCGCCCGATTCGCATTGAGGAGGAAGGACATGGAGCTTAAAAATGTGGAACGCTTCGCGGCGGATATGCGCAGAGCCGTCGAGGAGGAGAAGATCCCCGGCGCGGTGTTGCTGGCGGGCTGCCGTGGCGAGACCATGCTGCACGAGACCTACGGCTGGGCGCAGATCATCCCCGAGCGCGACAAAATGCGTCCGGATACCCGCTTTGACATCGCCTCGCTGACCAAGCTGACCGGCACATGGCCGGCGATCATGCTGCTGCTGCAATCCGGCAGGCTCACGCTGGACACGAAGCTGCCCGATATGCTGCACAGGCCGATGCATCCGGCGCTGCGCGAGGTGACGCTGTGGAATCTGCTCACCCATACCGCCGGCTTCATTCCCGATATGTGGCCGGACATTTTCGGCGAGACGCGGCAGGAGCGCATAGACGGCCTGCTCTCGCTTCAGCCCGTCAAGCCGCTGGGCGGTCAGGTGCTCTACAGCGATCTGTCGTTCATATTCCTGGGCGAGATCATCGCCGAGGCGTATGGCAAGCCTCAGGATCAGGTCGCGCGCGAGATTTTCGACGAGCTGGGAATGCCCTCGACCGGCTATCTGCCGCCGCAGGACGCGCACTTCGCCGCCACCGAGATCCGCCCCGGTACCGACAAGCCCCGCCGCGGCCGCGTCCATGACGAGACCTGCGAGATGCTGGGCGGCGTGGCCGGACACGCCGGCGTGTTCTCCACGGCGGAGGATCTGGGCCGCTTCTGCGCCGCGATCATCCCCGATTCCTGCCATCCGATGTTCGATCCCGAATGGCTGAAGAAGGCTTACACTAACCAGACCGCGTTCCTGGGCGAGGATCGCTGCCTGGCGTGGATCGCCTATCATCAGCGGCCGGAGGGCAATATCATCGGTCATACCGGCTTTACCGGCACCAGCCTGTGGATCGACACCGTTTCGGGCGATTACGTCGTGCTGCTGACCAACCGCGTACACCCCACGCGCGCGAACGAGTATCTCTGGCCGCTGCGCCGCGAGGGCTTCAAGACGGTGTTCGGCGTGGAGATCGGAACCTGACGCCGATAAAACCCGAACGTTAATTTGCGGTTAGCGGCAAAAAAGTTCGCCAAAAGGGCTTGACAAGGCGCCTTTTGCGCGCTATAATGCGTATAACTTCAAGGAAAGGGGAAAGGGTCATGAAGAAGTCCATGTTCGCTCAGATGAATAGCCTGATGTGCATGCGCCGCGTGTCCGTTTCCCACATTCCGGGATGACACCGTTTTTTGACGAACCGGTCAAATGTCATTCAGGCGGGAAGCGGACGTGCTTTCCGCCTGTTTTTTGTCAAAAAGCGGCGCGTGATGAATTAGCGCAAAAATAACCGCGTTGTTCGTATGTATAACATACCAGCATGGTATAATACTCGGCAATTAAGAGATTGTGCTTTTCAATACGATTAAGGAAGTGAAGGCTATGCCGGACAATCCCATGATCTGCATAGAGCACCTCAAGAAGGTGTATGGCAGCGGAGCCTCCGCCGTCGCGGCGCTGGACGACGTGAGCCTGACCATTCGCAAGGGCGATATTCACGGCATCATCGGTATGAGCGGCGCGGGCAAGTCCACGCTGATCCGCTGCATCAACCGCCTGGACACGCCGACAGAGGGACGCATCCTCATCGACGGACAGGACATCCTGGCGATGAACGAGAAGAACCTGCGCGCCATGCGCAAGCGCGTGAGCATGATCTTTCAGCAGTTCAACCTGCTGATGCAAAAGACCGTCGCGCGCAACGTCCGCTATCCGCTGGAGATCGCCGGCGTACCCAAGGCCAAGGCCAACAAGCGCGTCGAGGAGCTGCTGGAGATCGTCGGGCTGTCCCACAAGGCGAACGCCTATCCGGCGCAGCTGTCCGGCGGCCAGAAGCAGCGCGTGGCCATTGCCCGGGCGCTGGCCTCCGATCCCGAGGTGCTGCTGTGCGACGAGGCCACCAGCGCGCTCGACCCGATGACCACGCAGTCGATCCTCTCGCTGCTTCAGGACATCAATCGCCGGCTGGGCATCACCGTGGTGGTCATTACGCACGAGATGGCGGTCATTCGCCAGATCTGCAACCGCGTGACCATCATCGACGGCGGCAGGATCGTCGAGGAGGGCGATGTGGACGAGGTGTTCACCCACACGCGCAGCGCCGCCGGCCGCCGCCTGTTCGGCATCGTGGACGAGGAGGACGACAGCGGCGAATACAAAGAGGCCATCCGGCTGGTGTTCGACGGCGAATCGGTCGACGAGCCGATTCTCTCCAACTTCATTCTTAAAACCGGCATGGCGGTCAACATACTCTCCGCCGACGTCAAGCAGATTTCCGGCAAGCGCTACGGCCAGATGATGCTGGAAATGCCCGCCTCCTATGAGGACCGCAGCAAGCTGATCACCACGCTGCGCGATATGGGGCTGACGGCTGAGGAGGTGCATCTGTAATGACGGCTGAAAAAATCTGGATGCTCGTCCAGCAGGGCTTCGTCGATACGCTGTATATGACCATTCCGGCCACGATACTGGCCTATGTGGTGGGTCTGCCGCTGGGGGTTCTGCTGGTCATCACCCGCAAGGGCGGCATCAAGCCGCTGCCGACGTTCAACAAGGTGCTGGACGTTGTGATCAATTTCCTCCGCTCCGTGCCGTTCATCATACTGCTGGTCATGCTCTTTCCCGTCACGCGCGTGGTTATGGGCACGTCGGTCGGCACGCGGTCGATCATCTTTCCGCTGTTCGTGAGCGCGTTCCCGTTCGTGGCGCGCATGGTCGAATCCTCGCTCAACGAGGTGGATGCGGGCCTGATCGAGGCGGCGCAGTCCATGGGCAGCACCACGATGCAGATCATCCGCAAGGTGCTTCTTCCCGAAGCGCTGCCCTCGCTGATCAGCGGCGCGGCCATCTGTGTGACCACCATACTGGCCTACACGGCCATGGCGGGCGCGGCCGGCGGCGACGGTCTGGGCAAGATCGCCATCACCTACGGCCTTAACCGCCGCGAATACGGCGTGATGTACGCCGCGTCCATCGCGCTGGTCGTGCTGGTGCAGGTATTCCAGCTGATCGGCAACATTCTCACCAAGGCGCTGGATCACCGCCATCGCTGAAATCCTTAATGCGTTTCCGTTGCGCGTGAGGGCCTACGTTTCATTCGCCATGAAGCTCTCGCCGCTTATCATATATTCCTTATTTTATTGAAGGAGGTTGTCCCCATGAAGAAACTCGTTTCCCTGCTGCTCGCCGCTCTGCTCGTGCTGTCCGTTGCCAGCTGCGCTCTGGCCGAGGAGAAAAAGACCGTCGTGATCGGCGCTACGCCCTCCCCCCATCAGGAAGTGCTTGAGCTGATCAAGGACGACATGGCCGCTCTGGGCTATGACCTTGAGATCATCACCTTTACCGAGTATCCGCTGCCCAATCCGGCGCTGGCCGACAAGCAGCTGGACGCCAACTATTTCCAGCATCTGCCCTATCTGAACGCCTACAACGCCACCGTTTCCGACGATGAGAAGCTCGTTCCGGTGATCGGCGTTCACTATGAGCCCTACGGCATCTACGCCGGCAAGACCAAGACGCTGGAGGATCTGGCCGACGGCGCGGTTGTGGCCGTGACCAACGACCCCTCCAACGAGACCCGCGCCCTGCTGCTCCTGCAGGAGGCCGGCCTGATCAAGCTGCCCGAGGACGCGACCGTCGATTCTTCCCTGACCGTGCTGGACGTCGTTGAGAATCCCAAGAACCTCGACATCAAGGAAGTGGACGCCAACCTGCTGCCCACCATGCTTGAGGACGTCGACATCGCCGTCATCAACGGCAACTTCGCCCTGGACGCCGGCCTGAGCCCCGCCAAGGACGCCATATTCCTCGAGGCCGCCGATTCCGAGGCCGGCAAGACCTACACCAACTACGTCGTCGTCCGTCAGGAGGATGTGGACGCGGACTGGGTCGAGGCTCTGCGCACCTGCCTGTGCAGCCAGAAGGTGTATGACTTCATGCTGAACAACGAAGCCTACGCCGGCGGCGTGATCCCCGCCTTCACCGTTGAGGAGAGCGCCGACAAGGCTGCGGAATAATTCCAAAGTCTCCACAAATCAAATCACCCGGTCGCTCTATTGAGGGCGGCCGGGCTTCGAGCGGTTAAACGAGCGTATAAATAGGCGTGTGCCGTCGGTTCCATGCGAATCGGCGGCACGCGTTTTTTGTCAGCCTTTGATCTTCACCCACTGATCCTTCCCGGCGGATTCCATCAGCGCTTCGAGGACGTACTGGAGCTTCACGCCGTCCCTGAGCTGCGGCCGCCACGGATCCTCTTTTCCATTGAGCAGATCGATGAAGGACTGCTGCTGCGGATAGCGATATTCGTCGGGAATTTCGATCTCTTCCATTTCGGCGTGGCCGCCCATGGCGATCTCCATGTGTTTGGGGTCGGTCAGATCGAAGCGGAAGCCGCCCTTTTCGCCGTAGATCTCGGCGCGGACGCGGTTCTTGTTGCCGCTGGCCGCGCGGGACACGCCGAACGTGGCCGACGCGCCGTTCTTCATTCGGGCGAAGAAATTGCACACGTCGTCGGTCGTGACCGGCACGATCTCCTCGCTGTCCAGCTTCTTGCGTTCCTTGACGATGATGTCCATCTGCGCGATCAGCCCGTCGTAATCGCCGGCGAGGAAGCGTACCGTGTCGAGTATGTGTACGGCCAGATCGCCGCTCACGCCGTAGCGCGCGATTTTCTCGTCAAAGCGCCAGTCCAGACGGCGGCCCTCCCAGTAGGCGCTGTCCTTGAGATAGCTGGCGTAGATGCTGTGTATGCGGCCGATCTTGCCCTCGTCGATCAGTTTTTTGGCATAGCGCACGGCGGGGAAGAAGCGATAGGAAAAGCAGATCTGCGATTTGACGTGCTTCTCGTCGGCGGCCTTGAGCAGCGCTTCGGTCTCCTCGATGGAGACGCCCAGCGGCTTTTCAATGTTGAAGGGCTTGCCGGCCTCTACGGCGGCCAGACCGATGGTGCAGTGGCTGTCGTTGGGGGTGCAGATGTCCACCGCGTCCACTTCGCCGCAGGCGAGCAGATCGTGGTAGTCGTTAAAGCGCAGAGCCTCCGGAATGCCGAATTTGTCGCCGATTTCCTTCAGGCGCGCGGGATTCACGTCGCAGATCGCGATCACCTTTGCGCCCTGAGCGTTCTGATAGCCGCCCATATGCGCGCCGACGCCGATGCCGCCCACGCCGATGATACCGATCTGAATGGGATTGTGCATAGCGATGACCCTCCTTATTTCGTCTCCATGGGCGTGAACTGACCGTAGACCGGCGCGCCGCCCGAGGGAGCCGCCCAGGCCGCGGCGTTGCGCAGCACATGGCGGATGTTCTTGTCCTGATAGGTGGGATAGGCCTCGTGGCCGGGCTGGAAGTAGAAGATCTTGCCCGCGCCGTAATGATAGCAGCAGCCGCTGCGCAGCACAGCGCCGCCGGAGAACCAGCTGATGAACACCAGCTCGTCGGGCGTGGGGATGTTGAAATGCTCGCAGTAGGTCTCCTCGATGGGCAGCTCGAAGAACTCGGGCAGCCCCGCGGCGATGGGATGGCCGGGCATGACGGTGAATATGCGCTCGTGATCGCCGTTTTCCCACCATTTCGAGCGGCATTCCGTGCCCATCAGGCGGCGGAACAGCTTCGAATAGTGTCCGGAGTGCAGCACGATCAGCCCCATGCCGTCCCGCACGCGGCGGGCGATGCGCTCGATCAGCTCGTCCGATACGTCGTTGTGCCGAACGTGCCCCCACCAGAACAGCACGTCGGTGTCGTTTAGAATTTCGTCCGGCAGGCCCTGCGCGGGCTGGTCGAGCGTGGCGGTGCGCACGCTGAAGCGCTTTTCCTCATCCTCGCGCAGTGCGTCCGCAATCGCGCCGTGCAGGCCGTTTGGATAGATTGCCTTGATCGCGGCTTCCTGATCGTGGACGTTTTCGTTCCAGACTGTAACGCGGATCATCGTTTGTTCCTCCTTGAAATCAATTTGCTGGCTCTATTGTACGCCGCCAGCGCGCGTGCTATAATGTACGCGGGATTCATTCTTGTTGTAAATTTCGGTCAAACGGGAGGAGACGTTATGAAAACCGTCGCGCTCAGCCGGCTGGGCTATGAGGATCTTTCGCCCACGAACATCGTCGCGCTGTCGCTGCACTGGGCGGCCGGCAACCGCACGCTCTATCGCGGCGAGGGCCGGCCGGACAATATGCTGTTCTACACCGTGTCCGGCACGCGCGCCTATTCTCAGGAGGGCGGCGCGTCCTTCGACGTGGGGTCGGGCGATCTCATGCTGATGCCCGCGGGCAGCCGCTATCTCAGCACCGTCACCAGCGCGGGCGGCACGGACGGCTACTGCCTGCAATTCATGCTGCGCGACGAATCGGGCGCGCCCTGCCGGCTGGAGGAGCGCGTGCAGGTGCTCATGCGCGATGAGGACGGCCGCGTTCACCAACTGATGGACAAGCTGCTGGGCGCGTCGATGCAGCGCGGCTCGTCCCTGCGGCTCAAGGAGCTGCTCATACGCCTTCTGGAGGATCTCTGCCGCCAGCCCGCCGGAGAGGGCACGGAGCTTTATCCGGCCATACGCCATATGGAGACGCATTTGCAAGCGCCGGCGGCCGCCGATGAGCTGGCGGCGCTGTGCCACATGAGTTTAAGCACGTTCACGCGCCGTTTCCGCGCGCTGACCGGCGAGCCGCCCGCCGCGTATCATCGCCGGCTGCGTCTGGAAAAGAGCCGAGAGCTGCTCGAGAGCGGGCTGTGCAGCGTGGAGCAGGCGGCCTTTGCGCTGGGCTTTTACGACAAGGCGCATTTCAGCCGCTGCTTTCAGGCGCATTTCGGCATAAAGCCGGGCGATGTGCGGCGCTGACGCGGCTTATTCCTCGGCCAGCGGCTGCACCATGTTCCATGTCCGGCCGCCGGTCAGCTTATCCGCGCCGCCGATCTTCGCCGTGGTGAAGAGGTAGTTCTTTCCATTGTCGGTCAGCAGCATGGGGCGCTCACGGCGCTGGAGCGTTATGGACGCGCCGTCCTCATAGGTCACGTCAAAGCCGTAGGCCGGTTCGGGATGCTGATCGTCCCAGTGAATTCCGTCCGGAGAGCGGAAAAGCACGCCGCCCTTTTTGAGGCCGGTGTACGCGCCGCCGTCGTCCTCGGCGATCATTTCGTAGCCGTCGGGCGTTTTGTAGACGAACATATCCTCCACGCGGCCCTGCGGGAAGATGTTCTCGGCCAGCACGGTGTAGGGGCCGTCGAAGCGCGCGGCCTCGGCCACGGAGACGCGCAGCCTGCCATCGCGGAAATAGAGCAGCACGCTGCCGTCGTCTCGCACGATCAGTGCGGGGTTGTTCGCGTCGGGCGGCAGCTCGAGCGGTCTTTCGCTGCGCGTCCATTCGCCGTCGATGGTCTGGGCGCGGGCGTAGCCTATGGCGCGGTTTTTCGCGCTGCCGTCGCTCGTGCCGATGTAGAACAGCACGTATTCGCCGTTTATCTTCATGATGAACGGGTTGTGGGTCATCGCGCCGTCCCAGTGCTGATCGCCGCGGCCGGGCAGCAGCGTTTTGACATAGCGAAAGGGCCTGTCCAGCGAGTCGGTCTCGGCCAGCACGATTTCGGAATGGGTCATGTAGCCTGCGGGGAAGCCGGTTTCCTCCGGCCAGCGCGAGGCGAAGAGATAGAAGCGGCCGTTTTCGCGCAGCACGGAGCCGCACCAGACGAACCAGCCGTCCATGGTAAAGCCGCTGCCGCGCCGTGCGGGGCGCAGCCGATCGATCATGGCCATATAAAAACATCCTTTCAGAGCACAATTTTCACCGCCATTATAACAGGCTTTCTGAGCGCTGTAAAGGCAAAAAACGGGGCGGCCGAAATCAATCGACCGCCCCGCTGCGCGCTGCACAGCTCAGTTTTCGCTGCCGCCGGGCAGCTTGCTCAGCAGATAGACGCAGAGTATGATCACGCCGGTCACGATGAATATGCCGGCCATGCCCTTGAGCATATAGGGCAGCGTGTCGAGAAGAGCCTTGACGTTGAACATAAGCGATCACCTCATCCCAGCATGTTGAGGATCAGGCCGCCGGCGATGACCGAGGCGATCTGACCGGAAACATTGACGCCCACGGAGTGCATGAGCAGGAAGTTCTGCGGATCCTCCTTGAGCCCCATCTTGTGGACGACGCGCGCGGACATCGGGAAGGCGGAGATGCCGGCCGCGCCGATCATCGGGTTGATCTTCTTGCCCTCGGGCAGGAACAGATTGATGAACTTGGCCACGAGTACGCCGCCCGCCGTGTCGAATATGAACGCAACCAGACCCAGGCCGATGATCATCAGCGTCTCGGCGGTCAGGAAGTACTCGGCCTGCATCTTGGTGGCGATTGTGAGGCCGAGGAACAGCGTCACCAGATTGGGCAGCACCTTCTGCGCGGTTTCGGAGAGCGAATCCAGCACGCCGCACTCGCGGATCAGGTTGCCGAACATCAGAAAGCCGATCAGCGCGACGCTCTGCGGCGAGACAATGCCGGTGATCATCGTGATGACGATGGGGAAGAGGATCTTCGTGCGCTTCGAGATGGACTTCTGGTGATAGTCCATGCGGATGAGCCGCTCGTTTTTCGTGGTCAGCAGGCGAATGACCGGCGGCTGTATGATGGGCACGAGCGCCATGTAGGAATAGGCCGCCACCATGATCGCGCCGATGTACTTGGAATTGAAGAAGTTGGCCACGAATATGGAGGTGGGGCCGTCCGCCGCGCCGATGATGGCGATGGAGGCCGCGTCCTTCAGGTCAAAGCCCAAAAAGGCCGCCAGACTGAGCGTGAAGAATATGCCGAACTGCGCTGCCGCGCCGAAGATCATCAGCTTCGGGTTGGTCAGAAGCGGCGTAAAGT
>CAKTXR010000002.1 GCA_934631025.1 uncultured Clostridia bacterium
GGGGACCTGAGCGCCGCGCCGTAAAAATCCGCTCGAGTTTGAGTGCGTTTCCAGATTCCTTGAGCGGCAGTTTCAGCGGTTGAAAGCCTAGAATCGAGACTTTAATCTTTGCGGTTTCAAGCTCCCTTCGGGAACGGCGATGATAAAATCAGGGGATTCAAGCGCCGCGTCCTGAGAAAATCGCTCGACTTTTGCGACCCTCTCCCTTTGAACTGCGCGCCGGCCTGCGCTTATCGCCAGCCATGCGCAGAGCGGTTCTGTTCTCGATTATGAGAGCGGAGCCGCTCTTTTGTTATGCGCGGATTGCGGGCGGCGCGCGGGAAATTTACAGTCTCCATCCTTGACATATACCCCGCGAGGGTATATAATCAAAATACCCACACGGGGTATATGAGCAACGAGGTGAACGCCATGGAGAATGAAAAGAGATGCTGCCACTGCGGCGAGCGCAAAAAACAGCGATCGCCGGAGGAATATAAGAGCCTGATCCACCGGCTTAACCGCATCGAAGGCCAGGTGCGCGGCATACGCGGCATGCTGGAAAACGACGCGTACTGTCCCGACATACTGGTTCAGTCGGCGGCGGTCAACGCGGCGATCAACGCCTTCAATAAAGAGCTGCTGGCCAGCCACATCCGCAGCTGCGTGGCGCACGACATCCGCGAGGGCCACGACGAGGTGATCGACGAGCTGGTCGCCACGCTGCAAAAGCTGATGAAATGAGCCGAAACGGGACATAATACGCAGGCAGCCGCGGCCAAAATCGCGGCGGGGAGTGTGAAGAGACGTGAAACAGTACAATGTAACGGGCATGAGCTGCGCGGCGTGCAGCGCGCGCGTGGAGAAGGCGGTTTCGAAGGTGCCGGGCGTAACGAGCTGCTCGGTGAGCCTTCTGACCAACTCCATGGGCGTCGAGGGCACGGCGAGTGAGCAGGCGGTCATCGCGGCGGTGCAGGCGGCCGGCTACGGCGCGTCGGTCAAGGGCGCAAAGAGCGCGCCGTCGGCCGCGGAAGCCGAGGAGCAGCTGAAGGATCACGATACGCCGGTGCTCAAGCGGCGCCTGATCTGGTCGGTCGGCTTTCTGATCGTGCTGATGTATTTCTCCATGGGACATATGATGTGGGGCTGGCCGCTGCCGGCGTTCTACAACGACAACCATGTGGCGATGGGGCTAACGCAGCTATTGCTGACCGTCGTCATCATGGTCATCAATCAGAAGTTCTTCATCAGCGGCTTCAAGAGCCTGTGGCACCGTGCGCCCAATATGGACACGCTGGTGGCGCTGGGTTCGAGCGCGGCGTTCGTCTACAGCACATACGCGCTCTTCGCCATGACCGGCGCTCAGGTGCGCGGCGACATGGACGCTGTGATGAGCTACATGATGGAGTTCTACTTTGAATCGGCGGCGATGATCCTCACGCTGATCACCGTGGGCAAGCTGCTCGAGGCGCGCTCCAAGGGCCGCACCACCGACGCGCTCAAGGGGCTGATGAAGCTCGCACCGAAAACCGCCGTGGTCGTGCGCGACGGCGCGGAGACGACCGTGCCCATCGAGCAGGTGATGAAGGACGACGTGTTCGTCGTGCGCCCGGGCGAGAGCATCCCCGTGGACGGCGTGGTGATCGAGGGCGGCGGCGCTGTGAACGAATCGGCGCTGACCGGCGAGAGCATTCCGGTGGACAAGGCGGCGGGCGACATGGTGTCGGCGGCGACGGTCAATCAGTCGGGCTTTTTGAAGTGCCGCGCCACCCGCGTGGGCGAGGACACGACGCTCTCGCAGATCATTCAGATGGTCAGCGATGCGGCGGCGACGAAAGCGCCCATCGCGAAGGTGGCCGACAAGGTGTCGGGCGTGTTCGTGCCCACGGTCATCGCCATCGCGGCTGTGACCACAATCGTCTGGCTGATCTTGGGAAAGACGGTGGGCTTCGCGCTGGCGCGGGGCATCTCCGTGCTGGTGATCAGCTGCCCGTGCGCGCTGGGACTGGCCACGCCGGTCGCCATCATGGTGGGCAGCGGACTGGGCGCGAAGAACGGCATCCTGTTCAAGACGGCGGCCTCGCTTGAGGAAACCGGCCGCGTGAACATCGTCGCGCTGGACAAGACCGGCACGATCACCGCGGGCGAGCCGCGCGTGACCGACATACTGCCCGCGTCCGGCGTGAGCGAGGAAACGCTTATGCGCGCGGCGGCGGCGCTCGAGAATAAGAGCGAGCATCCGCTGGCGAAGGCGATCATGAAAAAGGCTGAAGAAACCGGCATGACCGCCGAGGACGTGAGCGACTTTCAGGCGCTGCCGGGCAACGGCCTGACGGGAAAGCGCGCGGGCAGGGCGCTTGCGGGCGGCAATTTCGCCTTCATTTCGAGTGCGGCGGCTGTGCCGGAGGATGTGAAGGCGCGCGCCGAAGCGCTCTCCGAGGCCGGAAAAACGCCGCTCTACTTTGCCGAGGACGACCGGCTGCTGGGCGTGATCGCCGTGGCCGACGTAATCAAGGAGGACAGCCCGCAGGCCGTGCGCGAGCTGCGCGACATGGGCATCCGCGTGGTCATGCTGACCGGCGACAACGAGCGCACCGCCAAGGCCATCGGCGCGCAGGCCGGCGTGGACGAGGTGATCGCCGGCGTGCTGCCCGAGGGCAAGGAAAGCGTCATCCGCCGGCTGAAGGAGCAGGGCAAGGTGGCCATGGTGGGCGACGGCATTAACGACGCGCCGGCGCTGACCCGCGCGGACATCGGCGTGGCTATCGGCGCGGGCGCGGACGTGGCCATCGACGCGGCGGACGTCGTGCTGATGAAGAGCCGCTTAAGCGACGTGCCGGCCGCCATCCGGCTGAGCCGCGCGACGCTTCGCAACATTCACGAGAACCTCTTCTGGGCGTTCTTCTACAACACCATCGGGATTCCGCTGGCCGCCGGCGTGTTCGTGCCGCTGGGGCTGACGCTCAATCCCATGTTCGGCGCGGCGGCGATGAGCCTGTCCAGCTTCTGCGTCGTCTCCAACGCGCTGCGCCTGAACCTGTTCAAGCTGCACGCCGCCGGCCGGCCGAAGAAGCAGGCGCAGGCGGGGGCACATATTCCCGAAACCCACACTGAGAAGGAGGACAAAACCATGACCAAGACGATGAAGATCACCGGTATGATGTGCGGCCACTGCGAGGCCACCGTGAAAAAGACCCTCGAGGCGATCGAGGGCGTCGCGTCCGCCGCCGTGAGCCACGAGAAGGGCACGGCCGTCGTGACGCTGACGGGCGATGTTTCGGACGACACGCTCAAGAAGGCGGTCGAGGACAAGGGCTACGACGTGACCGGCATCGAGTAATCGACAAGGCGCGCCGCGCCCCCGAACGCGTGACATCGCGTTCGGGGGCGCTTTTTGCGTGCGAAAAAGCGGCACGGTCTGTCGATCGAGGGGGAATTTGCGGAAATGACGGATATACTTCATAGCGTTACACAAAATGCTCATCTTTTACCGTTGACCTTTGACGGAAAAAACATTATACTTATAATGACGCACAGTGGTATGGAAACTGATATATACAAATCGGGCTTTGGAGGGACGCTATGAATCTGCTTCACATGAAATATGCGCTGGAGGTTGCCAAGGCCGGCTCCGTGAACAAGGCGGCGGAGGAGTTGCTCATCGCGCAGCCCAATCTGAGCCGCGCCATCAAGGAGCTGGAGCAGTCGCTGGGCATCGCCATATTCGACCGCAGCGCGCGGGGAATGCGGCTCACGCCCGACGGCGAGGTGTTCGTCAACTATGCCGGCAGCATACTGAAGCAGGTGGACGAGGTTGAGGAGCTGTTCCAGAACGGCGCGGTGAGCAAGGAGCGCTTTTCGATCTCCGTGCCGCGCGCCAGCTATATCTCCGAGGCGTTTACGCGGTTCTCGCAGTGCCTTATGGACGTGCCCAAGATCGAGGTCTTTTACAAGGAAACGAACGCCCTGCGCGCGCTCAACAACGTGCTTCAGGAGGACTACAAGCTGGGCATCGTGCGCTATGCCGAGGAGTTTGACCGCTACTACAAGAGCATGATGGACGCCAAGGATCTGAACTACGAGCTGGTGACGGAATTTCAGTATGTGCTGATCATGAGCCGCAGCAATCCCCTCGCGCGGCTCAAGACGATTACATACGACGATCTGAACGACTATATCGAGATCGCTCACGCCGATCCGTTCGTGCCCTCGCTGCCCATGTCCGAGGTCAAGCGCGTCGAGCTGCCCGATACGGTCAACCGCCGCATATTCGTGTTCGAGCGCGCCAGCCAGTTCGAGCTGCTCTCGAACAACGAGCGCACGTTCATGTGGGTGTCGCCCGTGCCGAACGCGCATCTGGAGCACTACGGCCTGGTGCAGCGCGTCTGCGGCGAAAACGAGCGCGTCTACAAAGACGTTATGATCTATCGCAAGAACTACGCGCTTTCGCGGCTGGACAATCTGTTCATCACCAAGCTGTGCGAGGCCAAGCGCGAAATCATGAACTGACAAAGAGGATAAGGGAAAAAGCATGAATCTGGATCGGCTGATAGCCGTTAGAAACGACAAAAACGTCTACCGCGACGGCCGCAAATGCTTAAAGGCCTTCGCAGGCACCTATACGAAATCGGATCTTCTGCGGGAGGCCTTCAATCAGGAGGTGCTCATCGAGGCGGGGCTGAACGTGCCCCAGGTCGATTCCGTCTCGAAAATCGGCGATAAATGGATGATCGTGTCCGAATACATTCGGGGCAAATCGCTCTCTCAGCGCATCGCCGAGGAGCCGGAGCGGCGCGACGAATATCTGGCGATGTTCACCCGCCTGCATAAGGATGTTCACAAAAGGCGCGCGCCCAAGCTGTTCCCGCTCGAGGATCGGCTGGCCTACATGATCGGCCAGACCGAGGCGCTCGCACCGCGCAGGGATTCGCTCTATGCCATGATCGCCTCGCTCACGCCCGACGAGCACATCTGCCACGGCGATTTCAACCTCTCGAACGTGCTGATGACCGACGAGGGCGCGCTTTATATCGTCGACTGCGCCTACGCCGCGCGGGGCAGCGCCGAGTTTGACGCGGCGGTGACCTATCTTCTGACGCGCATCCGGCTGGACGACGAGGCCGCGGGGCTGTATTTGCAGCTGTTCTGCGGCACGAACCGGCAGAAGCGCCAGCGCGTGGAGGGGCTTGTGCCGCTGGCCGCCGCCATGCGCCTGTATCGCTGCTTCGGCGACGAGCATGCGCGTCTGATGCGGATGCTGGATATATAAAGAGTGTATTGGAACGGGCTGTGAAGATATATCGTAAACGATATATCTGATATGATGAAGTCATTATTCCGGGACCGTCCGAACGGTGATATAATAAAGTGATCACAGAAGGGATTGCTATCTGTTAACACGGAGGCGGTTTCTGACGTGGCGGTTTCGAGGGCGTTTCAAGAATCATCTATCTGCAATATCCCGAAGGATTAACGGTTATATTCGTGCCGAAAGTCGGGCTTTGGCGACGCCGGAGCGGGCGCTTTTTTCACGGATGCGGCCTTATGATTCGATGGAGCTTGCGGCTTCTTCCTTTTTGACGCGCGCTCTGGGGAATAAATAAATAGCAATGGGGAGACGGAAATGTATAAGGTTGTTCGTAAGAAGGCTCTGAACGCCACTGTAACCCAGATGGAGATCGAAGCCCCGCTGGTGGCCCGCAAGGCCCTGCCCGGCCAGTTCATCATCCTCCGCGTGGACGAGGACGGCGAGCGCATCCCGCTGACCGTCGCCGGCTGCAATCCCGAGGAAGGCACTGTCAAGATCATCTTCCAGATTGTCGGCGCGACCACGCTCAAGCTGAACCACAAGAACGAGGGCGAGTACATCGCCGATTTCGTCGGCCCGCTGGGCAAGGCGACCGAGACCGAGGGCATTAAGAAGGTGTGCATCGTCGGCGGCGGCGTGGGCTGCGCCATCGCTCTGCCCATCGCCGAGGAGTTCCACAAGCTGGGCGCGAACGTCACCAGCATCGTGGGCTTCCGCAGCAAGGACATCGTCATTCTGGAGGACGATTTCAAGCAGTGTTCCGACAATTTCATCATGATGACCGACGACGGCTCCTACGGCCGCCACGGCAACGTCACCGTACCGCTCAAGGAAATGCTGGAGGCGGGCGAGCGCTTTGACATGATCATCACCATCGGCCCGCTGATCATGATGAAGTTCGTCGTGCTGGCCGCCAAGCCCTTCGAGGTGCCGGTGACCGTGTCCATGAACCCGATCATGATCGACGGCACGGGCATGTGCGGCGGCTGCCGGCTGACCCTGCACCAGGACGGCAAGCGCGTGACCAAATTCGCGTGCGTCGACGGCCCGGATTTCAACGGCTACGAAGTGGATTTTGACGAGGCCATGTCTCGCGGCAGAATGTACTTTGACTTTGAGCGTCACGCGTATGAGGAGACCTGCAATCTCTTCAGCAAACAGTGAGGAGGAACGAGCATGGCTGTCAACCCGAAAAAGCATGAGATGCCGGCGCAGGATCCGGCGGTGCGCGCCCACAATTTCAGCGAGGTCGCGCTGGGCTATACGCAGGAGGTCGCCATTGACGAGGCGAAGCGCTGCCTGAATTGTAAAAATCAGCCCTGTGTGAGCGGATGTCCTGTCAATATTCATATTCCCGAATTCATTTCCCATGTCAAGACCGGCGATTTCGAGGGCGCGTATCAGGTGATCGCGCAGTCCTCCTCTCTGCCCGCCGTCTGCGGCCGCGTGTGTCCGCAGGAGTCCCAGTGCGAGAGCAAGTGTACGCTGGGCATCAAGTTCGAGCCGGTCGGCGTGGGCCGTCTGGAGCGCTTTGTGGCCGACTGGCACAACGAGCACTGCACCGAGGCGCCCGTCAAGCCCGAGAGCAACGGCCATAAGGTCGCCGTGGTCGGTTCCGGCCCCTCCGGCCTGACCTGCGCGGGCGATCTGGCCAAGAAGGGCTATGACGTGACCGTGTTCGAGGCGCTGCACACCGCCGGCGGCGTGCTGGTTTACGGCATCCCTGAGTTCCGTCTGCCCAAGGCGATCGTCGCCCGCGAGGTGGAGACGCTCAAGGCTCTGGGCGTGAAGATCGACACCAACGTGGTCATCGGCAAGACGCTGACCATCGACGAGCTGTTCGAGGACGGCTTCGAGGCCGTGTTCATCGGCTCCGGCGCGGGCCTGCCCAAGTTCATGGGCATCGAGGGCGAGGGTTTCAAGGGCGTTTATTCCGCCAACGAGTTCCTGACCCGCAGCAACCTCATGAAGGCCTATCGCGACGATTCCGCCACCCCCATTATGAAGGGCGGCAAGGTGGTCGTCGTGGGCGGCGGCAACGTGGCCATGGACGCCGCGCGCACGGCGCTGCGTCTGGGCGGCCAGGTGAGCATCGTCTATCGCCGCTCCATGGAGGAGCTGCCCGCCCGCCGCGAGGAAGTCGAGCACGCTCAGGAAGAGGGCATCGAATTCAAGCTCCTCAACAACCCCGTCAAGATCATCGGCTACAACAATCCCGACAATCCCCGCGACCCGAAAAACGGCTGCGTGACCGCCGTCGAGTGCGTGCGCATGGAGCTGGGCGAGCCGGATGAGCGCGGCCGCCGCCGCCCCGTCGAGGTGCCGGGCAGCAATTTCGTGATGGAGGCCGACTGCGTGATCATGGCGCTGGGCACCTCCCCGAACCCGCTGATCAAGAATACCACCAAGGGTCTGGATACCCAGAAGTGGGGCGGCATCGTCGTGGAAGAGGACACCGGCCTGACCTCCCGCGAGCACGTCTACGCAGGCGGCGATGCGGTGACCGGCGCGGCGACTGTCATACTGGCCATGGGCGCGGGCAAGACCGCCGCCAGGGCCATCGACGAGTCCTTCAATAAGTAAGCAGGCGCGTACAGAAGATTATCACAGGCGATTCCCCGATATTCAGGCGGCGACGGCGGCCGGGTTTTCCCCGCCGTCGCCGCCTGACTGGAGCGATCAGAAGCCCCGACACAACGAATCAGGAAGGAGCCGCAAGCCCAATGAACGAAAAGTTTGACTTCTCGCAGGTGGACAAGATCCTGGACGCGCACGGCCGTGAGGAGCGCTATATCATCGCCATACTGCAGGAGATTCAGGAGCACTATCACTATCTGCCCCGCGAGGTTTTCCCGCATCTCGCCAAGGAGCTCAAGATGAGCGAGGCGCGCATCTACAGCGTCGCCACGTTCTATGAGAACTTCTCTCTGGAGCCGAAGGGCAAGTACGTCATCCGCATCTGCGACGGCACGGCCTGCCATGTGCGCCGCAGCGTGCCGATCCTCGAGCGCCTGCGCGCCGAGCTGGGCCTCTCCGAGAAGAAAAAGACCACCGACGATCTGCTCTTTACCATTGAAACCGTATCATGTCTTGGCGCGTGCGGTCTGGCCCCCGTGCTGACCATCAACGACGTCGTTCACCCCGCGATGACTCCTGAAAAAGCTTCGGCGTTTTTGCAGGAATTGAAGGAGGCGGCGAAGAATGCTTAAGAGCAGACAGGATCTGATCGAATATCGCCGGATTGCGAAGGAAGCCTATGAGCTGCAGACCGAAAAGGTCATCGTCTGCGGCGGTACGGGCTGCGTGGCCGGCGGTTCCCTCAAGGTGTTCGCCCGCCTGCAGGAGCTGATGCAGGAAGCCGGCATTCCCGTCGAGGTGGAATTGCAGGCCGAGCCGCACGATCACACCGTCGGCCTCAAGAAGAGCGGTTGCCACGGCTTCTGCGAAATGGGCCCGCTGGTGCGCATCGATCCGCAGGGCTGGCTGTACACCAAGGTTCAGCTGTCCGACTGCGAGGAGATCGTCGAGGAGACCGTGAAGAACGGCCGCTACATCGATCGACTGGCCTATCACAAGATGGGCGAAATCTGCCGCCGTCAGGAGGACATCCCCTTCTACAAGCAGCAGAACCGCGTTGTGCTGGAGCACTGCGGCCATATCGACGCCACCGCCATCCGCGAGTATATCGCGCTGGACGGCTATTCCGCCTTTGAAAAGGCGCTCTTCGATATGACCGGCGACGAGGTCATCGACGAAATCTCCAGATCCGGTCTGCGAGGCCGCGGGGGCGGAGGATTCCCCACCGGCCGCAAGTGGGCGCAGGTGAAGCGGCAGAAGGAGCCGATGAAATACGTCGTCTGCAACGGCGACGAGGGCGATCCGGGCGCGTTCATGGATCGAAGCGTCATGGAGGGCGACCCCAACCGCATGATTGAGGGCATGATGATCGCGGCGTGCGCCTGCGGGGCGAGCGAAGGCTATATCTACGTCCGCGCCGAGTATCCGCTGGCCGTCGAGCGCCTGAAGAACGCCATCGCTCAGGCCGAGGAGCTGGGTCTGCTGGGCGACAACATCCTGGGTACCGAGTTTTCCTTCCGTATGCACATCAACCGCGGCGCGGGCGCTTTCGTCTGCGGCGAGGGCAGCGCGCTGACCGCTTCCATCGAGGGCAAGCGCGGCTTCCCGCGCGTCAAGCCGCCGCGCACGGTCGAGCACGGCCTGTTCGACAAGCCCACCGTGCTCAACAACGTTGAGACCTATGCCAACGTGCCGTCGATCATCAGCCGCGGCGCGGACTGGTTCACCAGCATCGGCACCGAGAAGAGCCCCGGCACGAAGGCGTTCGCGCTGACCGGCAACATCAACAATACCGGCCTGATCGAAGTGCCCATGGGCACGACGCTGCGCCAGATCATCTTCGACATCGGCGGCGGCATGCGCGGCGACGGCGAGTTCAAGGCCGTCCAGATCGGCGGCCCCTCCGGCGCGTGCCTGACCAAAGAGCATCTCGATCTGCCGCTGGACTTTGACAACCTGAAGCACGCGCACGCGATGATTGGCTCAGGCGGTCTGGTCGTCATGGACGATCACACCTGCATGGTGGAGGTCGCGCGCTTCTTCATGCACTTTACGAAGAACGAATCCTGCGGCAAGTGCGTCCCCTGCCGTGAGGGCAACAAGCGCATGCTGGAGATCCTCGAGCGCATCGTGGCTGGCGAGGGCCGTGACGGCGATATCGAGCTGCTCCAGGAGCTGGCCGAGACCATCTCCGCCACGGCACTGTGCGGCCTGGGCAAGACCGCATCCTCTCCCGTTGTGAGCACGATCCGGAACTTCCGCTCCGAATACGAGGCGCACATCTATGAGAAGCGCTGCCCGGCGGGCGCCTGCCAGAAGCTCAAGAAAATTTCGATTGATCCTGCGATCTGCAAGGGCTGCTCGAAGTGCGCCCGTCAGTGTCCTGTCAGCGCCATCAGCGGCAAGATCAAGGAGCCGTTCTCGATTGATCTGTCCAAGTGCATCCGCTGCGGCAGCTGCGTGAGCACCTGCCCGTTCCATGCCATTAAGGAGGGTTAAGAGAGATGACGCACAAGCAATATATTACGGTCGACGGCATCCCGGTTGAAATTGAAGGCGAAAAGAACCTTCTCGAGGTGCTCAGAAAGGTCGGCATCAAGCTGCCCACGTTCTGCTATCACTCCGATCTCTCCATTTACGGCGCGTGCCGTATGTGCATGGTTGAAAACGAGAAGGGCGGTCTGGACGCCGCCTGTTCCACGCCGCCCCGCGACGGCATGGTCATCAAGACCAACACGGAGCGCCTGCGCCGCTACCGCAAGAATATCCTCGAGCTGATTCTGGCCAACCACTGCCGCGACTGCACGACCTGCGACAACAACAGCAACTGCAAGCTGCAGGATCTGGCGATGCGCTTCAACATCGAGGGCGTTCGCTTCCCCAACAGCGCGCGTTCTACCCGCGACGACGATACCTCCTCGCCCTGCATCGTGCGCGACGCCGGCAAGTGCATTCTCTGCGGCGACTGCGTGCGCATGTGCAACGAGGTTCAGAACGTCGGCGCGATCGACTTCGCCTTCCGCGGCTCCAAGATGATCATCAGCACCGCGTTTAACAAGCCGCTCGCCGAGTCGCCCTGCGTGGGCTGCGGCCAGTGCTCCGTGGTGTGTCCCACCGGCGCGATCGTTGTCAAGAGCAACATCAAGTCGGTCTGGAAGGCCATCGACGATCCCACCGTCAAGACCACCGTGCAGATCGCTCCGGCCGTCCGCGTCGCGCTGGGCCGCGAGCTGGGCGTGCGCGACGGCGAAAACGTCATGGGCAAGATCGTGGCCGCGCTGCGCCGCATGGGCTTCGACGAGGTGTACGACACCACCTTTGGCGCAGACCTGACCGTGCTGGAGGAGACCGAGGAGTTCCTCGCCCGCATCGAAGAGGGCAGGAACATCCCGCTGATCACCTCCTGCTGCCCCGGCTGGATCCAGTATGCCGAAAAGAAGCATCCCGAGCTGCTCGAGAACATCTCGACCTGCCGCTCGCCCATGCAGATGCTGGCCGCGATCCTGAAGGATCAGAGCGCCCAGTCCTCCCGCAAGCCCTTCCATGTGGCCATCATGCCCTGCACGGCCAAGAAGTTCGAGGCGGCGCGCCCCGAGTTCACCAAAGACGGCGAGCCGATCGTCGACGTGGTGCTGACCACGCAGGAGCTGATCCGCATGATCAAGGAATCCGGCATCATGTTCAGCGAGCTGGAGCCTGAAGCGGTGAATATGCCCTTTGCGACCGTTTCCGGCGCGGGCGTGATCTTCGGCGTGACCGGCGGCGTGACCGAGGCCGTGCTGCGCCGCGTGTCCTCTTCCAAGTCCCGCACGGCGCTCCACATGATCGAGAAGGCCGGCCAGCGCGGCAGCGAAGGCGTCCGCGAACTGGAGGTGCCCTATGGCGAGGCCATGCTGCACATCGCCGTGGCCAGCGGCCTGGGCAACGCCGAGAAGGTCATCGAGCGCATGAAGAACGGCGAGCATTTCGATTTCATCGAGATCATGGCCTGCCCCGGCGGCTGCGTCTGCGGCGGCGGCCAGCCGTTTGCCACCGTGCAGGATCAGAAGGAGCGCGGCAAGGGCCTGTACGAGGCCGATCGCCAGCTGAGCATCCGCCGCTCCGAGGAGAACCCGCTCATGACCAGCGTCTATCACGACATCATCAAGGGCAAGGTTCACGAACTGCTGCACGTTCACTATACGCATAAGGAGGAAGAATAACATGGTTGAGCTTCGCGTTTGCATTGGCAGCTCCTGCCATCTCAATGGCGCGCACAATATCATTGCGACCTTCCAGCATCTGATCGAGGAGAACAACCTCTATGACAAGGTGAAGTTCGAGGCCTCCTTCTGTATGCACCAGTGCGCCAAGTGCGGCGTGTCCGTTTCCGTGAACGGCGAAACCTACCGCGTGGAAGCGGAAAAGGCGCGCACGTTCTTCAAGGAGACCGTGCTGCCGCTGGTTAAGTAAATATCAATTTCGGCCATGGGATGGGGCGTTTCCGCAGGGGAGCGCTTCATCCCTCAAGCCGGTTTTATAATCCCTGTGTCCTGATCTGTTCTCTTTCGATAGAAAATCTATCGATACACCAATGGAAGGATAAGCAACATACGAACAAAGAACGCGAGGAGGGTGCTTTATGATTAAGGTTTCGATTATTGGCACGGGCAGCGTCGGTTCGACGATCGCCTATTCTCTGGCCATCATGGGCGTGGCTTCCGAAATTGTCCTGATTGACATCAATCAGGAAAAGGCGCTGGGCGAGGCGCTGGACATCCGCCAGGGCGCGCCGTTCTTCGGCGCCTGCTCGGTGTATGCCGGCACCTATGAGGACGCGAAGAATTCCGACATCGTCGTTTTGACCTCCGGCATCGCCAGAAAGCCCGGCCAGACCCGTCTGGAGCTGGCGCAGATCAACGTGGGCATCACCAAGTCGATCATTCCGGAAATCACCCGTCAGGCGCCCGACGCCACCTACATCATCGTCAGCAATCCGGTCGACATACTGACCTACACCTTCACCAAGCTGTCCGGCATTCCGGAGAACCGCATCATCGGCTCGGGCACGATCCTCGACACCGCCCGCCTGCGCGCGCGCATTTCGGAATACTTCCGCATCAGCCAGAGCAACGTCCATGCCTATGTGTTCGGCGAGCACGGCGATTCGGCGTTTATTCCGTGGTCCGTGGCCAATGTGTCCAACGTGCCGATCGACGAGTGCCAGAAGGTGCTGGGCCATTCTCCGCTGGAGAATCCGGCGATGGACTACGACGAGATCGAGCAGTACGTCAAGAAGTCGGGCGGCCGCGTTATCGCGCGCAAGGGCGCGACGTTCTATGCCGTGTCGATTTCCGTCTGCCATATCATCAAGTGCCTTCTGAACGGCATGGACACCACCATGACCGTCTCCACGATGATGCACGGCGAATACGGCATCGACGACGTGTGCCTGAGCACGCTCAACCTCGTGGGCAACAAGCAGGTGAACGGCAAGGTGCTCGTGCCGCTGACCGACAATGAGGTCGCCCGTCTGCGCGCAAGCGCCGATACGCTCAAAGGCATCATCAAGGGTCTGACCATCTGACCCGCTTAAAAGGCGTGAAGGAGACGACCGCTTCATTGAGCATCGTCTCTGTCACATAAATTTGTGCGCCATACGCATCAAAACAGGAGGAACCCCAACAATGGAATACCGCATCGAACATGACTCCATGGGTGAAATGAAAGTACCGGCCGACCGCCTGTGGGCGGCGCAGACCCAGCGCAGCCACGAAAATTTCGAAATCGGCGTGGGCATTGAAACCATGCCCGCCGAGATCATCCATGCCTTCGGCCTGCTCAAAAAGGCCGCGGCGCTGGCCAACCATGCCCTGAAGCCCGAAAAGATGACCGATGAAAAGGTCAAGGCCATCACCGCCGCGGCCGACGAGGTCATCTCTGGCGAGCTGAACGGCCATTTCCCGCTGGTCGTGTGGCAGACCGGCTCCGGCACGCAGTCCAACATGAACGCCAACGAGGTTATCGCCAACCGCGGCAACCAGATTGCGGGCAAGAAGCTGCTGCACCCCAACGACGACATCAACATGAGCCAGTCCTCGAACGACACCTTCCCCACCGCGATGCACATCTCCGCCGTGTTCGCCATCGAGGACAAGCTGCTGCCGGCCATTGAAGAGCTGATCGCGACCTTCAAGCGCCTGGAAGCCGAGAACGACGACGTGGTCAAGTCCGGCCGCACCCATCTGCAGGACGCCACGCCCATCAAGTTCAGCCAGGAGATCTCCGGCTGGCGCGCGAGCCTGGAGCGCGACGCGGAGCTGCTGAAGCTGGCCGTGAAGCCCCTCTACGAGCTGGCGCTGGGCGGCACCGCCGTCGGCACTGGCCTGAACGCGCCCAAGGCGTTCGGCGAGACCGTCGCCGCCGAGGTGGCCAAACTGACCGGCAAGCCCTTCGTGACCGCGCCCAACAAGTTCCACTCCCTCACCTCGAAGGACGAGCTGGTGTTTGCGCACGGCGCGATCAAGGCGACCGCCTGCGACATGATGAAGATCGCCAACGACGTGCGCTGGCTGGCTTCCGGCCCCCGCGACGGCCTGGGCGAGATCCACATCCCCGAGAACGAGCCTGGCTCCTCCATCATGCCCGGCAAGGTCAACCCCACGCAGTGCGAGGCCGTCACCATGGTGGCCGTGCAGGTCATGGGCAACGACGTGGCGGTCGGCATGGCGGCCTCTCAGGGCAACTTTGAGCTGAACGTGTTCATGCCGGTCGCGGCCTACAACTTCCTTCAGTCCGCGCGCCTGCTGGCCGAGGCGATCGTGTCCTTCAACAAGAAGTGCGCCTCGGGCATCACCGCCAACCGCGACAAGATGTACCACAACCTGCACAACTCGCTGATGCTGGTCACCGCGCTCAATCCCTATATCGGCTATGAGAACGCGGCCAAGACCGCCAAGAAGGCCTATCACGACAACATCTCGCTGCGCGAGGCCTGCGTGTCGCTGGGCTTCCTGACTCCCGAGCGCTTCGACGAAGTGTTCCATCCCGAAGAGATGGTCTGATCGATCGACGCATAGAATAATTCATGGGAAGGCCGCCCTTTTGCCCGATGGCCGGAGGGCGGCTCTTTATCAATCTCCTGATTAATATCCATTCGATACGAATGACGCGCGCAGGCGCGGAGAGGAGGCGGAGCATTACGAAGCGGTTGGACGTATCGCGGGCAACGATGGGGCGCATTCCGCTCTATCTGAAATATTTGAAAAGCGCGGCGCACGACGCCGAGAATATATCCGCCACGCAGCTGGCGCGCGCGCTTGGTCTGGGCGAAGTTCAGGTGCGCAAGGATCTGGGCGCGGTCAGCGGCGAAGGACGGCCCAAGACGGGCTACAACGTGGGCGATCTCATAGCAGCGCTGGAGGACTATCTTTCGGGCGCGTGTACGAACGTGGTGATTGTGGGCGCGGGCAAGCTCGGGCGGGCGCTGCTCGATTATCGCGGCTTTGCCGAATACGGGCTGAACGTGGCCGCGGCGTTCGACGTTGCGGTAACGGAGGAGACGCTGAGCGCCACGGGCAAGCCGGTCTATCCGCTGGAGATGATGCGCGCATACTGCCGTCAGCACGAGACGCGCATTGGCATCATCACCGTGCCGGAGAAGAGCGCGCAGGCGGCCTGCGACCGGCTGGTTGAGTGCGGCGTGAGCGCGATCTGGTGCTTTGCGCCCCGCACGCTGTCGGCGCCGGAGAGCGTGCTGATCCAGTATGAGAACATGGCGCTGTCGCTGGCCTTTTTAAGCAAGAAAATTTCGTGATCGACGGAGGGGAAAAAAGGAATATGCAGCAGTTTATGCGCACAGGCGGCGTTTTTCCCATCCAGAACGCGAGAGGGAAAGGAGCAGGTTCAATGGATTGTCTGACTCTGAAAAAATCCAACTGTAAGAACTGTTACAAGTGTATTCGTCACTGTCCCGTCAAGTCCATTCGCTTCTCCGGCAATCAGGCCTATATCATAGGCAACGAGTGCATACTGTGCGGGCAGTGCTTCGTGGTGTGTCCGCAGAACGCCAAGCAGATCGTCGATGAGACGGAGAAGGTGAAGGTTTTCCTGCGCAGCGGCGATCCGGTGATCGTCAGTCTGGCCCCGTCGTTCATCGCCAATTACGACGGCGTGGGCATCGAGGCCATGCGCGCGGCGCTCAAGAAGCTGGGCTTCTTCGACGTGGAGGAGACGGCCGTGGGTGCGACAATCGTCAAGCGGGAGTATGAAAAGATGCTTGCTGCGGAGGATAAGGACGTCATCATCACGTCCTGCTGTCATTCGGTCAATCTGCTGATCCAGAAGTATTTCCCCGCCGAGCTTCAGTATCTGGCCAAGGTGCTCTCGCCTATGCAGGCGCACTGCAAGGACATCAAGCGCCGCTATCCGGGCGCAAAGACCGTGTTCATCGGCCCGTGCGTCGCCAAAAAGGACGAGGCCGCCTACTACGAGGGGCTTGTGGACGCGGTGCTCACGTTCAACGAGCTGACCGAGTGGCTGAAGGAGGAGAACATCGCGCTGGAGCAGCAGGTCGAGCCGGAGGAGCGCAGTCGGGCGCGCTTTTTCCCGACGTGCGGCGGCATCCTCAAGACCATGGCGCTGGAGAACACCAGCTACACCTGCATGGCCATCGACGGCACGGAGAACTGCATGGCCTCCCTCAAGGACATCGAGAGCGGCAAGATTCATCACTGCTTTATCGAAATGTCGGCCTGTGTGGGCAGCTGCGTGGGCGGGCCGGTGATGGAAAAGTTCCATCGCGCGCCGGTGCAGGATTACATGGCCGTGGCGCGCTTTGCCGGCACGAAGGATTTCGAGGTGGAGCAGCCCGAGTCCGCCGAGCTGGAGAAGAACCTGACCGCGATCAAGCGGGCGCTGCCCATGCCCAGCGAGGACGAAATTCGGGAAGCGCTGCGCCAGATGGGCAAGGTGCGGCCGGACATGGAGCTGAACTGCGGCTCCTGCGGCTACGACACCTGCCGAGAGAAGGCGATCGCCATCTGTCAGGGCAAGGCGGAGGTCTCGATGTGTCTGCCCTATCTGAAGGACAAGGCGGAGAATTTCTCCGACACCATCGTGCGCAACACGCCCAACGGCCTGATTGTGCTCAACGAGTCGCTCGAGGTGCAGCAGATCAACAAGGCGGCGCAGAAGATCCTTGGCGTGCGCTTTGCGACCGACGTGCTGGGCGATCAGCTGGTGCGCATCATGGATCCGCGCGACTGTCTGGACGTACTCAACACGGGCCGCGACATCCACAACAAGCGCGTGTATCTGGCCGAGTATGAAAAGTATGTGGACGAGACGGTGGTCTACGACAAGGCGTATCGCCTGCTGGTGTGCATACTGCGCGACGTGACCGAGGAAGAGGTTCAGCGCGACAAGAAGGAGAACATCAGCCGTCAGACCGTAGAAATTGCCGACCGCGTTGTGGACAAGCAGATGCGCATCGTTCAGGAAATCGCCTCGCTGCTCGGCGAGACGGCGGCCGAGACGAAGATCGCTTTGTCCAAGCTGAAGGAGTCGATCAGCAATGAATAATCTGTGCGCAGACATCGGCTGGAAGAGCATCAATCACGACGGCGAGCAGCTGTGCGGCGATCACGTCGACATTGTGGAGCCGAACGAGAATTCCACGATCATTGTTTTGGCCGACGGGCTGGGCAGCGGCGTGAAGGCGAGCATCCTCTCGACGCTGACCTCGAAGATCATCTCCACGATGATGGCGGAGGGTCTGCCGCTGGAGGAGTGCGTCAAGACGATCGCAGCGACGCTGCCGGTCTGCTCGGTGCGCGGCGTGGCCTATTCGACGTTTACGATCATCCATCTGATCAACAACACCACGGCCGAGCTGATTCAGTACGACAATCCGCACGTCATTCTCCTGCGCGACTGCAAGAACTACGAATACCGTGAGGAAGAGCTGAACATCGACGGCAAGCTGATCTACAAGTCGGTGATCAATCTTCAGGAGAACGACATATTGATCGCCATGAGCGACGGCTGTCCGCACGCGGGCATCGGCACGGCCTACAATTTCGGCTGGAAGCGCGAGGACATCATCGACTACATGACGACCTTTGCGCACGTCGGCTACACGGCCAAGACGCTGGCGACGCTGCTCATCGACGAGTGCGACCGCCTGTACGAGCACATTCCCGGCGACGACGCGACGGCCTGCGCCATCCGCATCCGCCGCCGCGAGCCGATGAACATACTCTTCGGCCCGCCGCGCAATCCGGACGACTGCGACCGGATGCTCTCTCTCTTCTTTGCCAAGGAGGGCAAGCACATTGTGTGCGGCGGCACCACATCGTCGATCGTGGCGAAATTTCTGGACAAGCCGCTGATTGCCAGTCTGAACTTCGAGGCGAGCGACGTGCCGCCGATTGCGGAGATCGAGGGCGTTGATCTGGTGACGGAGGGCGTGATTACGGTCAACAAGGTGATCGAATACGCCAGGGATGTGCTGGACAAGAACGAGAAGTACGGCGACTGGAGCGTGAATCGCGACGGCGCGTCGCTGATCTGCCGCCTGCTCTTCGAGGAAGCGACCGACATCAATTTCTACGTCGGTCGGGCGGTCAATCCGGCGCACCAGAATCCCGATCTGCCCATCAACTTCAACATCAAGATGAATCTGGTCGAGGAGTTATCCTCCTGTCTGCGCCAGATGGGCAAGCGCGTCAAGGTCAGCTACTTCTAAGCGGGCAGTGCCCGCGGCCACACCGCTTCGCGCGTGCAACCCGACTCCACGCCGCTTGGGGGCGGCTCGCCAGCAGTGCCGGTGCCACTTGCTGCCGCGCAAAGCAAGAAATGTTAGCAGTATACAGCCCGACCTGCCCGAGCATAAATTGGACTCGGGCAGGTCTTTCCGTGTACCTGAGTGACGGCCGCAGTGCGGTTGTCGCACCGTTGCAATCTGATTCTTCAGCGCTTGGGAAACGATTGGAGTTGGACGTTTGCGTGTGCCGGTATGAACACTGGCGTGAAGGGAAAGCCGCTCAAAAGCCCGTTTGAAGGCCGACATATATCATCAGTATAGCAGAAAGCCCCGTCCGGCTGATTGGCAGTCAAACGGGGCCTGAGCTGTGAAGGGCGGGTTATTTGATGATTTCGCCACCGCTGGTCATGATCTCGCCGGTGTGGGCATTGACGCGATAGACGATGTAGTCCTCCAGCACGCTGGAGTCCGTCGTCATGTCGGCGACGAAATTCCAGACCGGCTCGAAGGTATACCTGCATTCGGGATCCTCTTCCAGCATGGAGGGGACATATTCGACGTAAACGCGCTTGATCGTGATGGGGTTAAGCCCGTTGATCGAGCCGAGATACGTCTTGAGCACCTCCAGCGCCTCGTCGAGCGTCAGCGCGGGCGTATCCGCATAGGGCGTGTAGTCGCAGTCGAAGAGCACTTCCTCGCCGGTATAGACAAAGCCGTCGCGGTCGATGAGCGTGCGGGCGTTCAGGCTGCTGTAGTGGCGCGCGCTGTCGCCGGCATAGCTCGTCCGAACGCCGTCGCAGACCGGATAGCCCTTGTAGGTATAGGAATAGAGCAGGTAGTATGCGTCGTAGTCCTTCGTCCAGTCGTTGCCGGCAAAGAGCTCGAGCGTTCCGGCGCTCTTGAAATCGTCGTGCGTGACCTTCCAGTCGAAATAATCGGAGAACTGCTCGTGCGTGATGCCGTACCAGTCCCTCAGCATGGCGGTGAAGGGGCTGTTCTCGGCGCGCATCGCCGTCATAAAGGCCTGCGCCTTCTGGTCGGCTTCCTCGTGCGTCATGTAGTCGTGCTCGACGGCGTAGTCCTCGCGCTTGGCCGGATAGGAGAACTCGTTCTGCTTGCCATGGAGGGTGGAAAGGCAATCGTCAAGGTCGATCTCCATGGACAGATACTGGTAATCCCTGTAAACGTCGAGGTAATTCGTGGAGAAGCGGCTGCGGCTGAAGCGTTCGCCGTACTGATCGTCCTCGTTCACGGCGCTCAGATACGGAAAGCCGGTGGAATAGGTCGTCTGCTGAACCGCCGGAATCGCGCCCTTGAAGGTCAGCTCCATGCCCTTCTGCATGAGCGCCTTCGCCTGATTCAGATTGTCGTCCGTCGGCTCGAGATCGAGCGAGTAGGCCGCGTCGAATATGTCGAGCGGCTGGCGCAGGGAATCGTCGATTTCGAAATTCAGCGTTACGCCGTCGCCCCAGTCGGCGGCATAGGTCTCGGCCAGCGCCGCGCCCGAAAGCAGCATGACGGCCAGCAGCAGGGACAGGACAGTACGAAGCTTCTTCATGTTTTACACCTCTGTTTTTTTAATAACCGCAAGCACATTTCGGGCGTGCCGGAGCGTCTGCCTTATTTGATGCTGCCGTCGCCGTTGGTCATGATCTCGCCGGTATGGGCGTTGACGCGATAGACGATGTAGTCCTCCAGCACGCCGGAGTTCGCCGTCATGTCGGCGACGAAATTCCAGACCGGCTCGAAGGTGTACTTGCACGCGGGATCCTCTTCCACCATGGAGGGGATGTATTCGACGTAAACGCGCTTGATCGTGATGGGGTTAAGCCCGTTGAGCGAGCCGAGGTACGTCTTGAGCGTATCGAGCGCTTCGTCGAGCGTCAGCGCGGGCGTGTCCGCGTAGGGGGTGTAGTCGCAGTCGAAAATGACCTCTTCGTTGGTATGGACGAAGCCGTCGCGGTCGATGAGCGTGCTGGCGCTCAGGCCGCTGTAATGGCGCGCATTGCTGCCGGCATAGCTCGTGCGGACACCGTCGCAGACCGGATAGCCCTTGTAGGCGTAGGAATAGAGCAGGTAGTATGCGTCATAGCTGTCCGTCCAGTCATACTCGCCGCTGGCGGCCAGATCAAGCACGGCGGCGGTGTTCTTGAAATCGTCGTGCTCGGCTTTCCAGTTGAAGTAATCGGAGAACTGCTCGTGCGTGATGCCGTACCAGTCTCTCAGCACCGCGGTGAAGGGGCTGTTCTCGGCGCGCATCGCCGTCATAAAGGCCTGCGCCTTCTGGTCGGCTTCCTCGTGCGTCATGTAGTCGTGCTCGACGGCGTAGTCCTCGCGCTTGGCCGGATAGGAGAACTCGTCCCGATCACTGCGGAACGCGGAAAGAACCTCGTCAAGGCCAACTTCCATGGACAGATACTGGCGGCTCTTGAAAGCGTCGGTATAGCCGATGGCAAAGCGGGTCAGGCCGGCCTTTTCGTCGTACTGATCGTCTGTGTTCGAAGCGTACAGCTCGACGAGTCCGGAGGTGCTGCCGATGGTTTCAAAGATTTCGGGAAGCGGCCCCTTGAAGGTCAGCTCCATGGCCTTCTGAAGGCGCGTCCGTGCCTGCGCGCGCTCCTCGTCCGTGGGGTTCTCGGCGGGCAGGGGATAGGCCGCGTCGAATATGTCGAGCGGCTGGCGCAGGGAGTCGTCGATCTCGAAATTCAGCGTTACGTCGCCCCACTCGGCGGTGTAGGTCTCGGCCAGTGCCGCGCCGGTAAGCAGGGCGGCCGCCAGCATAAGGCACAGGATCATGCGAAGAGTTTTCATGGGTTTATCCTCCTTACTATATATTGTGAGCATGATGTTTCAGTGCTTTTGTGATGCAGGCGAATGATAATCGGGACGAAGCGTCCCCAAGGCGCGATACTCATACGCCGAGCTTTTGTAGGGCGCGTCAGATCAATGGGCTCACCTCCAAAGCGGCGCTGAACGGGCACGGCCGATGATTAACGCGCCCGACTCTTTGTATAAAAAACAGGAACTGTTTAAGTAATCTTTTCGTAACGCTTGTATAGACCGAAAAAATACTTCAACAGTTCCATAAATTGGCAAAAAAGTTCACTCTATCGCCAGATCGTCGGCAAGGGCGTTGTGAATCTCAGCGCGCAGCACTTCGACCGCGCCATAGTCGTCGGTGATGAAATCGTGCTTCATGGCGGAAAAGCGCGTGGCGTTCGTCAGGATGACGACCGACAGATCGAGCGTGCGGCTGATGTAGATCGACTGCCCCGTGTGGCCGCAATGGCCGAAGCTGCCCACAGGGAAGAGCCGCCCCGTCTGCGGATAGCGCCCGTCCACGATCAGCCAGCCCAGACCGCGGCCCTCTTCAAAGCGCGGCGTGTAGTCCGTTTCGGCGAGGGCGAAGAAGCGCTCGGGATAGAGCGTTTCGTCCTTCTCCATGACGGCGCGCACGAACTTGCCGACGTCGCCCGGCGAAAAGAACGATCCGCCCGCGCCGCACACGCGCCCCATGCTGAGCACGTTCGCGTCGTCAAAGCGCATGGGGCCGACCTCGCGGCGGGTGTAGCACACGGCGGCGTTCGGCTCATCCACGGCGATGACAAAGCGGCTGCGCGTCATGCGGAGCGGCGCTTTCAGGCGCGCCTCGAACAGAGCGTCCATGGTCTGTCCATACAGTTTTTCGACGATGAAGCCCAGCAGGTTCATGCCGTTGCAGGAATAGGCGTAATCGCTGCCGGGCGCAAAGGCCAGCGGCGCGGCGAGGATACATTCGGCGATGGCGTCCGTGCCGCGCGCGCATACATCCTTCGGCAGCGGAATGCGTACAATGCCGGAAGTGTGGGTGAGCAGCTGCTGCACGGTAACGCGCTTTTTCTCCTCCGGTACGTTGGCAAAGAAATCGTCCAGCATACTGTCCAGGCGCAGCTTTCCCTCGCCGATGGCCTGAAAGACGAGCGGGCAGGTGTGCAGCACCTTGCCGCAGCTGGCCATGTCGAACAGCGTGTCTTCGTTCGCGTTTTCGGAATAGAGCGTCGATTCCTCGCCGCGCAGGCTGACCCGCACGGCGAATGTGTCAAACGCTTTCTCTTTCAGTTTGCGCGCCATGAGTGCGCGCGTGCGTTCGAGCTTCATGCGTTGTTGAGCAGCACGCGGCCGCCCTCGATGTTGTAGTTCGTGCCGGTGATGAACGCCGCGTCGTCCGAGCAGAGATACATGACCAGCTTGACGATCTCGATCGGCTCGGCGGCGCGCCCCAGCGCGGTTTTCATGTTGCTCATGGCCGCGCGGGTGAGCACAGGGCCGGGCGAAACGGCGCAGCAGCGCACGCCGTAGGGCGCGCCGATGCGGGCCAGCGCCTTGGTGAGGCCGTAGGTCAGGCCGCTCTTCTCGGCGGCATAGTCGACCGCGCCGCCCGTTTCACCGTCCACAGAGCCGATGTTGATGATCACGCCCTTCTTCTGGTTCATCATCGGCTCCATGACCGCGCGGGCGAACAGCATGGGCGCGCGGAAGTTGACCGCGATGCCCCAGTCGAGTACCTCGAGCGGCGTGTGGATAAACGCGCCGTCCTTGCAGCCGCACATGCGCGCCGGAAAGCCGCCGGCAAAGTTGATCACGATGTCGACGTGTCCCTCGCCGGTCAGGCACTTATTGACAACGCCCTGAATCTGATCGAAATCGCGCACGTCGCACGGGCAGGGCACGGCGCGGCCGCCCGCGCTGACGATCTCCTGCGCCAGTTCGGTCACGCGCGCTTCATTCACGTCCACCATGTAGACAATCGCGCCTTCCTTCGCCATTTCCTGGGACGCGCACAGCCCCATGCCCGAGGCCGCGCCGGTGATGATCGCCGTTCTGTTTTCAAATCGCATGGAAATATCCTCCTTTTATTTCACTTTCAGTACGATTTTGCCGATGTGGCGGCCGGATGCCATGAGCGCCTGAGCTTCTTCCGCCTGCTCGATGGGGAATACCTTGCAGATCGTCGGGCGGATCTCGCCGCGTTCGACCTTCGGCCAGAGACTGTTCACCATCGCGCCGAGGATCTGTCCCTTCTCCTCGGAGGAGCGGCTGCGCAGCGTCGTGCCGATCAGCCGGACGGCGCGCGCATAGAGCAGACGCATATTGACGTTCGTCACATCGCCGGCCAGCGTGGCGATCATGATCCAGCGCCCCAGCCGGTTCATGTGCGGCAGGCATTCGCCCACCGTGTCGCCGCCCAGGCAGTCGACGGCGATGTCCACGCCATGGCCCGCGTCCAGCTCCTCCTGCATGACGGCGGCCAGACTTTCGCGCGCCGTGTTGACGATGCGGTCTGCGCCCAGCGGCGCGATGGCGGCCACCTGATCGTCGTGCCGCACGGTGGTGATGACGCGCGCGCCGAACGCCTTCGCCATGGGAATGGCGACGCTGGCCAGTCCGCTCGCGCCGGCGGTGATCAGCACGGTATCGCCCGCCTTCATCCTGCCCTCAACGAACAGGAACAGATAGGACGCGCCGAACACCTCAGGCAGCGCTGCGGCTTCCTCCATGGAAAGCCCCTTCGGGATGGGCATGAGCATATCGGCGGGCACGGCCACATATTCGGCATAGCCGCCGCCGCCCAGCAGCGCGCACACCTCGTCGCCGACGTGCCACTTGCCCTCGGCCTGCGCCTTTGCGCCCAGCGCCTTGATCACGCCCGCGGCTTCGAGACCGTACCATTCCGGCCAGCCGGGGGGCGGGGGATACTGTCCCGCGCGCTGGAGCAGATCGGCGCGGTTGAGCGCGGCGGCGTGGATTTCGAGCAGAACGTCGTCCTCGCGCAGCGTTGGATCGGCGACCTCCGTCCAGTGCAGCTTTTCATCCTGACCCTTGAGTATGGCGTGCATGATGAGTCCTCCCTTTTTCATTTCAGCGGACGAACCGCTTGTCATTTGGAATGCGATCATGTATAATAGGGATGCGGCGGAGCGTTTCATATCGCTCGGCTTGCCTTTATCATAGCGCGATTTCAGGCGCGCGTCCATGGCGCTTTGAACAGAGAATCATGTATAAAACGGCAAGGAGAAAGGTTATGGCCATCAGCTTTGATCTGTCGCAGGCGCGGCGCGTGGCGGCGGCGGCTTCTCACTATTACGAGCAGGCGACGGAGCCGCTCTATCTCGACCGCGTGCTGACGCATCACGATCTCATCTATCTGCGTGAGGGCGCGTGGGCGATCACCGAAGGCGAGACGGAATACCCGCTCGAGCGCGACGACGTGCTGCTGCTCACGGCGGGGCATCATCACTACACCCGCCTGCCCTGCAAGCCGGGGACGCGCACGTTCTGCATACACATTTCCTGCGAGAGCGGCGACCGGCCGGACAATCCGCGCGCCCTGCGCCTGCCCACGCGGCTGTCGGCGCGCTCCGCTCCCGAGGTTCGGCGCTATTTCGAGGAGATCGTGTCGGTCTACTGGAGCGACAGGCCGCATAAGGAGACGCGGCTGAGCGCGCTGGTCAATCTGCTGATCCTCTCCCTCAGCGATGCGGCCGAAGCGGACGCGGGCGATCTGGCCGGACGGATCGTCGCGATGATCAACGCCGAGCCGCACCGCGCGCTGCGGGTGAACGAGGTCGCCGAGACGCTCCATGTGAGCGTGCGCACCGTCGAGAACGCCATGAACCGCGCCGTGGGGCAGTCGTTTGCAAAATATCAGATGAACCGCAAGCTCGAAATGGCTGCACGGCAGATCGAGCTGGAGCCGGACGTGCGCCTGGCCGAGATTGCCGCGACGCTTGGCTTCTGCGACGAATTTCACCTGAGCAAGGCGTTCAAGCGGAAATACGGCGCGCCGCCCTCGCAGTACAGGCGCAAAAGCGACTTATAAAAATAAGGCTCTCCCGAAACGAATCGGGAGAGCCTTTGCCGTTCTGCGTTATTTGGCTTCGTGCGGCATGGCGCGGAAGGCTGCGCGCAGCTTGCCGATGCTTTCGTCGTTCAGCTCGCTGATCAGCCGCAGCGCCGCCTTTACGCCTTCCTCGGGCGAAAGCGAGAAGCTCTTGCAGAACAGGACGGAAAGCTCGTCGCGCTGCGTTTCCAGTTCCTTGGCCAGCGCGCGGCCTTCCTCGGTCAGCCGCACGTCGCCGTAAAGCTCCTTGCGGATCAGCCCCTTCTCCTGGAGCACCTCGAGCGCGTGGTGGACGGTCGGGCGCTTGATGCCGAGCAGGTGCGCGACGTTCTTAGAAAGCACTGTGTCATAGGCGTCCGAGAGGGCCAGCACGGCCAGCAGGCAGCGAATGAGTGAATACGACATGGCTCGTTACGTCCCTCCATAGAGTGTATGGGATATTCTCATGCTCTTTCTAAAAAATGGGGGATGCGGAGCTGAGGCCGCATCCCCCATGAAGGCTGTGGACTAATGGCAGTTGCCCTTGCAGTGGGCGCAATCGCCGCCGCAGCTGGACTTGCCGTTCTTCTTATCGCGAATCATTTTCCATATAATCAGGCCGACAATGGCGACCAGTATGCCGCCGACGATGATTGTTGCCATCGCTCAAAACCTCACTTTCAGGCGTTTTCGTACTTGTTCTTGCGCACGAGCATATAGATCATACCCACCAGCACGATGATGGCGGCGATCAGGCCGATCACATTGACGTGGCCGGTGAACAGATTGCCGAACTGATTGATCATCAGGGCGATCAGATAGGCGAAGCCGCACTGATAGCCGATGGCGAACCAGGTCCACTTGGCGTTGTTCATCTCGCGCTTGATGGCGCCCATGGCCGCGAAGCAGGGAGCGCACAGCAGGTTAAAGACCATGAAGGAGAAGCCGGTGATGCCGGTGAAGGCCAGCGCCAGGTTCTGATAGGTCTCCGCGCCGCCGTACAGGATGCCCAGCGTGCCGACGATGTTCTCCTTGGCGACCAGGCCGGTGATGGACGCAACGGCAGCCTGCCAGTTGCCCCAGCCCAGGGGGGTGAAGATCCAGGCGATCGCGCCGCCGATCTTGGCCAGGATGGAACCGTCGATCTGATCCTCGGTCAGCATCTGGAACGTGCCGTCAACCCAGCCGAAGTAAGTGGTGAACCAGACAAGGATGGTGGACAGCAGGATGATCGTGCCGGCCTTCTTGATGAAGCTCCAGCCACGCTCCCACATGCTGCGCAGGACGTTGCCCAGGGTCGGCCAGTGATAGGCGGGCAGCTCCATGACGAACGGAGCGGGATCGCCGGCGAACATCTTGGTCTTTTTGAGGATGATACCGGAAACGATGATGGCAGCCATGCCGATGAAGTAGGCGGAAGTCGCGACCCAGGCCGAGCCGCCGAACAGAGCGCCGGCGATCATGGCGATGAAGGGCGTCTTCGCGCCGCAGGGGATGAACGTGGTGGTCATGATGGTCATGCGGCGGTCACGCTCGTTCTCGATGGTACGGGAAGCCATGATGCCGGGGATGCCGCAGCCGGTACCGATCAGGATCGGGATGAAGCTCTTGCCGGAGAGGCCGAACTTGCGGAAGATACGGTCCAGAACGAAGGCGATACGGGCCATGTAGCCGCAGGCTTCCAGGAACGCCAGCAGGAGGAACAGAACCAGCATCTGCGGCACGAAGCCCAGAACCGCGCCCACGCCGGCGACGATGCCGTCCAGGATCAGGCCGCTGAGCCACTCGGCGCAGTTGACCTTTTCAAGCAGATTGCCCAGGAGCACCGGGATACCGGGCACCCAGATGCCGTAGGTGGAGGTGTCGGGCGCGCCGTAGGCGTCCTTATACTCGGTGTTTTCCCACTGAGCGACCGCATCGGTCAGAACGTCCTTGGTGGTGCCCTCGTACTTGGTCACCTCAAGGGTTTCCTCGTCCTGCACTTCGTAGGTGACGCTCGCGTCGTCGGGAGTCGCGGCGACCAGCTCTTCAAGGGCGGCCTTGGCGGCTTCTTCGTCGTAATCCTCGGACTCGCTGTCCATGGCGGCGGCCATTTCATCGGTGCCGTACTCGGTCATGAACGCGTCGATGATCGCGTCGGTATCGCCGTAGGTCTCGGCGGCCTCGTCATAATCGGAAGCGCCGTTGCCGAAGAGGTGGAAGCCGTCGCCGAAGATGCAGTCGTTGGTGAAGCCGGTGAACGTTGCGCCGACGGTGCTCATGGCGATGTAGTAAACCAGCCACATGACCACGACGAAGATCGGCAGGCCCAGCCAGCGGTTGGTGACGATGCGGTCGATCTTATCGGAGGTGGAGAGCTTGCCGGCGCTCTTCTTCTTATAGCAGGCCTTGATGACGTCGGCGATGTAGACATAGCGCTCATTGGTGATGATGCTCTCCGCGTCGTCGTCCAGCTCCTTCTCGGCGGCCTTGATGTCCGCTTCAATGTGAGCCTTCACGTCCGCGGGGATGGAGACCTGCTCCAGCACCTTTTCGTCGCGCTCAAAGATCTTGATGGCGTACCAGCGCTGCTGCGCCTCGGGCATGGTGTGGACGGCCGCCTCTTCGATGTGCGCGATGGCGTGCTCGACGGGGCCGGAGAAGGTGTGCAGCGGCACGGGCGCCTTCACGGACTTGGAGGCCTCGATGGCCGCCTCGGCCGCTTCCATGATGCCTTCGCCTTTCAGCGCGGAGATCTCCATGACCTTGCAGCCCAGCTGACGGGACAGCTCGCCGATGTTGATCTTGTCGCCGCTCTTGCGGACAACGTCCATCATGTTGACGGCGATGACCACCGGAATGCCCAGCTCAAGCAGCTGAGTGGTCAGGTACAGGTTGCGCTCGAGGTTGGTGCCGTCGATGATGTTCAGGATGGCGTCCGGACGCTCGGTGACCAGGTAGTTACGGGAGACGACTTCTTCCAGCGTGTAGGGAGACAGGCTGTAGATACCGGGCAAGTCCATGATGACGACGTCGTCATGCTTCTTGAGCTTGCCTTCCTTCTTCTCAACGGTAACGCCCGGCCAGTTGCCGACGAACTGGTTGGAGCCGGTCAGGGCATTGAACAGCGTGGTTTTGCCGCAGTTCGGGTTGCCCGCCAGCGCGATCTTGATGGTGGCCATAAAATCTCCTCCTGTGAAATGCTATCCTATTGTAAACCCTCTTGATCAGCGAACCTCGATCAGTTCGGCGTCGCCGCGGCGGACGGACAGTTCGTAGCCGCGCACGGTCAGCTCCATGGGATCGCCCAGCGGCGCGACCTTGCGGACGTAAACCTCGGTGCCCTTGGTCAGGCCCATGTCCATGATGCGGCGCTTGAGCGCGCCCTCGCCGTGCAGCTTCTCGATGACGGCGTGTTCTCCAACCTTGATGTCTTTGAGCGTCTTCATGCCTTTCTCCTCCTCTATATATGAAACGGTTTTCCGTCCTCCCGCACCCCATGCCGCGCGGCGGGAACGTCGGCCGCTCATGTCCCGTTCAGGTTACACCATGATGCGCATCGCCATGGTCTTGTCCAGCGCGACGCGGCTTTCCTTGACGTTCAGGATCAGGTTTCCGCCCAGCTCGTTCACCACGGTCACTTCCGCGCCCACGACGAACCCCAGCTCGGAAAGATGCTGCCGCACCTCGTCCTGCCCCGTAATCCGTTTAATGATGTTCGTGTCCCCGACACTTGCCATTCCCAGCGGCATCAATTAAGGTCATCTCCCTCCAATTAGCATGATCTAACTCACGGGGGTTATAAAGGGTTAATGGGGTTTAACCCATCAACCGTGTGGTAGTTTAACACAGCTAACTTGTGTTGTCAATATGTCTGAGGGCTATTTTGTGTGTTAAATATCTTTAACCTGAGTAAGCCGTATTTTACATGAGATTCTGTTGACAAGCAGCCCGCTCATCTGCTATGATAATCGCAGTTAGAGGCACTTAACCAACAAACCGAAAAACAAAAAGGCAGAGGTCGTCTTAAGCGGCCAGTGAGAGGGAGCGTGGGAAATAATGAGTATCGTCATCGTTGGAGGAAACGAGTGTATGGAGCGTGCGTACTGCGACAAGTGCGCTGATTATGGCCACCGCGCGAAGGTGTATACCATGCGGCGCAAGGATTTCCCGCGCGTGTTCGGAAATCCCGATCTATGCATCCTTTTTACAAGTACGGTATCGCACACCATGACGCAGGCGGCCTGCGAGCTTGCGCGCAAGAAGAAAGTGACCATCCTTCGCAGCCACACCAGTTCTCTGGCGGCGCTGGACGGCCTGCTGCGCGAGTTCGGAAAGGAAAAGGGTCATGTCGCGTGCGTTTGAGGAGGATCTGATTCGCCATTGCGCCGCGACGCTGGCTGGGCACAAGTGCGCAAGCCTGTTTTCCTGCCGCGCGCCGTCGCAGCAATGGCTGAAGGACAACATTGACTCGGCCAACGCGGCGCTCTCCGGCAAGGGGCTGCGCGCCTGTCTGGTCAGGAATTGCGAGCGCGGCGCGCTGGTGTATGTCTACCGCGTGGGTGCGCTCGAGAAAAAGCTGGCCGAGACGGACGTGCGCGCGTTCCTGACCGGCTACGGCTACGAGGATTTCTCCATTGAAAGCGCGCTGGGGACGCTTTCGCAGCACATGATATGCGGCGAGAGCTTCCCGCATGAAATCGGCGTGTTTCTGGATTACCCCCTGGCCGACGTGGCGGCGTTCATTGAAAACGAAGGCCGGAACTGCCGCTGCGTCGGATGCTGGAAGGCCTACTTTAATATAGACGAGGCGCAGCGCCTGTTCGCGCTCTATCGCAAGTGCCGTGACGTCTATATGGCCTGCTATCAGCGCGGCTTCGGTGTTGCGCGGCTCACGGTAGCCGCCTGACATACAATCCATTCCATATTATTAAGGAGGACTTGAAAACATGAGCAAGGTTGCAGTTGTCTATTGGAGCGGCACGGGACATACTCAGGCGATGGCCGAGGCGGTGGCCAAGGCTGCGGGCGCGGATCTGCTGACCGCTGCGGAATTCGGCCCCGATCAGGTGGCTGCGTATGACGCGATCGCGTTCGGCTGCCCGGCGATGGGCTCCGAGGTGCTGGAGGAGGAAGAGTTCCAGCCCATGTTCGACGCGGTGAAGCCCGCTCTGGACGGCAAGAAGATCGCGCTGTTCGGCTCCTACGGCTGGGGCGACGGCGAGTGGATGCGTTCCTGGGAAGAGGATTGCCTGGGTGCGGGCGCGAACCTGGCCTGCGAGAGCGTCATTTGCCAGGATGAGCCCGACGACGATGCGCTGGCTGCCTGCGAGAAGCTGGGCGAGGCGCTGAAGTAATTTTCAAAATGCACTGATAGACAATAGGAGATGCGTTGATCATGAAAATGCTCAAGAGCAAGCTGAAGAATCTGGCCGTGATGGCGCTGGCGCTGTGCCTGTTCTGCGCGCTGTCGATTGGAAATGCCGAGCAGAGATTTGATGCGGACGCGTTCATGACGTCGCTCAACGGCACCTACGGCGAGCTGTTCTCCGTCATCACGCAGCCGGAATATGACAGTCTGTGGCTGGAGCGCTGCACCGAGTATGCCGGCGAAGAAGCCGCGCAGGCCTCTGCGGACTATCTGACCAGCGTCTGCTGCGGCGACATCTATGGCGAGGAGGCCGTCAAGGCCTACAGCGAAGCGCCCGAAAGCGCGCAGTTCTATTGCGCCTTCCTCGGCGGCGTGGCCAGGCTGACGTTTGACAACGGCACGATTAGCGGCGTGGACGCGGACGGCAACGAGGTGTTCTCTCACAAGTACGCCTATGTCGGCGACAGCGAGCAGATGGGCTTCCATCTCTACAAGACCGAGGATGCGGACGCGGGTGCGTTCACCTATTTTGCCATGCGCGACGACACGCCGGGGAGCACCTATCACCTCGAGTTCCGCTATGGCGACGATGCGGACGCGCTGGATCAGTTCGTCGCGGGCAAGTACGCCTACTGGATGGCGGCCGGCTTCAGCGTGGATTATGACGATGATCTGGTCTACAAGGTTGTCGATCTGTTCTGCGATGAGAACCTGACCGAGGCGGACGACGCTCAGGAATAATCTCAGGTATTGCAGCACGCGGTGCCGTCCTCTCCTTCTCAGATGCCGCTTCCTTCAAAAATATAGCCATTGCAGTGAACGGCGCCAACGCTGTGTGCCATTCGCCAGTCGGATTTTCGGCTGGCGAATGTTTGCGTATCATTTTGAAAATCATGGATGAAAGGATGAATCGATCATGATTGAGACCACTGTGAAAATCGACGGCATGATGTGCGGCATGTGCGAGGCGCATGTGTGCGATGTGATTCGCCAGAAGTTCGACGTGAAGAAGGTCAGCGCTTCCCACTCGAAGGGGCAGGCAGTGATCCTCTCCGAGCAGCCGATCAACGAGAATGATCTGCGCGCCGCCATCAAGGCGACCGGCTACGAGGTCATGGCCGTGACCAGCGCGGCGCAGGCCGACAAGCCGAAAAAGGGCGGCCTGTTCGGGCTGTTCCGCCATTGAACGGCGCACATAAAAAGGCACGTCTGCGGATGAACGCGGACGTGCCTTTTTTTATGTGCGCCGAACGGCGAGAGTCATGAGCGATATGCTCTGGCAGGGCTGGCGCGAACCGTCAGTCCGACGGACAACCCTTTCCGTGTACAAATTCCATTGAACGGCGGATTTCATCACTGGCGTGAGGGCAAACGTCTTTCGGATTTTCGTTGAGAGACTCCGGCGAGTTTTGAACGGCTCTATTTCTGCACGGCGGTCTGCGTGATGAGCAGCCCCAACACGCCTTCGGACAGCGCGACGCTCAGCGTCGTATCACCCTTCTGGAGCAGCGTGCCGACGGATACACCGCCGTCCTCGGACGCGACCTCCGCAAAGCCTGCGTCCTTCAGCGCCTGAACGTAGGCCTTGCCCTGCTCGATGCTGATGTTCTTATACCATATGGCGTAGTGTCCGGAGTCGACGAGGTCGTATATATAGTCGATTTCGCCGCTTTCGGGGCGGGGCAGGCCGGCGGTCAGCGCGTTGTCCGGCCATTCGCTGACATAAACCGGCGTGGCGTTGGCCAGCCAGCTGGTATCCTGCGCCGCGTTTTCAGATTTGAGCGCGCAGCCGGTCAGCGCGATGAGAGCGCAGAGAGACAGAATGGGAAGCAGGCGTTTCATGGCGAATTATTCTCCTTTCGAAGGACGCTTTTTGAGGAGGCGGCGCAGCATGAGCAGCGCTGCGGCCGCGAGCGCGGCAATGCCGGCGATCGTCTCGATCAGGCGCGCGTTTACGGGCGAGGACACGGCAATCGCCGTCATCGCGTCCGCGCCGCCGATGATGGCCGGATCCGCGGGGCAGGAGAGAGCGGCGAGCAGCAGCATGAAGAGCGCGGCCAGTATAAACGCGGCGGCCAGCGCCCATTCGAGGGCGGCGCGGCGGCGGGCATACGCAAAGCCGAACGGGGCCTGCGCTTCTCGGGCAAAAAGCTCCGGCGCGCCGAGACGGGCGATGATCTGCGCGTCGCTCTCGCCATGCTCGCGGGCGGAGGTGAAAATTTCGGACAGGTCGCGCAGAATCTCGGCCTTCTGGCGGCGGGGCAGTATGAGCGCGCGTTTTACGCGGCGGATGTAGGTTTGTCTGTTCATGGCTTGTCCTCCGGCTCGATAAAGCGGTTTACGCACGCGGCGTAGTCCTTCCAGAATGCGGTCAGTTCGCTGAGCACGCCGCGGCCGCGTTCGGTCAGCGAGTAGTATTTCTTCAGGCCGCCGTTGGCAGGGGACGCGGCCATGCGGCAGGCGATCAGCCCGCTCTCCTGCAATCGATAGAGGATCGGATAGACCGTGCCCTCCCGCGCATAGCCCAAAACATCCGCGCCGCTGTCGTTGAGCGCCGTGATCAGCTCGTAGCCGTAGGTTTCTCCGTGCGCGATCAGGCTCAGCAGGATCATCTCGAGCGCGCCCTTTTTGAACTGCTGGACGTATTTTCCGTCCACGCTCATCCCTCCTTTGAACGGGCAATGCCTTTCCATGACTATTTAGCAATGCTAATTAGATGCGCTCATTATACGCTTGATTTTGGAGCCTGTCAAGAGAAAAGCGCGCAAAAAAAGACGCTCTCCGGCGCGGATGTGAAGCCGCGTGGGGGAGAGCGCCTGTTGGGAGGACGATGTTGTCAGGCTTTGACCGCGCCCGAGGTGATGCCCTCGATGTACAGCCGCGAGCTGAACATGAACATGAGCAGCAGCGGGATTGTCGCCATGACGAAGCCGGCGATCATCGCGCCGTAATCGGTGATGCCCGTTGAGGAGCTGTAGATCTGCACGGCCACCGAAATGACCTGCTTGGTGTTGGAGTCGATGACCAGCAGCGGCCAGATGAAATCGCCGTACAGGCTGATCATGTTCATGACCACCAGCGTGGCGAGGATCGGCTTGGAGAGCGGCAGCGCGATCTTGTAGAACGCCTGGAACTCACGCGCGCCGTCTATGCGCGCTGATTCAAACAGCGCGGGCGACTGGCTGGAGATGAACGTCCGGCACAGATACATGCCCATGATCTGACCGCCAGAGGCCCAGGGCAGCCACAGCGCCCACCAGGTGTTTTTGAGGCCGAGACGCTGTATGAGCTTGAAGGAGGGCGTGAGCGTGAGCACACCGGGCACCATCATCAGCGCGAGCATCATCATGAACAGGAAGTTCTTGAGCGGGAACTCCAGCCGCGCGAACACATAGCCCGACATGGCCGAGAGCGCCACGATGAAGAACGTGCCCACGGTTACCGTGACGACCGAGTTGACCATGTTCTGCACCAGCTGCGTCCAGGCGGCGTTGTAGTTGCTCCACTGCGGCGGATTGGGGATCGCCCAGAGATTGCTGTAGAACTGCGCCTGGCTCTTGAGTGAGAGGAACACCATCAGAAAGATCGGGATAAAGGCCAGCAGCACGAAGATCGTTGTAAGCAGCGTGATCAGCGTCTGAGACGCGATGACGCCGCCCCTTTTGCGCCGCCGCATGGCCTGAGCGGAGAGTTCTTTTTTCATGACGCGTCCTCCTCTCTAGTTCAGCTCCTGCGTGCGGATGCGCAGGTTCAGCAGCGAGCCGATCAGTATGACGATGAACATCACAAGGCCCATCGCGCAGGCATAGCCGTACTGGCCGAATTTCGTGGCCGCGTAGTACAGCTCAAGGCCGGGCACATAGGTCGTGTAGCCGGGGCCGCCCTGCGTGAGCAGATACACGCCGCCGTAATCCTGAACCGCGCCGATGAACGTC
The DNA here is from genome assembly GCA_934631025.1 of uncultured Clostridia bacterium. Taxonomy (GTDB): domain Bacteria; phylum Bacillota; class Clostridia; order Christensenellales; family Aristaeellaceae; genus Firm-10. The sequence continues at coordinate 34,753 of CAKTXR010000002.1, forward strand.
GTAATGACGAGCATCTTGATCTGCGGCGATATGAGCGGCAGATGGATGTGGAAGAAGTTCCACGCGGGCGTGCTGCCGTCCACCTTGGCGGCTTCAAACAGCTCTTCGGGGATGTTGATCAGTCCGCCGTAGAACACCAGGAACGCGAAGCTGTTGATCCACGGGAAGCCCATGAATATGATTGCGCCCAGCGCCGTTCTCGAATCGCCCAGCCAGGCGTGCTTCCAGCTGTCCAGGCCGAGCACGTCCAGTATGCTGTTGAGCGCGCCGATGTTGGGATCGTAGATGTTCTTCCACATGAGCGTGGACACCACGCCCGGCACCACCATGGGCACCACCAGCAGCAGGCGGAACCAGTAGCGCCGGCGGCTGCTGTGTCCCGTCAGCGTGCGCATGGCGAAGACCAGCTCGGCCAGCAGCACGGGCACGGTGAGCAGCTTTAAGAAGCTGGCGATCATCATGATGATGAGGTTCTTCACGCCCAGCAGGAAGTAGCCCTCGGTGATCATCTTGACAAAGTTGTCAAAGCCGATGAACTTCACCTCGCGCATCGTGCGGGTGCTCAGGCTCCAGTCGGTGAAGGCGTAGTAGAACGCCTGGAACACGTTGTAATAGTTGAAGATCAGTATCAGCACGATGGAGGGCAGCAGCATCAGATAGGCCGTGCGGTGCCTGTACATCGAGCGGAAGAAGCGCGCGCCCAGAGCGCGGCTTTTCGGGAAGGCGACGATCAGCGCGGTCAGCGCGAGCACGGCCAGCGCGGCGATCGCCCACACGCTGTAGCGCCGGATAGCCGACATCAGGCCGATGTTGTCCAGCCGCGCCGCGGAGAACTCGTACAGATCCTGAGACAGCGTCGCCACGAAGCAGCGCTTTTCGCCGAAGTAGATCTGCGAAACGTCGTAATCCTGCCGGTGCGAGAAGTGCAGCGCGCCGTCCGCGTCCAGAATGTGAATATCGCCCTCGCGCGTGCCGACGCCGATCCAGCGGCCGTCGTCGGTCGTGCCCAGGCAGCGGCTCTCGCCCACGATTTCCGTGGTGAAGAGGCGGTTGAGATCCCTATCCAGCCGGATGACGCTGCCGTTTTCGTCGGTGACGAGCACGTCGCCGGTCTTTTCGACCACTTCGAGATCGCGCACGCCGCTGCGCGCCTTTTCCTGCGCAAGCTTTTTGCCGGTCAGGTCGATCTTGGTGATGCGCGCGCGGTTGTCGCCGTAGAAGATCGCTTCGCCGTCGGCGCTGAAGCGGGCTGCGCGGGCGGTGTTCTTGAGCGATTCGCGCATCAGCTCTTCGCCGGTTTCAATGTCCACGATTTTGAGCAGATGCTTGCTGGCGCTGACGCCCGCGGAGATGAGCAGCCGTCCCGTCGACTGATCGTAGTCCAGATCGTAGACCTTGCCGTCGGCGGGGATCGTCGTGACCACGCTGCCCGAGGCGGCCTCATAGAGATAAATATTTCTGTCCTGCGAGCCGACGATCAGCCATTGCCGCGCGGCGTCGTAGTCCATGGCGCTGATTGCGCCGCTGATTTCATGCTGCCACAGGGGCGTTCCCGCGCCGTCGAAGGCCAGAACGGTGTTCTGATAGGTGCCCAGGAACGTGATGTCCAGCGCCTCATCCACGAGAATCTGGCTATTTTGCAATGAAGCGCCATAGCCGACCCGGCTGAATATGTCCGTCTGCCCGGACGCATAGAGATTGGCTGCGACGGAGCCGAGCAGCGCGATCAGGAGAATCACAGACAGCGCGAGCGCGATGCGGTTGACGCGGCCCTTCGGTTTGGCTTTTGCCACTTACGTCAGCTCCTTGCTTACAAAAATGCGCGCTGCGAAGCGGGAGAACGCGTTCGCAGCGCGCCGGGATTCACTTATTGGAACAGGTCATGCGCGTGCGTGCAGAACGGATCAGTTGCCGGTCGGCTCGTTCTGCGGGTTGTCCAGATCGTTCATGGAGATCTTGGAGGCCTTCATGACCTCGGGGGCGTACTTGGTCTGGTTTTCCTGATGCTTCTCAGCCCACTCGTCCACGGTGATCTTGCCGTTGAGCAGATCGCTGGAGTAGCCATACCACGCGCGCAGGGCTTCCTGGTTGTCGCCCACGCCGCGGGCCAGAGCCTGGCACAGACCCTTCTGGCAGTTGCCGATGTACTCGATGTTGGCGAACATTTCGCCCAGCTCGCCCTCCAGCTCGATGCCCTTGACCAGCGGCAGGCCGTCCGGCACGCCGCCCGCCGCGATCAGCGCGGACAGGAAGGTGGAGTAGCCCTCGGGAGAGGTGTAGAACTTCAGGAAATCGACGACCATTTCGTCGTGATCGATGTCCTTCTTGACGGCGGACAGGAAGCCGGTGGCCACTTCGATGGTGCGGGCCTTGGCCTCGATGCCTTCGCCTTCCATGCTGGGCATCGCGAAGGTGCCCAGGCCGAACTTCTTGAGGCCTTCCAGCTCAACCGCGTCCTCGCCGTCGCCGATGGTGACCGCTTCGCCCGCGTCGATGGAAGCCATGGTGTTCAGATAATCGCCGAAGAACCAGGAGCCGCTCAGATAGATGGCCGCCTTGCTCTGATAGAACATGGTCTTGGCGTTGTTGGCGTCGGTGCCGAAGAAGTTCTCGCCGCCCGCGTAGGTGGGGAAGATCTTCGCAAAGTTGGACCAGACGGTCTTCATGCCGTCGCTGCCGGCCTTGATGGTGCCGTCCTTCAGGAAGGCCTTCCAGAAGCGCACGGTGTTGACATTGACGTTGGCGGGGGTGTCGTCGTTGTGGGGATCGGTGGGATCATAGACGAACTTGCCGTCCACGTCGGGATCGTAGCAGTAGTCGCCTTCCTGAGCGCGGTAGATTTCGATCTGGGAACGGGTGGTCTGATCGCAGTAGACCTGCGCCAGCCAGCCCATCTGCTCGGCCCAGAAGGACTGGAAGTCGCCCGCCACGGCCAGAGGCTGATAGCCGGCCGCTTCGATCTTGGCGCACACGTCCACGAACTCGTCCCAGGTCTTGGGCGGCTCGACGCCGACTTCGTTGAAGATGTCGACGTTGTAGAACCACAGAACCTGAACGCCGGTGATGGACACGCAGTCCCAGGAGCCGGTGATCTGGTCGATGTTCTGCATATCGAACGCGATCTGATCGGCCCATTCGCCGTCGGAATACGCGCTCTCATCAAAGGCGTAATCGTAGAAGTTGACGACCTTGTCGGTGCGGTCGCTTCCGGCCAGGTTGCCGTACACGATGTCGGCCTCGGGCAGGGCGCTGTCATAGCCCTGGAACGCGGCCTTGACCCAGTCGGCATAGCCGTCCTGCGGCTTCAGATCGACGACGACTTCGGCGTTGGGATGTTTGGCGGTGTAGGCGTCGCCCACGGCGCGCCAGGCTTCTTCGACGCCCTTGGCGGAGTAGAGACTGATCGTGATCTTGCCGGAGAAATCGTCCTCCTCGGCAAGCGCGGAGACACAGCCCAGCGCCATCAGCGCGGCCATGACCAGGCACAGGAAACGAACCAGAGACTTCTTCATTCCATCGTCCTCCTCAAAAATAAGATACGCTCTTGCGGAAACGCGCCGCATTTCCACGTCTTTACATAGAATATCATACAGATAACGGTTTGTCAACATAAATCCAAAATAAATGAAGTATCACGGCAGAAATGTGAACATAATCAGCCGGATAAGCCATTATTTTGAAAATGAAGCGCGCGTACTGTAAGCGCCTGATGTGGAAACGGGTGCAAAGAGCGCGGCACATTGTAAATAATATGAAATGGAAGGATGAATTATGAGACGGACGGGCGGCGGCGGATAAAAGGCGGGCGCGTCGATTCGGCGGTTGACAAAAGCCGCGAAATGAGATATATTCACAGTGTTCCGGCGCGTTCTCAGTCCGGACAGAAAGCGAGGGATCTGTCATGCTGCGCATTCATCATCCGCCCGAGGGTGAAACGACCGTATCCGATTTTTCCGTCCGCATAAACGGCGAGGAAACGTCGCCGTGGTTCTGCCGCGTCTCCGCCATGCCCTACAACACCGTCTGGCCGGGCTGTCAGCGCCCGCTGGAGCAGACCGAGGTCGCGTCGTTTGTCAGCTTTGAGATGGACGAGCCGGCGCGGGTGCGTCTGGTCGCCGCGCGCGATTTTGAGCGGCTGGACGTGCGCCCGCTGCATCGGAACATTCGTCCGTCGGTCAGCGGCCGCGTCATTGAGTTTACGATTTCCGAGTGCGGGCAGTATACCGTCGAGCTGGACGGCTGGCACGGGGCGCTGCACATATTCGCCAATCCCGTCGGCGATTTCGGCGTGGACAAGAGCGATCCCAACGTGCTCTATTTCGCGCCCGGCGTGCATGAAACCGGCGAAATCGAGCTTCAGGATAATCAGACGCTCTTCGTGGACGGCGGCGCGGTGATCTACGGCTCCGTGACGGCCTTCCATAAAAAGAACGTCCGCATCGTAGGATATGGCGTGATCGACGGCAGCCGTGAAGAGCGCACGGGCGGGACGAAGCTCATCACCTCGGAATGGGACGATCCCGTCGACATGACGGACGAAAAGACGCTGCGCGGCTTCATCGCCGAGCACAGCGTGCTGCGCGGCTGCGTGCATCTTTACTCCTGCCAGGATTGCGAGATCGTCGGCGTGATCGCCCGCGACAGCGCGACGTTCGCCTATATCGTTGCGAACTGCGACCGCGTGAACTGCGAGTGGTTCAAGACCATCGGAATGTGGCGCTACAACAGCGACGGCATCGATCTGTTCAACAGCCGCTATGTGCGCATCGCGCATGGCTTTCTGCGCGATTTTGACGACTGCATCGTCCTCAAGGGCATCAAGAGCTGGGATCGCGCCGATCTGCACCACATCCTCGTCACGGGCTGCACCGTCTGGTGCGATTGGGGCTCGGCGCTGGAAATCGGCGCGGAAACCTGCGCGGACAGCTATCACGACATCCTCTGGGAGGACTGCGACGTGATTCACGCCTCTCAGGTCTTTATGCGCATCCACAACAGCGACCGCGCGCACGTTTACGATGTGCTCTATAAAAATATCCGCTGCGAGTACAGCCGCTATGATGTTCTTCCGGTCTATCAGAACGATATGAGCGCGTCGTTCGACAACTTCCGCACCCACGGCGAGCCGCATCTGATCGACTCGCCGGTTTACGACGGCCCATATTCCAATGACCACATACTCGGCCATACGAGCGACGTCCGCTTTGAGGATATTGCCGTCTATGCGCCGGACGGCCTGAAAACGCCGCTGTGTACGTTCGGCGGGCCGGACGAAGCGCATTGCAACAAAAACGTCGTCATAGACGGCGTTACGCTGAACGGCCGCCGCCTGAAGCCGGAGGAAATCGCTCTCGAGAAGAGCGAGCCCTGCGATGTGACGATCCGCTGACATATGAACAGGCCGCCGCGTTTCAAACGAAGCGCGGCGGCCTGCCGTATTCAAACAAAGTCTCCCGATGCGGCTGCGATCTATCGGATTTCGATTTCCTCGACGAAGAGCATGACGAGCGCCGCGGCGAACAGAATGAAGGCGATTGTCCTGAGCCGTTTGGCATGGAGAGCCGCGCCGCTGAATTCCTTCGCGTGCCTGCACAGCCGGCGCCGAACGCCCGGCAGGATTCCGCCCGTGCCGGCGAATATCGCCGCGGCCCCTTTGAGAATCACGCTGTGTCGGTTCAATTTGTCGGGTTTCGATTTCTTCCATGGGGAGCAGACGCGATCACCCTGAGCTGCTGGCTGGGGAAGCAGCGCGCCTGAATTTTGCCGTAGGCCTGTACAGACAGCGCCGCCGCAGCTCCTTCGAGAATCATACTGCGTTGGTTCAAATGTTTATGCTCTTTCAGAGCACTTCTCCGAGCGGCAGTTTGGGCGGCCTTTCATCCTTCATTGAGCGCCCTCAAATTTTGCGGGCTTTTTGCCTTGCGGCGGCATGGAAAACGCGTCAGGCGCCGCGTCCGACGAAAAGCCTGTTTGAGTTTGCACGTCCTTCTTTTCAGGTGTGCTCCGACTTGAGACGCTCGGCATATCATTGCGGGGCGGCTGTCGAGGACGATGCTTCAAATTGACAAAAAGAAAAGCCCGAACGATTTCTCGTTCGAGCTTCAGTGCGGGAAACAGGACTTGAACCTGCATGAACTAAACGTTCACTAGAACCTGAATCTAGCGCGTCTGCCAATTCCGCCATTCCCGCAAATATATGATGGGCAGGGGTGGATTCGAACCACCGAAGTCTGCGACGGCAGATTTACAGTCTGCTCCCTTTGGCCACTCGGGAACCTACCCATGCTTGCTTGTCCCTTGCATCGGAACAAAATGTATTATAGCACAGCGCGCGCCGTTTTGCAAGGGGTAAAATCCACTTTTTTGCGCTTTTTCGCAATTTTTTCTGATGCGCGCGCTTCACCGGCCGTGAGAATGCAAAAACAAGAGCGGCGCGCCGGTCAGAGCCGAAAAGCGCGGCCTGCCCCGCTCAAACGGACGGCCCCGCCCCGAGTGGACGAGGACTGCCTTGAACCTGCGGCTCATTCTTTGAGGGATGCTCCGGCGCGGATGAAAAGCGCTGCTCCTTTGAGATTGCGCCGTATTCATCGCCGCTGCGGCCGACGTGAACCTGCGTGCCGCTATTCCCAGCGCCGCCGCACGGGCAGACAGATTTCGTAATAGCGCTCGACCCTGCGCCGGTCGCGATCCGTCCACAGATGCAGCCGCTCGAGAATGTCCTCGCCGCGCCGCTCGTAGCCGGAGGACGGCAGCCAGCAGTCGAGGATCTGATGAAGCAGCGCCGGCAGCGCTTCCCACGCCCGCGCGCCGCGCTCCGTCGCAAAGACGGCGAACAGTCCGGCGGGGATGGTCTGCCGCTCGATTGGTTCGCCGATGTCCGGCCTGAGCCGATCTTCCTCGCGGGCGATCAGATAGCGGCCGCCGCGCCACAGTCCGTACCACACGCCGTCCATGGCCGCGCTGCCCTTTTCGTTCCATGTGCCGCAGATTCGCTCCGGCACATTTTCGCAGTCGTCGGCCCACAGCGCGTGCCGCAGCGTCTCGCGCGTGGGATAGAGCGTCTCATCGAACGGCGCGGACAGGCCGCAGATCGTCGTTTCGGGCAGGTTTACCAGCGTCATCGTCATGCTTTTTCCTCCTTTGACGGTCAGCGCAAACGAGACGGGCGGGCAGACGATCGCCGCCGCGCCGCCTTTGCGCCAGCGATCGGGCGCAAGGCCGTGCCAGCGCCTGAACGCGCGGGAAAACGCGTCGGCGCTGCTCCAGCCGTACTTTATGGCCGTGTCAATGACGCTTTCGCCCGCGCGCAGATCGTCTGCGGCGCGCGTCAGACGGCGGCGGCGCACATATTCCGCGGGAGTCATGCCGGTCATGTAGCAGAAGAGCCGCTTAAAGCCCGCTGTGTCCAGACAGGCCGTTTTCGCGGCGGCGTTCCAGTCGACGCTTTCCTCCAGCGTTTCCTCGATGCGCGCCATCGCGCCGTTGAGCCGCTCAATCATGTCCATAAGCGCACCTCCTGATCATATTTTAGCATACGGCGCGCCGCGAAGCACGACTTTCTGAATGCAAAAAAGACCGCCCCGCATGCAATCGGCGAAACGGCCCCTTCTTTCATCTGTATGTCTGAAGGATTAGTCCTCCCTGACCGGCTCGCGCTCGCGGAAGAGCAGCGAGATCGACCACAGGCCGGCGACGCCCACGACGGCGTAGATGATCCGGCTCAGCACGGCCGTCTGACCGCCGCAGATCCACGCCACGGCGTCGAATTGGAACAGGCCCACCAGCAGCCAGTTCAGCGCGCCGATGATGACCAATATCAGCGAAATCCTGTCCAGCATGGTTCACACATCCTTTCGCTTAATCGCCGCCGAACGCTGCCGGCGGATAACGTCAGTATGCCCCGCCGCGGCCGAAATTATGGGGCGAATAAAAAATTTTGAAATTCTTAAAAACATATGTTTTTAAGGGAACAGGAATATGGTATACTGAAGTCGAATACTATACGGACAATGACGCTCGTATCGATAAAGGAGGATGGAACCATGAAAAGGGCATTGACGATACTGCTGGCGGTCGCGCTGGCCGCGGCGGTCGGCGCGGCGGCCGTGTTCGGCGCGGAGCTGGGAACGGCGCGGAGCAATCTTGCGCGCGTGACGGCGGAGCGCGATCAGCTCGATAAGGAACTGATCGACAAGGACGCGCTCAATCAGTCGAACGGCGAGGCGCTCAGCGCGCTGCAAACCAGCGCCGATTCGCTCTCCGCAGAGCTGACGGAAACGAAGAACGCGCTGGCCGAAGCGCAGACGACCGTCGAATCGTTGAACGATCAGCTCAAGACGCGCGACGAGGAAGCCGCGGCGCTCGGCGACCGGCTGACGAAAGCGCAGAGCGAGCTGGAGCAGACGAAGAAGGATCTCGAGGACGCGAAGGCCGACGTGCAGGACGCGCTCTCGGTGAATGAGACGATCCGCGATCTGCAGGCGCGCCTTCAGGCCGCCGAGGACGAGACGGCGCAGCTGCGCGCGGGCGATCAGGCGCGTCTGGACGCCATCGCCGATTTGCAGAGCCGTCTGGACGAGACCGACAGCGCGCTGCAAACCAGTACGAAGAACTATAACGACGCGCTCGCCAAGCTGACCGACGCGGAGAACGAGCTGGCGGGCAAGAAGGCGCTGCTGGCCGAAAAGGAAGCCGAGCTGGCGCAGAGTAGCGGCAGCTCTCAGGCGCTTTCCGATCAGGTGACGCAGCTGCAAGCCGATTTGCAGGCCGCGCAGGAGGAACTGAGCGGCGCGAAGGCGCTGCTGAACGAAGCGGAAACTGCGCGCGATGAAAATGCGAGCGAAGCCGACGATCTGAAGAGCCAGCTGGATGAGCTGACCGCCCGTCAGCAGGAAGAGCAGGCCGCGCTCGAGCAGATTATCAGCGAACGCGACGCGCTCTCCGAGCAGGTGAACGCGCTTAAGGATGCGGAAAACACCGTCTCGACGCTGCAAAGCAATCTGGCGGCCGTCACCGCCCAGCGCGATGAATTGCAGACCACCTGCAACGACCTGACCGCCAAGGTGGCCGCGCTGGCCGATTCCGAAAAGACGATCGCCGACCTGCAAGCCCAGCTTACGGACGCGACGACCAAGCGCGACGAGCTGCAAGCGCAGTGCGACGATCTGACGGCTAAAGTAGAAGCGCTGGCCGACTCTGAAAAGACGATCGCCGACCTGCAAACGCAGCTGACGGACGTAACGGCGAAGCGCGACGAGCTGCAAGCGCAGTGCGACGATCTGACGGCTAAAGTAGAAGCGCTGGCCGACTCCGAAAAGACGATCGCCGACCTGCAAGCCGAGCTGACGGAGGTAACGGCGAAGCGCGACGAGCTGCAAGCGCAGTGCGACGACCTCACCGCGCAGGTGGAAGCGCTCAAGGACGCAGGCGATAAGCTGGAGAGCGTCAAGGGCGAATTGGCCGACGCGAAGGACGCGCTCAAGGCCATGACCGCCGAGCGCGATCAGCTGCAAAGCCGCGTCGATCAGCTGACCGCGGCGCTGGATCAGGCCACGCAGCCGCCGGAGGGCGACGAGCCGCAGCCGACCCAGACCGTCAGCCAGGAGCTGTCGCTCAACCTGACGCTGCCCGAGGGCGCGACGGCCATGGCCTTCAACGGCGGACTGATGATCACGCGCGACGACGGCGCGGCGCAGGCTCGGCTGAACCTGTGGGCCGACGAAAGCGGCGCGCCCTATACGCCCGATACGATGGACATCGCGCAGCTGCTGGAGAACGTCATGCAGAGTATGTTCCCGAACGGCGACCGTCCCGAGGCGACCGCGACCGAAACGCCCGAGGGCTGGCGCTTCCAGACGGTAAGCGAGGACGGACAGACGACCGACGTGTGGCTGTTCAAAGGCCCGAGCCGCCTGTACTGCCTGGAGACTGTGGGCGACGCGGACGCGGTTAGCGCCCTGGCCGACGCGATCGCTGCGGGGCTTCAGCTCTGGTAAGGGGTTGACTGGAAACGGTTTCCCGCCGCGGGTGCGGCTTTAGAGCACGGATGCGTCCGAGGGGGCGCTCCACGAATAACGAAAGGAGATTTACACCATGTTCTCGATGATTCTTCTGATTGTCCTGCTGGTCATCTACGCGGCGGCCGCCGTCAGCAGTATGCGCCATTCCGACAACCTCCTGATCGGCGCTGTTTCGGATTTCGCGCTCGCCGCGCTGTGGGCGGGGTTCACCGTGACCTACATCCTTGAGGGTGTGGCTTCCAGCACCTGGTTCCTCTGGGTACACACGATTCTGGGCGCGCTGCTCGTCGTGCTGTGCCTGATTTCCGGCATTCGCAAGCTCAGGAGAAGATAATATAGCGCGCGGTGCTCCGCCGGCTTCGGCTGGCGGGGCGCTTTTTCATATTGACAAGGGTGTTTTATGTCGTGTAAACTGTCTGTGAGGGGCGCGGCGGAGCGCCCGCATGAATGAATAAGCAGTCCGCGGCATTGCGGGCGAAAAGGAACAGCCTATGAAAAAGACCATCGGGATTCTGGCGCACGTCGACGCGGGCAAAACCACGTTTTCCGAGCAGATCCTCTATCATGCCCACGCACTGCGCGCCTGCGGCCGCGTGGATCACAAGGACGCGTTTATGGACAGCCATCCCATCGAACGCGAGCGGGGCATTACGATATTTTCCGATCAGGCGTGCTTCGATTATGACGGCGACACATGGTATCTGGTGGATACGCCGGGCCACGCCGACTTTTCCTCCGAGATGGAGCGCGCGCTGTCGGTGATGGACTATGCTGTGGTGGTGGTGAGCGCCGTCGAGGGGGTGCAGAGCCATACGGAGACGGTCTGGCGGCTGCTGGAGAGCTATCATGTGCCGGCGTTTGTGTTCCTCAACAAGATCGATCGCGCCGGCGCGGATGCGGACGCGGTCATCGCGCGCATCCGCGAGCGGCTGAGCGGCGACGCGCTCGATCTGCGCGGCGTGTTTTCATCAGACGGCACGCTGAGCGGCGAGGCCGTCGAGGCGGTGGCCGGCGGCGACGAAGCGCTGCTCGAGCGCTATTTTACGGACGGCTATGATCGGGACGCGTTCCTTGAGTCGCTCAGGCGGCAGGTGAAGGAGCGCCGCGCGTTCCCGCTGATGGCCGGCTCGGCGCTTCGGGGCGAGGGGATCGAGGACTTTCTGAATATGCTCTCGCTGCTTACGCCGACCGACTATGAGCGGCATGAAAGCGAGCCGCTTCAGGCGCGCGCGGCCAAGGTGCGCTATGACGCGCAGGGCAATCGCATGGTGTTTTTGAAGCTCACGGCCGGTACGCTTCAGGCGCGCGGCGAGATCGACACGCCGGAGGGCCGCATGAAGGTCAGCGAGCTGCGCATATACAGCGGCGCGAAGTTCCGGCAGGCGAGCGAGGCCCGCGCGGGCGATCTGGTCGCGGCGGCGGGTCTGGCGGGCGTGACGCCGGGCGACCGGCTGGGCGCGCGCTGCGAGAAGAGCCGTTTTGTGCTCGCGCCGCTTTTGACCGCGCGCGTTCAGTATCCGCGCGAGGTTCAGAAAACGCGGATGCTCGAGATCATGCGCCGTCTGGAGGACGAGGAGCCGATGCTGGGCGTTCAGTGGAATGCGGAGACCGGCAGCATCGAATTGCAGGTCATGGGCGCGATTCAATTGGAGATTCTGCGCGAGCTGATCAAGACGCGATACGGCATAGACGTCAGCTTCGGCGCGTGCTGCGTGGCGTATAAGGAGACGATCGCCTCTCCCGCCTGCGGCATCGGGCATTTCGAGCCGCTCAGGCATTACGCCGAGGTACACGTCCGGCTCGAGCCGGGCGCGCGGGGCAGCGGGATCACGTTTGAGTCGACCTGCCATGTGGACGATCTGGCGCTCAACTGGCAGCGGCTCATCCGGACGCACGTCTTTGAATACGCGCACAGCGGCGTGCTGATCGGCGCGCCGCTGACCGATGTGAAGGTCGTGCTGCTGGCCGGACGCGCGCATTTGAAGCACACCGAGGGCGGCGATTTCCGCGAGGCCACCTACCGCGCCATCCGCAACGCGCTGATGTACGCCGACAGCGTGCTGCTCGAGCCGATCTGCCGCTTCGAGCTGCGCGCGCCCGCCGAGAACATCGGCACGATCCTCGGCGATCTCACCGCCATGCACGCCGAATACGATTCGCCCGCGTTCGAGCATGACGACGTCGTCGTCAAGGGTCACGTCGCGTTCTCGCGCCTGAGCGGCTATCCCGAAAAGCTGACCGCGCTGACCCATGGCCGCGGCTGGTGCGCCTGGCAGAGCGACCATTACGCGCCCTGCGAGAACGCCGCCGCGATCATCGAGGAGCGGCAGTACAACCCGCAGTGGGAAACGCCCGATTCGATCTTCTGCGCCAGGGGGGCGGGCTTCAACGTCGCGTGGGACAAGGTGAAGGACTTCGCGCACGTTCACAGCGAAGCGAATCCGTAAAAAGCATATTTGAAGGCGGCCGCGCGCGCTTTTTCTCGAAAGACAGACGGGAAAGAGCCGCGCAGGCCGCCTTTTTTTCTGAAAGAATGGAGAGAAATTCGACGTTTACATTAATGAATCATGAGAAATTCAAAAATATGGGAACGATTCGGGGGGATACGGTCGAAGGAAGTAAAATGGTTCTCCCCATGCGCTTTTTGCGGCGCGCGGTTTCCAATGGGCTGCGGAAGGGGGGCGTTCATTCGGCGGGAGAGACGGCGCAGCCGGAGAGATCGCCGCGCCCGCCGATCTGACGCTTGAGGAAGCGCGGGAACGCGCCAAAAAGCAGCTGGGCAAGGGCGTTCTGCCCGATCTTGTGCCGACGGTCAGTCCCGCTGAATAATCTGTTCTTTGGAGTATAGGAAAAGCCCGCCGTCCTCTGCGGATGGCGGGCGATGCGTGTTTTGGCGGTTATTCGGTCACGGTGACCTTCTTCATGCGCTGATCGTTGACGGGCCGATCGCCGCGGGAGGTGCGGGTGGAAGCGATCTTGTCGACCTCCTCGATGCCCTCGATGACGCGGCCGAACGCGGCGTACTGGCCGTCCAGATGGGGCGCGTCGGCGTGCATGATAAAGAACTGGCTGCCGGCGGAATCGGGCATCATGGAGCGCGCCATGGAGATCACGCCGCGCTCATGCCTGATGTTGTTGACCACGCCGTTGGCCTTGAATTCGCCCTTGATGGTGTAGCCGGGGCCGCCCATGCCGGTGCCCTTGGGGTCGCCGCCCTGGATCATGAAGCCGGAAATGACGCGGTGGAAGATCAGTCCGTCGTAAAAGCCCTTCCTGACCAGCGAGACGAAATTGTCCACGGTGATGGGCGCGACGTCGGGATACAGCTCGAGGCGGATGACGCCGCCGTCCTCCATTTCGATTGTGACGATGGGATTGGCCATGATGTTTGTCCTCCTGATATGATTAATTAGCCTTCAGTGCGTACGGCCTTGTAGTCGTAGCCGTGGGTGTCGACGGTGACGCTCTTCATCTTCCATTCGGAAAGCGGCTTGTCGTTCGAGTCGGTCAGCGTGGTGGCGATCGCGTCCACGACGGCAAGGCTTTCCTCGTCGGTCACGCGGCCGAACGCGGCGTACTGGCCGTCCAGCGAGGGCGCGTCGGCGTGCATGATGAAGAACTGGCTGCCCGCCGAGTTGTAATCCTGCGCGCGGGCCATGGAGATCACGCCGCGGGTGTGGCTCAGGTTGTTGGCAAAGCCGTTGGCGGAAAACTCGCCCTTGATGGTGAAGCCGGGGCCGCCCATGCCGGTGCCGGTCGGGTCGCCGCCCTGGATCATGAAGCCCGCGATGACGCGGTGGAAGATCGTGCCGTCGTAAAAGCCGTCCTGCGCCAGCTGCACGAAGTTGGCCACGGTGTTGGGCGCGACGTCGGGATACAGCTCGAGATGAATCTCGTCGCCGTTTTCCATGGTGATGGTGACTGTGGGATAGGGCACCTTGGAGTAGTCCGGCTCGCTGAGTCTGGCGTAAATGACGACGCCCGCCGTCGCGAGGGCGAGGACAATCAGTCCGGCGATGAGACCCTTCATGGTTTTGCTCATAGTCATCCTCCTGTCAGCTCATGATGAGCGTTCTCTTGCGATCGGCCATTTCTTCGGCGCGATCGATATACTGCTCGATGTTGCGCACGTTGGGCGCGCGCTCGATGCGCCTTTCGCGCGGGAAGAGCCATTTGGTGATCGCCCCTGCGCCCAGCGCCAGTATGCGTGTGGTTTCCTCCATGTTGTCGATGTTGTACAGGCAGGCGTAGCCGCTCTTGGCATAGCCGACGTTCTCGAGATTGCCGGCCATGTACTTCTGCCGGTAAAGGTAATAGGGGCGGTATCCCGCGTCGTTCAGCGTCTCCCGCGCGTAGGTGACCATGCGGGCGGCCGCGTCCGCGTCGGCATGATAGCGGTTTTCCTCATGAAGGCGGCTGGAGCGCTTGATGGCCAGCGTGTGTACGGTGACGCTTTCGGGGTTTAATGCGATGGTCTTTTCGAGCGACCGCGCAAAATCGGCTTCCGTCTCGCCGGGCAGCGCGGCGATTAAGTCCATGTTGATGTGATGGATCCCCATCTCGCGCGCCAGATTGAATGCGTCTATGGTCTGCTGCGCCGTGTGCGCCCGTCCGATGACGCGCAGCGTTTCGTCCGAGAACGTCTGCGGATTGACGCTGATGCGCTCGACGCCGCGCTCCTTCAATACGCGCAGCTTGTCTCGGTCGATGGTGTCGGGCCGGCCGGCCTCGACCGTCCATTCCCGTGCGCCGGGGAAGAGACGCAGCGCTTCGTCCAGCAGCGACGCGAGCTGATCGGCAGAAAGCGCCGTGGGCGTGCCGCCGCCCATGTAGGCCGCGCGCAGCTTCAGCCCCCTTTCGGCCATCAGCGCGGCGGAGAGCGCCATTTCGCGCTTCAGCGCCGCCAGATACGGCTCCACCAGCGCGCCGTTGCCCAATTCGCCCGATGCGAACGAGCAATAGGCGCAGCGCGTCGTGCAGAAGGGGATGCCGATGTAGAGATCGTATTCGTCGTCCGGCGTGTCGATCAGGCCGCGCTGCATGTCCAGTATGTCGCTGAGCAGCCGCGCCTTTTCGGGCGAGACGTAGAAGCGGCGCTGCATTTCCGCGCGCGCCCGCTCGCCCTCGATCCCCTCCCCGCGCAGCTCGTACATGAGCCGCGTGGGGCGTATGCCGGTCAGCGAGCCCCACGGGGGACACGTTCCGGTGATCTGGCGCATGAGCAGGAAGCAGCCGGTCTTGGCGGCGCGCTTTAAGCAGCGCTTTTCCTCAAGGCCGCCGCGGACGATGGGCGCACGGTGCTCGACGGACGCGCCGTCTGAGGAGAAGCGCTCAATCCATTCGCCGTTTTCCTCGCTGTGGACGTGCTTAATGAGCGTTTCGCCTTCGTCGGGCCGAATGTCCACGATGCCGTAAAACAGGCGGACGACCTCGCACAGCTCGTTGAAAAACTCGGGCAGATTGGTTTCAAGACGAATCATGGAAACTCCTTCACGGCCGCTCACATGCGCCAGCGCGTCGCGACCGCGTTCAGCGAATCGCATTCGCTGTGGCCGGGGCGGAGCGTCAGCGTGCGGGGCAGGCCGAGTATGGTTTTGAGCGATTTCATCAGCTGGTGCATATCGCCGCCGGGGAAATCGAAGCGGCCGTAGCCGTGGGCGAATATCGTGTCGCCGGTAAAGACCGACTGCGCGTCCTCGCAGATCAGCGTCACGCCGCCCAGCGTATGGCCGGGCGTGTGGATACCCTCAAACGTTATGCCCGCCGCCGTGAGCGAAAAGCGCTCGTCCTCGGGATACAGCTCGTCCGCCGTTACCGGCGCGAAGGGCTGCGTGCAGGCGTTTTTGTCGTAAAGGCTCGCGCCCGCGTCGGTCAGCATATACGCGTCCGAGGGATGGACGTGAACGCGCGCGCCGTACTTTTCCCTGAGTGCGGCGGCCGAGAGCATATGGTCGAAATGGCCGTGCGTGAGCAGGATGTTGCTAAGACGCCGGCCGCTCTGCTCGATCGCTCTGGTGAGCGCATTTATGTCGTCGCCGGGATCGATGATCAGCGCGTCGCTCCTGTTTTCGGCATAGAGCAGATAGGCGTTGGCCTGATAGGAGCCGCAGGGAATTTGCGTAACGAATACCATGGTGAATCAGAAGCCCTTCCTGCTGTCCAGAAGGATGGTGACCGGGCCGTCGTTGACCAGCTCCACTTCCATATGCGTGCGGAAGCGGCCGGTTTCGACGCTCAGCCCCGCCTTCACGAGCAGCTCTTTTAAGTGTGTGAACAGCTTTTCCGCGTCCTCGGGGCGCGCCGCGTCGGAGAAGCTGGGACGGCGGCCGTGGCGCGCGTCGCCCAGAAGCGTGAACTGGGAAACCAGCAGCACGCCGCCGTGAACGTCTGAAAGGGAGAGGTTCATCTTGTCGTCCTCGTCCTCAAAGACGCGCAGTCCGGCGATTTTTGCGGCGCAGTAGGCGGCGTCGGCCTCGGTGTCGCCCGACTGAACGCCCACAAGCACCATAAAGCCCGAGGCGATCTGGCCGACCGTCTCGTGATCGACCGTAACGCGGGCGCGGGTGACTCTCTGTATAACGCAGCGCATGATGAATATCTCCTTTCCTCAAGCGGCATGGAGGCCGCCTTGTCAGTTGTTCGTGCGGAAAACCTCGAGAATATCGCCGCGCTTCAAGAGCCGGTTGATGATGTTCTCGAGCTGATTGGTGTCCTTGATGGCGATGACCAGATCGATGATGGTCACGCGCTGGGGCTTGCTCTTGTCGGTGCGCGCCGATACGGCGACAATGGGCACCTCGAGCTGCGCCAGCATGACCGATATATCGGCCAGCAGCCCCACGCGGTCATGGGCGATGACGCGGATGCCGGCTTCATAGCCCGCGCCCGATTCGCTCTCCCAATGGACCTTGACGAAGCGCTCCGGCTCGAGCATCATCTCATCCATGTTGGTGCAGTCGCGCCGGTGGATGGACACGCCGCGGCCGCGCGTAATATAGCCCACGATGTCGTCGCCGGGCAGCGGATTGCAGCAGTGCGCGAAGCGAACCAGCATCCCCGGATCGCCCTCGACGATCACGCCCTGCGTGTGATGGCTGCCGGAGCGCTTTTCGTCCTTGGACGGCGCGGGCGCGACCGGCTTGATCTCCGGCACGGTCTCCGCGTGGGTGCTCTTGCGCATTTCCTCGACGAGGCGGTTGATGATCTGCGCCGAGGACAGCCCGCCGAAGCCCACCGTGACGAATATGTCGTCCAGCGAATGGAGCGTATAGCGGCGGAAGATCGGGTCGAGATAGTCGGGCTTGGTCAGCTGGCCGAGCGAATAGCCCAGCCGCTTGGCCTCGCGCTCGAGCATATCGTGGCCGCGGGCGGCGTTTTCATCGTGCAGTTCGCGCTTGAAGAAGGCGCGGATCTTGGTCTTTGCGTCGCTGGTCTTGGCCAGCTTGAGCCAGTCCTGAGAGGGGCCGTGCGACGTGGACGACGTGAGGATCTCGACGAAATCGCCGGTGCTCAGCGGCGTGTCCAGCGTCACGATGCGGCCGTTGATCTTCGCGCCCACGCACTTGTTGCCGATGGCCGAATGGATGCGGTAGGCGAAGTCGATGGGCGTCGCGCCCTTGGGCAGATTGACCACGTCGCCCTTGGGGGTGAACACGAACACCTCGTCGCTGAACAGATCGACCCGCAGCGCGTCCATGAACTCGTTGGGATCGCGCGCGTCGTTCTGCCAGTCGAGGATCTGCCGCAGCCAGTAGAGCTTGTCGTCCAGCGTGTCGGCCTGCTTGCCCTCCTTGTAGCGCCAGTGGGCGGCGATGCCGTATTCGGCGGTGCGGTGCATCTCGAAGGTGCGGATCTGCACCTCGAAGGTTTGCCCGCGCAGCTCGCCGCTGGTGCCCACGACGGTGGTGTGCAGCGACTGATACATGTTCGCCTTGGGCATGGAGATGTAGTCCTTGATGCGCCCGGGCACCATCGTCCAGAGCGTGTTGACGATGCCCAGCGTGGAATAGCAGTCCGGCACGGTGTCCACCAGAACGCGCACGGCGAAGAGATCGTGGATCTGATCGAAGGTCTTGTTCTGGGTTTTCATCTTGCGGTAGATGCTGTAGAAGTGCTTGGGGCGGCCGCTGATTTCGGCGTGGATGCCGGCGGCGGTGAGCTGCGTTTGCAGCTGATCGATGACCAGCTGGACGACGTGCTCGCGCTCCTTGCGCTTGGCGCCCACCAGCTCGACCAGCTTGTAATAGCCCTCCGGGTCGATATAGCGCAGCGCCAGATCCTCCATCTCCCACTTGATGGCGAATATGCCCAGCCGGTGCGCCAGCGGAGCGTACACGTCCAGCGTCTCGCGGGCGATGGCCACCTGCCGCTCGGGCTTCTGGTATTTGAGCGTGCGCATATTGTGCAGCCGGTCGGCCAGCTTGATCAGCACAACGCGGATGTCCTTGCCCATGGCCAGGAACATCTTGCGCAGCGATTCGGCCTGCTGCTCCTCGCGGGAGGTAAAGTCCAGCCGGCTTAATTTGGTCACGCCGTCCACCAGCAGCGCGACCTCCGCGCCGAATTCCTGCTGAATAACGTCCAGCGTGATCTTTTCGTTGTCCTCAACGCAGTCGTGCAGAAAGCCCGCGGCGATCGTGGTCGAGTCCAGCATGAGGTCGGCCAGCGTATTCGCCACGCTGATGGGATGAATGATGTACGGCTCGCCCGATTTGCGCATCTGCCCCTCATGGGCCTTGCGCGCAAACTGATAGGCCTTTTCGACCAGCGCCGTGTCCTCTCCATGGTGATATTTGGCCACCTTGGCCAGAATCTCATCGACAGCGGCGCGATTGGGGTCGGCCTGCTCGGTTTTATAGTCGGTTCCGTCCGTAATATCGGCCACTTGGATCACTCCTTATTATTCTGCGGCGTAGTCGTGGATGCGTTTCAGACGCTGATAGAGCGCGCTATCCTCCGGATTGCTCTTCCTCATGGGCAGCAGCCGGAGCGAGGCTTTGTTTACGTCGATTTCAATCAGGCGCATGTCGTGCAGCACGGCCAGTCCGGCGGTCAGGCCCGCGTCCTCGGGGAGACGGCCGTTTCGCGCCGTTTCGCGCTCGATGTCGTAAAGCGTCATGCGGATGATCGGCCGGTCGCCCCATTTTCGGGCGGCGACATAGAGCGCGCGCAGCTGATTCACGTCATAGAGCGCGTCCATCCAGCTGCCGCTGCTCTTCCGTCCCGCGGCGTAAAGCGCACCATCAGGCAGCGCCCTGAACGCTTCGGCCGGCGCGTCCCACAGTACGATGCGGCGGCAGGCAGCGGGCTTTCCCGTCGGGCAGAGACAGACGGCGTTCTGCGCGGTGGAGTCGCCCGGCCAGCTCCCGCAGCAGGCGTTGACGCGGTCGGTCAGCTCGTACGCCCTCAGGAAGGCGAGGAGCGACTGCGCGCCCTCGAGCGTCGCGGCGGCGATCACCGTGCCCTGCGGGGAATCGGTCAGCCAGGCGCGCAGCTGATTTTCACTGACCGGCCGCGCTTCCCGCGCAGATTGATTTAAGTCAATATTATAGAGGATGTCTGTTAAATATGTGCGCAGATAGCGCGTATACTTTCCCGCGAAACGCGCAAAAACCTTTTCGGGCGATTCGCTCAGGAACGTTTTGATCTCGCACTGGACGCTCACGCGGCCGCGCCATTCGTTGATGGAGGGGGCGTAGAGCAGCTCGCGCTCGCTTCCGGCGATTTCGCCCGCCAGCGCGCCCTGTCCGAAGCACACGCCCTGAAGGCGCGCGCCGTTCTGTTCGAGTTGAACCTGAAGATGCGCGCCGTCCTTGCCGACGGTCTTGGCCGAATCGATCAGCGCGCGGGTGAGGAACACCGGCGAGGGATTGCCCCAGCCGGTGGGCTGGAGCCGCTCCATCAGCCGAACCGCGCCCTCGCCGATATGGTCGAGCGGCACGGTGAGGTCGTATTCCAGCTCGGGAATGTAGTCGTCCGGCTGCGTGTTTTCGGCGAGATATTCGTCCAGCCGGGCGATGAACGTCTCCAGATTTTCGCGCGGCATGGCCAGCCCCGCCGCCTGACGGTGCCCGCCGAAGCGGGTCATCAGATCGGCGCAGGAGGAGAGCGTCTTGAACATATCCACAGCCGGTATGCTGCGGCAGGAGCCGACGCACACGCCGTCGTTTTCGGCCAGCAGAATCACCGGATAGTGGTATTCCGTCACCAGCCGCGACGCGGCCAGCCCGATTATGCCCGAATTCCAGCCGCTGCCGCACAGCACGATGATCTTGTGATCGAGCAGGCTGTAGTGCGCCATCATCGCTTCGCACTCGGCCACGACGCGCTTTTCCTCATCGCGGCGGCGGGTGTTCTCTTCCTCCAGCTCGTCGGCCAGCGCGGCGGCCTCCAGCTCGTCCGACGTGGTGAGCAGCGTAAAGGCGCGCCTGGCGTCGCCCAGACGGCCGCTGGCGTTGATGCGCGGCGCGATCTGAAAGCCGATGCTGCCCGCGCTCAGCTCCCTGCCTGTGAGCGAGGCGCGCTCGATCATCATGCGCAGCCCCAGCCGCGGCTCCCGATTGATGCGCTGAAGCCCCAGCGATACGATGACGCGGTTTTCGTCGGTCAGCGAGACCAGATCGGCCACGGTGGCCAGCGCGGCCAGATCGACGTAGGAAAGCGCTTCCTCCAGCCCGCCCAGCGCCGCGACCAGCTTGAACGCCACGCCCGCGCCGCACAGATAGGGGAAGGGATAGTCGTTCAGCAGGGGATTTATGACGGTGCAGTCCGGCAGAATATCGCCCGGGCGGTGATGGTCGGTGACGATCACGTCCAGCCCCAGCGCCTTCGCCGTTTCGACCTCGTGCGCGCAGCTTATGCCGCAGTCGACCGTGACCAGCAGACTGGCCGACTGCGCGATCTTTTCGATCGCCGCGTCGTTAAGCCCGTAGCCCTCGGCGTGGCGGTCGGGGATATAGTGTACGCAGTTCAGACCCAGTGCGCGGAAATACAGCGTCAGTATCGACGTGGCGCATACGCCGTCCACGTCGTAATCGCCGTAGACGCATACCGTTTCGCCCGCGTCCTGCGCCCGCCGGATGCGCTCGACCGCCTCGGCCATGCCGCCCAGCAGCATCGGGTCGTGCAGATCGGCCGCGTCGGGATAGAGGAAGGCGCGCGCCGCCTCGCTGGATTCAACGCCGCGCCGCGTGAGGAGCAGGTACATCAGCTCGGGCATATCGGCCGGGCGTTTCCATCGCGCGCCTTCTGCGCCGCGCTGAACGAGCCTGTGCATAGAATCATCTCTCCCTGATTTTAAAGTGTGTTAGTTAGAGCTTTATTGAGCAGCAGCCCCCGCGCTTTTCGCCGTTTCCGCGGCCGGAAATCCTGATTTGACCTTGCATACGGCTTCCGTCCTCGGAAAGAGGTTCAAATCCCTTGGAATGCCAAGGCTCCATCGGGAACCGCAAAAGGCGATTGGATCATTCCTTTTCGGGCGCATTCCCGAGCGTGCGCTGAGAAGCGGGATTTTCTTTGAAGGGCGGATCCGGCGGCGCGGCGCAGCGCCTTGAAGGAGCGGCCTGTTCTCAGGCAGGCAGGCCGCGCGCAATCGTGTTTTTGCGAAAAGCTGCGCCTGATCGGCACCCTTTCGTAAAAACGCGCATTTTTGAACGGAAACAGCCTTCCCCGCGCGGGGCGGGAAAGGCTGCTTCGGATGAACGATCAGGCCTTGGCCTTCTTGGAGCTCTTGCGGCCCTTGAAGAGGTTCTCGAGGGGCGCGAAGATCTTCTTGTCCTTCCAGACGGCCCAGATCTGGCCGCTGAGCATGACGGAGGAGTACACGCCGGCGATCATGCCCACGATCAGCGGGAACACGAACTCGCGGATGGAGTCCACGCCCAGGATGTAGAGCACGACCAGCGTGATCAGCGTGGTGATGGTGGTATTGACGGTGCGGGTGAACGTCTGGCGCACGGAAGCCTCGACGACGATCTTGTGGGTATCGCCCTTGTAGGTCAGCAGGCGGCTGTTCTCACGGATGCGGTCGAAGATGATGATGGTGTTGTTGATCGAATAGCCGATGATGGTCAGCAGCGCGGCGATGAACGAGGTGTTCACCTGATAGAACGCGCGGGCAAAGACCATCAGCGAGCACATGATCAGGATGTCGTGCAGCAGCGCCGCCAGCGCCGCCACGCCGCTGTAGAAGTCGAAGCGGATGGCGATGTAGATCAGCAGGCAGACGAACACGATCAGGCAGGACTTGACGGCGTTGCCGATCAGGTCGCGGCCGGCCGTCGCGCCGACGGTTTCCAGCGTGACGAAATCGAGATTGGCATACTTGGCCTTCAGCTCGTCCTCGAGCGCCATGCGGCGATCCTCGGAAGCGTCGCCCAGATCCTTGGCGCGGATCTCGAGCTGAGTGTCCTCCCCGCTGCCGGTCTTGGCGATCTGCGCGTCGGTGATGCCCGCGTCCTTGAGCGCGGTCTCGACGTCCTTCACGTCGAAGTCCTCGCCGACCTTGTAGGTCAGCATGGAGCCGCCGGTGAAGTCGACGCCGGCGTTAATGCCCAGCCCGCACAGCGACAGCACCAGGGCGACGGCGACGATCACAGCGGGAATGAGCAGGTGCAGACGAAGGTTCTTGGTGAAAAACTGCTTTTCCATTTATGGCGTCCCCCTTTCTCAGCGAGCCCAGAGCTTGGTGTTCTTGATGCCCAGACCGGCCGCCTGCTTGAGCAGGAAGCGGGTGATGAACACGGAGGAGATCATCGAGGCCAGCACGCCGATGAACAGCGTCACGGCGAAGCCCTTGACCGAGCCGGTGCCGAAGTACATCAGCACGATGGCGGCGATGATAGTGGTGACGTTCGAGTCGATGATGGAGGACAGCGCGTTCTTATAGCCGCGCTGGCAGGCGGACTCGATGGAGCGGCCGGCCTTCAGCTCCTCGCGGAAGCGCTCGAAGATGATGACGTTGCCGTCGACGGCCATGCCGACGCCCAGCAGAATACCGGCGATGCCCGGCAGCGTGAGCTGAACGCCCGGAACCAGCGCCAGGGCGTAGAACACGACGAGAATGTAGATGCACAGCGCCAGATCAGCCACCACGCCCGGGATGCGGTAAACCGCGATCATGAACAGCATGATGAGGATGACGCCGATGATGCCGGCCAGCACGGAGCTGTCCAGCGCGCCGATGCCCAGAGTCGGGGAGACGACGTTGCTCTCAATCAGCGTGATGTCCAGGGGCAGCGCGCCGGAGAGGATCAGATTGGCCTTGGTCTGGGCGTCCTCGATGGAGCTGAAGCCCGTGATGATGCCCGAGCCGCCGGTGATGGCGCTGTTGATCTTGGGGGCGGTCAGCGTCTCGCCGTCCAGCATGATGGAAAGCACTTTGCCGATGTGCGCGCCGGTGTAATCGCCGAAGATCTTCGCGCCCTCGTCGTCCAGCTCAAAGGCGATGATGGGGGCGTTGCCGTTCTCGGTGTCATAGGCCGGAGAAGCCTTCTTGATGCTCTTGCCCTCGAGGATGACGTTGCCGTCGGGATCCTCGAACGTCAGATGCGCGGGCGTGCCCACGATGCTCAGGATCTCGTTGGGATCCTCGACGTCCGGAATCTCGATGCGGATGCGATCGCTGCCCTGAGGGGTGACGGTCGCCTCGGTATAGCCCTGAGCGGTCAGTCGGTTGATCATAATGGTGACGGTGGCGTTCCTCAGCGTCTCGAAATCCTCGACGGACGAATCGCCCTTGTAGACCGCGTAGATGCCGCCGCGCAGATCGAGACCCAGCTTGATGGCGCTGCCGACCGGCTTGACGATGTACTTGCCTACGGTCAGGCCGTTGACGGCCAGCGCGCCCACCAGTACGATGAGCAGCAGCGTGACTAAGAGCGTTACCAGACTTCTTGTCTTCATTCTCTTCCTAATCCTCCCCGTCGTGGCACGCCCGGTCCGCGATCGGGTATGCGCAACAGTTTTATACATTTTCCTATTATACGATGTTAAGTTTCATTCGTCAATATGCCGCGCGATAAATTATTAAATTTGTTGAAATCTGGCCGGTATAAAACTGTGATTTCCGTGCGAAACGGAAAGGGCATTCACCTGTTTCAGACGTGCCGATTGATGCGAGAGGGGCAAATTGGCGGCTTCTTTCAAAACTACACATGGATTTAACAAACGATTGTTATAATTAAACCGTGTATTCTCATAAACTGGATACCGGCAGGAATCATGACGGTATATTGGCGCGTTCGGCGCGCGGACAGCGGAGGGATCGGCATGAAAAGAGACGGCATTCTCATATTGAGCTATGGCGGCGCGCAGGCGCAGTCGCTGGCGCGGCGCGTGCGCGGCGGGCGGGTCTATTGCGAGATCATGCCCGCGGATACGGATATCGCCGAGATCCGCGCGTTTAATCCGCGGGGCGTCATACTGACGGGCAGGGCGGAGAGCGGCGTTGAGGACGACGCGCCGCTGTGCGATCCCGCCGTTTACGAACTGGGCGTGCCGGTGCTGGCCATGGGCTTTGCGGCGCGGCGCATGGCGACGCAGCTGGGAGGCGGCGTGTGCCATGTCGCGCTGGAAAAGCAGACGCTGCAGACGCATTTTTCGCAGGCCTCGCCGCTGTTCAAGGGGCTTTCCTACGGCGACCGCTATATCGCGCGGCTGGCGCATCTGGAGCTGCCCGAGGGCTTTAAGGTCATCGCGCACGGCCACGGGCTGGCGGCGGCCTTCGCCGACGAGGAGAAAAGGCTCTACGGGATGCAGTTCGGCGTGGAGAGCAACGACCCCGACGGGCTGGCGATCCTCTCGAATTTCGAGGACGTGTGCGGCTGCGAGCGCACCTGGACGACCGAAAACTTCGTCGAGAGCACGGTGGCGGAGATCCGCGAAAGGGTGGGCGCGGGGCACGCGCTCATGGCGATTTCCGGCGGCGTGGATTCCTCCGTGTGCGCGGCGCTCATGCACCGGGCGATCGGAAAGCAGATGCACTGCATCTATATCGATACCGGCCTCATGCGCAAGGGCGACACCCGCGTCGTGCGGGAGATGTTCGGCGAGCGCATGGGCATAGACGTTCACTGCGTCAACGCGCGCGACCGCTTCTTCGCCCGTCTGGAGCACATCACCGATCCGGCCGAAAAGTGGGCCGCGGTCAGCGATGAATTTTCCATTATCTATCGCGAGGAGGCCGCGCGCTTCACCGGCGTGGATTTCCTCGTCAAGGGCACGATCTATCCCGACGTGCTGAACTTTTCGGACAAGGCGCAGAACCTCAACGAGCTGGAGGGCTACAGGCTCATCGAGCCGGCGCGCTGTCTGTTCAAGAACGAGGTGCGCGACGTGGGCGAGTATCTCGACCTGCCGCCCGAGATCACCAACCGCCAGCCGCTGCCCGGCTCGGGGCTGGCCATGCGCATGACCGGCGAGGTGACTCAGGAAAAGCTGACGCTTTTGCGCGAGGCCGACTACATCCTGCGCACGGAGATCGAGCAGGCCTCTCTTGAAAAGCGCGTGCGCCGCTACTGCGCGCAGCTGACCGAGACGACCTCCACCGGCGAGGACAGATGCCGCTATGTCATCGCGCTGCGGGCGCTCACAACGGCGGGCGCGGCCGAGGCGGCCTACAGGATGCCCTACGACGTGCTCGAGCGCGTCACCGACCGCATCCTCACCGAGCTGCCGCTGGCCGACCGCGTGGTCTACGATCTTACGCCCCATCCCCCGCGCGGCGAGGAATGGGAAGGATAACCCCACCGACTAAAACAACGGGAGGACAAGACATATGAAGGTTGCTTTCGGCTGCGATCACGCCGGCTATGCGCTCAAGGAGGCCGTGGTCGCGCATTTGAAGGAAATGGGCCACGAGGTGGTCGATTTCGGCTGCTACACCCCCGAGCGCGTGGATTATCCCGTGCAGGGCGAAAAGGCGGCGCGCGCCGTCGCTTCCGGCGAGTGCCAGCTGGGCGTGCTGATCTGCGGCACGGGCATCGGCATTTCGCTGGCGGCCAACCGCGTGCGCGGCATTCGCGCGGCGGTCTGCTCCGAGTCCTATTCCGCTGAGCTGACCCGCCGCCATAACGACGCGAACATGATCGCCTTCGGCGCGCGCGTCGTGGGCGAGGGCACGGCCTGCGCCATACTGGACGCGTTCTTTAACGCGAAGTTCGAGGGCGGCCGGCACGCTCAGCGCGTCGCCATGCTGGACGAAATCAAGCCCTGAAAAGATTGTAAAATCTCCCGCATGGACGCTTGACGGAGCCGCCGCGGGTGTATATAATAGATATAAGGTATTGACCGGGAAGAGTAGAGTCCCGATAAGCGTTCAGAGAGAGACGGTCGCCGGCTGAGAGCCGTCTTGCGCGGAAGGGAATATCGAAGTGCGCCCGCGAGCCGCCGCGTCGAAAGCGCAAGAAGCGCCGCGTAGACGCAGCCGGAGAACGCCCGTTAAAGCGTCATGAGTGGAGGAAGCGCCGAGAAACGCTTCTTCAAGCAGAGTGGAACCACGCCGCCGCGTCTCTGATGTGAGACGCGGCGCGTTATATTTTTGGAGGCGGTATGTTTAAGCATTGGAAGAGCGACATCCAGGCCGTGCTCGACCGCGATCCGGCGGCGCGCAGCGCGCTGGAGGTCATATTGTGCTATCCGGGCTTCTGGGCGGTTCGGCGGCACCGGCGCGCGCACTGGCTGTGGCAGCACAACATGAAGCTGCTGGCGCGCATTGTGTCCCAGCGCACCCGCAAAAAGACCGGCATTGAGATCCACCCCGGCGCGACCATCGGCGAGGGGCTGTTCATCGATCACGGCATGGGCGTGGTCATCGGCGAGACGACCGAAATCGGCAACAACGTCACGCTCTATCAGAACGTGACGCTGGGCGGCACCGGCAAGCACGTCGGCAAGCGCCATCCCACCATCTGCGACAACGTGGTCGTGGGTGCGGGCGCGCGCGTGCTGGGGCCGTTCACCGTCGGCGAGGGCGCGAAGATCGGCGCGAGCGCCGTGGTGCTCAAGGAAGTGCCGCCCTACTGCACCGTGGTCGGCAACCCCGGCCGCGTGGTGCGCATGGGTACGAAGAAGGTGGAGATCGACCTCGATCAGGTGCATCTGCCCGATCCGGTCAAGGAACGCATACTCTCGCTCACGGCGCGCGTGGACGAGCTGGAAAAGTGCATGGGCTGCGCGTCGTGTGAAAAGGATGCAAGCTGCACCGAACGCGAAGCGTGCGCCCGCGCGATGAAGGAGGAAAACCGCAATGAAGATCTATAACAGCCTTACCCGCACGAAGGAAGAATTCGTCCCGAATCATCCCGACATCGTGAAGATGTACACCTGCGGCCCCACGGTGTATCACTTTGCGCACATCGGCAATCTGCGCAGCTACATCATGGAGGACATTCTGGAGAAATATCTGCGCTATGCGGGCTATAACGTTAAGCGCGTGATGAACATTACCGACGTGGGTCATCTGACCTCCGACGCGGACGAGGGCGAGGACAAGATGCTCAAGGGCGCGCGCCGCGAGCACAAGACGGTCATGGAGATCGCGAAATTCTATACCGACGCGTTCTTCGCCGACTGCGAGAAGCTCAACATCAAGCGCCCCGACGTGGTTGAGCCGGCGACGCACTGCATCGACGACTACATCCGCATCATCACGAAGCTGCTGGACACCGGCTATGCCTATCAGGCGGGCGGCAACGTCTATTTCGACACATCGAAGCTGGAAAAGTATTTCGTGTTCAACGATTTCAGCGAGGAGGATCTGGCCGTCGGCGTGCGCGAGGGCGTCGAAGAGGACGAAAACAAGCGCAACAAGAACGACTTCGTGCTCTGGTTCACCAAGTCGAAATTCGAGGATCAGGCGCTCAAGTGGGATTCGCCGTGGGGCGTGGGCTATCCGGGCTGGCACATCGAGTGCTCCGCCATCTCGATGAAGCATCTGGGCGAGGATCTGGATATCCACTGCGGCGGCATCGACAACGCGTTCCCGCATCACACCAACGAGATCGCGCAGTCCGAGGCCTATCTGGGGCACAAATGGTGCAACTACTGGATGCATGTGCGCCATCTCAACACCATTGGCGGCAAGATGTCCAAGTCGAAGGGCGAGTTCCTCACCGTGTCGCTGCTCGAGGAAAAGGGCTACGATCCGCTGGCCTACCGCCTGTTCTGCCTTCAGAGCCACTATCGCCGCAATCTCGTGTTCTCGTGGGAGAACCTCGACAACGCGCAGGGCGCTTACAACAAGCTGATCGCCAAGATCGCCGCGCTCGATCCCAATAAGGGCGAGATCGACGAGGCCGCGCTCTCCGCGCTGGACGAAAAGTTCCGCGCCGCGCTGGACAACGACCTCAACACCTCGCTGGCCGTGACCGCCGTGTACGACGCGCTCAAGGCCGATGCGAGCGATAAAACGAAGCTCGCCGCCGTCGCGCGGTTCGACACGGTGCTGGGGCTTGACCTCATCGCCAAGGCCGATAGGCGCCGCGAGGAGCTGAAGAAGCAGGCCGCCGAGGTCAAGACGCAGGCCGTCGCGTTCGAGGACTGCGAGGCGGACGCGGAGATCGAGAAGCTGGTGGAGGAGCGCGCCGCCGCCAAGAAGGCGAAGAATTTCGCCGAGGCCGACCGCATCCGCGGCGAGCTGACCGCGCGCGGCTATGCCGTGATCGACACGGCGAACGGCCCCGTGGTCAAAAAGGCGTAACTGAAAACGGACAAAGGGACGGCGCTTCAGCCGAAGAGACGAAGCGCCGTCCCTTTTTGTGCGCTTCTGCGGCGGGAAACGCGCCGGCGCAGGTGATTTTGCGCCGCTTGCGAAAAATGCGCGTTGACATTTGCCGCATGATCCGATATAGTGAGGGCATGGGGCAAAACGCCCAATGTCGTTCATCATGCAGCGAAAGGGAGATGACCATGAGCAGCGGAACCATCATACTGGAAAACAAATCGTTTCGGCTGACCGTCGGCGAGGACGCGATCGTCAGAAGCCTGCTTGTCAAGGAGACGAATACGGAGTGTCTTAAGCAGGGCGAGGAAATCGCGCTGTTTTCCGTGACGCAGGAGCGCCCCTTCAACAACGAGGTCAAGCTTGCGCATCCCAACAGGCGCACGACCTGTCAGGCCAACCGCATCCGCCGCGAGGGGAACGCGCTGATCGTCAATTTTGAGATCGTGCCGGTCGAGGCGGTGATCGGCGTGAAGGAAGCGGACGACTACATCGCCTTCACGCTGACCGGCTTCAACGTGCGTTCTGAGCACTACGACAACCTGAAGATGGACAAGCCGCCGGTGTCGGAGCTGCGGCTTATTCAGATGCCGGTTACGAACCGCGCACATTTCGGCGAATGGCTGAACGTCAGCTGGGACGAGCGGGCCGCCGTGAACGTGCTCGCCGCCTCGCCCTATGCGATCGTCGATTCCGAGCGCCGGAAGGGCTATCGCGTCATGACCGCCGACGTGCGGCGCGATCTGAAGCTCAAGAACTGCACCGCCGCGCTGATCGCCGTGCCCGCCGCGCGATTGATGGACGCGATCGACCGCTTCGAACGCGATTACAATCTGCCGCTGGGCGTGGAGAGCCGCCGCGGGGCGAAGATCAACGCCTCGGCCTACCATTCGGGCAGCATTACGCCGCTCAATGTGGACGAGCACATCAAGTATGCCAAAATGGGCGGCTTCCGCATGATGCTGATCTACTACACCTCCATTTTCAGGGAGGAAGGCGGCTACGCGCTCAACGGCAATTACGATTACCGCGACGAATATCCGAACGGCGCGGCCGATCTCACGGCCATGCTCGAGCGCATTAAGGAAAACGGCATCACGCCCGGCCTGCACTTTTTGCAGACGCACATCGGCCTGAAGAGCCGCTATGTCACGCCCGTGGCCGATCACCGGCTGCACATGACGCGCCTGTTCACGCTTGCGCGGCCGCTGGGGCTGGAGGGCGACACCGTGTACGTCGAGGAGAACCCCGAAAGCGCGGCCATGGATCCGGCCTGCCGCATCCTGAAATTCGGCGGCGAGCTGATTGCCTACGAGGGCTATACCGACGAATACCCCTATTATTTCTATGGATGCAGGCGCGGCCATCTGGATACGAACGTCATGGCGCATCCGCTGGGCGAAATCGGCGGCACGCTGGATGTGAGCGAGTTCGGCGGCAGCAGCTGCTATCTCGACCAGAACAGCAGCTTACAGGACGAAATCGCGGACAAGCTGGCGGCGGCGTATAACTGCGGCTTTGAGTTCGTCTATTTCGACGGCTCGGAGGGTACCAACGCGCCCTTTGAGGTACACGTGCCGAACGCGCAGTACCGCGTCTATAAGAAGCTGGGAAAAGCGCCGCTCTACACCGAGGGCGCGGCCAAGGCGCACTTCAGCTGGCACTTTCTGAGCGGCGGCAACGCCTTCGACGTGTTCCCGCCGCCCCAGTTCAAGGCGATGATCGACCGCTTCCCGGCGGAGGAAGCGCCCCGCATGCGCGAGGACTTTACGCGGCTCAACTTTGGTTGGTGGGGCTACTGGACGCCCGGCGAGAGCGAGAGCACCGAGCCGGGCACGCAGCCTGATATGCTCGAATACGGCGCGAGTCACGCCGCCGCGTGGGACTGCCCGGCCACAGTCATCACCAATCTGGACAAATACCGCGCCCATCCGCGCACGAAGGACAATCTCGAGGTCATCAGGCGCTGGGAGGATGTGCGCGAAGCGCATTGGCTCACCGACGCGCAGAAAAAGGCGCTGCGCGTGCCCGGCGACGAGTATATCCTGCTGATCAACGAGGAGAAGCAGTTCGAGCTGACGCGCTATCATCAGATCACCGGCGATAAGCCCGGAATCCGCGCGTTCGCGTTCGAGCGGCGCGGCGCGCGTTGGGTCGTGTACTGGCACACGTTCGGCGAGGGTACGCTGACGCTGACCGTCGACGATCCCGCGCTGGAGGTGCAAGACGAGCTGTACGGCGCGCCTGTCGCGGTCGAGCGCGGCGCGGGCTTCATGCGCCTGCCTGTGGGCGGCCGCCGCTATATCAAGACGGCGCTGTCTATGGAGGAAATCGCCGTGGCGTTTGAAGGGGCCGTTCTGGATTAATCATTTCACGAGCGTCCGTCCATGCGAAAAACGCGTGGGCGGGCGCTCTTTTCGCAGCCCTCGATTCGGCGCGCGTCCTGACGAAAAAGCCGCCTGCGCCCGAAGCGCTTTCCATTTTGGAACGCCCTCTTGTAAAATCGGCATTGAGATTCGACGCGTCCTGTGCTATAATGCAGGAGCGTGCCTTTACGATTTGATCGGCCTTGATCGGCGGAGGGACGGCTGAATTTGAAGCGATTCCCTCAAACGGCGATATTTGCTTCAAAACACACTCTGAATGAAAAAAACGACGCTGAAAGGGAGCGAGCACATGGCGAGGATTGCGATACTGGGCGGCGGGCTGGCCGGCTGGGCGCTGGCGCTGGCGGCGGCGCGGGCAGGACATACCGCCGTGCTGGCCGAGCGGCGCACGGACGCGGCCTGCGAGCTGACGGCCACTTCTCACAGCTGGCTGAAGAACGGCAAAAGCGGCCTTGAGATTCCCGCGCCCGTCGGGGCGATGAAGAAATACTTCATGCAGAGCCTGCTGGACGAGGGCGTGGAACCGCTGCTGATGGACGCGCCCGTCGGCGTGGCGATGAAGGACGGATATGCGGCCGGCGCGGTGCTGGCCGGCAAGTTCGGCGTTCACTATGCTGCGGCCGACTGCGTGATCGACGCGACGGCGCAGGCCGTTTCGTGCGGCGCGGAGACGGGCGGCGAAATCACAGCCGCATTTACGTTCGAGTGCGGCCATATGCCCGCGCTGTATGAAGCGGCGCTGGAGACGCCCGCGTCCCTTAATCTGGAGGGCGATCGCGTCGTTCTTCATCCGAGTCTGATTCCGGGCGTGACGGCGGTCGAATTCCGGATGAAGCTGCCGGCGGCCACCTCTCCGCTGGAGCGGTCGCGGCAGGAGCTGGCCGCGCGCGAAAAGGCCGTGGCGGCGTTTCAGGCGCTGCGGCAAAGGGCGGGGCTTGAGAGCATCGAAATGCGCTCCGCCGCGCCGGAAATGGCCGTGCCGGTCTGCGCCGCGCCGAAAGAGACGCCCGCGGGCGTGAAGCGATTTGCGTGGACGGGCGGTCTGGACGTTTCTACGCGCGATATTGAAGCGCTGCGCCGTAAGGCCGAGACGTTTATTGCCGATCTGGGCGATTTGGAGGAAATCCACGCCGAGCCGGACGAGCTGCTGCTCTCCGGACACAGCGTGCGCGCGTTTTCGCTGGGCGCGGCGGGCGCTCTGCCGCAGGGCTTGCGGCCCGTGTATATCGACTGGGCGAGGAGCGGCCTTCCCGCGCTGGACGCGGACGCGATTGTGGCGGGCGCGGGCACGTCGGGAATGCCGGCGGCCATCGCGCTGTTAGAAGAGCGGGTCAAAACGGCGGTGATCGAGCCGTATTACCAGCCGGGCGGCACGCGCACGCTGGGACGCGTTCACGGCCACTATTACGGCAACCGCGCCGGCATGGACAGCCGGCTCAACGACGAGGTGGCCGTGCTGTCGGACACCCTGCGCGAAAAGGGCGCGCTGACCGACGGAAACGCCCGTGAGCTGCTCTATGAGCGCTATCTCGAGGATGAGCACTGCCTGCCGCTGCTGGGAAGCATGGTCTGCGGCGCGTGGGCGGAGGACGGCGCTTTTTGCGGCGCGGCGATCGCGTCCGACTGGGGGCTGTCGCTCGTTCGGGCGCGCGTGATCGTCGATACGACCTCGGACGCGGACGCGGCGGTGTTCGCGGGGGCGAAGTACGATTTCGGCTGTCCGCGCGACGGCAGCGTGATGACCAACGGCCAGTGGGGCGATTCGGCGGGCGTGCTGTCCGACTTTACCTATTCCTGCTGGAAGCGCGATTTCGACATGATCGACAACGACGACTACGCCGATCTGCTGCGCGCCCAGTATGCGGCGCACGCGCGCAACAGCGACGTGGACTTTTCGCCGATCAACACCATGCGCGAAAGCCGCCGCATTCACGGCCTGTATACGCTCACGCTGAGCGACGTGCTGCTCGAAAAGTCGTTTGACGACACCGTGGCGCTGGGCTACACGCCCTATGACACGCACGGGCGCGGCTCGTCGGCGCTGGTGGTGATGGGGCTTGTCCACAACGGCGCGCAGCCGCTGACCGCGCGCATTCCCTATCGCTGCTTCCTGCCCGAGGGGCTTGAGGGCGTGCTGGTGGGCGGCAAGAGCCTGTCGGCCACGCGCGACGCGTCCAGCCTGTGCCGCATGAACGCCGATGTGGAAAACGCGGGCTATGCGCTCGGTCTGGCCGCGGCCATGGCGGTCAGGGGGCGCTGCCTGCCCGCGCAGATCGACGTGAAGGCGCTGCGCGAGCGACTGATTCGGGCCGGCTGCCTGACGGAGGCCGAGCCGGCGCGTTCTATCACCGCGGCCATGGCGGCGCGCGAGATGGAAGCGGGCGATGAGGACGCGCTGGCGCACTGCATCGTGCAGGACGCGTCCGAAATGCTGCCGCTGCTGCGCGCGATGGATACGCTGGAATTTGCCGGCGACCGCGATGCGCTCGATATGGCGCTGTGCCGCTTCGGCGACGAGCGCGGCGTGGACGGCGTGCTGCGCCTGATGCGCGAGACAGGCGATCTGGACGACTGGAGCAAGCTGCGCTCGAGCACCGGTTACGGCCTGAAGCATACGTCCTTTTCCGACGAAACCGCACCCTATCATCGGCAGAATCGCCTGATTACGCTTCTCGGGATGTCGGGCGACAGGCGCGCGCTCCCGACGCTGATTGAGCTGACGCAGCGCGCTCATTCGGGCGGCGCGCCGGTCGAGGGCGAGCGCCCCTATCACAAGAACCGGCTGGACACGCGCCGCGTTCCGGGCTTTGAGCGGATCGCCGCGCTGAGCTTTGCGCTCGAACATCTCTCGGACGCTTCGGCGGCGGACGCGCTGGAAAAGCTGCTGGAGAAGCCGTATGTCGGCGGCTATCTCCTGCACGCGGAGCATGATACGCCCGATTTCCCGATGAGCGGCTGGCTGGAGATCGCCGTATCGCGCGCGCTGGCTCGCTGCGGCGGGCGAGCGGGCTACGAGCGGCTGGCCGAGTACGCGTCGGATGCGCGCGCGGTGCTGTCGCGCCATGCGAGGAGTGAGCTGTCCGAGCTGACCGGCTGCGACTATGGCGCGGACACGGCGGCGTGGAAAAAGTGGATCGCCGCGCAGGAGGTGCTGCCGGTTAAGCCGTATGAGAAGATTTGGATCGACTGATATTCGGCTCCGTCGCAGGGCAGACCGCGCTGAAAATGTGTTTTTCCCGATGTGCATAGGCGGGATGTGCCGCGATAAGGCGCGGAGAGCTGGATTGCCCATACAGCGAACATTGCGCTTGTCAGGCTGCATGAGAAGGCTCAGATTGACTCTGGCGTGCTGCCACAGGCCGCGCCGATACCGAAAGCTGCGCCGCGTCTGCTCCTGAGTGGGAGGCTGCGCGGCGAATCGTCAAAAGCGAATTTTCCGGCATAAGCCGGTTATTTGAGGAGGATATTTTATCATGAAACGTCAGGCTGCCTTTATCGACGCAAAGAAACATCTGAAGGGCGCGCTGCACTGCCACACCACCCGCTCGGACGGCAAGGGAACGCCCGAGGAAGTGCTGAAGAAGCACGTCGAGCACGGCTATGATTTCGTCGCGCTGACCGATCACCGCTATTACAACTTCGCCAATTACGGCGACGCGCCGCTGACCATCATCCCCGGCATGGAGATGGACGGCAATCTGCCCGGCGCGGGCTGGCCGTACGTCCACTGCCACCACATCGTCAGCATCGGCCCGGAAAAGGCGCAGGGCAACGGTTTCGAGCAGGATCAGCGCTTCGACTCCTATCCGATCCAAAAGCCCGAGGACACGCAGGGGCTGCTGGACAAGCTGCACGCCGCGAACAACCTGACCATCTATTGCCATCCCCAGTGGAGCGGCACGCCCGTGCGCGAATACGAGATGCTCGAGGGCAACTTCGCCATGGAGCTGTGGAACAGCGGCTGCGTGGTTGAGGACGGCGTGGACGTGGACAACGGCCACGACTGGGACGAGCTGCTCGCGCAGGGCAAGGTGATCTACGGCGTGGCGACCGACGACGGCCACGCGATGAACCAGCATTGCCTGGGCTGGGTGCGCGTGAACGCCGAGAACAACGTTTCCGCCATTCTGGACGCGCTCAAGAACGGCGCGTTCTACGCCTCCTGCGGCCCGGAAATCTATGATTTCTATGTCGAGAAGGGCGTGGCGCACATCAAGTGCTCTCCCGCCGCCGAGGTGCAGTTCCGCCATCTAAACGTGCCCTATCACATGACGAAGCCCGCGGAGGGCGAAACCGCCGTCACCGAGGCCGAGATCAAGGTCAACATGAACACCGGCTATATCCGCGCCGTCGTGACGGACGCGGAGGGCCGCCGCGCCTGGACGAACCCCATCTTCATCGACGCCGACGCGGAAAACTGATTAATGCGCTTTGCGCGGAGCCTTTTCATGCGAGAAGGCTCCGTGTTTTGAATTAACGCAGATATAACGCTTCGATCTGTAACGCCGGCCGCTCTTTTTGCAACTTATGGGCGTGAAACGGCGGAGGGAGGGACGATCATGCGCGGCGAAGTGGAGACGCTCTACAGGCAGTGCGCGCCGGCGGTGTACAAATATCTGCTCTGCCTGACGCATGATCAGGCGCTGGCGGAGGATCTGACCGCGGACACGTTCGAGAGGGCGCTGGGCGGCTTCGAGCGCTTTCGCGGCGACTGCACGCCGACGGCCTGGCTGTGCGCCATCGCCAGGCGGCTGTGGTACGGCGAGCTGCGGCACAAAAAGCAGGCGCTCCCCCTGCCGGAGGACGACCGGCTGGTGAGCGAGGAGGATATTGAACGCGCGTACGTCCGGCGCGAGGACAAAATGGCGCTCTATCGGGCGCTGCGCACGCTGGACGAGGAAACGCGCGAGGTGTTCTATCTGCGCCTGAGCGGCGACATGACGTTTGAGGAAATCGGCGATATCATCGGCAGGAGCGCCGTGTGGGCGCGGGTGGCCTATTATCGCGGCAAGGAAAAGCTGAAGGAGAGTATGCGGCGTGATGACGAGTGAAATGAAATGCAGCGTGACGCACGACCTGCTGCCCGCCTACATCGAGGGGCTGACCGGCGAGGGGAGCAACGCCTTTATTGCGGCGCATCTGGTCGAGTGTGAAAAGTGCCGCGCGGCCTATCGCGTGATGGCCGAGCAGCGCAAGGGCGCGAAAAACGATTACGGCGCGGTGCTCAGCCGCCTGATCAGGCGGCGCAGACGGCGGCGGATCGTCGCGGCGGCGATTATCGGGCTGATCGTGCTGGCGTTGCTGGCCGTGTGCCTTGCGCCGTGGCCGACGCGCGTCCGCGGGTCGTTCGAGGCGCTGGAATGGCGGCTGGGCGATCCGGACGTTCAGACGCGGCGCACTGTGACGATCGACGGCGTGTATCTCAACTATCTGTTCAAGGCGGACGGCTTTGCCGGAACGTTCGAAATCGAAGGCTATCCCGAGACGGCGCTTGAGAAAACATACTGGGATGCCGACAATGAAGCCCTGTTCCAGATGACCTATTTTGATCCGCAGGACGGGCTGCTGAGGACGTTCGGCATCCTGATGATCGATCCGCGCGGGCCGGAGTTTTCCGTGCTGATCATGGAGGACGACGGCGAGGGGCGCGGCTGGGACGGCGGCGGCGGGCTTGTCGTCAGCTGGCCTGCGGAGGATCGCGCGCAGGCGCTGGAGGGCTTCAGGACGCTGGCCGGAAAGTGCAGTCCGAATTGGCTGGGAAATGGAAAGATAGCGGAATAAAATGAGATGACAGCGAAACGGACCGTTCTGAGTTATATCGGAACAGTCTGTTTTCTTATGGGTGCTTGCTCCGGCGAGATGATACGCTGAGGGCGCTCATGGAGTGGCGGCGGCGCTGAGTTGCTGGTAAGTCATTTCTGACGAGACGTTGGGTTTTAGAAATGCTCGGGCGGCGTGGAATGCAATTTCTCGCGGCTCCAAACTGAAAATACATGGAAAAGCGCATATGGAAATGGGATTGTGGTGGAACGGACTGCTCCGAGTATAGTCGGGGCAGTCCGTTTTCCCGTGACGCGCCGAACGAGCGGACTTGCTCGTGTATGGACGGTTGAGCCTGTTTTCTTCCGCCGAGGGGCTTGCGCTGAAAGGATAAGCGGCGATTTTTCGCCGTCATACGCGTCCGTTTGTGGCGCGGACATTAAAAATGCGGGGCCAATTCAGAAACCATATTGACATAGTAGGTTGATTGCATATAATAGAATATGTGGCGCATCGACCGACAGCGCCGCAAAGGATGTGAATGAGATGATGAAAAAGTCAATGATCCTGTGGGGCGCGGCGCTCGTGACGGCGCTGCTGCTGACCGGTTGCGGCGCGGACAAGGCGGAAAACGACGCGCAGCCCACGCAGCAGCCCGCCGCGCAGTCTACCGAGCCGGCCGACACGCAGGCCGCTATGCAGAACGACTGGACGATCCCGCTGAGCGAACTGAGCGCCGAACCGGCCTTTTTCGACCGGACGCAGGATGGCGTCGCGATGCAGCTCATCGCGCTGGTGGATGCGGATGGGGCGGTACACGCCGCGTACAACACCTGCCAGGTGTGCGCCGGTTCGCCCTACGCCTATTTCGACTATGAAAACGGAAAGCTGGTCTGCCAGAACTGCGGCAACGCCTTCGATGTCTCCAGCGTCGGCGCGGCGGCGGGCGGCTGCAATCCCATGCCGGCGGCGGATTACCGCGTCGAGGGGGATATGCTCGTGATTTCCGAGACGGAGCTTGAACGCGCGCTGCCCTCCTTCGCCAACTGGAAGAAGGGGCTGTGAGCATGGGCGCTGTCACGAAGCGGCTGAGAATCGGCGGCATGACCTGTCCACACTGCGCGATGCGCGT
The DNA here is from genome assembly GCA_934631025.1 of uncultured Clostridia bacterium. GTDB lineage: Bacteria > Bacillota > Clostridia > Christensenellales > Aristaeellaceae > Firm-10. The sequence goes on from CAKTXR010000002.1 coordinate 72,769, forward strand.
CAAACGGACGCTGGAGACGCTTGATGGCGTTGAGCGCGCCCGCGTGAATTATGATCGGGGCGCTGCGGAGGTCACTTACGAGCCTGAGCGCGTTTCGCTGCGTGCCATGGACGCGGCGCTGCGGGAGGAAGGCTATCGCCTGCTGACCGCGCCGGAAAAAACCGATTATGTCCGCGCGGCCGTCTATGTCGCGCTGATTGCGGCACTGTACATCCTTTTGCAGAAAACGGGGCTGCTGAACCGGCTCGTGCCCGGGCGGCTGGCCGAGAACGGCATGGGCTACGGGATGTTCTTCGCCGTGGGCCTGATGACCTCGCTGCACTGCGCCGCCATGTGCGGCGGACTGGGGCTGTCGCAGACGCTGGCCGAGGGGCGTGCGGCGCGGGGAATGCTGCGGCCCGCGCTTCTGTATAACGCCGGACGCGTGATCTCCTATACGGCGACCGGCTTTGTCATGGGGCTGATCGGCCTGCTCTTCGGCGCAGGCGTGAACACGACGCTCTCGACCGTGCTTCAGGCGCTGCTCAAGGCCATAGCGGGCGCAATGATGCTGTGCATGGGGCTGAACCTGCTGGGGCTGTTTCCGGCGCTGAGGAGATTCCGGCTGCGTCTGCCGCGGATCGGCGTTCATGGCGGCGGCGCGCTGACGGTCGGCCTGCTCAACGGCCTGATGCCCTGCGGCCCGCTGCAGAGTATGCAGTTGGCGGCGCTGGCCAGCTTAAGCCCGATAAAGGGCGCGCTGTCGATGCTGTTCTTCAGTCTGGGCACTGTGCCGCTGATGCTGGGGCTTGGCTCGCTCACGGCGGCGCTGGGGCGGCGATTCAATCGCGCCGTGCTGCGCGCGGGGGCTGTGCTGGTGGCCGTGATGGGACTGGCGATGCTCTCTCAGGGCGCGGCGCTGGCCGGATGGAACCTGTCGATCGCGCCCGCGCCGACCGATGCGCAGACCGCGCAGACGGAGAGCGGCGTGCAGACGGTCTACAGCACGCTCGAGCCGAACCGCTATCCCGACATCACGGTGACGGCGGGCGAGCCGGTGCGCTGGGTGATCGACGCGCCGGACGGCTCGATCAACGGCTGCAACAACCGCATTCTCATTCCCGCGCTCGATCTGGAATACACCTTCCAGTCGGGCGAAAACGTCATTGAGTTTACGCCCGACAAGGCGGGCACGATCTCCTACACCTGCTGGATGGGCATGATCCGTGGCACGATCACCGTGACCGACGGCGATGGAAATGCCGCGTGAACGCTTTTTGCGCGGAGAGAGGTACAGTTCCATAGATTCGCCGTTTGCGCGTGTTTTTGCAGCGGGGCGCGAAGGACGGCGCGGGCTTTCTGCGCGCGAGGTTGCCTGACGCGCTCGTCTGAGCTTTTCCGCATTTCGGCCGAACGGGAGGATTTTTCCCGTCCGGCGCGCAAAAATCCCCGACGTATGATGCGTCGGGGATTTTCGTATGCGCTTTGCAATTACAGCTTGAACTGCGGCAGATAGGGCTTGCTGAAGTCGAACAGCTCGTCCACCATCTTGCGGATCTCGCGCAGATCGAGCACGGCGGATGTGATCGGGTCATAGCAGATGGCCTGATAGATCAGATCGCGGTCGCCGGTGAAGTGCGCCTTGACGGCCATTTCCTCGATCTGGCTGGACAGGCACATCAGCGGCAGCACGCAGTCCGGAATCGCGCCGACGTGCATGGGCTGCAGGCCGTCCTGGCTGGCCAGTACGGGCACCTCGACGCACGCGCCGACCGGCAGATTGTCGATCAGGCCGTAGTTGCGCACGTTGCCGTTGAACTTGAACATCTCGTGATCGCCGAAGATGGCGTTGAATATGCTGGAGGCGTACTCCTGGCCGCGCTTGAGGTCGACCGGCTCGGCGAGCGCCTTGCGGCGGTTCTCTTCGTAATCGGTGACGCGCTTCTCGCGGCACTCGATGGTGAAGTTGGTGCGGCCGGTGTTCCAGCTGGTGCCGCGGTAGCAGTACTTTTGCAGCGTGTCCTCGCGCTTGCGGAACCACGGCGAATACTCGGAGAAGTGGCCGCTCGATTCGGTGACGTAATAGCCCATGGCCAGGAACATCTCGTTGCGCACGATGTCGTCGTCATAGACCGATTGATCCTCGAGCGTGATTTTGCGCAGCGCCGGATAGAGATCCTCGCCGTTGTGCTCGAGCTTGAGATAGAAGGCCAGATGGTTAATGCCCGCGCACAGATAGCTGATTTCGTCCTTCGGGATGTTCAGGATCTTGGCGAACTTGGCGATGCCGCCCTGCACGCTGTGGCACAGGCCGGTGGTCATGATCTCGGGCGCGGCCTCCTGAATGGCGCGGCAGAGCATGGCCATGGGGTTCGAGTAGTTCAGGAACACAGCGTTCGGGCAGTACTTCTTAATGTCGTCCACGATGCCCATCAGCACCGGCGCGGTGCGCAGGAAGCGGAATATGCCGGCGGGATTGCGGGTGTCGCCCACGTTGATCTTCACGCCGTACTTTTCGCAGATGTACAGATCGTTCTTGAACACCTCGAGCGGCTGCGCCATCAGCATGCTCACAACGCCGTCCGCGCCCTCCATGACCTCGGTGCGGTCGGTGGTGGCGATCAGCTTCGCCGGATAGTGGCCGGCGTCTATGATGCGCTGCACGTCCACGCGCGCGTCCTCCAGCGCGCGCCTGTCGATGTCCACCAGCGCGATCGTCGCGTCGGCAAACGCCGGGAAGGACAGTATGTCGCGGGCCAGCGCGCGGGAGAAGTTCGGGCTGCCCGCGCCGATGAATACGAATTTCCTGCTCATGGGAAAATCCTCCTTATCATATATATGCGATTGAAAAGCGGTAACACAAAAACACATTCCGCGGTTTGCCCTTGCGGGGGCGGGCGCGCGGTCAGTATTTCAGCTCGTAATTCAGGCCATGGACGCCGGGATACACGCCCTGATCGGTCAGCTCGCGGCAGTCCTCATGGCAGATAATCCACTTGTTGGCGGCGAAGAGCAGGCGATCCTCGCCCTCGGCGGCGGGCTTTTCGGTCAGGTCGGTGTTGGTGCCTTTGGGCAGGCCGACCACGCTGATGAAGCCCTCGCCGCTCACCTGACAGGGGCAGTAGTGCAGCGAGGTGGCGTACACTTCGACCGTGTCGCCCTCCTCCAGCAGGAACGCTTCGACCTTGCCGGAATCGTAATCATAGCCGTTCATATCGCGCATATCGCCCAGCATGAGCACCATCGGCGTGACGGCCACGTTGATCTCGGAGCTGCGGTGGTATTCCAGCGCGTTGAACAGTGAATTGTAGCCATAGCAGACGCCGGTCTGCGCGGGGGTCTGGCCGAAGAAGCGGCGGGTCATGAGAAGATCGTCCGCCGTGCCGGTCAGCGCGTCGAGCGCGGGGAAGTAGACCGAGCCGGCCTCAGGCATGGTCAGCGCCTCGCGGCAGGCCTTGCAGAGGACTGCGCTGTCGTAATCCTCGATCAGGCGGCCGTACTTTTTGAAGGCCGCGTCGCGGACGGAATAGAGCTTCAACTCGGGATTGAGCTTTTGGAGCTTTTCAAGAAGGGTCATGGGCGGTTGTCCTCTTTTCTTGGAGTCGGTTTGGGATCGTTGGAATGTATTGCAATCGTCAGCGGCGTTTGCCGACGGAAAGCACCTTGTAGAACGCGCCGGGCACAGTGCGGATGGCCGCGTCGTCCAGATAGCGCGCGTTCAGTTCGAGCGTCTCGGCGATGGTCGAGGCGATCTGATGCGTGCGGCTGGGCGTGAAATCGGGCGTTTCGCCGCGATAGACGCGGTAATAGCCGTGCTGATCGTCATGGACAGCGTCCCATTTGAGCACGTCGCTCTCGAGACGCACGTTTTCGGCGGGCACGTCCTCGCGGAGCACATAGTCGGTGGTGAACACGGTCAGCGAGAGCGGCTTTACGGCGTAGGCAAAGCGGCCGTTTTCGTGATCGAGCGTGCAGGACGGCTCCTGCAAATCGCCGAATTCGTTGACCGGCGGATGCGCGGCCTCGAACTCGTAAACGCGCAGGGGCGGCTGCTTTTCGATGTGCCTGAGCTGCAGATCGATCGCGACGTCCTGTGCGTCGTCATGGCGGTTGATGACGAACACGCTCAGCGTGCCGTCCTTGTTGAGCAGGGCCAGCGTGCGCAGCAGCGGATCGTCGTTTTGAATATCCAGCACCTTGCTGTTGCGGCGGGCGTAGCGGGCGAGCAGCCCCAGGCACCAGTAGCTCTCGCGCACGGAATAATCGCCGTCGTCCTCCCATTTGATCAGGCCGCACTTGTTGTATTTCGTGTCCTGCGTCTGGGAAATGAAGCGCTCGCACTCGCCCCATTTGCGCGCGTATTCGTCGTGCTCGGCATAGTGGCAGACGTAGGGGTCGGGATAGTCGCAGAACGTCCAGATGGAAATGGCGAACACGCCGGCGTTGATCGCGGCCAGCGCGGCCTCGGCGTACATGATCGCGCCCAGCGGGCCTTCGCCGTGATAGTTGAAGGCGTTTACATCCTTGATCACGCCGGGCAGATGGACGAAATCGTCCTCGCGCAGCCGTCCGTCCTCCTCGTGCATATGGCGCACGCCCAGCTCGCCGAGGATCAGCCGCTTGCCGTCGCAGCGGATGGCCTTCATGACGTATTCGCGGCAGAGAGAGAAGAACCAGGGGTACATCTCCAGATCGCCGGGCCTGAAGCGCGTCATGTACATATGCAGGCAGAAGTCCTCGGTGATGCGCTTCATGTGCCGGACGGCGTAGTCCATCGTGGGCCAGTTCGGCTCGCCGGAGCCGTCGGTGGCCAGCAGACCGACGTTCAGATCGTGCCGGTCGAACGCTTCGTAGAGGTATTCGTGGTATTTCTGGAACAGCGGCAGGTCGGTCGACAGGCCGTTGTTGTCGTTCATCGACAGCTCGTTGGAGAAGCAGTAATAGCGGATCTGGCGGACGTTTCGCTCCTTGATGAGGTATTCCAGATTGCGCGCGACGTTCTCGGCGTATTCGCGGCGGGCTTCATCGCTGAAGTGGAGCTGCCCCTTGGCGCAGGCGAGGTAGATGGGCGTGTCGGTGACCTTCTGCATCCGCTCGTAATAGTCGGCGAATGTGTCCATGCTCTCCTTCGTCCAGTTGGCATAGCCGCCGAACGTGCGCATGAAGCCGGGCGACAGCTCGCGATAGCATTTGCCGATCTTCTGGTCGAACTGCTCCTTTTCGCACAGGCGGTAGAACAGCGCCTCGCTGTTGTGGAAGCCCAGCCCGCCGAAGAGCGTCGGGAACTCAGGGCGCGTGATGGTCAGCGTCGTCATGGGCGGTTTCCTCTCTTTGCTCGCTTTAATAGATGGTCAGTGTGTGGGTGCGCAGGGCGCTGTCGTGCGCGGCGACGGGGATCACGCCGGGCTTGGCCGGCAGCTGCTTGTTCGTATCGATGAAATCGGGATGATTGCTCCACGGCTCGATGCAGATATAGCCCGCGCCGGGGATCGTCCAGAGCAGCAGATAGTTAAAGCCGGCATAGTCGACGTGCGCGATTTTCTCGCCCGTTCTGCGGCGCAGCGTCACGCCGCGGGACTTGAGCGTCAGAAAGGTCAGCGTGGTGCCCTCAAAGTCGGCGGCGTGGAGCGGCAGCGCGTTGTTGTGAAGAGCGATGTTCTCCCTCCTGCGCGACAGGCAGCCATGCTCGAACAGGCTGTTGGCTACATGGCCGCCCTCGTCCTCGTCGAAGACGATTTCATAATTGTCCACGCCGTCCGGGCAGGCGTAGGCCTCGTGCGCGCCGATGCAGGCGTACATCGGGCTGTCGCCCAGATTAGAGATCGTATAGTCGATTCTGATGCGGTTCTCCTCAAGGGCATAGCGCACGCGCAGCTCATAGTCGAACGGGAAGCCCTCGTGGCGGGCGTTCTCGCCGGCGAGCAGGAAGGCGACGGAATCCTCCGTCTGCGCTTCCACGTCGAACACGCGGTATTTGGCGAAGCCGTGCTTAGGCATATGCCAGGTCTTATTGTTCAGGATGTACTCGTCGTCCTTGAACGAGCCAGCCACGGGAAAGAGCAGCGGGGCCTGTCCGCTCCACCAGGCGGGATCGCCCTGCCAGAGCCGCTCGGTTCCGTCGGCGGTCTTAACGCTGGTCATCTCCGCGCCCAGCGCCCTGACGGCCACGGTGAGTCTATCATTTCGGATGGTTGCGACGGTGTTTTTGTCTGCCATGCTGAAAACCTCCGGAATTCTATTTTTGAGCCTACGTTCATTATAGCAACTTTGGCCGCCGATTCCAATACACAATCGTGCGTTTCCATGCACAATATTGCGATTTTTTTCTTGACAGCGCGGCCGCGGCGCGTATATCATGGGGGCATGGGGAAAGACGGGGTGAACGGCATGGAGCTGCAAAACGGCGGCATGGAAATGATCAACGGCGGCAATCTGTACCGCAGCGACCGGGTGAGCGACGAATATCTGCTGGTCAACAACTGCGGCTATCAGGCGACGGGCAGCGTGGACACCACGACGGTGCGGCCGCGCGGCCGGTCGGACTATCTGCTGCTCTACGTCTGGCACGGGCGGCTCGCGCTGCGCGAGGGCGATGAGGAGATCGACGCGCCGGCCGGTTCGCTGGTGCTCTATCGGCCGCACGAGAGCCAGCATTACCGGCACGTCGCCGCCGAGCGCACGGAGGTCTACTGGCTGCATTTCACCGGCAGCGGCGTGGCTGAACTGCTCAGAAAGGCGGGGATCGACGTGCGCGTGACGAGCGTGGGCTGCGTGCCCGAGGTGCGCGAGCAGTACAGCCTGATGATCCGCGAGCTTCAGCTCAGGCAGAGGCCCTACGAGCTGGTCTGCACGGCGCACGCCATGACGCTGATTTCCGCCTTCGCGCGGCAGCGGCTGCTGAGGGAAAACACAGAGGACTCGCACCGCTCGCGGCGGCTGTCGGGCGTGATCGAGCAGATGCACCTGCACTGCGGCGAGCCGCTCTCCGTTTCCGATCTGGCGATGCAGTGCGGTCTGAGCGAATATCACTTCATCCATCTCTTCCGCGAATACACCGGCTTTTCGCCGCACGCCTATATCACGCGGCTGCGGCTGGACAAGGCCAAAGATCTGATGGTGTCCACGACGATGAACATTTCGGAAATCGCCTTCGCCGTGGGCTATGCCAACCCGCTCTATTTCAGCCGCCTGTTCAAGCAGCGCACCGGCCTGTCGCCTTCGCAGTTCCGCACGGGCGCGGGGGCGGAAAAGGAGGAAGCGCCGTGAAGCTCTATGTACTTTCATTGGGACGCTACGCTGTGGACGCGCGGATTCTGGACGCGTCGGTCTCGGGACGGACGAGCGTGCCGGTCTGGGCGCTGCTCATCCGCCATGAGCAGGGCAATCTGCTCTTCGATCTGGGCTGCGCGGCGGAGGATCCCGCGCTGACCGCCGGCCCCGACGAGACGCTCGAAGCACAGCTCGCGTCTCTGGGCATGACGGCGGGGGATGTTGAAACGGCGGTGATTTCGCATCTTCACGGCGATCATTTCGGCGCGCTGCCGCTGCTCACGCACGCGGACGTCTATGTGCCCTGCGAGGACTGGACGGCGGCGCTGACGTATGCGTTCGAGCGCGCCGACCGGCGGCGGGGCGCGCTGTGGGAGCGGCTTATGCTGCCGGTCAGGACGTATCGCCCCATCCGCGTGGGCGGGGATTTTGAACTGATGCGCGGCGTGCGCGTGCTGACGCTGCCCGGGCATACGGCCAATCTGCTGGGGCTGGACGTGTCGGTCGGCGGCCGCCGGCTCATCTTTCCGTCGGACAGCGTTTATTCGCCGGTCAATTTCGAGCGTCTGCCCGGCGCGTGTCTCGACGCACAGGCTTACGAGCGCTCGCGGAAGCGGCTGCGCGCGCTTGAACGGGAGGGCGGCGAGATCGTCTATTCCCACTGGACGGCGCAGTTCGAGCGCCTGCCCAAAGCGCCGCATCCGCTGGCGGAGGACTGAAAAAAAGAATATACAAAAAGCGCCGAGTTCTCCGCGTTGTGCGGCTGATTCGGCGCTTTTTATGTGTGATGGGTGGAAGCGGCTTCAGCGTTTCAGCCGTCCCTCGAAAAAGCGGACGTACACGGCCAGCTCGCCGGCATACGGCTCGTCCCGCATGACGCGCAGCAGTGCGAGCGCCTTTTTGCGGCGGGCGGCGGCGCGCTCCGTTTGCCCGGCGGCTTCGTCGCTCTCGGCGGCCTGCTCGAGCATTTGCAGCAGGTTTTCGAGCGATATGCGCGCCTGCTTTTCGGCGGCGGTGCGTTTGCCTTCGCCTTTGAGCAGGAAGGCCAGCTCGGTCAGGCGCGTAAACGTGAGATCGGGCAGGCGTTCGGCGGTCTCGAACGCGGCGGCTTCGTCGCCCTTCGCGGCGAGAGCATAGGCGGTGAAGCGCAGCGCGTCATAACGGTCGGAATCGTCGCGGGCGCAGGCGGTCAGGCGGCGAGCCGTCTCCAGCGTGTCGTCGGGATGCGCTTTATAGTTCTCGGCATAGAGCAGGGCGCGCAGCAGCGCGGGGGCGGCGGGATATTTGCGCAGCCCTTCGTTCAGAATGCGGCGGCTTTCGGCGGGATCGCTCTCGACGAGCGCCATGGCCCGCTCTCTGAGCGCGTCGATCTCCCGCGCGGCGTCGTCCATGCCGAAGAGCGCGCCCACAGGGACGTTCAGCGCGCGGGCAAGCGCGGGGATGAGCGAAAGGTCGGGCAGCGCCTGGCCGCGCTCCCACTTGCTGACCGCCTGCGGGGATATGTTCAGCGCGCCGGAGAGCTGCTCCTGCGTGAGGTTCCGTTCAAGGCGCAGCGCGCGCACGGTTTCGCCGAAGGATGAGATCATGCGTCGTCCCTCCCTTTTTGCCTTTATCATACACTAAAAAGCGCGGCGGCGCAATGAGCGCGCGGGCGATGGGATTCAACCGCCGGTTGAACTGTCCGGGGGAGAATCGGGCGCTGTCTGATGGGAGTCAATATGAGCTGGCGCGACTGTGCGATGGGCGTGACTGTTCCGTATGCCAAAACATAAACATCAGCCATTGTCTGCCGGCGGTGCTTTGAATGACACTGGGATGTTATAGAGCGCCCGTTGATTCCCGTCCTCGCCGCTGTGTCAATCACTGCCTTTTTCTTCTTCACTGATCTTTGGCATATTCCATTGCCCATATGTATCGCGCGTTTTTGTGTTCTGCGCCTATCATTCAGGCGGAATATAGCAACACATCCGGCCGCTGCATATGCCTCTGATGAAAAAACTGACTTTCTCAGAGCCACAATGTTCGTTCTGAAATTCGTCGGCGGCTTCATGCGCTGCGGATTCCTACAGAAAAATATACCAGCTTGTCAAAAGGGGCTTTGACAGGCTGATGTATAAAAACACAGGCGGCGTTTTGTCAAGATATACCTGACAGAACGCCGCCTGTAAAAAACTGCTATTTACCGCTTGCTGCCCATGAAGAACAGCGCCAGCGTGCCGGGGCCGGAGTGCGCGCCGATGACCAGATCGAGCGGCTCGATGACGATCTCGCGCACGCCGAACTCGCTGCGGACGCGCTCGGCCAGCTCCTGAGCGCGCTCGGGGCTGTCGGCGTGATTGATGAACACCGGGCTGTCGGGATCGCCGTTCCAGGTTTCGCGCATATGGGCGATGAGCGACTTGACCGCCGCGCGCATGCCGCGCACCTTGTCCATGGCGATGAGGTGGCCCTCGTCGTCGACGTGCAGAACGGGCTTTATGTCGAGCAGGCTGCCCACAACGGCGCTCGTGGCCGAGATGCGGCCGCCGCGGCGCAGATATTTAAGCGACTCCACGGTGAACCAGTGGCAGGAATGGAGCTTGTTTTCCTCGACCCAGGCACAGGTTTCCTCAATGGACGCGCCGCTCTCTCGCTTTCTGGCGGCCAGCACGACGATCAGGCCCTCGCCCATGGCGGCGGCCAGCGTGTCGCAGCCCATGATCCTGCGCTCGGGATAGCGCTCGCGCAGCTCGTCCAGCGCCATGAGCACGTTGTGGCTGGTGGCGCTCAGGCCGGAGGAAAAGCCCAGATACAATACGTCGCTGCCCGCCTTGACCAGCGGTTCGATCTGCTCAAGCGCCTCGGAGACGTTGATGCAGGAGGTGGTGAAGGCGGCGTTTTCATCGCGCATGCGACGGTAATAGGGCACGGGGTCGATCGGACGGCCGTTTTCGAAGCTGTAGCTGCTCTTTTCGCCGTCGCGCAGGATCAGCGAGATGATGTGCAGATGGTATTTTTCGATGATTTCAACGGGCAGGTTCGCGCTGGAATCGGTGATGATTTCAAAACTCATGAAATGGCCCTCCGTTTCGGAAAAAAGATTATGAGGCGCAGGGAAGCGCGTGAAGAGAGACTTTATCTAGTATCCTATATTAGATTATCAGGTCTGACGATGTTTGTCAACGGGTATTGCGCAAAATGACCGTTGCAATTCCGGTGTAAATTTGATAAAATGAAAGACAGTGAGGTGAAGAAATTCATGAGCGAGATCCGCAAGCGGCTGCTGGACTTCCATTGTCCGCGCTGGGAGGAAATGCCCGACGTTGAACTGTATGCCGATCAGGTGGTCAATTATATCGAGCGGCACCTTTCGGCGCTGGACGTCGAGGGCGAGGGGCATCTGCTGACGGCCAGCATGATCAACAACTACGTCAAGATGAAGCTGATTCCCGCGCCGGTCAAAAAGCGCTACGGCGTGCGGCAGCTGGCGCGCCTGGTGGTCATCTGCACGCTCAAGCGGGATTTTTCCATCGCGGAGCTGTCCACGATGATGCAGACCGTGCTGGCGAAATATGAAAACGTCGAGGCCTACAACCGCTTCTGCGCGGAGATGGAGACGACCATCCGCAGCGTGTTCTGCCACGAGGAGATCGCTCCGGCGGGCGCGTGCATGGAGGATCAGATCATCCGCGCCGTGATGATGGCCTTCGCCAACAAGCTGCTGGCGCACTGCACCATCCGCGAGTACACCATGGCCGTGTCGGAGGACGAGGATATTTCGGCGGAACAGGCATAAAAATGCGTCGTTTTTTATTGACGCGGCGCGCCCAAAACGGTATACTATAAGCAATGTTTCACCGATTCGGTGTAAAACGGAGGAGGAACACACCATGGCCAGCTATCGGCTGTCCGCCTTTGCCGACGAAGCGGATAAAATGCTCGCTTCTCAGCTGGAGGCGCTCGGAAACAACGGGATTTCTCTGATTGAACTGCGCGGCGTGGACGGCAAGTCCTGCGCCGATCTGACGGACGAGGATGTGCGCGAGGCGAAGAAAAAGCTGGACGGCGCGGGCGTTAAGCTCTCCGCGCTCGGCTCGCCCTACGGCAAATATCCCATCGAGCAGGATTTCGCGCCCCATCGCGAGGCCTTCAAGCGCGGCCTTGAAATCACCAATATGCTGGGCGCGGAGCGCATCCGCATGTTCAGCTTCTTCATGCCCAAGGAGGGCGGCAAAACTCCGGCCGACTGGCGCGGCAAGGTCATCGACCAGCTGGGCGAAATGCTCGATCTGGCCGAGAAGGCCGGTATCAGGCTCTGCCATGAGAACGAAAAGGGCATCTACGGCGATATCGACGACCGCTGCGTCGACCTGATGCAGGTCTACGGCGACCGCATGGGCTGCATTTTCGATCCGGCCAACTTCATCCAGTGCGGCGTGAAGCCCATCGAGGCCTTCCCGAAGCTGGAAAAATACATCACCTATATGCACATCAAGGACGCCGTGCTGGGCAGCGGCGCGGTCGTGCCCGCGGGCATGGGCGACGGCGATCTGCCCAAGCTGCTGGACAAGCTGAACGGCGAGAACGTTACGCTGACCATCGAGCCGCACCTGACCGTGTTCAGCGGCCTTGACGCGCTCCAGGATGAAAAGGTCGAGCACAAATTCACCTATCCCGACTCGCTGACCGCGTTCAACGCGGCGGTGACGGCGATCAAAACTGTTCTGACGGACATCGGCTTTGCTGAAGGAGGAAACGGAGTATGGAAACGGTAAGAGTCGGCATTATCGGCATCGGCAACATGGGCAGCGGCCATGCGAAGAACATCGTGGCGGGCAAGGTGCCCGGCATGACGCTCGCGGCTGTGTGCGACGTCAACCCCAAGCGCCTGGAGTGGGCCAGGGAGAATTGCCCGGACGCGGAGCAGTTTGACGACGCCATCAAAATGCTGGACAGCGGCAAAATCGACGCGGCCATCGTCGCCACGCCCCACTACTTCCATCCGGTCTATGTGACCGAGGCGCTCAAGCGCGACATCCATGTGCTGAGCGAGAAGCCCGCCGGCGTTTACACCAAGGCCGTGCGCGAGGTCAACGAGCTGGCCGCCCGCAGCAAGGCGACCTACGCCATCATGTTCAACCAGCGCACCAACTGCGTCTACCGCAAGATGAAGGAAATCGTCGATTCCGGCTCGATGGGTCAGATTCGCCGCACGAACTGGATCATCACCGACTGGTATCGCTCCCAGAGCTACTATGATTCCGGCGCGTGGCGCGCCACCTGGTCCGGCGAGGGCGGCGGCGTGCTGATGAACCAGTGCCCGCATAACCTCGACCTGTGGCAGTGGATCTGCGGCATGCCCACCAAGGTGCGCGCGTTCTGCAAGGAGGGCAAGTGGCACGACATCGAGGTCGAGGACGACGTGACGGCGTACGTCGAGTATGCCAACGGCGCGACCGGCGTGTTCATCACCACCACCGGCGACTGCCCCGGCACCAACCGCTTCGAGGTGACGCTGGACGGCGGCAAGCTGGTCGTCGAGAACAACGAGCTGTATATGTACAAGCTCGAGATGTTCGAGCAGGATTTCTCCAGGACCTGGAAGAACGGCTTCGGCACCCCCAAGTGCGAGAAGATCAAAGTTGAAACCGACGGCTTCAACCCGCAGCACGTCGAGGTGCTGCGCGCCTTTGCCGCGCACATCATGAACGGCGAGCCGCTGGTCGCCTCGGGCGTGGAGGGCATCCGCGGCCTGACGCTGGCCAACGCCATGTATCTGTCCAGCTGGACGGGCGAAACCGTCGAGCTGCCGCTGGACGAGGATCGCTTCCTTGAGGAGCTGAACAAGCGCCGCGCGACCTCCCGCCGCAAGGAGGACGTGAGCATTACGCTGGACACCGAGGGCACCTACGGCAGCAAGGCCAAGTAAACACCAATACGACACGGGGCGGGTTCCGAGCGGCTCGCCCCGCTTTTTTCAGGAGGAGAAAAACGATGATTCGTCTGGGCGTCTGCACCAAGCCCGAAAACGCCGAGCTGGTCGGTAAGCTGGGCTTCGACTTTATCGAAATGAGTCTGGCGTGGCTGGAGGATCTCTCCGATGAGGAATACGCGCGCCAGCGCGACATCCTGAAGGCCGCCCCCATCGGCGCGGAGGCCTGCAACGGTATGCTGCCGGGGCGCGTGAAGGTCACCGGCCCCGACGTGGACGAGAGCGTTATCCGCGCCTATCTCGAGAAGGCGTTTTCCCGCGCGCACGAAATGGGCGTGAAGGTGGTCGTGTTCGGCAGCGGCGCGGCGCGCGGCGTGCCCGAGGGCTGGCCGCAGGACGAGGCGTGGCGGCAGATCGCGCGCTATCTCACCATCGCGGAGGAATACTGCGCAAAGTACGACGTCACCATCGCCATCGAGCCGCTGCGGCGCGCCGAGTGCAACATCATGAATCTGGTCACCGAGGGCACGCTGATGAGCGCGCTGCTCAACCTGCCGCACATCGGCACGCTGGGCGACACGCATCATATGCTCTGCGGCCACGAGCCGTTCAGCGCGCTGACGCAGGCGGGCCGGCTGCTCAAGCACGTCCACATCAGCCATTCCATGGGCGACGAGGGCGGCCGAGACTATCCCGCGCCGAACGACGACAACGATTACGACGTGATCTTTGAAGCGCTGAAGGCCGGCGGCTATGAGGGCCGCGTGAGCATCGAGGCGGGCTGCAAGGACATGGCGGTCGACGGCGCGAAGGCCTTCGAGGTGCTGGACGCGCTGAGAAAGAAATACGCGTAATGAAATAGCGAACGGAGCGGCAGGCGGGCGCAAGGGCGCGTTCGTCCGCCGCTTTATGGTTTGGGCGCGCTTTCAGGCATGGCGCGGCGCGTTCGAGGCCTCTGACGGTATGTAAAAATGCGCGGGAAGCGTTGCGCGGCCCGCGGCGCAGGCGTATAATGGCATGAAACTGGCGCGTGTTTCAAAGCTCTTTCGGATTGCAATTTGGGCGCTCTTTCGCTGCGCTTGGGGATGAAGGCCCTGAGCCGATGGAAAGGGTGCTCGAAAGCTCGCAGCTCCTCCCTTTGAAGCGCACGCCGCAGGAGGGTTCAGGACTCTATGCTGTCATTATGGCTTGCGCGCCTTGTCAGGGCGTACGAAAGAAGCGGCGATCCCGCGTCGCGGCTGGCCTGCGGAACGGCGGCCGGGGCGCTGGGCGTCGCGCTCAATATACTGCTGTTTGCATTAAAGCTCGCGGCGGGCCTGCTGAGCGGCTCCATCGCCGTTGTAGCCGACGCCTTCAACAACCTGTCCGATGCGGGCTCGTCGGTGATTACGCTCATCGGCTTCCGCCTCTCGGGCAAGCGCGCCGACCCGACGCATCCCTTCGGGCACGGCCGCATCGAGTATGTCGCCGGCCTGATCGTGTCCATGATCGTCATCGTCATGGGCGCGGAGCTGCTCAAATCGTCCGCTGAGGCGATTTTTGCGCCCGAGAGCGTTGCCTTTTCCGCGCTGACCGCCGGCATACTGGCCTTTTCCGTGCTGGTGAAAGGCTATATGTGGGGCTATAACAGCCTGCTGGCGAAGAAGATCGACTCGTCCGCGATGAAGGCCGCCGCCGCCGACAGCCTGAGCGACGCTGTGGCCACGGCCGTGGTGCTCGCGGCGATGCTGATCGCGCGCTTTGCCGGCCTGAATATCGACGGCTGGGCGGGTCTGGCCGTATCGCTCTTCATCATCGTCTCCGGCGTGGGCGCGGCGCGGGATACCGTCAATCCGCTGTTGGGAATGCCGCCCGATCCCGAGCTGGTGGAGCGGATAAAGAGCGAGGCGCTCTCCACGCGCTATGTCATGGGGCTTCACGATCTGGTCGTTCACGATTACGGCCCCGGCCGGCGCATGATTACGCTGGACGTCGAAGTGCCCGCCGACGGCGATATACTGCTCATGCACGACGAGATCACGGCGCTCGAACAGCGGCTTCGGCGCGATCTGGACTGCGAGGCGGTCATTCACATGGATCCGGTCGTTGAGGGCGACCGGCGCACGGCGGCGCTTCAGTGCCGCGTGAGCGAGCTGCTGGCGCAATCGATCGACCCGCGCGTGCGGCTGCACGATTTCCGCGCAGAGGATCGGGACGGGCGCGTCGAGCTGATATTCGACGCGGTTGTGCCCTACGACGTGAACCGCAGTGAGGAAGCGCTGCGCAGCGACATAAACGCGGCGATTTCCACTCTGGGCTCGGACTATCACACCACAGTGACCATCGACAGAGGATAAGCGACCGACAATGAGGAGAAAAAACACATGAAATACACCGAAAAGACTTGCCTGCTGAACTGCCTGGGCCGCACGCTGCGCTTCTGCAATCAGAAGAGCCGCGACTGGACGCACCCCTATGAATACGAGCACAACGGCAGCAACCTGAGCAATGCGGGCTGCGGCATATTCGCGCTGACTCACGCCGTGGAATGGATGCACGGCACGCGGCTCAATCCCGACGATGTGGCCGAGGTGTCCGTCGCGGTCGGCGGCCGCGGCGACGACGGCACCGATCGCCCGGTGATGCTGGACGGCATGATGAAGAACGGCTTCGCGGCAAAATGCGGCTTTCGCTATGAGGGCGAGGGTCTGCTCAACGACCACGAGCGGCTGTGGCAGCACATGAAGGCCGGCAACACCGCGCTGTGCAATCTGCGCGTGGGCCACATCGTGGCGCTGCTCGACTGGCGCGAGGAGAACGGCAGGCGGCAGCTGCTGGCGATGGATTCCGTGGCCGAGAGCGCGGGCGAAAAGGTGCGCAATTCGGTCTATGGCGTTGTGGACGGCTCGCTGATCTCCTATCCCATCCGCAATTCGGCCGGACTGGTCGTGGGGCATGGCGAGAGCTACGCGCTGTTCTGGGTGGACGCGGAGCTGCCCAGGGACTTCAATCTGCTGATCAAGACCGAGCCGCAGGGCTGACGATCTATTATATCGGGCGCGCTCCGAGAGCGTTTCGGGGCGCGCCTTTTGACTTGACGGAGGAAAACGATATGACATATGATGCGATTGAGGGCGGCTGGGCGCTGAGCGTTCCGGCGATGGCGGCGGGCGATTCGGCCGGCCTGTCCTGCGGCGGCGAGACGTTTGCGCGCGTGTTTGCCGACGAGAAGGGCGTTCATGCCGCCGTGACGACGCGCTGGGACGGCGCGATGAAGCGCTTCGGCTCGGACGCGCCGCTGGTCTTTGCGCTGGACGCGCCGGATCAGTGGGGCGACGCGCGGCTCGAGTGGCGCGTGAGCGGCGTGCGGCTGTATGTGGGCGGCGCGCTTCAGGACGAGGACTGGCCGCTGGGCGGCTTCCCCATGGACGGCGCGTGGACGCTCGAATCGGATAAGCCCGCTTCGTTTGAGGCGTGCGAGCGCTTCCCCGAGGACGCGGAGACGGCGTTCGACGGCTCGGCGCAGTATTTCACGCTGTCCGGCCACAACACGAGCATCGGCGACTGTATGCCGTTCGAGTACGGCGGCGAATATCACCTGTTCTGCCTGTACGACCGGCGGCGTCACGGCAGCAAGAAGCATCTGGGCGCGCATCAGTGGGCGCATCTGTCGACGAAGGATCTGCACCGCTGGACGCTGCATCCCGTCGCGCTGGGGATCGACGAGCAGTGGGAAGGCTCGATCTGCACCGGCTCGATGATCGAGAAGGATGGCCGCGTGTACGCCTTTTACGCCGTTCGGATGTCGGACGGCTCGCCCGCGCGGCTCACCTGGGCGGAGAGCGGCGACTGCGTTCATTTCAAAAAGAGCGGCCGCTATTTCGAGCTGACCGCGCCCTATGAGCCGACCAGCGCGCGCGATCCCAAGGTGTGGCTGGGCGAGGACGGGCTGTATCACATGATGGTGACCACATCGCTTGCAGCCATGAAAAAGCGCGGCGGGTGTCTTGCGCATCTGGTGAGCGAAAACCTGACCGACTGGACGCAGAGAGAACCCATGCTCGTGCCGGGGCTGGACGATCAGCCCGAGTGCAGCGACTATTTCAAGCTGAACGATCTGTACTATCTGGTCTATTCCAATCAGCTCACGGCGCGCTATGTGGTCTCGGACGAGCCGTTCGGCCCGTGGCGGCGGCTGCGCGAGGACGTGCTCGACTGCCCCGGCTGCCGCGTGCCCAAGACGGCGATGCTGAACGGACGGCGGCTGCTGACCGGCTGGGCGACCGAAGGCCCGTGGGGCGGCCGCGTGGTGACGCACGAGCTGATCGTCCGCGCCGACGGCACGCTGGGCGCGCGCTTTATCGATGAAATTCTGCCCGATACTATGAAGGACGCGCCCGTTGCGCCCGCCCGTATTGAAGCGCCGCTGGGCAGCGGGAGCGCGCATCTGGGCGACGCGGACGGCGCGTTCCGCCTGAAGCTGACGCTCTCGCCGAAGAGCGAAAATATGGCGTTCGGGCTGGACGTGACCGGCGAGGGCGACCGCGTGCGCATTGAATTTGACAGCGCGTATGAGACGGCCATGCTCATGCGCGGCGGCGACAACGTGCGCAGCGCGCCGCGCGGCAATCTGCTGACGCAGTGCGGCTGGTGCCGCGATTCGTTCGACGTGACCATGATTGTCGCGCGCGGCGTGGCCGAGTTCCAGCTGCCCGGCGATCACGTCCTGCTGACCGGCTGCACGCTGCGTCCGCCCTATGCGATCGACGCGTATGCGCGCGGCGATATGGATGTTCAGCCGAAATAGGCGATATGAAAGGAACCGTCGCTTTCCGCAGGGCTTTGCGGAGGGCGGCGGCTTTGCGCGTTTGGGCGCGGGGCTATTTCTTTCTTCGCGGGCAGGTGTTCATAATGAGCTTTGCATAGCGGCGGGAGATTTCGCTTTTCTCCTCGTCCGTCTTGCCGCGCATTTCCTCACCCATTTTTTCGTATATCGCCCAGGGGACTTCTCTTTCCAAAACAGCCTTTGACAATTCTTCGTACTTCGGCATAAGGCGATTCTTCCTCGTGCAGTTCAAAATGAACGGTTATAAAAGCGCCGGCCGGAGCGGTGAAGCCCCAGCCGGTTGTCTTTTGGCAGATCAGTTGAGCATGATCTGGCCGCCGGTCACGGGGATGGCCTGGCCGGTCTCGTACTTCTGCTCGACGGCGTAGAATATGGCGCGCGCCACGTCGGCGGGGAAGCAGCCGCGGTTCATGGGCACCTTGGCCTCGTAATAGCGCTTCACGTCCTCGACGGTCTTGGCGCCGGGCACCTTGCCGGCGTTCAGATACTGCACGAACAGGCCGCGCACCGGATCCATCCACAGCGGGCCGTCCAGGAAGTTGCCGGGACAGACGGCGTTGACCTTGATGTTGTAGGGGCACAGCTCAAGCGCGAAGCTCTGCGTCAGGCCGATGCCGCCGAACTTGGAGCCGGCGTAGGCGAAGTTCTTGTTGGAGCCTTCCAGGCCGGATTTCGAATTGACGGTGATGATATCGCCGTACCATTCGGGATCGGCTTCATGCTCGGCCTTCATGATGGCGGCGGCGTACTTGGCGCAGAGGAAATAGGCGGTGTAGTTGATGCTGGTAACGAAGTCGAAATCCTTCTTTTCCAGCTGATCAAGCGCGCCGGAGCGAACCACGCCGGCGTTGCTGACGAAAATATCAAGGCCGCCGAAATGCTCCACGGTCTGCTGAAGCAGGGAAGCGACGCTTTCCTCGTCGGACACGTTGACCTTGACGCACACGGCGCGCTCGCCCATTTCGGCGGCGACCGACGCGGCCAGCTCTTCGTTCAGGTCGGCGATGACGATGCTCGCGCCTTCCTTGTACATTTCCTCGGCGATGCCCTTGCCGAAGCCCTGCGCGCTGCCGGTCACGATGGCGATTTTGCCGGCCAGGCGGCCCGTCGTCGCGGGACGGTTATGGATGTTTGCTTTGGCGATCTCCTGCCATTTCTGCATGTCGATCATGGGATTCATCCTCCTCAAAGTGCTTTCTATGGTGCGCCGGCGCACGCAGCGCCGCATAACCCTATTGTAGCGCAAACCGGCCGGAATTTCCAGTCGTTCGGCGGATTTTTATACTTATTTTTTTAGAAACAGAAAGTAGACGGCGACCACGCCCGCGATGATCAGGAAGAGCAGCAGCGAGATCAGCAGCATGATGCGCAGTTCGCGCTTCCGCGCCAGATCGGCCGAGCGGAACGTGCTCATGCGCTTGCGCATGCGGTCCAGCCGGACGTTGAAGCGCCGCACCTCCCGCGCGCCGCCGCTGCGCTCGATCAGGGCGCGCAGCTTGTCCAGCGCGCGCAGATCGGGAATCCCGCGCGAGAAGCGCACATACCCCATGATGGCCAGCGCGACGAAGGACTCGTCGATCAGCGCGAACTCATCCGAGCCGCTCTGCGCGCTTTTGCAGCGCCCGGTCACGGCGCGTCGGGCGCAGGCTTGCAGCTGAGAAAGCAGCGCGGGGTTGTTTTCGTTCAGATCGAGCAGGCCGTCGATCATGTCGCTCAGGTGCGCGGCGGGCGCGGTCAGCAGCGCGTGAACCGCGCGGCAGGCGGCCAGTCGGCTCTCCGGACAGCGCTCCGCGTCCAGGAGCGCGGCGTATTCCGTCGCCGAACGGAGCAGACGCGCGACCTGCGGGTCGTTGAGATCGGCCTCGTCCCAGTCAATGCTGTCGATGAGGATCGCGGCCAGATCGCACAGGTGCTCGCCGGTCATGCCCAGTTCCGCACCGCGCCCATGGGAGAGCGTGCTCAGGCAGTCGTTCAGCTGGAGGATAAAATCGCGGCGCGGCAGGAGATCGGCAGCGTTGATGACGCTGTTGATCAGGTGCGGCCATTCGCCCTGCGCGAGCGTCCTGAACGCGTCCTCGTTGAGGATGGCGCGGCGAACGTCCAGCGCATCCGCCCAGTCCTGCATATACTGCGCAAGCGACATGCCGCGCTCGAACGGCGGCGTGTCCATGTGCAGCGCGGGGGAGGAACGCAGCGCGCCCGAGTCGCTTTCGTCCGCGCGGTCGACCCAGTTGAGATCGTGCGCCAGCAGCGCGCGGGCCAGCGTGAGGCTCTTTTCGCCGGTGGGCGGCTCGTCCGGCCAGATGACCGTGCCGCGGCTCAGATCGAAGCGGATGCAGCCGTGGTCGGGGCAGGGCGGCGAGAAGAAGACCGAATAAGGCGCGGACGGAACGCCGTCCTCGATCAGCGTGTGCCAGCTCAGCCGCAGGCCGTCCCGCAGCGGCAGGCAGCGCATGAAGGTCTCCATCATCAGCCGCGCCTGCGCCGAGACGATCTCGGGCGGCTGATTGATAACGGCGTGGACGCTCAGCCGCTTGTCCGACGCGGCGGCCAGCAGCGCCTTGATGAAACGCGCGAGCAATCCCTCGTCGAAGAGCGAATCGATCAGCCGGAAGCCCTCGCCGGGCAGCGACGCGTCGAACAGCGCGGCGGGCGAGAGCGTGGGCAGCGACGCTGTGCCGTCTGTGTCCGGCAGGGCGGAGAGCAGCGCGGCGCTCAGCGGGCGCGCCAGACGCAGCGCGTCCAGATCGGCGGTTTCGTCGACGATCAGGCGGCGGATGAGATACGAGTTGTCGTCCGTTCTGACGCTGCGGCCGATCACCAGCCCCGTGCCGAGCGGATACTGGAAATATGCGTTTTCACCCATCGTGTCCTCATAGGGCGAGGGCTGCTCGAGGAGGGGCATCCAGCCGCTTTCGCGCAGGGCGCTGCTGACGGCCAGCGTCTCAAAGCCGGCCGCCGATTTGCGGCAGAGCTGCTGCTTGATCATGCCCTGTCCCTCCCTTCTCCCTGGGCGCGCGTTATGGCGGCGATCCGTCGTTGGGTCGCCGCCGTCGTCATCATGCTGTCGTTTTGTCCGATCATCGCATAAATGCGTTTCGGACTCTTATTTTTTGAGTATATACGCTTTGACGCGATCTGTCAATCGGAAGAGCCGCTCGAGATGCGGCGATTGTGTTAAAATCCGCTCAGCCCTTGACGCTGCCGGCCAGCAGACCCGAGACAAAGTGCTTCTGCGCGAAGAAGAACAGCAGATAGATCGGCACGCCGGAGACGAGCGTGGCGGCCATCAGCTGGTTCCAGAACACCTCGCCCTCATTGCGGAACGCGCCCAGCGCCAGCTGCACGGTTTTCATCGCGTCGCCGCTGGTCATGACGAGCGGCCAGGTGTATTCGTTCCATGTGCCGGTGAACTTGAGCACGGCCAGCGAGGCCAGCACAGGCCCGCTCAGCGGAAGATAGATGCGGAAGAACTGCCCCAGCCGGCCGCAGCCGTCGATGCGCGCCGCGTCGTCCAGCTCGGTGGGAAAGCCCATGTAGAACTGCCGGCACAAAAACACGCCGAACGAGCCGGCAATGTAGGGGATGATCAGTCCGGCATAGGTGTTGATCAGTCCCGTGCCGCCCTGTCCGAGCCAGTTATTGCCGCCGGCGAAGGGCACAGAGCGTATGAGCAGGAACACGGGGATGAGCGTCACCTGCGCGGGGATCATCATGCCGATCAGGATCAGCATGAACAGCGGCTCGCGCCCGCGGAAGGGAATGCGCGCGAACACGAAGCCGGACATGGAGTTGATGACCAGGCTGATGACCACGGTGATCACCGTGACGATCAGGCTGTTCTGGAAATAGCGCGCCCAGTCGCCGGTGGTCATGGCGGTCTTGTAGTTGACGAATTGCAGCACGTCGGGGATGAGGTTGAGATCGGGCGAATAGACCTCGCTCATCGTCTGCAATGAGACGGAGATGGTCATGACCAGCGGGAAGCCGGTCATAAGGCAGAGCAGGAGCACAAACAGCGCGGAAAGAACGCGGAAGCGGCGATCGGCCTTTGTCTTTTTCATGGCGCACCTCCTTACTCCGCGCGCCCGCCAAAGCGGACGTTGATCAGCGTGACGATCAGTACGATGAGCAGCAGCACCACCGACATGGCCGCGGCATAGCCCATCTTGAATTCGGTAAAGCCGCGCTGATAGATCTGATGCACGATGGTGGTTGTGGAATAGAGCGGGTCGCCGCCGGTCATCAGCTTGACCTGCTCGAAGGTCTTGAACGACTCGAGCAGCGTGGTGATGGAGACGAAAAACGTAACGGGTCTCACCATGGGCGCGGTGACGTGGATGAGCTTCTGCCCCTCCGACGCGCCGTCCACCGTGGCGGCCTCGTAGATTTCAACGGGAACGGACTGCATGCCCGCCAGAAAGATCAACATACAGTAACCGATGTTCTTCCAGATATTGACGAAGATCAGGCAGGGCAGCGCCGTGCGGACGGTAAACAGCCAGTCCACGCCGGAAAGCCCCATCAGGCGCAGCGCCTTGTTGATCAGGCCGGTCGAGGGATCGAGCAGCATCAGCCAGATCATCGACACGGCGGTCATGGACGTGGCGTAGGGAAAGATCATCAGCGTGCGGATGAAGCGCAGGCCGCGGATCTCGCGGTTGAGCGCAGAGGCGGTCAGAAAGCCCAGGATCGTCAGCGCCAGCACGCTGAAGAGCGCGTAGATCGACGTGTTTTTGAGCGCCATGATGAAGGCGGCGTCCTTAAACAGCCGCCGGTAGTTCTTCAGCCCCACCCACTTGGCCCTGTTCAGGTCGTAATTGGTGAAGCTGTAGTAGAAGTTCATGATGATCGGATAGACCACGAAGAGCGCGAAGAATATCAGAAAGGGAGTCAGCATCAGCCAGGCGGCGAGCGTATCGCGCCGGTTATAGCGCAAAGGGCGTGTGTTCATGATCGGTTCCTCGCAATCGGGTCTGTATTTTGGAATGTTAAATTGAGCTTTAAAAGCGTTTCAAACGACAACGAGCCTGAGCGGCCGAAAGCGACCGCCCAGGCATGGCATGGATGCGATAGAAAATCAGTAGTCCAGCTCGAACTCCAGCTTCTCCTGAGCGTCCTTGAGCGCGGTTTCCGCGTCCACGTCGCCGAAGAGCACGTTCTGAACCAGCTCGTTGCGGATGGTCTGGAAGGAGGGCGACCACACGGCGCGCGGCATGCCGATGCCGTGCTCGACGCAGTCGATGCGCACGCTGTTCCAGGGATCCATGGCGACGAACTCGTCGGACAGGGAGGACAGCGTCACGGGGATGTTGCACATCTCGGCGCGCTTGAGGGTGGATTCCTCGGTCATGACGAACTCGATGAAGCGCCAGGCGGCGTCCTTATCGGCGCAGTCGCGGCCCATGAAGAGCATGTTGCAGCCGGAGAAGGTGGCCTCGGTGCCGTTGTTCGGAGGCAGCGCGATGCCGACCTTGCCGGCGTATTCGCTGCCCTCGGCCATCATGCCGGTCAGCGCGACGTTGTTGATGAGCGTCATGGCGGCCTGACCCTTCACGAAGGGGTTGGTGTCGCTGGCGGAATAGGCGATGTTCACATCGGGCAGCAGACCCTTGAGGAAGTTGATGGCCTCGACCTTCTCGTTGCCGGTCATGATGGGATTGGAATCCTCATCCATGTAGGTGCCGCCGTTGCCGTAAACGAACACGTCCAGCTCGACCAGATTGCCGCCCGCAGAGGGGAAGCAGAAGCCGGAGAAGGTGATCTCGCCGTTCTCGTTCTTCTCGGTCAGCGCGCGGGCGGTTTCGGCCAGCTCGTCCCAGGTCTTGGGCACGGAGAGGTTGGCCGCCTCGAGCAGATCAGAGCGATAGGCGAACACGAAGGGCGTGGAGGAATAGCCGACGCCGTAGACATGACCCTTGTAGGTGCCGTTGGCCAGCACGCTGGGCATCAGGTTGTCCTTGCCCGACCAGGCGTTGAAGTAATCGTCGACGGGCAGATAGTGGCCCTGCTCGACGCGGCTGGCGACGGACAGTATGCCGTGGCCGATCAGGTCGGGGCCGTCGCCCGCGGCGAAGAGGGTGTTCAGCTTGGTGTCCATGTCCGCGCCGATGGCGGCGTCGTCATAGAGAATCTTGACGTCGGGATTGGCCTTCTCGAACTCTTCGATGACCCAGCTCCAGTAGTCGTGCTCGGCCGCGTCGGAGCCGATGCGCTGGAAGGTCAGTTCGACGGGGGCCTCGTCGGCATAAGCGACGGCGGCGCAGGAGAGCGCCAGCACGAGCGCCAGCGCAAGGGCGATGATCTTCTTCATGGTCTGTGTTTCTCCCTTTTGGTGTGCGGCCGTATTTTACGGCGCGCGGTTTATTTGAAAAAGCCTTACGCATTTTGCGCGAGGATTTTTCCGAAAGGAATGGGGGCGGTTAGCGCAGATGCTTTCTGCCCTCGAGCAGCTGCCGGCGGATCCAGTCGCTGCCGACGAACCGGTCGCCGTGCGCGCACAGCTCTTCATAGAGATCGCGCCGCATTTTGGCGATGCGCTCCTGATGCTCGGGCGCGGCGATCAGATTGAGCTTCTCGCCGGGATCGTTCGTCAGGTCGTACAGTTCGTCGATGTCGGTGAGGTTCCAGACGTACTTGTAGCGGTCGTCCCGAAGCATGCGCGTGGAATACAGGCCGAACTGCTGGCCGTTGGAGGTGGAGACGATCTGTTTGCGGCAGGCGTCGTCCTCCTCGGGCGCGAGCGGAAGGAGCCGGCCGTGCTCGATCTCGGGATGGTTAAGCCCCAGCCACGATATAATCGAATACGGAATATCCACGCAGTTGGAGACGAACGCGTCGCACACGCGCGGCTTGACGCCCGGCACGCGCGCCATCAGCGGCACGCGGCAGATGTCGTCATAGAGCACATAGTGCTTGTCGAGCATATTGTGGCTGCCGCACATATCGCCGTGGTCGGAGGTGAACACGACGATGGTGTCGTCCTTCTGGCCGGTGCGCTCGAGCGCGTCGAGGATCCGGCCGATCGCCTGATCGAGCTGGCTCACCACGCCGTAATAGCGCGCGACCATATACTTGAAGTCGTGCTCCCAGGTGAGCCTGTCCGTGTCCCAGCTGAGCGTCTGCTGCCTGTGGCAGTAGGGCTTGTTGTTGAACGGATCGCCGCAGCCCTCCCACATGGGGATGGAATCGGGATCGTACATCGTGGAAAACGGCGCGGACGGGCGGCAGGGCAGATGCGGCTCCTCATAATCGACCCAGATGTGCCAGGGCCTGCCCTCGGCGGCAAATTTTTCGATCATTTCGGAAGCGCGCGCGGCCATCCAGTGCGTGCCGCTGTCCTCGACGGGGATCGGGCTTTCGCAGCCCATCCAGCCGCCGGTGTAGGCCGCGTCCGGATACTTCTCCTTCAGGAGCTGCTTGTGGCCCGCCCAGCTGACCCATTCGTCATAGCCGAACGAATCGGGGGGCAGCGTGGCGGAGACATGGAAGCGGCCGAGATAGGCGGTGTTGTAGCCTTTCTCCTTCAGCTGACGCGGCCAGCACCATTCGGGCTGAACCGTGGGCGTGGGCATGAAATCGTAATTCCACTGCGCGCCGAACGAATCGGGGTGCCGTCCGCACAGGATCGCTTGGCGGGCGGGGGCGCAGACAGGCAGCGGCGTGAAAGCGCGGCTGTAGACCACGCTTTCCGCCGCCAGACGATCGAGGGCCGGGGTTTTGATCGGCCTCAGCCCTCGGTATCCCACGCAGTCATGCCGCAGCTGATCGGCATTGATGAGCAGGAAATTCATGATTACTTGTCCCAGGGCGTCTTGATGCGGGAGACGTCGCCGTGCATGGGCGGCAGCATCTCGGGCACGACCAGCGCGCCGCCGTTCTCATAGGACTTGATCGCGGCGAAGGTGTACTCCAGCGTGGCGAGCGCGTCGCGGCCGGAGGCGCGGATGTACTCGTAGGGCACCTTGTTGGTGACGTCCTCGAGGAAAGCGCCAATGCGGCGGGGGAAGGTCGCGCCGAAGGAGGACACGCCGTAATCGGTGGTGATCGGCTCGGGCGTGGCCTGGTTCATCGTGCCGCGGTTGGTGTCGAATTCCTTGGGATCCCACACATGCAGCTTCTCGACGCAGTTCTCGATGGCGAATGTGCTCTTGGAGCCGCAGTGCTCATAGCTCCACCATCCGCCGTAGCCGAACATCGCGTCGCCGCGCTGGGAGATCAGATAGCCCACGCCGCCGTTGGCGAACTTGCAATGGATGGAGTTGACCGACAGCATCGCGTCCTCGGCGGTGCGGCGCACGCCGGGCTTGTCCAGGAAGGCCTGGATGCCGATGATGTCGCCGCAGAAGTAGCGCATCACGGAGAAGGGATGGGCGCAGAAAGCCTTCAGATGGGCGTAGGGCATCTGCCACTGCTGCGCCATCATCTTGTTGTAGCCGGCCTCGGTGCCGTTGAAGCCGACCTTGTGGATGCAGTAGATCAGCTCGCCGACCTTGCCGTCCAGCTGGCGCTTCTTCGCGTCCTCGGCGGGCTGGGTGAAGTAGTGGTTCAGGTCGCAGCCCAGATACAGCTTGTTCTTCGCGGCGTAGTTGACCAGCTCGCGGGCCTCGCGCACGTCGGCGCAGATGGGCTTTTCGACCAGCACGGCCTTCTTGTAGGTCAGAGCGATCATGGCCGGCTCGAAGTGCATGGAGCCGTTCTCATAGCCGGAGGTGGTGACGGACACCACGTCGATCTCGGGCATGTTCTTGAGCATGTCCTCTTCGTCGTAGAACGCGCGGCAGCCGAACTCGGCGGCGGCGGCGTCCGCCTTTTCCTTGATCACGTCGCACACGGCGACCAGCTCGGCCAGCGGGTTTTCCTTGTAGCAGGTGGCATGGGTATGACCGATGCCGCCCATACCGACGACGGCGACTTTCAGAGCCATAGTGTTGTCCTCCTTGTTTGTGTCGTTGAGTGGTTTATTCGTTCTGGGTCTTGTACTGAGAGGGGGTGATGCCCATCTCGCGCTTGAATTCGCGGGAAAAATGGCACAGCGAGCCGAAGCCCACCCGCGCGGCCACGTCCCCCACGCTGAGACCGGTTTGCAACAGTTCCATCGCGCGGGCGAAGCGGTACCGGCGCAGATATTCCTGCACGGCGATGCCGGTCACCTGCCGGAACTGGCGGGAGAGATAATCGCTCGACACGCCCACCGACGCGGCGATCGCGCCGACCGTCAGCTGCGCGTCGGCATAGTCCGAATCGATCTGAGCGAGCGCCTGCGAGACGTACGCCGAATACGCGCCGCCCTCGCTTGCGCTGCCCACATGGGCGCGATAGGCGCGGGAAAACTCCACCAGCAGGCACACGAGCAGGCTCTTGAGCCGCGCGCGCCAGCCGATGTCGCGCCTTTCGCACTCGTCGTTCATCATGGTGATGAGCCGCAGGCAGCCTTTGCGCTCGGCCAGCGTCAGATGGAGCCGGGGCAGCCCTGCCGCGGGATCGGGATCGAACAGCCGGTCAAGGCCGGGCAGCATCCGCAGCTCGGCCAGAGCCTCGCCCACGGCCTGCCGTTCGAAGATGCAGTTGAATATGTGCGTCACGCGGTTGCCGATGTATTTGTGCGATACGCCGGGCTTGATGACGAATATGTCGCCCTCGATCAGCAGGATGACCGAGCCGGCGCTGTCCTGAAGGCAGAAGCCCTCGTTGACATAGACCAGCTCGTAGAAATCGTGATCGTGCCGACCGCAGTTGGTGTGATGGGCGCGCATGACGCGCACCGCGGGATCGCCTGGAGCCAGCAGCGAGTCAAGGCGGATCGAATTGGGCATGGCGCACACTCCATTAACTTACTTCTTGGGGAACATTTCGTCCAGATAGACCACGCGGCCGGTGTTGAGCGACTCGATGGCGGCGTGGATGACCTGCTGCGCCTTGAGACCCTGCAGGCCGCTGCCGTCGATGTCCTCGGGCTTTACACCGGCGTCCACCTGGCGCACGAAGCAGCGGATGCGCTCGCGGAAGGTGTCGTCAAAGTTGGAATAGCCGCCGAAGATCGGGTTGGTGTAGACGCGCTTTTCCGGATTGCCCGCCGGATAGAGCGTGGCCTCGCGCCACATGTCCTCGAACACCAGACGGCCCTTCAGACCGGCTACTTCGCAGCGCTCCATGGGATGACCGCGGGCGATGTCGTAGCTGGAGGTCAGATGACCGACCGCGCCGCACTTGAACTTCATGTTGATGCTGGCGGTCGACCAGATATTGCGGCCGGGCGCCTTCATGGCGAAGCACTGCACCGCGTCCACATCGCCCATGAAATAGCGGATGATCTCGCAGGAGTGCGGGTTGAGCGCCTTCAGATGATAGTAGGGCGACTCGAGCGGCTGGGGCTTGCCGATCCACAGCGCCATGTTGCAGAACAGCAGATCGCCGATCAGGCCCTCGTCCTGCCACTTCTTGGCGGCGCGGGCGGCGGGGGTGAAGCGGTGATTGAAGTCAATGGCGAAGCAGCGGTTCAGGCGCGCGGCGGTGTCCACCATCTTCTGGCCGTTCTCGATCAGGTTGCTGATAGGCTTTTCGCACAGCACATGGCAGCCGGCCTCCAGCGCCTGAATGGTGGGCAGATAGTGATCGGACGAATATTCATAGCCGCCGGTGGCGACGGAGACCAGATCGGGCTTCAGCTCCTTGAGCATGGTGGGCGCGTCCAGATAGTAGGGAACGCCCAGCTTCTTCGAGGCGGCGACGGCGCGCTCCTCGTTGATGTCGCACACGCCCACCAGGTCGACCAGCTCGTCCTCCTGATAGATGCGCGCGTGCAGATTGCCGATGTGGCCCAGGCCGATGACGCAGACTCTGAGCATGGGGAATATCCTCCTTGCGGCCGTTCCCCCGCCCCGCGTTATGATGAAATGCGGGGCGAGGGGCGGCGTTGTCGCTTAATTACTTCTTCTGCTGGAGCTTGACAGCGTCGGCGATGCCGCCGATGTACTTGCTGTCATAGGCCTCCTGAGAGGAGACGAACGGACGGCCGTTCATCAGGAAGTTGGTGTAGATGGGCGCGGGACGGCCGGTTTTCTTTTCGCGCTTGGCAATGAAGGCGTACATACGGGTCTTGAGCGCCTCGACGACCTCGGGATTCTCGGCGGCGACGTTGTGGTTCTCCTCCGGATCCTTGATGAGGTTGTACAGCTCCAGCTCGGGCTTGAAGTGGAAATCCGGCTCCAGCGCCACGATGAGCTTCCACTCGGGCGTGCGCCAGCCGTGCTTGCGCATCCAGGTGCACTCGGTGATGTAGAATTCCGGCTCCGCGTCGCGGTGCTCGCCGCGCACCAGCGGCATCAGGCTGCGACCCTCCATGGGCAGGTTGTTCTCGATGCCCATCAGCTCGAGCAGCGTCGGGGTGACGTCCTTGAGCTGGCAGTAATCGTCATAGCGCTTGCCCTCGGGCAGGTGGCCCTTCCAGCGCAGGATCAGCGGCACGACCAGCGTGCAGTCGTACATGCCGTGATGATCGAAATAGCAGTCGTGATCATAGAGCGTCTCGCCGTGGTCGGACACGAAGATGACGATGGTGTCCTCCTCGAGGTTCAGCTCCTTGAGGCGGGTGAGGATCTGCTGGATGCAGCAGTCCATGTAGGTCACCGCCGCGTCGTACTGCGCGATGACGTAATCGGGATTGGTGCAGCCTTCCGGCACCCAGCTCTTGATGTAATCGCCGAAGGGCTTGAAGTCGTAGACCTTCTGCATCCGCTTGTCGGCGGGATCGCAGGGATCGCCCTTGAAGTACATATCCTTGAACGGCGCGGGGGCCAGATAGGGGGAGTGGGGATCCATGTGGCGCAGGAACAGCATGAACGGCTTGTCCTGAGCGGCCAGGCGCTCCAGCTCGGGGATGGCGACGTCGTTCAGGTTCTCCGCCTTGTGGGCGCGGCCGTCGTCATGATCGGGGCCCCAGCCGGAGAAGGACAGATAGTTGTCGTAGCCGCGGCCGCCCGCGTTGCCCTGGAAGCCCACGCAGGTGGTGGTGTAGCCGTTGTCGCGCAGGATCTCGGCCAGCACCGGCACGCCCTCGATGATGGACTTCTGCGCCAGAGCGACCACGTCGGTGCCGAAGCAGTCGCGGCCGGTCATCATGTTGGAATAGCCGGGCGTGGTGGGAATGTGCGCGGAGAAGCAGTGGTTGAAGGTCACGCCGCCCTCGGCGTACTTGCTGATGTTCGGGGTGGTCAGGCGGCCGTAGCCGTAATGGCTCATGTGGTCGCGGCGCAGGCTGTCGATGCCGAAGAACAGCAGATTGGGTTTCTTGCTCATGCCCTTGTCCTCCTGTATTGTCGCTTTATAGTCCCGCCGGAACGGGATGAATTACTGAATGTCCTGAATGCGCGGATCCCAGACCGATACGCGCTTGCCCTCGCGGGCGGAGAGATAGCACGCCAGCACAAGGCGCAGCGTGTCGCGGCCCTCCTCGGCGGTGCAGACCGGCTCCGCGCCGCTCAGGAACTCGGCCATCGGTTTGGCCTGCCAGCCAAGGCGCTCGCCGTGTCCCTTCGGACTTTCGATGCCGCTGTCCGTCCAGTCCGCGTCGCCTTCCTTATACCATTTCAGGCCGGGCATGGCGGGGCGGGGCAGGCGGGTGGCGGGATTGTCGCCGAAATACTGCTGGATGGAACCCTTGTCGCAGTACACCTCAGTGGTGATCTCGCTGCCGCAGCAGGTGAAGCAGCAGCTGATCTCGCAGATCAGGCCGTTTGCGTATTTGAACAGCGCCACGGCGTTGTCGTTGGGAACGCGCGGATTGACCATGGTGCTCATCTCGCAGCTGACCGTCTCGGGCATCCCGAAGATCCAGAGCATCATGTTGATCGGGTGCGCGGAATCGTCGGCAAAGATGTCGCGGTTGTGTTTTGGGTCGTTGTGCCAGGTGTTCTCAAAGCCCGTCCAGAGATGCGTGCCCAGCGCGTGGCGGCGGCGGTACTGGCATACCTTGCCCAGCGCTTCGGTCGTGATCAGCTCGCGGATCTTCTGGTTCTGCGGATCGGTGCGCATCTGCCAGCCCATGGTGAGCCGCACGCCGTTGTCCTTCACGGCCTTGACGATGCGGTCGGCCTCGCTCAGGTTGAGCGCCATCGGCTTATAGAGGATGATATCCTTGTGCGCCGCGGCGGCCGCCTCGACCAGCAGGGCGTGCAGATCGGTTTCCGACGTGATGATGACCGCGTCGATATTGCGCGCGAGGACGTCGTTCAGCTCGGGCACGAACTCAATGCCGAAGCCCTCGCAGGCCTTCCGGCCGCGCTGGGCGTCATGATCCCAGCCGCAGACCGGCTGCGCGCCGTATTCGGGGTGATCGAGCCACTGGCGGGCAATGGCGTTGATATGGCCGTGGGCAAAGCCCAGTATGGCGACGTTCTTCATATAAATTCCGTCTCCTTTATGTCGGCTTATGAGGCGTTTTTCAGCGCGCGCCCAGCATCTTCAGGCAGGCGTTCATGTAGCCGTAGCTCTCGCTGGCGATGGCCTGAGCCTGCTGAACGGTCAGCTCGGGGCCGATGACCTCCAGACACACGGGGCCGTCGTAGCCCGCGTCAACCAGCGCCTTGAAGTAGCCGTACAGATTGATCTCGCCGCGGCCGCAGGCCTGATCGGCGGGCGCGCCCGGGTTGGGGCCGGGGCCCTTGCAGTCGCGGATGTGGACGTGACCCATGCGGGAGACGACCTGCGCCAGCGCTTCCTCGGGCTTCTCGCCCGCGCGGTGGATGTGGCTGGGATCCATGTCCACGCCGAAGGACTCGGAGGTGATCTCCTCCATGGCGCGCAGCGTGGTGGGGGTGTTGTAGATGGCGCTGTTGACGTGCGCCTTGCAGCACAGCTTCACGCCGTACTGGGCGGCCAGCTCGGCGCGAGCCTTGAGGGTGTTGATGGAGTTCACGATGTCCTCTTCAACGTCGCTCTTGCCGCCGGGGCCGACGTTGACCACCGGAATGCCCAGATACTGCGCGGCCTTGAACGCCTTGGTCAGGCGTTCCTCGTCCAGCGTCGCGGCTTCCATGCTCAGCAGCTCCACGCCCGCCTCCCTGGCGGCGGCCTTGATCAGCGGAGCCTGCGTCTCCCACGCGTCGAGCACCAGATGCTCGCACATTCCCTGAATGGCGGACAGCTCCACGCCGTCGTAGCCCGCGGCCTTGATGGCCTTCATGGCGGTTTTCACGTCCACGCCCTTGAACAGAACCGTGTTGACACCGAGTTTCATGCTTGTTTCCTCCTGTTAATATAATACAATGTGACGACGATGCGTCTCACAAACGGGGTCTTGCCGGAAATCCACGCTCATTATACATCCCGCGTTCTCCGCGCGCAACAAAAAACGTTTTCCAGATCGGATTTGAGATCGGATTTGTGCAAGTCGGGGTCAGGTACGCAAAATGCGCGGTATGTCGCATTGGGAAAAACGGCGCGGCGCTTTATCAGGCTGAAATTCGGAAAAACGGGCGAAATTATGCGGAATTCGAGCGCTTTTTGCGAAAATCACGCCGAAAGACCGGCGGCGGCGCGCGTCGGAAATGGGCAAAAGTCGGAAATCGCGCCAGAAACGGACGCGGGCGCGCAATGTCAAAAAAAGCGGTTCGCATACGCTTTTTCAGGCGAATGTGAACCGCAGAGGGGCATTACTTCTGGAGCAGATGGATGGCGAAGCCGCCGATTTCGTCCTGGAGATAAATGGCGACCGGCTTGCCGCTTTTCTCCTTCAGGCTGGCCTCGTTGAACTTGAAGCCCTGGCTCTCCAGATAGGCGCGGGCGCGCACGACGGAGTTGCAGGCGACGGCGATGTGACCGTTTTTGCCCAGATAGGGCGTTTTCATGGCCTCGATGGAGCCGCCGGCGAACACGGAGGAGTTGCCCTCGCGCACCGGCCAGCCGAACAGCGCGCTGAACTTATTGGCCACGGCCAGCGCGTCCTCGCCGCTTTCGCAGTTCACGCCGACGTGAACCAGCTCGAAGCCCAGCATCTTGCGCACGGCGCTGCGGGTGATCTCCTCGATCTTGTCGAACGCGCCGGCGTTGATCAGATCTTCCTTGGCCATCCAGCTGCCGCCGCAGGCGATGATCTTGCCGAAGGAGAGATAATCGTTGAGGTTGTTCTCGTTCACGCCGCCGGTGGGCATGAACAGCATATCGCCGTAGGGCGCGCTGACGGCCTTGATGGTGGCCAGACCGCCCATGGCCTCGGCGGGGAAGAACTTGACCACCTTCAGGCCGAAGCGGATGGCCTGCTCGATGTCGCTGGTGGTGGGGCAGCCGGGGAAGATCGGATAGCCCTTTTCGACGCAGTGGCCGACGACCTCGGGATTGAAGCCGGGCGTGACGATGAACTTTGCGCCCGCAGCCATGGCCTTGTCGGCCTGCTCGGTGGTCAGCACGGTGCCCGCGCCCACGAGGATCTCGGGCAGATCGTGCGCCACGCGGCGGATGGACTCCTCGGCGGCGGCGGTGCGGAAGGTGATCTCGGCGACCGGCAGACCGCCCCTGGCCAGCGCGCGGCACAGCGGCACGGCGTTGTCGGGATTGGTCAGCTTAATGACGGGCACGATGCCCAGCGCGGAAATTTTCTGAATCATATCCATAAAAAACACACTCCTTGACGGCTGTTCTCGCCCCTATTATACACCGGCGCGCGCGCATCGGCAAGAGAAATTCTCGCTATCTGAAGGGATGATTCCAGCCGCTGCGCAGGAAATCGCGCCAGTGAGCGTAATCGCGCTGATAGCGCTCGACGCGCTGCCAGAACTTGTCCGAATGATTGAACTCGTAGAGGTGGCACAATTCATGGATGACCACATAGTCGAGCGCTTCCTTCGGCGCCATGATGAGCTTCCAGTTGAAGTTGACGTTGCCCAGCGTGGAACAGCTGCCCCATTTGGTGCGCTGGTCCCGCACGGTCACGCGGCCGGGGCGGCGGCCGATCAGAGGAACGTAATGCTCGACGCGCTCGTTCAGCCGCTCCGCCGCGCGCTTTACAAGGCAGGCGCGCAGCCGCTCGGCCACGGACTCGGGATCGAGATCGCCGCCGGAGAGGATGATTTCGCCGTTTTCGATCGATTCGCCTTTGCGCGCGGCGGGGCGCAGGCGCAGCGTATGGATTTCGCCCTCCAGCGGCACAGCCATGCCGTCGGTCATCGGGAAGGCGGCGCGCTCGCGGTCGGCGTAGGCCGCAAAGCGCGACTGAGCGGCGCGGATCCAGTCGGCGTGGGCGGCGACATACTCGTCGGCGCGGCGCAGCGGATAGGAATAGGGCGTAAAGAGACGGATTTCGGTGGGCAGCACGCGCAGCTCGACGGACGAGCGGCCGGTCTGCATAAGCGTGTAGGCGAGCGTTTCACGGCCCGCGCGAACAGAGCGGCGCATGGATCGGATTCCTCCTTGGCAAGCGGTTAAAGAGCGTCTTTAAAAGAGCCTTTGAGGAACGCCGGAGCCGCGCCCGTTCGGCGGCTGCCCTTCAAATGCGTTCCGAAAACTCTGCACAGGGGATTCGCTGTCTCGCTCCGCGATTCCTGCCTCGCGGCGCAAATTGCCTGAAAGGGCGTTCGAAATGAAGAAAAATACGCCGAACAGACCATCAAATGGGAAGAAAACGGCCTTGGGCAGGTAAAAAGTGCGCGTTTTTATCGGCT
Organism: uncultured Clostridia bacterium; assembly: GCA_934631025.1. GTDB lineage: Bacteria > Bacillota > Clostridia > Christensenellales > Aristaeellaceae > Firm-10. The sequence continues at coordinate 107,408 of CAKTXR010000002.1, forward strand.
TTTCCTTGCCTTTAACCGATAGAGCGTTTATAATAGGTTGTAGATAATGGCGGGAGGTGTCTCTTCATGCCTTTGTATCAGTATATCTGCCAGGCGTGCGGGCACGAGTTCGAGGTCATGACCTCGATGGACAAGCGCGACGAAGCCGTCTGCCCGAAATGCGGCGGCGCGGTGAAGCGCTCGTGGATGGGCGCGTGCGCGTTCGGCAACATGAAGTACGCCGATTCCGGAAAGACGGGCGGCTGCTGCGAGGGCTGTCCGCACTGCGGCGGGCATTGACGCGCCGCTTCTCTCCGAATGAGAGATTTCGGGAGCGCGGAATCAATTCCTTCACAAAATAAACGGGAGTGCCGGGCATCCGGCGTTTTATCATGTCTAAACAAGAATTTTTCTCGATCAGGGGCGGCATACCGCTGCGCGGCGAGGTCAAGGTCAGCGGCGGCAAGAACGCGGCGGTGGCCGTCATTCCGGCGGCGCTGCTCGCCAATTCGCCCTGCACGATCGAAAATCTGCCCGATATTTCCGACGTTCACGTCCTCATCGATATGCTTAAATGGCTGGGCGCGAAGGTGACGTTCGACGGCAGCACCATGACGGTCGATCCCACGACGGTCAGCCGCTATAACCCGCCCTACGAGCTGGCGAGGAAGATGCGCGCGAGCTATTATCTCGCGCCGGTGCTGACCTGTCGCTTCGGGCGGGCGGAGGTGCCCATGCCGGGCGGCTGCGACATCGGCGCGCGGCCGATCGATCAGACGGTCAAGGCCTGGACGGCGCTGGGCGCGAATGTGAACACGCAGCGCGGTGTGCTGACCGTGACCGGCGAGCAGATGCACGGCGCGGACATCCACCTCGATATGCCCAGCGTGGGCGCGACGATCAACGCCATGCTGGCGGCGGTGTTCGCCGAGGGCGCGACCACCATTCACAACGCGGCCAAGGAGCCGCACATCGTCGATCTGGCCAACTTTCTGGGCAGCATGGGCGCGTGGGTGAAGGGCGCGGGCACGGACATCATCCGCATCCGCGGCGGCAGGCCGCTGCACGGCTCCACCTACGCCATCATTCCCGATCAGATCGAAACGGGCACTCTGATGATCGCGGCGGCGGCCACCGGCGGCGACGTGGTGATCACCGACGCGATTCCCTATCACATGGAGTCGCTCTCGGCCAAGCTGCTCGAGATGGGCGTGTATGTCCACGACGAGGACGACCGCATCCATGTGCGCGGCGAGGGTCTGCTGCGCGGCATCAACGTCAAAACGCAGTATTACCCCGGCTTTCCGACCGACCTTCAGCAGCCCATGGTCAGCCTGCTCTCCATTGCAGGCGGCACCAGCGTCGTGACCGAGAACATCTATGAGGCGCGCTTCCGCTATGTGGACGAGCTGCGCCGCATGGGCGCGAACATTCGCATCGTCGACCGCGTGGCCATCGTGGACGGCACGGACAAGCTCATGAGCGCACCGGTAACGGCGACCGATCTGCGCGCGGGCGCGGCGCTCATCGTGGCCGGACTGATCGCCGAGGGCACGACCGAAATCGCCAACGCGCATTTCATCCGCCGCGGCTATGAGAAGATCGACGAAAAGCTGCGCCATCTGGGCGCGCAGGTCGAATGGTACACGCGCGAAATTCCGGACTGACGGCTTTCCACCTTATATAACAGCGGACAAACGGCGCATCGGACGAAAGGCTGTCCGGTGCGCCGGTTTTTGAGATGTGTTGTCCTGAAACGCGGGCCGTGATATAATAATTGCGCTTCTTGAATCGAGAAAAACAGAAAGAGGGAAACGACTTATGCAGGAGATTAACTGGCTCAGCCCCATGGAGGCCGCCGTTGAAACCGAGACGGGCTGGGAAAATATGGAGCGCGGCGCGGAGGGCTGGACGCGCGGCGATATTTGCGTGCGGCTTTCGGGCGAAAATCTGGCGGTTCGGCTCGCGGCGGCAAAGACGCCGGTTAAGACCGTGCTGCTGCGCTGGAAAACGCGCCTGCTGCCCGGAACGCGGCTCTTCGGCGACGCGTGGGAGCGCGCATACGGCGATCTGTGCTGGCAGGGCGTGCGCGACGGCCGCGCCATGCCGTGGTATGTGCTGCTCAAGGACGGCGAAGGGCTGTATGGAATCGGCGTGGAGACGCAGCCGGACGCGTTCTGCTGCTGGTATGTGAGCGATGATTACGTTCTCCTGCTGATGGACGTGTCCGTGGGCGAAAACGGCGTGCGGCTCGGCGGGCGGGAGATCACGCCGGCGCGCATCGTCGTGCGGCATGCGGACGCGGATGTTTCGGCGTTCCAGTTTGCGCGCGATTTCGCCGCCGCGATGTGCCCCCATCCCGTCCTGCCCGATCACGCGGTGTACGGCGGCAACAACTGGTATTACACCTATGGTCGCGGCAGCCGCGCCGACGCCGTTCGCGACAGCCGCTTCATCGCTGATATGGCGCAGGGGCTTGAAAACCGGCCCTACATGGTGCTGGACGACGGCTGGCAGCTGGCGGGGCGGCACACCAACGGCGCGCCCTGGGTGGGCAACCGCGATTACGGAGACATGGGCGAGCTGGCCGCCGAGATGAAGGGCATGGGCGTTCGGCCGGGCGTGTGGTTCCGGCCGCTGCTGACCGAAGAGCGCGTGCCCGAGGAGTGGGTGCGCTGGCATACGGCGAACGGACAGGCGCTCGATCCGAGCCTTGACGCGGTGCTGGACTATGTGGGCGGCTGGACGCGCTCCCTGGCCGAGGCCGGCTATGAGCTGATCAAGCACGACTACACGACGTTCGATCTGTGGGGGCGCTACGGCCTGAACGTCATGGGCTATCATCCCTCCGGCCTGAAGCAGCCCTTCGCCGACCAGACGCGCACGCTGGCCGAGATCACAAAGCGCCTGTATAAGACGCTGAGCGAGAGCGGCGCGCCCGCCATGCTCATGGGCTGCAACGCCGTGAGCCATTTGAGCGCGGGCTATTGGGCGATCCAGCGCACCGGCGGCGACACCAGCGGACTGTGCTGGGAGCGCACCCGCCGCATGGGGATCAACACGCTGGCCATGCGCATGATGCAGCACGGGCGCTTCTACCTCTGTGACGCGGACTGCTGCGCCGTCACGCCCGAGAGCAACGTCGGCGAGACGGAGAAGTGGCTGCGGCTGCTCTCGATCAGCGGAACGCCGCTGTTCGTGTCGGTTTCCGCCGAGCTGGCGCGCGCGGGCGGCTGGGAGGACAGGATCGCCGCGGCCTTCCGCGCGGCGCAGGATACAACGATTGCCGAGCCGCTCGACTGGCTGGATACAGACTCGCCCAAGAACTGGCGCAAGGGCGGCGCGGACGAGCGCTTTGCGTGGTATGAAGCGCCGCGCCTTCAGTACGATCAGGGCGACGTGTGGTGGCGTTGACGGGGCTTCGCTGAACCGATGGTTGCCCGTTGGAAGCCGCTTTCGGGCGAAGGTGGAGATTCGCGCGGAAGCGAAAACGCGCGGGCAGCCTGCGAAATTTTCTTTTTGAACACGCCGGAGGGCGCAGATTACTTTTGAGCGGAGGACGGGCATGGGCAAGACGCTGGTGCTGGCGGAAAAGCCGTCGGTGGGCCGCGACATCGCGCGGGTGCTGGGCGCGCGCGGGGGCGGCGAGGGCATGATCGTCGGGGAGGAGTATATCGTCAGCTGGGCCGTCGGCCATCTGGTGACGCTGTGCGACCCGGACGAGCTGGACCCCGCATGGAAGAAATGGTCCATGGACACGCTGCCCATGCTGCCCGAGACGCTCAGGACGAAGGTCATATCCAAGACGCGCGCGCAGTTTTCGGTGCTCAAGAAGCTTTTGCGCGATCCGGAGATCGACCGCGTGATCTGCGCCACCGACAGCGGCCGCGAGGGCGAGCTGATTTTCCGCTATATCTACGATCAGGCGGGGTGCAAAAAAACCGTCGACCGGCTGTGGATTTCCTCCATGACCGACGCGGCCATCCGCGAGGGCTTTGCGTCGCTGAAGCCCGATTCGGCCTACGACGGGCTGTATACGAGTGCGCGCTGCCGCAGCGAGGCCGACTGGATTATCGGCATGAACGCCTCGCGCGCCTATACGCTCAGATACGATGTGCTGCTCTCCGTCGGCCGCGTGCAGACCCCCACGCTGGCGCTGCTCGTGGCGCGCGACCGCGAGATACGCGCCTTCACGCCGCGCGATTACTGGGAGATCCGCGCCGACTTCGGCGATTACACCGGGCTGTGGATCGACCCGGAGACGAAGGAAATGCGCTGCTACGATCACGACAGGGCGGAGGAAATCGCCGCGCGCGTGCGGGGCAAAGAGGGCGTTGTGACCGAAAACGAGCGCGCGCGCAAGACCCAGCCCCCGCCCCAGCTCTACGATCTGACTTCTCTTCAGCGCGAGGCCAACAAGCTGCTCGGGCTGTCCGCCGCCAGGACGCTCGAAATCGCGCAGGTGCTCTATGAAAAGCACAAGCTGCTCACCTACCCGCGCACCGACAGCCGCTATCTGCCCCACGACATGATTCCCAAGATTGCCAAGACGTTAAACGCGCTGCCCGAGCCGTACGCCGCGCTGGTCGCGCCGCTCAGGGAGGCGGGCAAATTCTCCACGAGCGGGAGAATGTATAACGATGCGAAAGTCAACGATCACCACGCGCTGGCGCCCACGGGCAGCTTTGCCGCGCTGGGACGGCTCAGCGAAGTGGAAAGGCGCGTGTTCGACATGGTGGTTAAGCGGCTCATCGCCGCGCACTATCCCGACTATGAATATCTGTCCGTGAAGCTCACCACCCGCGTGGGCGCGGACGATTTCCGCACGACCGGCAGCGTTCCGCTCAAGGAAGGCTGGAAGGCGGTCTATCGGTCGGAAAAGGGCGACAAGGACGAGACGGATGCGCTGCCCGATCTGCCCGTCGGCACGGCGCGCAGGGTCAAGGGTGTGAAGCTCAAGGCGCAGAAAACCAAGTCCCCCGAGCCGCACACCGACGGCACGCTCCTTCAGGCCATGGAGAACGCCGGCCGCGCGCTGGAGGACGAAAGCCTGCGCGAGAGCATGAAGGACAGCGGACTGGGCACGCCGGCTACGCGCGCCGCCATCATCGAGCGGCTGGTGGAGGTGGGCTATGCCAGGCGCAAGGGCCGCACGATACTCTCCACCGACAAGGGCGACAAGCTGATCTCCATTGCGCCCGAGGAGCTGACTTCGCCCATAATGACCGGCAAGTGGGAAAAGTCGCTGGCGGTCATGGCGCGGGAAAACGACGCGGGCGCGCTCGATGCGCTCAGCGGCCGCTTCATGGAGGGCATCAATCGCTTCGCCGCGTTTCTGGTCGATCAGGCCAAGGGCGCGCCGGAGGATGTGGCGTTCGATCCCGAGGAGCGCCGCAAGGGAAAGGGCGGCAAGTCGCGCGCGTCGGCGGTCAAGAATCTGGATATTCCCTGCCCGATCTGCGGCGAGGGGCATATCACGGAGAACTCGAAGGCCTTCAGCTGCTCCCGCTGGCGCGAGGGCTGCAAGATGACGCTCTGGAAGGACTGTCTGGTCAGCCGCGGCGGCCCGGCGCTCACCGCGGCGCTGGTGAAGCTGATCGTCGAAAAGCGCGAGGTGGCCGGCAGCACCGGCGTGATCACCTATGTTCCCGGCGAGCTGCCGCGCTTTAATCCCAATGAGAACGCCGTCATTCCCGCGCCGAAGAAGCGCGCGTCCGGCAAGACGGAAGCGGCGGGAACGAAAAGAGCGCCGGCGAAAAAAGCCGCGCCGAAATCTGCGTCCGCGCAGGAAAAGGCGGAGGGCAAGGCCAAAACGGCGAAAGCGCCCAAAGCCGCCGCATCCAAAACGACGGACAAGACGGCCAAAACCGCCGCGCCCAAGGCCGGCACGGCGAAAACGCGGAAAGCCGCCGAGCCGGAGCAGATCGATCTGTTCTCGGAGACGTGAGAGAAGCGGCAAGAACCTGACGCGAAGAGCCGGCGGGGCGAAGCGTGCATCATTGGTTCATGGCGAACGCGCCTTTCCGGCGTGGAAGGCTTTTTGCGGGACGCGCCGTCTCCGCATATTCGTGTGGAAAAACGGCGCGCATAAATGGAATTTTATCGCGGCGAAGAACTGTCGGCGCGAGACATATTATCAGGAAACAGTAAGGAGATTTTTATTGTGGGAACGACAAATTTTGCAGTTTTTGTGGATCTGGAAAACGCAGGCGCGAAGGAATCCATGCTCAACAACATCATTGAGAAGGTCAAGATTCGCGGCGATATTCTGCTGGGCAAGGTGTACGGCTATACCGACCGCTATTCCTCGCTCAAGGAATGCCTGCTTTCCAACACGTTTTCCGTGGTGCCCTCGCTGCGCTATGGAAAAAATCAGAAGAACAATCTGGACATTCAGCTGGTCATCGACGCGATGGAGGTGGCTTACACCAATCCTTTGATCGACAGCTTCTGCATCGTCTCGGGCGACAGCGACTATATGCCGCTCGTCGGCCGGCTCAAGGCGATGGGCAAGCACGTTCTGGGCATCTCCCGCTCGGAGGTGGCCAGCGGCATATTCATCAAGGCGTGCAACGAGTTCATATTCCTCGAGTCAGTGGCCTCGGTGACCAAGCCGGCCAAGATCGCCCGTCAGGAGCGCGATCAGGATCACGGCGCGGAGCCGGCCATCGAGGAGCTGGCCAAGCAGGTGCTCACCATCCTTCAGGATCAGGACGAGGATCAGATGTACGCCAGCGAGCTGAAGGACACGCTGCTGCGCCTGCATCCCGACTTTAACGAGAGCAATTACGGCTGCTCGACGTTTGGGCGGTTCGTCCAGCAGCTGGTGCGCGTCTGCCCCGATCTGAAGGCGTGGACGGAAGCGTCCTCGCTGATCATCGGCGTGAACACCGCCGCCGAGAGCGCCGCGCCCGTGCTGACGCGCAATAACTGGCTGCCCGCCTTCCGCGAGAGCCTGAAGCGCTTCAAGGAGGACGGCTTCGAGCGCATCAATCCCTCGATCCTCAAGGCGGCGATTCAGGCCGACTATCCCAGCTTCGACGAAAAGCAGATCGGCTTCAAGCGCTTCAGCGACATCATGAAGGCGCTGGAGAAGGAGAAGCTGCTGGTGATCGAGATGGACGAGCAGCACACCATGCTGCTGAAAATCTGCTGACAGAATACCCCCGATATTTTGATACAAGGGAGGAACCTCATCATGATCGTCAAGGCGAATGAACAGGGCTTTTCCATTGAAATCGGCGGCGAGGAATATCTGAACTGTCCGGCAGTAATCGCCGTGGACGCGGACGGAAAGACCGACGCGGATGAGCGCTTCCTGCCCATGCGCGCGTTTGACATGCGGCGGGAGGACGGTAAAGCGATCTATACATGGCGCACTCAGTCTGATCTGTGGGCGATGAAAACGTATAGGCTCGAGGTTGGCGAGAACTGGGCGCGCTTCTGCGTGCGCGTTCAGGGTGAGCACAGCGTGGACGTGCTGCGCTTCTTTGACGGCGGCGCGCGCTATGAGACGGCGGGCTATCTGCTGCCCGCGGCGGGGCACGCCGACGAGGCGCGTTGTCTGCGCATGATGACCGAGCCGGGCGTGATCGAGCTGGGCTATTTTACGCCGCCGTGCTATTGTTATCCGCTGTTTCTGGACGGCGGCGACCGGTGGCTGGGCGTGGGGCTGGCCGCGCGGGCGGGAGAGTACAACTTCCATCAGTTCATGATAAAGACCGCGAACAACCGCTGCGGCTTCGAGGTTCCGCTCTATGGCAAGACGCGCGTGTCGGGCGAATGGGAGAGCCAGAGCCTGCTCTTCACCGAGGGCGGTGACGCGTTCGACGCGCTGCGCGCCTATGCCGAATGGCATTATGAAAGCGGCTGGTGCGCGCGTAAAGATCGTTCGAACGAGCCGGACTGGTGGAGAAGGCCGATCTACTGCGGCTGGGGCGAGCAGTGCGACAGGGCGCGTCGACTGGGCGGCAAGCCGTTCGACTATGCCACGCAGCGCGATTACGAGGACATGAGCCGCCGGTTGGATGAACTCGATCTGCATCCGGGCTGCCTGATCATCGACGACAAGTGGCAGGGGCAGTACGGCGAAGCGCTGCCCGATCCGGAGAAATGGCCCGATCTGCGCGCCTTTGCCGACGCGGAGCACAAAAAGGGCCGGCGCGTCGTGCTGTGGTTCAGGTCGTGGTATCCCGAGGGACTGCGCGCGGAGGAGTGCGTGGAGTATCTCTGCACGGCCTGCGGCGCGGACCCGACGAGCGAGAAATACCGCGCGCGCATGAAGGAGACGATCCGCCGTCTGCTCTCCGACGAGGAGGGCTGCTGTAACTGCGACGGCTTCAAGATCGACTTTGCCAACTGCATGCCGCTGGGCAAATACGTCCAGACGCACGAGGAGGGCGTGTGCGGCGTGGAGCTGCTTAAGCGCTTCATGACGATGATGCGCGATTTTGCAAAGGCGGTCAAGCCGGACGCGCTGATCAACTGCTCCTGCGCGCATCCGTATTTCGACGAGATCGTCGATCAGGCGCGCCTGCACGATTACGACGGCCATCAGCGCAGCGCCCTTCAGGTGCTGGGCTACCGCGCGAAGCTGTACGCGGCGGCGCTGCCGGACGTGATCATCGATACGGACGCGGGCGGCGTCGGCACGCGGCGCGAGTTCGAGCGCTGGGTCAGGCGCTGCGCCGAGCTGGGCGTACCCGATCTGTATTATCTCTCCGGCAGCGGCGACGTGCGCCTGACCGACGCGGACGCCGAGCTGATCCGCGCCTGCTGGGCGGAGTACGAGAATAATCGGAAGAAGGCGGCGCGATGAAAATCCTCACGTTCAGCTTTGACGACTGCGAGATTTACGACCGCCGCGTGTGCGATATGATGCGGGCGCGCGGCCTGAAGGCGACGTTCTATCTCATCAGCGGCCAGCTGGGCCTGAAGGTTCCCTTCCACCGCTACGGGCAGGATACTGTGGTGGAGCGCGTGAGCGCCGCGGAGCTGTCCGAGACCTATCGCGGCATGGAGATCGCCAGCCATACGCGCAATCACACCATGGACGCGCCCGATCCGGCGGCGGAAATCGAGCGCTCGCTGGAGGAGCTGTCCTGCTGGAGCGGGCGGAATGTGCGCGGGCTGGCCTATCCGGGCGGGCGGTACACGTCGGCGATGATCGATATGCTGCGCACGACGCGCGTGGAATACGCCCGCGGCGCGTCGCCGACGCATGATCTGTCGGTTCCGGAAAACTGGTACGCGTGGGAGCCGAGCTGCCACTATGCGGACGCGGAAACGCCGGCACTGATCGACGCGTTTCTCGCCGCGTCCGGTGAGGAGACGCGCCTTCTGCACATATTCGGCCATTCCTACGAGCTGACTAATCCGGACGCGCGCTTTAACTGGGCTTATTTCGAGCGGCTGCTGGAGCGCCTTTCCGGCCGGCGGGACGTTGAATACATGACCAACGGGGAAGCGGCGCGGGCGCTGAAAAATTGAAGAGAAGGATGAATGAAAGTGCATTTTATAACGCGGGACAAGTCGTTCTATAAGGAGTTTTTCTCGCTGCTGGTGTTCATTGCGCTGCAAAACCTGATTGTCTACTGCGTCAATCTGGCGGACAACGTGATGCTGGGGCGCTGGAGCGAGGAGGCGCTCTCCGGCGTGGCGCTGGCCAACCAGATCCAGTTCCTCTTGCAGATGATCGTCTCCTCCGTGGGCGAGGGCGTGGTGGTGCTGGCCTCCCAGTACTGGGGCAAGAAGGATCTGCGCCCCATACCGGACGTCAACGGCGTGGGACTGAAGATCGCGCTGGGCACGGGGCTTCTGTTCACGCTGGCGGGCTTTTTCCTGCCGCGGCAGATTCTCTCGCTGATGTGCAACGAAGCGCCGGTCGTGGCGGAGGGCGTGAAGTACATGCGCATTGTGTGCTTTACTTATCTGCTCTATTCGGCCTCGACGGTGCTTCTGGCCACGATGCGCAGCGTGGAGAACGTACACATCGGCATGACCGTGTCGGTGATGGCGCTCTTTGTGAATGTGATTCTCAATTACGCGCTGATATTCGGCCGGCTGGGCTGCCCGCGCATGGGCGTTGAGGGCGCGGCGCTGGCGACGCTGATCGCCCGCGCGTGCGAGCTGATTGTGACGCTGATCTTTGTGCTGAGGCTGGACAAGCGCCTGCGCATGAAGGTGAACGACCTGTTCAAGAGCGAGAAAACGATCAGCCGCGATTACATCCGCGTGGCCACGCCGGTGATCCTCTCCGGCCTGTCGTGGGGCGTGGCACAGTTCATACAGACCGCGGTTCTCGGTCATCTGGGCAGCGCGGCGGTGGCAGCCAACAGCATGGCCACGTCGCTGTTCTCGATCGTGTCGGTTGTGGCGTACGGCGCGGGCAGCGCGGCGGCGGTGTTCGTGGGCAAGCTGGTCGGCTCGGGCGATCAGAGCAGGCTGCGCGAGTATGTGCGCACGCTGCAAGTGCTGTTCCTGCTGATCGGCGTAATTACGGGCACGCTGATATTCGTGCTCAAGGACGGCATCATCAGCGTGTACAACGTGGCCGACGAGACGCGCGCGCTGGCGCGGTCGTTCATGACGGTGCTCTCGATCACGGTGGTCGGCTCGGCGTATCAGGCCCCCTGTCTGACCGGCATTGTGCGCGGCGGCGGCCGGACGAGCTTTGTGTTCTACAACGATCTGATTTTCCAGTGGGGCATGGTGATTACGCTCTCGCTGCTCGCGGCGTTCGTCTGGAAGCTCTCGCCGGTCTGGGTGTTCTTCTTCCTCAAGAGCGATCAGCTGGTCAAGTGCATCGTCGCGGCCTTCGAGGTCAACAGCTATCGCTGGATAAGAAAGCTGACCCGGTAGGGCGGCGCGCAGAGCGGGAAACGCCCGTATACGATATGATCTGACCGGCCGCGGCATTCGCTTGTCGGAGCCGGTCAGGTCTTTCTTTATGCGCCGAAGGGGATTGAATTGAAAGGACGCGTTTTCCGGGCGCTGAAAAATACAAAAACAATCCCGAAAAACACATTGACGCGCTCGGGCGCGCGCCGCTATAATGAGCGCAGGATATTTTGTGCGAATGCGGGAGGATATGACTGTGAGCGACAACAGGTGGTTTTCCGAGGCGCGGTTCGGCATGATGCTGCACTGGGGGCTTTATTCCCTGCTGGGCGGCGAGTATAAGGGCCGGCAGTGCGGCGGCGCGGACGACGGCGGGAGCAACGAGCTGGGCGAGTGGATACAGAGCTTCTTCGCCATTCCCTGCGCCGAATACGAGCAGTACGCCAGGGCGTTCAACCCCATCGGCTTTGATGCGGAAGAGTATGTGAAAATGGCCAGAGACGCGGGCATGAACTATCTGGTCGTCACCAGCAAGCACCACGAGGGCTTCGCCATGTTCAAAAGCGACGTGGATCCCTATAACATCGTGGACGCGACCCCCTTTGGACGCGATCCCATCGCCGAGCTGGCCGCGGCCTGCAAAAAATACGGCGTGAAATTCGGACTGTACTATTCTCAGGAACTGGACTGGCACGAGCCGGACGGCGGCGGCTACACGCGGGGCTATAAGAACGCCGGCTCCAGCTGGACGAACAACTGGGACTTCCCGGACAACGCGCACAAGGATTTTTCCCGCTGCTTTGAAAAGAAAATCAAGCCGCAGGTGAAGGAGATTCTGACCAAATACGGCGAGATCAGCGTGATCTGGTTCGACACGCCCAGCGTCATATCGCCCGCACAGAGCCGCGAACTGTACGATCTGGTCAAGAAGTATCAGCCGAACTGCCTGGTCAACAGCCGCATCGGCAACGGCATGGGCGATTACGCCTCCATGGGCGACAATCAGGTGCCGGGCGCGAAGAAAAACCGCGATATGCTCTATGAGACGGCCGCCACGCTCAACGACACCTGGGGCTATAAGAGCTACGATCAGAACTGGAAAACGCCCGAGCAGGTCATATCGCTGCTCACCCGTCTGGCCTCGCGCAACGTCAACTATCTGCTCAACATCGGCCCCGATCATCTGGGACGCATCCCTGTGGGCGCGCAGAACGTGCTGCGCGAGGTGGGCGAATGGATGAAGGTCAACTCCGAGGCGGTCTACGCCACCGAGCCTTCGCCCTACAGCGTCGATCTCATGTCCGGCCCCGTGACCGAGAAGGGCGACAGCCTGTATTTCTTCGTCAATAAGCCGGAGCGCGAGCTGCTCGTTCCCGGCGTGCTGACGCAGGTCGAGTCCGCCGAGGTGCTGGGCGCGGGCAAGGCGAATTTTACGCAGGAGGGCGCGCTGGTGCGCGTCGAGCTGCCCGACCTCACCGGAAAGATCATCCCCGTCGTCAAGCTGACGGCGCAGGGCGGCGTGAAGGTGGACGAGGGGCTGATCGAGCTGCCGGATTTTGGCTTCCTGCTGACCGGCTCCACCGCGAAGATCGAGGGCGCTATTACGCTGGGCAACGCCTGCGACGCGATTAACTGGAAATCGCCCGAGGACGGCATGAGCTGGACGATCAGCGCCGATAAGGCGGGCGAGTACGCCGTGGAGATGACCGTCAACGGTCTGCACGGCATGGAGCCGCTCGAGACGGAAGTCGATCTCACCGTGAACGGCGAGACGAGCCGGCGGAGCGTGCGGCACGACCGCGACATCGAAGCGCTCATCGCGCGCTATCACCGGGGCATGATCGCGGAGCTGGGCGGCGTGGCGCTGAAGGCGGGCGAGAACCATATCGCGCTGCGTCTGGCCGAGCCGGCGGCGCGGGATATGTTCCGCTTTGCGTCCATGCGGCTGATTCGGCGCTGAGGGGCGCAGGGGCTGACGGGAGCCTTGCGGAATCTGTGCGGCTCCGGCGGCGTTCGGGTTTTCCTGAGTTTTTGCATATATTTTGACCGGCGCGCAGTTTTTATGAGAGACTGCGCGCCGGTTTTTTCATTTCGCTCTTGCGCGGCGGGGGCTGTATATAGTATAATGTAGCAAAAACTGGGATAATATACGCATGGGGACTTTTCGCCGAATAATCGCGCGGCGGCGGCTCATATCCTTGCTCTGAAGTGGATTCGAGAAGAGGTGGAGCCGATGAGCGGAAAGCGGCCTGTGCTGGCGGCGCTGTCGCTGCCCGAGGACGCGGCGGGCGGTCTGGCGCGGCTGACCGTGCTGGGCAGCTGCGAAATTCTGGCCGAAAACTGCCGTGCGATCGCCGAGGTGAGCGAATCGCGCGTCCGTCTGGCCGTGAAGGACGGGCTGATCTCAGTTTCGGGGGCGCGTCTGGCGCTGGCCGACGTGCGGCCGGGCAGTCTGCGCATCGTGGGCGAAATCGCCGCGATCGAGCTGCCGGAGGGGAGCGCGCATGACTGACCGCGTGCGCATGCGCCTGACGGGCCGCATGACCGAGCGGCTGATCGAGCGCGCCCGGGCGCAGGGCGCGGCGTTTGAGCGCATCGAGCGGCAGGACGCGCGGAGCCTGCGTCTTGAAACTTCTACGGCGGGCGCGCGGATTGTCTGCGCGCTGGCGGAGGAATACGGACTGAGCGCCGAGGTTCTTTCGCGCTCGGGCTGGCGGGCGGCGCTGGTGAAGATCCGCGCGCGCTGGACGCTGGCCGTTTCGGCGGTTCTGGCCGCCGCGTGCGTGCTTCTCTTTACGGCGCGGATATGGCTGATCGACGTGCGGCCGCTGGGCGAGAGCCTGCCGCCGGACGAGGAAGCGCGCGTTCTCGAGACGGTGAACGAGCTGGGCGCGTACGTCTCGGCGAAAAGCGGCGACATAGACGCGGTTTTCATCTCGAACGCGCTGCTCAGCCGATTTGATAAGCTCTCCTACGCGGGCGTAAAAAAGCGCGGCGTGACGCTGACGGTCGAATACCGGCTGGCGCACGAAACGCCCGCGGTGTACGACGCTTCGGACGCGCGCAGTCTCTACGCGCTGCGGGACGCCGTTGTGCTGTCGGTCGAGCCGCTGGCGGGCAGGGCCTGCGTCGAGCCGGGCGACACGGTGCGCGCCGGACAGACGCTCATCCGCGGCGAGGAGCGCGTGTCGCTCGAGGAGACGCGGCGCATACGGGCGGCGGGCGCAGTGATCGGCCGCGTGTGGCTGACGGACGCGGAAAGCGCGCCGCTGGCGGAAAACGTCGTGCGGCGCACGGGACGGATGCAGAGCGCTTCGGCGCTGCGGCTGTTTCGCTGGGCGCTGGAGCTGAAGCGCGCGGAGGGCTTTTCCTCTCAGGAGGAGGAGACGCAGCTGCTGCCGGTGGGCGGGCTGTATCTGCCCTTGATGATCGAGCGGCATATCTATTATGAAACGGAAAGCCGGCGTGTCGAGGCCGACAAAACGGCGATCGAGAAAACGCTGACCGAGACGGCGCTCGCCCGCGCGCGGTCGCTCCTGCCGGAGGGCGCGAAGGAGCGCGCGTTCTGGACGGAAACGACGGCGGCGGACGGCGAAATGCGCGTCGAAGCCGTCGTCGAGGCCGAGATGAATATCGCCGTGGACGCGGAAACGCTGCGGCGCGGCGCGGGCTGAGCTTTTCGGGCGATATAATAAGCGGCAGATAAGAGGGCGGCGCGATTTTACGCCGCGGGGCATTAATGAACGCAGGCGCTCGGGCATCCGGCGCGGGAAGGAACAGAGAGAGTGGACAGTCAATTCGCAAATCAGTATAAGGATGTTATGGTCGTGGACGGCGTGGATCAGCTCATGGCGCTCTTCGGCGTGCGCGACGAGAACGTGGAGACCATCCGGCGCGAGCTGAACGTGGAGATCTTCGCGCACGGCAACGAGATCACGCTTTCGGGCGAGGAGGAGAAGGTGCGTCAGGCGCGCGCCGTGCTGGAGCGGCTTCTGGGCATTGTCGCGCGGGGCGAGAGCATCGACAAGACGCGCATCCGCTATGCCGTGGAGCTGGCGGGCGAGGGCAACGCCGACCGCATCGACGAGATCATGCGCGACGTGATCGCCATCACCTATCGCGGCCGTCAGGTCAAGTGCAAGACACTGGGGCAGAAGCAGTATGTCGAGGCCATCAAGGCCAACACCTGCACCTTCGCCGTCGGCCCGGCCGGCACGGGCAAGACCTATCTGGCCATCGCCATGGCGGTCGTGGCGCTCAAGAACAAGGACGTGGAGCGCATCATCCTCACGCGGCCCGCGGTCGAAGCGGGCGAAAAGCTGGGCTTCCTGCCGGGCGATCTTCAGCAGAAGGTCGATCCCTATCTGCGCCCGCTCTACGACGCGCTGAACGACATGATGGGCGCGGAGTCCTATCAGCGGCTGCTCGAGCGCGGTGCTGTCGAGGTGGCTCCGCTGGCCTATATGCGCGGCCGCACGCTCAACGACGCGTTTATCATACTCGACGAAGCGCAGAACACCACCTCCGAGCAGATGAAGATGTTCCTGACCCGTATGGGCATGGGCTCGAAGATGATCATCACCGGCGACGTGACTCAGATCGACCTGCCTGCGGGCAAGAGAAGCGGTCTGGTCGAAGCGCTGGAGGTCTTAAAGGGCGTGGAGGACATCGGCATGGTGCGCCTCACGCACCGCGACGTCGTACGCCACGAGCTGGTGCAGGCCATCGTCAGGGCGTATGAAAAGCACGACAAGCAGAGCGAATACCGTCGGGAGGGACGATAAACCATGATGAAAGTACGTCAGGGACTTCGGCGCAGGCGGGGCAGCCGACTCCTGATCGCGCTGATCGGGCTGGCGACCTACGCGGCGCTTCTGGCCATGCTCTTTGCAGTGTTTACGCCGGAGAGATACGATCTGGTGGCCGGACAGGTGTCGCCGATCACCGTAACGGCCAGCAAGGACGTTGTGGACAGCGTGACCACGCAGCAGATGATCGACGAGGCTGTGGCGGCCGTGCCGGTCAACTACACGCTGGACGAGACGGTTCAGCCGGCTGTGCTGGAGAGCCTGAAGGGCGATTTCGACGCGCTCAATCAGATCCGCGGCTGGGATCTGGGCACGGACGGCGCCGTGGATGCGGCCACGCTCACCCGTGCGCGGCAGATGCTGCTGGGCGCCGATTTGACCGCCGAGGACATTGCGCTGATCCGCGGCCTTTCGGACGACGATTTTGCCGCGCTGGAGAGCGACGTCGTCGCCATTGCGGACGAGCTGCTCACGGCGAAGATCGCGCAGGGCGGCGAGGACGAGGCGGTCAGCAAGCTGGAGCGCGAGCTGACGGCGCGCGAGACCTACTCCGCGGAGCTGGTGGATCTGTGCGGCCGCGTGGCTTCCTCAGTGATGCAGGCCAATATGCTGCTGGACGAGGCCACCACCGAAACCAACCGCCAGAAGGCCATCGATTCCGTGGAGCCGATCGTCTATCTGAAGGGGCGCAACATCGTCAAATCGGGCGAAATCATCACCCGCGCTCAGATCGCCATGCTGGACAGTCTGGGCATGCTGGCCGGCAATCATTCGGTCGACGTGATGATGTATGTGGGCGTGGGGCTTCTGGTGCTGCTGCTTCTGTCCACGATCGTGGTGTATCTGGCCATTTATGAAAGGGATATGCTAAAGGACGCGGGGCGCATGGCGCTGCTTGCGGTCATCATGCTGACCACCTGCGGCCTGAGCACGCTCGTGCAGACGCTCAATCCGTTCCTGATGCCCGTGGTCATCGGCGTGATGCTGACCGCCGCGCTGCTCAAGACGCGGCTGGCGCTGGTGGTGAACGTGGTGCTCTCCGTGCTGTGCGGTATCATCAGCTCGGGCGTGAGCGGCTCGCTCTCCTCCTCGCTGATCATCGTCATGATTTCCGGCGTCATTTCCGGTTCGCTGTGCGTGGCCGTCATTCACGGCAAGACGCAGCGCGTGTTCATGCTGCTCTCGGGCCTGCTCGCCTGCGCGGTCAACGTGCTCACGACGCTGGCGCTGGGGCTGATCACCGAGGTGGATACCTCGCGCGTGCTGGTCTGGGCGTGCTGGTCGGGCGGCGGCGGCGTGCTGTCGGGCGTGCTGAGCATCGGCATACAGCCGGCGCTCGAGTGGATATTCAATCTGGTCACGCCGGCCAAGCTCATGGAGCTGAGCAACCCCAATCATCCGCTCATCCGGCGCATGATTCTGGAAGCGTCCGGCACCTATCATCATTCGATCATCGTGGCCAACCTCGCCGAGGCCGCGGCCGACGCGATCGGCGCGAACGGTCTGCTGGCGCGCGTGGGCGCGTATTATCACGACGTGGGCAAGCTCAAGCGCCCGCTCTACTTTAAGGAAAACCAGATCGGCGACAACCCGCACGACCGCACCGACCCGATGGTGAGCGCGGCGATCCTGACCGCGCATCCGACCGACGGCGTGCTGCTGGCCGAAAAGTACCGCATGCCCCAGCCGATTCTGGACATCATCGCCCAGCATCACGGCGATACGCCGGTCATGTACTTTTATGGCCGCTGCGTGGAGCAGAACGGCGCGGAGAACGTGGACATCGACGATTTCCGCTATCCCGGCCCCAAGCCGCAGACGAAGGAAGCCGCCATCGTCATGCTGGCCGACACCATCGAGGCGGCTGCCCGCACCGCGCCCGACCGCAGCGCCGAGGGGCTGGAAAAGCTCATCCGCAAGCTCATTCGCGGCAAGATGGACGACGGGCAGCTCAACGACGCGCCCATCACCCTCAAGGACGTGGAGCGCGCCACCAAGGCGTTCGTCACCGTGCTGGGCGGCGTGTTCCATCAGCGCATTGAATATCCAGATCTGGTGATTCCGCCTAAGAAGCACAATAAGGCGATTGCCGCTTCCGCGGAAGAAGGAGAAAAGCAGAATGCTTGACATTGAATGCTGCATCAGCGACATGCCTGCCTCCGCGCCTGATCTCATGGAGCGCGCGGCTCAGGCTGTGTGCCGGTTGGAAGGCGTGGAAAACGTGGGGGCGTATGTGCGCGTCGTGGACGACGAGACCATCCATGCAATCAACCGCGAGCAGCGCGGCGTGGACAGGCCGACCGACGTGCTGTCCTTCCCCAGCGTGCGCTACCGCCCGGGCGAGACGGCGCGGGAGAGCGCCGATCTCATTCGCCGCGAATACGATCCGGACAGCGGGCTGTGCTTTCTGGGCGACATTGTGATTTCAGTCGACCGCGCGCGCGCGCAGGCGCAGGAGTTCGGCCATTCTCTGGCGCGTGAGCTGGGCTATCTCACGGCGCACGCCATGCTGCACCTGTGCGGCTACGACCACATGACCGATCCCGACAAGGCGAAAATGCGCGCCATGGAGGATCGCGCCATGCGGGAACTGGGGCTGACGCGCGAGGACGCGGCCTACGACGATCAGGCGCTGTTCGACGCGGCCTGCAAAATGCTCGATTCGGCCTATGCGCCCTATTCGCATTTCCGCGTGGGGGCGTGTCTTCAGGCGGAGGACGGTCGCGTGTTTACCGGCTGCAATATCGAAAACGCGTCTCTGGGCGCGACCATCTGCGCCGAGCGGTGCGCCGTGTCGAAGGCTGTGTCCGAGGGCGCGCGCCGCTTTACCGCCATCGCCATCGCGGGCGACGAAAAGCCGGCCTGGCCGTGCGGCATCTGCCGTCAGGTGCTGCGCGAGTTCGCCGCGGGCGATCTGCGCGTCATCGTGGGGCAGAGGGGCGGCGCGTTTGAAACGGCGACGCTCGAAGAGCTTCTGCCCCATTCGTTCGGGCCGGAGGATCTGAAAATCTGAGGGCGCGCGCGGCGGGACTCTGCGCCGCCGGATCGAAGGCGGGCTGCCTGAAACCGCGCCGCCGCGTCTGCCAGTGGGCGGTTCGACGGGATAGGGCGTTTTGCAATTTTGTGAGGAAATGTCCCCCGAAGCGCAGGTTCGGCGGCTGAAAGCCGAGGACTTCAAGCGTCCTTTGCCAGACGCTTTTTGGTTAATGGAATTCGAGCGCCGGAACCGGCGGATTTAACTGCCGCGGTTTTTGAAAAGGGTTGAATTGTATTTTTAAGGTGTTCCCCTGTGCGCAGGCGGCGTTTTGCGGACGCGCCGCCGGGGGGCGCTTTTGTCCGCACGGGAGCAGCGCTTGCTCCGCTTGCCCGGAAGAGAACATGACTGACGCACTGCCGGAAGCCGGTGCGCGATGAAAGGGAAGGATATACATATGCAGAACAAGGCGTTTCATTCGGGCTTCGTGGCGATCATCGGCCGTCCCAACGTGGGCAAATCGAGCATCATGAACTATTTCGTGGGCGAGAAGGTCGCCATCGTGTCCAACAAGCCGCAGACCACCCGCAACAAGATCCTCGGCGTGGCCACCGCGCCCGACTGGCAGCTGGTGTTCGTGGACACCCCCGGCCTGCACAAGCCGCGCACCAAGCTGGGCGAATTCATGATGAAGCAGGCCAGCGACGCGCGCGAGGGCGTGGACGCGGTATTGTGCGTTGTGGACGCGCAGCATATCGGCGCGGGCGATCGGGCGGTTATGGAGGACGTGCTGAAAATGAACTGCCCGCGCTTTCTGGCCGTCAATAAGATAGACATCGTGACGCCCGAAAAGCTGATGCCGCAGCTGGAGACGCTCAAAGGGCTGGGCTTTGACCAGATCGTGACCATATCGGCGGCGCGCGGCGACAACATGGATATGCTGCGCGACTATCTTGCCGCGGCCATGCCCGAGGGGCCGAAGTATTTCCCGGACGACATGATCACCGACCAGCCCGAGCGGCTGATCTGCGCCGAAATCATCCGCGAAAAGGCGCTGCGCCTTCTGCGCGAGGAGATCCCGCACGGCATCGGCGTGGAAATGCTGGCCATCACGAAGCTGTCCGACAACCTGACCGAGATCCACGCCAACATATACTGCGAGCGCGCCTCGCACAAGGCGATCATCATCGGCAAGCAGGGGCGCATGCTGCACGACATAGGCTCTCAGGCGCGCGCGGACATAGAGCGCATGATGGGCACGCGCGTGATGCTCAAGCTCTGGGTCAAGGTGCGCGAGGACTGGCGCAACCGCGAGAGCGATCTGCGCGCCACCGGCTACGAGGAGTAAAGGCCTATGCTCTACACGACCGACGCCATCGTGCTGCGGCGCGCGGACTACCGCGACTATGATCGGATGCTGACGCTGTTTTCGCCCGAACACGGCCGCATCGACGCCATTGCCCGCGGCTGCCGCCGCCCGCGATCGGCGCTCGTCGGGGCGAGCGAGGTGTTCTGCGCCGGGCAGTATACGATCAACGCGTCGGGAGAGCGCCATTCGGTCACGCAGTGCGAGATCAAGGACAGCTATTACGATCTGCGTCTGAACTACGACCGGCTGATGCACGGCATGTACTATCTCAGTCTGGCCGACGCGGCGGCGCTGCCCGGTCAGGCCGCGCCCGACATATTCTTTCTGCTGCTCAAGGCGCTGGCGCATCTGAGCTATTCCGATTTGCCCGCCGAGCTGCTGACCGCCTGCTTTGAAATGCGCTATATGCCGCTGATGGGCTATCGGCCGCAGATGGACCGCTGCCTGATCTGCGGTCGTCCCGTGGACGGCCCCGCGCGCTTCGATGCGGAGCACGGCGGCGTGATCTGCCTGAACTGCCCCTCGGACGCGCCGGCCATCTCG
The DNA here is from genome assembly GCA_934631025.1 of uncultured Clostridia bacterium. Classification (GTDB taxonomy): domain Bacteria; phylum Bacillota; class Clostridia; order Christensenellales; family Aristaeellaceae; genus Firm-10. The sequence continues at coordinate 127,920 of CAKTXR010000002.1, forward strand.
AACGGTGCGCGGCGCATCATACTGCGCGCCCCCATGACCGACTACAACGTGATCCCCAAGCTGGACGGTCATCCCGACTGGCCCGAGGCGGCGCGGCTGTACCGGCCCTTCGTCGCGCGGCGCATTGATCGGCGCATTAAAATCGACTGGCCGGAGCTGCCCTGAACGCCGCGCATGAGCGCGTTGAGACGGGGCGGGCTTCGGCCTGTCCTTTCATTATGAAGGGCGGGACGCGGGAGATGATTCCGTGCGGCCGGTCGAGCCTGTTTCGTTATGAGACTGATTGACATTGAGTTTTTCGCGGAGAGACGCATATGTCTTTTCCGCGCAGAACGGGGAGGATAAACGATGCTGGAAGCGTATGAACACCGCCGCGACGCGCTCGAAAGGGCGCTGACGGCCTGTCCGGATGTGAAGGCCGCCGCCGACTGTCTGGCGGGCGCGCTCGAGCAGGTGCGCATGGAGACCCGCGCCGCGCTGCCCGACGCCGCCGCGCGCCGCGAAGCCGACCGGCTCTTCGACGCGGCCAAACGCGCCGCGCTGCTCATGATGAGCGTCACGGAGGCCGACGCGTGCATCGAGGACGGCGGCCAGACAGATCGGCGCGAAAAGCTCGCCGCGATTCTTTCATGGACGGCGGCGGGCGCGGGAGCTGTGCTGACGGCGTGGCTGATGATCGCCGGACAGACCGCCGCGGCCGTGCTGGCGCTGATTTCCTGCGCGGCGGGGGCGGCGCGCGCCATGCTGAAGCCTGCCGAGAGGGCGCAGACCGCCGTGACGCAGGCCACGCGCCCCAATGTCTACGAGCTGATGCGGCTTGTCGACCGGCTGATGTCGTCCATCGGCGACGCGCTGGAGCAGATCGACCGCGAACAGAGCGCGCTGCCCACCGACGCGCCGCGCGTGACCGGCGAGCTGCTCCAGCCAATCCAGATGCTCATGGAGGCGGTCTATACCGGCGACGGAAATTACGCGCTCAAGGCCGCGCCGCAGATCGCCGCCGCGCTGAACGACGAGGGCGTGCGGCTGGTGGAATATTCTCCGGAAACGCGCGATTATTTCGATCTCTTCCCCGGCACGGAGCCGGATCTGACCATTCGTCCCGCCGTGATGCAGGGCGAGCGCGTGCTGGCGCGCGGACAGGCGACCGAGGAGATGTGAGGGGCGCTGTGACGAGAGCGGGCGTAAACAGACGAGTATGGCTGGCGCGTGGAAGCATATGCCGAAAGCGTGCGTTTATGCGCGGGAACGGGCATAGTGTGACTGGCGCGCGTGGAAGCGATGCGCAGAAAGCCGTGCGAACCGACATAATGAGATTGGTACGCATGAAAGCGATAAGCCGAAAGTGTGTGTGAATGGGCATAGTGCGGCTGGCGCGCATGAAAGCGATGCGCCGAAAGCCGTGCGTCATGCGTGCGAACGATAGGATACGGCGGGCTGCCGCCGCGCGCGTTTCAGGCGCGGATTATTCAGCAAAGCAACAGGAGAACATCCGATTATGGAAAATCCGATCATCGAAAAGAACATTCCAGAAAGCGAGAAGCCGCCGATCACCGACTATTTCGGCTTCGATCTGGGCGACGGCGAGAGCGCCGTGGCCTGGATGCGCGCGGGAAAGCGCGTCGAGCCGCAGCTGATTGAGCTGCGCGGGCGAAAGAGCGTCATTACGGCGCTGGCTTCGCATCCGGAGCGCGGGCTGTTCATCGGCGAGGAGGCGTGCCACCTGACCGGCGCGGACTGGCTGGAGCTGCGCTTCAAAAGCCGCTATCTCACAGACGAAGCCGGCGCGGGCGCGCTGATCGTCATGTTTGCGCGGGAGATTCTCGCCCAGCTCATGAAGGACGGCCGGCTGGAAAGTCCGGAAACGGCCTGCTTTTTCATCGGCTGTCCCTCGGGCTGGCCGCCGGAGACGCGCGCCGCCTATAAGCGGCTGTTCGAGCGCGCCGGCATGGTCAACTGCGAGGTGGTGAGCGAATCGCGCGCGGCGTTCATGTTCGCGCGGGAATCGGGCGAGCTGCGCGTATCCGACGAGCTGCTGACGCTGCCTACGCTGATCATCGACGCAGGCTCCTCGACGATCGATTTTACGTTTGTTTCCGATCTGGCTGAGCGCAGTCTGACGGTGTGCGATTTCGGCGCGGTGAGTCTGGGCGGCGGGCTGATCGACCGGCTGCTGCTGGAGAGAAACGTGCGCCGCAGTCCGGAGCGGGCGCAGATCGAGGAGGCGCTCGAGCGCTTTCCGCAATACCGCGCGCGCTGCGAATTTGAAGCGCGGCGCGTCAAGGAGATGTACTTCACGCAGGCGGGGCGCGGCGGTTCGGGTCGGGCGGAATCGGCGGTCAAGATCTACGCGGGCCGAAAGCCGCTGACGCTCGACGTCGCCTGCAGCGACGCGGACATGACGGCGATCCTCTCGCAGGGCGTGGACACGCTGGGAGGAATCTCCTTCACGGACGCGTACGATCGCGCTCTGAATGAGGCCGTGAACCGGCTGGACGGCGAAGTGCCGCAGATTATCCTGCTCACCGGCGGCGCGTCGCGTATGCCCATGATCGGCGATATGGCGAAGAAGCGCTTTCCTCAGGCGCAGCTGCTGCGCGCGCTGGAGCCGGAATTTTCAATTGCGCGCGGGCTGTGCTATGCGCTGCGCATCGATCAGAAAACGCGCGGCTTTGAAGCGGCGGTGGACGCGCTGAGCCGTTCCGACGATATGGAGAACATGGTGCTCTCGCGCCTGAGCGGGCTGTTTACGGCGGTTTCCGCGCCGCTGACCGATCTCATGCTGGACGAGTTGGCGCCCGAGGTGTTCGAACTGTGGCGCAGCGGCGGCTTAAAGACGTTCAACGACATCGGCGCGGAGCTGACGGCGCGGCTTCAGCGCAGGGCGGAGGACGGCCGTCTGGCCGACGCGCTGCGTCCGGCGGTGAGCGAGTGGGTCATGCGGCTGCGTCCGGATATGGAAATGCTGACCGACCCCATCTGCGATCAGTTCGACCTGCCGCGCACCTCGCTGCGCCTGCCCGATACGCTGGGCGTGGGGGTATCGCAGCTCGAGGTGAGCGCCGACGCGCTGCTCAAAACCGACCAGATCAAGGCGCTGATCGACGTGATCGTGGCCTCGCTTCTGGCGGCTCTGCTGGGCGGGAGCGGACTGGCGCTGCTGGCGGCGGGCGCGCCGGGGCTGGCGATCGGCTTCCTCGTGGGCCTGCTGGCCGCGGTCATTGGCACGGAGACGGCCGAGCGGATGCTGCGCAAGGCGGAACTGCCGCTGACCGTGCGCCGCATGATCACGCCGCGCTTTTTCAAAAAGAGCCTGGATAAGCGCCGCGATGAAATACGGGCGGGCATTGAGAGCCAGCTCATGCGCGAGATCGATCCGCCTTCGGAAAACGTTCAGGCCATGGTGCGCGAGATCGCGTCGTCCATCGAGGAGCAGCTCCGGCGTATGATGGAGCGCGCCGCGCTGATGATCCACTGACGAACGATTCAGGATAAATCGATATTTGAAGAACATGAAGGAGGACGGGATATGGACGTCAAGGTCGGCATGATCAACTGGGACGCGGGGCTGCCAGAGGATACCTTCTTCGGCCGCTGGGCGATGAATTCGCTGGGCTGCGAGAAATGGAAGAGCCGCCTGCCCTATTACGCCGTGAAGGACGGCGACGGCTGGCGCTTTCCCGAGCGCACGCAGCGGGACTATGACCGCGAGCTGCAATTTGCCATCGACGCGGGCATAGATTATTTTGCCTACTGCTGGTATACGGAGGAAGAAATGGAGCCTGCGCTGCCCGGAAGCAGCGCGCTTGAGGGCATACGGCCCTATATGCATGAACTCAACCGGGCGCGCCATCTGTTTGAAACCAGCCCGATGAACGACAGAATCGACCTGTGCGCCATCATACTGGGGATGCACGGCTACAGCGCGGCCGATTGGGAGAAGCTGGCGTTGGCCATGACAAAGCCGTATTATCACAAAATCGACGGCCGGCCGCTGGCGTTTATTTTCGGCGGTTACTGTGTTGACCATATTCGGAATGTGCGCGCGGCGGCGAGAAGCGTCGGTCTGGAGGCGTACGTCTGCATCTTCGGCAACGAGCCGGACGGGGAGGACTATTCTCTGGCGGACGCGGCGTCGACCTATGCGGATTGCTCCTCCGGCGAGAGCGGCTATGCCGCATTTTCCGAAAACGTGATGAAGAACAACGAGGCGCGCAAAGAATACGGCCTGCAGCTCATTCCCGAGTTTTCGACGGGCTGGAATCCCACGCCGCGCTTTGAGCGTCCCACGCCGTGGGCGGCCTATCCCGACAGAGTCTACGTTGAGGACAACGACGGAAACGGCTTTGAGGCGGCGGCGCGCGCTCTGAAAATCTGGATGGAGGAGAACGGCCGATATGTGAAGAGCGGCCATGTGCTTTCGTTCGCCTGGAACGAATTTGAGGAGGGCGGCTATGTCTGCCCGACGCTCGGCGCGGACGGAAAGCCGGACGGCACGCGGCTCGAGCATTACAAAAGGGCGGTCGAGATTCTCAAGGGAACGGCGCAGTAACGCACGCGGTATATAGGAAAAGCATGACTCCCTGCATAGGGAGGGTCATGCTTTTTGACTGTGCGGCGGGACGCGGACAAAGTGCTAGGCGGCATTGAGACGGTCGAACGCCGTTGCAGACGGCGCGTATATGGAGAGCGCCCCACAGAGGAAAATCACCTCTGCGGGGCGCTGAACTGTATATTTCAGCAGATCACGCCGATCATGCCCAGCTGGAAGCGGGTCGCGCGGCCGCCCTGCGCGAATTCCGGCGCGATTTCGGCGATGTGGCGGCCGGCGGGCAGGCCGGAGACGGGCACGTCCTCGCGCAGCCAGTCGGTGGCGTTCATGCCCCAGGCGGGCAGCGGATCGTTCTTGTCGATCCATTCGCCGCCGTCGATGCGGATTTTATAGGCCGCGAACAGACCGCCGCTGAGCAGGTGCAGCAGCAGTCCCGTGCCCTCGAACTCGAAGCGCAGGCTGGAGGTCATCGAGGAGGTGCAGAGCATATGGTGTACCGAGGGCAGACGGCGCTCGTGAACCTGCCGCCACGCGCCGACGCGCTCCACCTGATCAAAGGGCAGGAGGTGGACGTTCTCCCAGTTGTCCGCGTGCAGCGGCGCGGGAAGCGGCAGGTTCACGGGCTGCGCCGTATCGATCTCGCGGCGAATAAGGCGGCAGACCGGCTCGGCGTACAGGCGGCTGCCGGCGTGATCGGGATGCAGCGTGTCGGGCAGCCATTCGTCCCAGCGCAGGAAGCCGTCCATCACCAGATCGAAGGTATAGCGCGCCATGTGGACGCTGCTGAGCTGATAGTGTTCGGCCAGCTCCTCCCAGTCGAGGATGGTCTGGGGCAGCTTGCCCGCGAGCATGGTCTCGTACATGGCCTGAGAGTAGGTGTAGGTCAGCACGACGTCGCAAACGTCGTCTTTCATCAGCTTGCGCAGTATGCCCTCGCGGCACGCGCCCCACGCCTTTTCGCCGTCGTTGACCGCCGTCTCGACAAAGACCAGATCGCAGTTGTAGGCGAGGATGTCGTCCTCGACGCGCAGTATGGCGTTCAGCGAGCCGGTCGCGCCCTTGGCGGCGTTTTCCTCATCGACGATCAGGCCGGGGAACTCGGCGACGAACCAGTCGATGATCTTGCCGCTCCAGCGATGGCCGTCGGCGACCGGCTCGGTGATCGAGCCGCCGATGAAGCCGATGGTGATGTGGCCGCGGCGGATGGCCTCGGCGGTGTGATAGAGCGGACGGCGGGCATGGATATACTGCGTGCAGTCTCTCATGGGATGATCTCCTTTCATGTGAAGAAAAGTCTGCGCCGTTGAAGCGCAAGTTTGAAAAAACAGATGAAACAGTGATTTGGGAACGTTTCGGACTCAGCGCCGCTGAACAGGCGGGTTGTCGCGATGAGACGCGGCTTTGCTTTTCCCTGAAAAAACGCGCCGGTCGATGGAAGTCTGAGCGCTGCGCCTGAACCGTCCCTATCATACCACGCTGGCGGGGCGAACGCAACACAAAAAACCGCCCGACGGCGTTCGTCAGGCGGTATGCGGGTCATTCGTCCTTTTTGCTCTTTTCGGGCTTTTTGTCGGTTTTCTTCTCGGGCTTATCGCTTTTTTCGTCTTTCTCGTCGTTCTCGTCCGGGTCTTCCTCCAGCCGGGAGACGGTTGCCCATTCGACGCGGTGATCGGTCAGCTCCTCAACGCGGATGTGCAGCCCGAAGCAGTCCACCTCGGGATGACTGCCGTCCTCGGGAATGGCGGTCAGCCGGCTGAAGATCAGCCCGCCCAGCGTGTCGAATTCGTCCGATTCGATCTCGTCGATGCCGATGGTCTCGCACAGCCGGTCCAGCTCGACCGAGCCGTTGACGCGCCATGTGCCGTCGCCCTGCGCGATGACGTCGGCCTTGGCCTGCGGGTCGAACTCGTCGTAGATGTTTCCCACCAGCTCCTCAAGCAGATCCTCGAGCGTGATCAGGCCGCTCGTGCCGCCGTATTCGTCCACGACGATGGCCATGTGACACTTGCGGTTCTGCATTTCGCGGAAGAGCGCGTCGGCGCGCACCGATTCGGGGATGAAGTAGGCCGGACGCAGCAGCTCGCGTATGGTCTTGCGCTCGCCCTGGGGACGGCGTGCGTTGAGCAGATAGTCGCGCGTGGTCAGTATGCCGAGGATGGAGTCGATGTCGTCCTCATAGACGGGGAAGCGCGAAAAGCCGGTCTCGCGCACCAGATCGACGAACTCCTCCTCGCTGGTGTCCACGTCCACGGCGGTCACGTCGGTGCGGTGGATCATGCAGTCCTCGGCGGTGGTGTTGTTGAACTCGAGGACGTTCTCGATCAGCTCCTTTTCGCTGCTCTCGATCGCGCCCTTTTCCTCGCCGATGTCCACCATGGCGAGGATTTCGTCCTCGGTGACGTTTTCCTCGGCCTTTTCGGGATCGGCGCCGCTCATACGGATCAGCCGTCCCGCCACGGCGCTCGAGAGCGCGGTCATCGGCCGGAACAGCCGGCGCACGAACATCATCGGGGAGAACAGCGAGAGAATCAGCGAATCGACGTGCATATTGGCAACGCGCCTTGCCCATTCGATGCAGAAGAGCCGCACGAGCGTGTAGAGCACGAGCAGCACCGCGATCAGGCACAGCGCGTGGATCAGCGCTTCGGGCGCGCCCTTCATGGCAGGCAGAGCGAGCAGCGCGTTCGAGAGCGGGCGGCTCATGTACATGCCGCTGAGGAAGCCCAGCAGCAGCAGCGTCATATGGCGGGCGCACTGTATGCCCTCGCCGAGACCGGCGCAGTCGTCCAGCCGCTTGAGGATGGAGCGCGCCTTGCTCTCCCCTTCGTCGGCCAGGTGTTCAAGACGGGATTCGCTGAGCGAATCGGCGGCGGTTTCCATCAGAGTCAGCAGCAGCGTAAGCGCAATGAGACAGAGCGGCCAGATCAGCGTCGGCCACAAGGGAACGGCATCCAAGATCATTCCTCCTAAAGTTCAGTCGTATAGAAATAATACAGTCTATTATAGCATGGCATGGGATGGTCTGTACAGGCCAATCGTAAAATTTTTGAGACAATTTCGAGTTGAATTCCCATTCTTTGCGTGATATAATAATGCCGGATTCTGGATACTGCCCCTACAAAATGAAAACGCGCCGCCATGAGCAGGGCGCGGAAAGGCGGAAACAGACATGAGACTTCAGAGAATCAACTATGCCGAGGCCATCATCGAGCCCTTTTTCGACGGCAGCGACAGCAGCCGCCCGCACAACAGAATCTCGCAATTGATCCATTACGACATAAAGCGCTCCGATCCCGACGCGGTGACTGCCGAGCAGGACTGGTGCGGCGTGCGCGTGTTCATGCACGCCGGCGCAAGGCGCAGCGTGGAGATGACGCGCGATTGCGATCTGGATATTTCCGATTTCGACATATTCCGCGTGTTCGGCACGGCGGCGGCCTGCGTCTGTCAGACCATCCGCGCGAAGATCGACGGCGCGTGGACGACGCTGTGCGACCGCGAGGGCGGCCCGGACGAGACGGTGGAGCGCGATTATCCCATCCATGGCCGCAAACTTGAGGCGCTCACGCTCATCCTCGAGAGCGACGGCGAGAAGGACTGCGGCGCGCAGTATCTCTGGCTGGGGCTTTCGAACGCGCGGCGGCAGGCCGAAATGGAGGCGCGCAGGAGCGTCTTTACGCCCGACTGGCCGGATATGCTGGTCGAAGACGGCGAATTTGAGCCGCAGATCGGCATCATGTTCGGCAGGGAGGATGTGGAAGCCCTCCGCGCGCGCGTTCATGCCGGCGCGCTTAAGCCGCTCTACGACGAGTTCCTCAAAAAGACCGAGGAATACCTCACATGGGAGCCTGAAAAGGACATAGGCACCTACATTCCGCATCCCGACAGCCGCTGGACGGGCAAGCGCGATCTTGGCAAGAAGGACACATCCTATCAGATGGGCGCGCTGGCCTTCGCCGGCCTGATCGAAAAGCGCGCCGACATGATGAAGATGGCCGTGCGCATGGCGCTCAGCGCCGCCCACTGCGAATACTGGACGGAGAGCATTATGGGCGTGCTGCCCGGCTGCGGCTGGCACCACCGCTCCTTTACGGAGGAGGTCTACTGCCGCGGCTGCGCGCAGGTGCTCGACTGGGCGGGCGGCTTTTTGACCCCCTATGCCCGCGAGATTCTGGTGGACGCGATCGCCATGAAGGGATTGCCCCGCATCGAGTCCGACTTCAAGCGGCAGGAGTACATCCGCGGCATGAATCAGGGCATCGTGTTCAGCAGCGGCCGCGTGTTCGGCCTGATGGCGTGCGCGCATTTCTATCCCCGCTACGGCGCGCAGGTGCTCGAGGCCGAGCGCGATCTGAAGGAAATGATCGGCAATTACATCATGGCCGACGGCGGCACGCCCGAGGGCCCGTCCTACTGGAGCTACACGTTCGGCCAGGTCATGCCGATACTCTATCTGCTCTCCCGCTTCCATAAGGAGCCGTTCGGCCGTATGCTCACCCCCGCGCTCGAAAAGACCGGCCGCTACGCGCTCTCGCTGCTCTCCGACACCGGCGACGGCGCGGCGGCGATCAGCTTGAACGATGCGCATCACGGCACGCGCTATTCCGCCGACCTCATGGCCTCATTCTACGCCCTCACCGGCGACGAGGTCTATCTGCGCCTGGCCGCGATCAACCTCCAGCATTCGGCGGGCACGCCCTATCTGTTCATCATCGTGCCCGACAGCCTGCCCGCGCCCGAGCCGTTCGTTCAGGAGGGCTTCTTCAGCTTTCCGGCGATCGGGCAGACGCGCATTATTCGAAAGAGCGAAGAGTTTGGCCGCACCAGCCTGAGCTTCTTCTGCGGGCTGGCCGACGTGGGGCACTTCCACATGGACAAGGGCAGCATTGTGTTGCAGGCCGCCGGCGAGGAGCTGCTCGTCGACCGCGGCGTGCTGGGCTATGCGCATCCGGATTCGCTGCTGTGCGGCATGCCCGAGTATCACAATCTGCTCATGCCCGAGCTGAGCGGCGCGCGGCCCCGCCAGAAGCCCACCCGCGACGGCGCATATCTCGTGAACGCGCAGTATGAAAATGGCGCGTTCACGGCGGAGGGCGACGTGACGAAGGCGTGGAACGACGCGCGAATTTTGAAGGACACGCGCCGCATTGAGAGCGACTGCCCCGAAACGTTCACGCTCGTCGACGATATGGTTCTGAGCGAGAGCGCGCCCGTATCGGCGCTGTTCAACACCGTCTGCCCGTGCGAAAAGACCGAACGCGGCGCGGTGATCCATGGCGGGAAGGCCGATCTCGTGATCGAGGCCGTGGGCTGGACGCCGGAGACCGTCTGCGCGCCGTTCGGCGTGGACTGCACCGAGCAGCCCGTCAACCGCATCGCGCTGCGCAGCGCGGCCAAAACAGAGCATCACCTGACCACCCGACTGACGCTCGTCAAAAAGTAAAACCGTATAACGATGCGCCTGCCGGAGCCTTTTATGCGCTCCGGCGGGCGTTTTCATGCAAAAAATCGAACGAATCGGCGCGAGAGACGCGATTTTTAACATTAAGGACATACTGCTGTGCTATGCTAAATACTATGGAAGAGTGTATATGCGCGGGAACAAATCGCGCGCGCGTCTGTCCAATAAAAGGAAGGCGCGGCGGAATGCCTGCGGCCTTTCGCGGCGATGAAATTCCGGCCGCGGCTGAATATACTTTGGAATAGAGCAAAAAGCGCTTTTTTTGACGGACGCGCCTGTGGGCGCGCGGGAGGTGAGCGGATATGAGCACGGATTTATACGAGCTGATCGCCTATGCGGCGCGCTACTGGTTCGCGTTTCTGGCGGTGCTGGTGGCGTTTTACGGCTGGCGGGCGTGCGTGACGGACAACCGGCGCGCGCGGATACTGCGCTATCAGGCGCACGGCGCGGGCTGCGTGGGCGAGCTGGTCATGCTCGACGACGGCGCGAAGAAAAAGAAGAACAGAAAGCCCGAATGCTATCAGTTCGGCGCGGAGGCGGTCATCGGCTCGGGCCGCACGGCGGACGTGCGCATCCGCGCGCGCGATGTGAAAAAGCGCCACATCTTCATGACCTATCGCCCGGGCGAGATGGTGCTGCACGCCGTCGACGGCGCGCCCTTTACGTCGCCGGTGAACAAGGAGGGCGAGCACATTCTGCGCGACGGCGACGAATTGCAGATCGGCGCGCTGAGGATGACGCTGGTGTTCTTTAACGCCGAGGACGCGGCGGCCGACGAGAGCGGCGCGCGTCAGCCCAAGGTGGCGCAGGTGCTGCCCGAGGACGTCTCGGACGACGAATTTGAGGACGTATGGGAGTAAGAAAATGACGAAACGAATCTCCGTAGAGACCATGCGCCGCTCGCTCAAGCGCGCGAACGTATCGTTTCTTTTGTATATCATCGTGCTGTTTCAGCTTTCGGCGATGGTGCTGCTCTCCTTAAAGGACGGCGAGATCGACATGCAGGCGCTGTATCTGGCGGGCATCATGCCGGTCGCAACGGTGCTGCTGGTCAAGCTCCTGCCGAAAATCTGGAAGATTGACACGCTGATACTGACGCTCACGCTGTTTCTCTGCTCGGTGAGCGTGATCACGCTGACCGCCATCGCGCGCTCGCCCATCACGCCGCGCAATCAGGCGATCTATATCGCCGCGGGGCTTGTCGCGATGCTGTGCGGCATTGTGTTCATCCGGCACTTCAAAAAATGGGGGCGCTGGAAGGTGTTCTTCATGATCTGCTCGCTGGGCTTCATCGCGCTGCCGCTGGTCATCGGCGACTGGCACGACGGTGCGAAGAACTGGATCACGATCAGGCCGAACTCTCTGACCGTGCAGCCCTCCGAGTTTGTCAAGCTCTCGCTGGCGGTGGTGCTGGCCTCCTGCCTGTCTGAGCGGCAGAGTCGGGCGATGAAGATCGTGGCGATCATATTCGGCGCGCTGTTGTGCGGCATACTGCTGCTCGAACGCGATCTGGGCGCGCTGCTGCTCTATTTCTTCCTGACGGTGATCCTCTATTTCCTCGCCACGAGCAACGCGATTATATCGCTTCTGGGGCTGGCGGCGGGCGCGGCGGGCTCGGTCGGGGCGTACTATATGTTCGCGCACGTGCGGCGGCGCGTGGTCGCCTGGCGCAACCCCTGGGCGGACTATGAGCACAGCGGCTATCAGATCATACAGTCGCTGATCGCCATAGGCAGCGGCGGGCTGTTCGGCATGGGGCTGGGGCTGGGCATGCCGCGCGTGATTCCGCTGTATCATTCGGATTTCGTGTTCGCGGCCATCTGCGAGCAGTTCGGCTATCTCTTTGCGATTTGCCTTCTGGCCGTGTATGTGCTGATCGTCATGCGCGGCGTGTCGATCGCCATGAGCTGTCGGGACGGCTTTCATGCGCTCCTGGCGTTTGGCATTGTGACCATGCTGGGGCTTCAGACGCTGCTGATCGTGGGCGGCAACATCCGCTTGATTCCGCTGACCGGCGTGACGCTGCCCTTCATCGCTTCGGGCGGCTCGTCGATGGTGAGCTGCATGGGCGGGATTGGTCTGCTGCTGGGCATATCCTCTCTCAACGCCGATCAGGATGCGGACGACGTGCGGCGCGCCGAATGGCAGGAGGCGGATGCGGCATGAAGGAAATCAGACGAAACATGCGCCTGATCGGCACGCTGATACTGTGCCTGTTCATCGGCACGGGCGGCTGGTTCGGCTATACGGCGTTCACGCAGGGCTCGCGCTGGGCGATGAGCGGCTACAACACGCGCCTGAACAACGCGAAAAAGACCGTCGCCATGGGCTCGATCACCGACCGCGACGGCTATGTGCTGGCCTATACCGACGATTCCGGCGAGCGCCGGTATTCCTCCGATATGTCGATCCGGCTGGCCGTCTCGCAGACGGTGGGCGACACCATGAGCATGTCCGGCACGGGCGTGCAGACCTTTTTCGCCAGCGCGCTGGTGGGGATGTCCGGCTCGATCATCGACCGCACGTGGTCGTGGCTGAGCGGCGAAACCACCCGCGGCGACGACATTCAGCTGACGGTGGACGCGCAGCTCTCAGGCGTGATCGCGCGCTCCTTCCCCTCGGGCTATAACGGCGCGGCGGTGGTCATGAACTACAAGACCGGCGAGATCCTCGCCATGGTGTCCATGCCCGAATACGACCCGGCGGGGCTGGGCACGGACGTGGCCGACACGGCCTATCTCAACCGCTGCCTGCAGGGACTCTATACCCCCGGCTCGGTGTTCAAAATTGTGACGCTGACGGCGGCGCTGGACAATCTGCCCGGCCTGCTCAACCGCACGTTCACCTGCACCGGTTCGCAGGATTTCGGCGGCGCGGCGGTCACCTGCCTGAGCGGCCGCAAGGCGCACGGCGAGCTGGATCTCAAATCGGCCTTCGCACAGAGCTGCAACGTGACCTTCGCCGAGCTGAGCTACGAGCTGGGCAAGAGCAATATGCAGTCGGCCGCCGAGAATTTCGGCTTCAACGACAACTTTTCCTTCTCGGACATCGTGCTGTACAACTCCAGCTATCCCGAGGACGTTGCTTCGGTCAACGAACTGGCGTGGTCGGGCGTGGGTCAGGGCCGCGTGCTGGTAACGCCCCTGCACATGGCGATGATCGCCTCCAGCGTGGCCAACGGCGGCGTGATGATGGAGCCGAAGCTGGTTCGGCAGATCACCGGCGCGGCGGGCATACCGCGGCTGCGCTCATCGGGCGGCACATACCGGCGCGTCATGAGCGAGGCCACCGCCCAGATTGTGGGCGAGTATATGCGCGAGACGGTCGAAAACGGCACGGGCAAAAAGGCGCGCGTGTCCGGCTACACCGTGTGCGGCAAGACCGGCTCGGCCGAGACGAGCAACGACAAGTCCGTCAGCACGAACGCGTGGTTCGTGGGCTATATTCAGGACGCGAACTGCCCCTACGCGGTGGCCGTGGTGCTGGAGCAGGCCGGCTCCGGCGGCGATCTGGCCGCAACGCTGGCGGCGAAATGCCTGGCCGAGGCCGTCGAGCTGGTCGGCGGACAGGGATGACGAAACGAGAGGAAAGTCATGCGAAAAGCATACAGATAAGGAGAGAAAACGCCTATGGAACTCAAGGATATTCGGGTGCTGGCCGACAATGTGCGGGAGCGGATTCAGAAGGTCATCGTGGGCAAGAGCGATACGGTCGAGCTGATGCTGTGCGCCATGATCGCGCGCGGACATGTGCTGCTCGAGGACGTGCCGGGCACCGGCAAGACGGTCATGGCCAAGTCGCTGGCCAAATCGCTGGACTGCGCCTTTTCGCGCATACAGTTTACGCCCGACCTGCTGCCCTCCGACGTGACCGGCCTGAGCATATTCAACGCCCGTACGGAGAATTTTGAATTCAAGCCCGGCCCGGTGTTTACGAATATCCTGCTGGCCGACGAGATCAACCGCGCCACGCCGCGCACGCAGTCGGCGCTGCTCGAGTGCATGGAGGAGCGGCAGGTGACCGAGAGCGGCGTGACCCGCGCGCTGGACGAGCCGTTCCTGGTCGTGGCGACGCAGAACCCCGTGGAGACGCAGGGCACGTTCCCGCTGCCTGAAGCGCAGCTCGACCGCTTCCTGATGAAGCTGCGTCCCGGCTATCCCGACACCGACGAAGCTCTGGCGATTCTCGACCGTTTTATTCAGAACAACCCGCTCGAGACGCTTACGCCGTGCGCGGCGGCCGCCGACATCCGCGCGGCGCAGGGGCTGATCGGCACGGTTCATGTGAGCGAGCCGGTGCGCCGCTATATGGTGGCGCTGGTTGAAAAGACGCGCGAGCTGCCCGAGGTGCAGACCGGCGTAAGCCCGCGCGGCCTCTTGGCCCTGCTGCGCGCCTGCCAGAGCTGGGCGGCGATGCACGGCCGCGATTTCGTCACGCCCGACGACGTGAAGGCGCTTGCCGTGCCCGTGCTGGCGCACCGCATCATACTGGGCGGCCTTTACGGGCGGAGCACGAAGAGCGAGGAGGTCGTGCGCGAGGCGCTTTCTCAGATCGCCGCGCCGGTCGAGTCCGGCGAAGGGGCGTGACGCGCCATGAATATCCTCTGGATACTGGTTTCGGTGGGCGCTGTGGCGCTGATCGAGGCCGTGCTGTGCCGCCTGTTCGGACTGAAGAAGATCGAGTATACCCGTTCGTTCAGCCGGCCGCGCGTCACCGAGGGCGAGAAGGTGGAGCTGATTGAGGTCATCCGCAACCGCAAGCTGCTGCCCGTGCCGTGGGTGCGCGCCGAATCGCGCATATCGCCCAACCTGCATTTCGGCCGCGGCGGCGAGAACGAGGACGCGCGCGAGATCAGCGCCGATCAGTACCACAAATCCGTGTTTTATCTGGGGCCGTTTTCGCAGATCCGCCGCCGCCATGAGGTGATCTGTCTCAAGCGCGGCCATTACGAGGCCGGCTCGGTGGCGCTGACGGCGGGCGATCTGCTGGGCGCGAGCCAGGAGACCGTGCAGCTGACGCTCCCCTGCGCGCTGGACGTGTGCCCGCGGCTGCTTAGTGAGGACGAGCTGGACACGCCGTCTACGCGCTGGCAGGGCGAAGCGGCTGTGCGGCGCTGGATCATGCCCGATCCGTTTCTCGTCTCCGGCATCCGCGATTACAGAAGCGGCGACCCCATGCGCGACGTACACTGGCGCGCGTCGGCGCGGCTGGGCACATTGCAGGTCAAGACGCGCGATTACACCGCCGACCCCCGCGTGCTGGTGGTGCTCAACGTGCAGACCAGCGAGGAGCAGTGGGGCGACCTGATGGACTATGAGCAGGAGGGCGTGGAGCAGGGCGTCCGCATCGCGGCGACGCTGTGCGCGCGTTCTCTTCGCATGGGCGTGGAGGCGGGCTTTGCGGCGAACGCCTGCCTGTATGGCGAAAAGAACACCGGAAAGACCGTGTATATCCCCGCGCGGTGCGCCGCCGATCAGCTCGAGACGCTGCTCACCGCCATGGCGCGGCTGGAGATTCACCGCGAGATGACCTTCCCGACGTTCCTCGAGACGCTGTGCGATCTGAGAAACGCCGACATACTGATCCTCTCGGCGTACGACAGCGAGGCCATTCAGGCGCGGATCGACCGGCTGCGCGCGTGCGGCAATTCGGTCACGCTGATGAAGCTGGAAAGGGGGCGGCGACGTGAAAAGAATCCTGCGCAAACTGCTTGAGGCGGTTTACTTTCTGCTGTGCTTCATGCCCGCGCCGCTGATGATCGGCTTTGCGCTGCTGGGCGAGAACGGCTTCGCGCCGCTTGTCATGTCGGCGTGCGTCGTGCCCATTGCCTATATCGTGTCGCTGCTGCCCGGCTATGTGGGCGGCCGGAAGAAGGCGGCTGAGACGGCCGTCGAAGTGCGCGCGAGCCGCTCGGGCGATCCCGATCCCGATCGGAATCTGCGGCGCGACACCCACGAGGAGGAGGAAAAGAGCCGCGCCTTCCCGCTGCGGGCGGCCGTGTGCTTTACGCTGTTTTTCGCGATTGCGATTTATCTGTTCTTCGGGCCGGTGTGGAAGCTGACCGGCGACTGGCTCACGCGCATTATACTGGCCCTGACTCCGGCGGTCATGATGCCGGCGGCGCTCATATTCTGCGCGTCCGGCCGCAGCGCCGATTCCCGCAACGTCATCGCGGGCGTTGTGCTCTATGCCGTCGCGGGCATTGCGGCGATCGCCATACGCTCCCACGCGCTGGACGTGTGCCTGGGCGCGGGCGGCGGCGCGTTCATGATCGCGTCGCTGTGGATGATCAACGACGGCGCGATGCACACCGGCGCGGCCTCCCGCACGGGCGTGAAGCCCCCGGCCGCCATGCGCCGGCACAACCGCGCGCTGCTGATCGCCCTGATGCTGATCTGCGCGCTGATCGCGGGCTTCAACTGGCTTCGCGAGAAGGCCGAGTGGCTGCTGGGCGTCGTTTCCTCGGCGATTGGGCGGGCGCTCATGGCGCTGGCGCGTTTCTTTGCCGGAAACGAGCAGGTGGGCGGCATGGGCGGCGGCGGCGCGGACGAGATGGATTTGTCCGGCCTGGCCGAAGCGCAGGAGCCTTCAAAATTCTGGGAGATCATGACCTACGTCGCCTATGCGCTGGCGGCGATCATCGTGCTGGTGCTTTTGTACTTCATGGTTCGCAAGCTGGCGCGGATGGCGAAGGCGCTGGCCGCGCGCATCGGCGCATGGATGGGCCGCGTGACGCGCGCCGCGGGCGAGGACTATAAGGACGAACAGGAAAGTCTGCTCGACTGGGGCGACGTTAAAAAGGACATGAGCGAGGGCTTCAAAAAGCGCTGGGAGGCGCTGTTTAAGCGCGAGAAGAAGTGGACGCTCATGGACGCGCGGGAGAAGGCGCGCTATCTGGTGCGCACGCTCTATAAGCGCGGCCATATTCCCGCCGACGGCCGCACGCTGCGCGAGGCGCTGCCCGATCTGAACGCGCCCGATCCCGAGGCGCTGGCCGCCGCCTATGAGACGGCGCGCTATGCCGACCGCGATCCGGACGAAGCGCTGCTCGAACGCCTGAGAAGGGACGAGCGCGCATGAACGACGCTTTGAAGCTCAAAATTGAGAACCTGCCCGATTCGCCCGGCTGCTATCTGATGAAATCGGGCGGGAAAATCATCTATGTGGGCAAGGCGGTCAACCTCAAGAACCGCGTGCGGCAGTACTTTTACGACAGCAGACAGCACACGCCCAAGGTGCGCGCGATGGTCGAGAAGGTGGATGATTTCGACATCGTGCTGGTGGACGGCGAGCTGGAAGCGCTGATCCTCGAGTGCAACCTCATCAAGCTGCACAAGCCCTGGTACAACATACTGCTCAAGGACGACAAGCACTATCCCTACATCCGCGTGAATATGGCCGACGCTTATCCGGCGGTCGAGCTGGTGCGCCGCCCCGAGAAGGACGGCGCGAAATACTTCGGCCCGTTTATGAGCGCCACCGTCGTGCGGGAAATGATGGACGTGGTGCGCACGGTGTTTCCCATCCGCAGCTGCGTCAAGGCGCTCTCGCCCGGACGGGTGCAGCGCCCGTGCGTGCATCATCAGATTGGCCGCTGCCCCGGCCCCTGCGCCGGGCTGATCTCCGAGGACGACTACAGGGCGACGATGAAGCGCGTGATGGAGTTCCTCTCCGGCGACGATTCCGGCGTAAAGGCCGAGCTGACCCGCCAGATGCGCGCGGCGGCGGCAGAGCTCAACTACGAGCACGCCGCGCTCTGCCGCGACCGGCTGCTCGCCGTGGAATCGGTCATGCAGAAGCAGAAGGCGATCGTCACCGGCGGCGGCGATCAGGACGTGCTGGCGGTGCTTACGCGCGGCGACGATGCGATGGTGCAGACGCTCATCGTGCGCGGCGGCAAGATGATCGGCTCGGAGCACCATATGCTCGAGCGCGCCGGCGACGAGGAGTGCGGCGAGATCCTGCTCTCCTTCATCATGCAGTATTACGGCGACGACCGCGTGCCCGCGCGCGAAATCCTCACGAGCCACGAGATTCCCGAAGCGGCGGTGCTGGAGGAGCTGCTCAGCGAAAAGCGCGGCCTGCGCGTGAAGATCGGTTGCCCTCAGCGCGGCGAAAAGCGCCGTCTGGTCGAAATGGCGCTGAAGAACGCCGCCGACGCGGTGGACAAGCGCGAAAAGCAGCTCGCCGCCAGCCGCGCGCGCACCATCGGCGCGCTGGAGGAATTGCAGGGCGTGCTGGGACTGACAAAGCTGCCCGTGCGCATCGAGGGCTACGACATATCCAACACGCAGGGCGCGCAGTCGGTCGGCTCGATGGTCGTGATGAAGAACGGCCGCGCCGCCAACCGCGACTATCGCTATTTCCGTATCCGCACCGTCGAGGGGCCGAACGATTTCGCCTCGATGAACGAGGTGCTCACGCGCCGATTGAGCCACGGCCTTGCCGAGCAGAAGGAGCGCGCCGAAAAGGGGCTGCCGAATGAGGGCGGCAAGTTTTCAGAGCTGCCCGATCTCATTCTGATCGACGGCGGGCGCGGCCAGCTGGGCGCGGCGATGCGGGCGCAGCAGGCGCTGGGGCTGAACATCCCCATGTTCGGCCTGGCCAAGCGCATCGAGGAGATCATCCTGCCAGACGAGGACGAATCGATCCTGCTGGACAAGCACAGCGAGGCGCTGCACCTCATACAGCGGCTGCGCGACGAGGCGCATCGCTTCGCCATATCGCATCATCGCTCGCTGCGCGGGGCGGCGGCGCTCAAGTCGCGGCTGGACGACATCCCCGGCGTGGGGCCGAAGCGCAAAAAGGCGATCCTTCAGCAATTCGAGACGATGGAAGCGCTCGAGAAGGCCTCGGTCGAGGACATCTGTCAGGCCGAGGGCATATCCACACAGACCGCGCAGGCCATATACGACAGCCTGCATAAGGACAGGGAGGAGAAATGACCATGGAAAAGTACAGCAAAAAAATCGACACGCTGATCGAAGGCTGGCGCGACGAAATTTATGAGACGCTCAAAAAGTGGGTGGCGATCGATTCCCCGTCGGTCGAGCCGGCGGGCGAGGGCAAGCCGTTCGGCGAGAACGTGCGCAGGGCGCTCGATCAGGCGCTGTCCGACGCAGAGGGCATGGGCTTTGCCGTGCGCAATTTCGACGGCTATGCGGGCGATATTTCGCTGGGCGAGGGCGAGCAGACGCTGGGCATGCTGGCGCATCTGGACGTCGTGCCGGCCGGCGACGGCTGGACGCACGATCCCTTCGCCTGCGATAAGGCGGACGGGCGCGTGTACGGCCGCGGCGTGATGGATGACAAAGGCCCGGCGATCGCGGCGCTCTACGCCATGCGCGCCGTGCGGGACGCGGGCGTTCAGCTCAAGGACGGCGTGCGCCTGATCCTCGGCTGCGACGAGGAGGTGGCCATGCGCGGCATGAGGTACTACGCGTCTAAGGTGAAGATGCCCGATTACGGCTTCTCCCCCGACGCGGAATATCCGCTGATCAACATTGAAAAGGGCGGCCTCAACATCCTGCTCTCCTGCGAGTGCGCGGGCGAGGACGGCGCGTCTCTTCCGGTTTATTCGATCGACGCGGGCGAGCGCGTGAACGTTGTGCCCGGCACGGCGCGCGCCGTCGTGGGCACGAAAAATGTGAGCGTCGACGAGCTGAAGGAGCGTCTTTCCGGCGCGGACTACAAATTCACCGTGACCGATCTGGGCGATAACCGCGCGCAGATCGAGACGATCGGCATACAGGCGCACGCCAGCGTGCCCGAGCTGGGGCTGAACGCGGCGGGGCTTCTGTTCAACGCGCTGGTGCGCATCGGCGCGGACGGCGGCGTGAAGGACGCTGCGGCGGCGATGGACAGGTACTTCGGCGTTGAGGGCGACGGCAAGAGCGCCGGCATCGCCGCGGAGGACAAGGAGTGCGGCAATCTGACCTGCAACATCGGCCTGGTGCGCTTCGACGGCCGTCAATTTGAAGTGACGCTCGACATCCGCTATCCGCTGGCCACCAGCGAGGAGAAGATCCTCGGCCAGATGTGCTGCAGGCTGACCGACACGCCGCTGTCCGTGCGCCGTCTGAGCGGCCGCACCGTACACTATGTGAGCGCCGATCACAAGGTGGTCAAGGGGCTGCTCGAGGTCTATCACGACGTGACCGGCCTGCCCGCCTATCCCATCGCCATCGGCGGCGGCACCTACTCGCGCATGATGCCCAACACCGTGGCGTTCGGCATCAACTTCCCCGGCGACGTCGACACCTGCCATATGCCGGACGAATACGTCGACTGGGAGAAGTTCATACTGAGCGTCAAGATATTCGCCCACGCCATTGAAACGCTGGCCAGGGCGTAACGATATGACAGACCGCCGCGCAGTCCCCGAAAAAAGCAGGGATTGCGCGGCGGCTTTTGCGTTTTGGACTTATGGAGACAAAGCGTTTCCGCTGGGCAGGGGCAGCTTGCGTGAGAGATATATCGTGCGCGCAGAGGAAGGCGGCGCGGACTGCCGAGCAGGCATGCTCGTGCGGTGGATTATGAGCAGGGCGTGATCGGGCGCGCCATAACGTGCGATGAGGCGCGGCGGAGGACTGCCGAACTTCTCTGCGCAGAGCGTGTCCGGTCATGACAACGCGCCGCGCACTCCCGCAGAGGATGGGAGCGCGCGGCGCGTTTATGCGTATTCGGGGGATGATTACAGCGCCTTGAGCGCGGCGGTCAGGCGGGCCATCGCTTCAACGACGTTTTTGCGCGGCGTGGCGAGGTTCAGGCGCACAAAGCCCGCACCCTCTTCGCCGAAGGACGTGCCGTCGTTCAGGCCGAGGCGCGCCTTTTCAACCACAAAGCGCATAAGATCCTTCTGATTCAGATTGAGCGCGCGCATATCCAGCCACATCAGATACGTTGCCTCGAGGCGGCTGTATTTGACGACCGTGCCGTCCAGCGCCTCTTCCACGACGCGGCGGTTGCCGTCGATGTAGGCAAGCAGCTCGTCCAGCCACGCTTCGCCCTCGTTATAGGCCGTGCGCTGAGCCAGCGCGCCGAAGAGGTTGATGCCGTCGATGCCGCGTTTGTCGTATTCCGCCTTGAAGCGCGCGCGCAGATCGGCGTTTTTGATCAGCACCGAGGAATGGCGCAGCGCGGCCAGATTGAACGTTTTCGTCGCGGAAATGAGCTGTATGGCGTTCGGCTCGACCGAGAGAATCGGCGTGACCCTGTAGCCGGGCATTTCCAGATCGGCGTGGATTTCGTCCGAGATGATCGTCACATTGTATTTGCGGGCGAGGGCGCAGATATTTTCCAGCTCCGCGCGCGTCCACACGCGGCCGACGGGATTGTGCGGGTTGCAGAGCATGAAGGCCTTTGCGCCCGCCTTGAAGGCCGCCTCGAGGTCGCTGTAGTCGATATGCCAGCCGTCCTCGTCCTGAACGAGCGGACAGCGGCGAATCTGACACTGCGCGGCCTCTGCGCTGGCGTAGAACGGGCCGTAGACCGGCGTGAGTATGACCACAGTGTCGCCCGGCTCCGTGACGGCGGCGACGGCGACGCGCAGGCTGTCCACAACGCCCGGCGAGAAGAGAACGTCGCTCTTTTCGACGTCCAGATTGTGGCGGCGCTTCATCCAGCCGGTCACGGCGTCGTAATCCGCGTCTGTGATCGCCGTATAGCCGAATGCGCCGTGAGCAACGCGGCGCGCCATCGCGTCTATGACCGGCTGCGGCGCGGCGAAATCCATATCGGCCACCCACATGGGCAGCACGTCCTCCGTGCCGAAAACCGCCTTGCACTCGTCCCACTTTTCACAGTTCGTGCCGGCGCGCGTCACGCCCTCGTCAAACGAAAACATGGTTATATCCCCCTTTGTATGAGAAGCTTTCATGAAACCATTATAGACCGCCCGTGCGAAAAAAGCAATCCCGCGGCGTTTATTTGGCGAAAGCAATCGGCTCTTTTTTGTGACGATCGCTTCGGTTAAGAGTGTGCGCAAATGCGCGGAAAGGGCTGGATAAACGTGCAAAAAAGTGCTATAATAATATAGTAGAAAAATTGTGATCGCAAGGGGTGCCAAAATGGGAGCTGACAATAAGAAAAATAACTATGACGAGAGTCAGATACAGGTGCTTGAGGGCTTGGAGGCCGTGCGCCGCCGCCCCGGTATGTATATAGGCTCCACCGACGAGCGCGGACTGCATCATCTGGTCTATGAGATCGTCGACAACGCCGTGGACGAGGCGCTGGCCGGCTATTGCAAAAATATTCTGGTGACGCTCAATAAGGACGGCTCCGTGACCGTTGTGGACGACGGCCGCGGCTTCCCCGTGGGCATTCATCCCAAGATGCACCGCCCCGCGGTCGAGGTGTGCCTCACCGTGCTGCACGCGGGCGGCAAATTCGGCGGCGGGGGATACAAGGTCTCCGGCGGCCTGCACGGCGTGGGCGCGAGCTGCGTCAACGCGCTGAGCCGCCACCTGAAGGTGACCGTCTATCAGAGCGGCAAAATCTATCAGCAGGAATACGAGCGCGGCAAGGTGCTCTACGACCTTAAAATCATCGGCGAGACCGACCGCACCGGTACGACCATACAGTTCTGGCCGGATGTAAAGACCGGCGAGGATCCCGAACCAGGCATCTTCGAGACCGGCGCATTCGATTTCGACACGCTCAAGACGCGCTTCCGCGAGATGGCGTTCCTCAACAAGGGCATCCGCATCACGCTGCGCGACGAACGCCCCGAGGAGCCGGTCGAGGTCGACTATCACTACGAGGGCGGCATCAAGTCGTTCGTCGAATACCTCAACAGCCACAAGACGCCGCTCATTCCCGAGCCGGTGTACATCGAGGGCGTGAAGGACGGCACGACCGTCGAGGTGGCGCTCCAGTGGAACGACGGCTTTAACGAGAGCATATTCTGCTTTGCCAACAACATCCACACGCCTGAGGGCGGCACGCACCTTGAGGGCTTCAAGCGCGCGCTGACCCGCGTGGTGAACGACTACGGCCGCAAGATCGGCATGCTCAAGCCCGCCGACGCGAACCTGACCGGCGACGACGTGCGCGAGGGTCTGGCCGCGGTGATCTCGGTCAAGCTGGTCGAGCCGCAGTTCGAGGGACAGACCAAGGCCAAGCTGGGCAACAGCGAGGTGCGTTCTCTGGTGGATAGCATGGTGGCCGACAAGCTGGAGAGCTTCTTTGAAGAAAATCCGTCCACAGGCCGGACTGTCATGGACAAGTGCATATCCGCCGCCCGCGCCCGCGAGGCTGCGCGCAAGGCGCGCGAGGCGACCCGCCGCAAGACCGCGCTTGAATCGGCCTCTCTGCCCGGCAAGCTGGCCGACTGCTCCGAGCGCGATCCGGCCAAGTGCGAGATCTTCCTCGTCGAGGGCGATTCCGCCGGCGGCTCCGCCAAGAACGGACGCGACCGCCACTTCCAGGCGATCCTGCCCCTGCGCGGCAAGATATTGAACGTCGAAAAGGTGCGCGTGGACAAGGCGCTGGCCAATCAGGAGATCAAGGCGATGATCACGGCGTTCGGCGGCGGCTTCGGCAAGGATTTCGACGAGACCAAGCTGCGCTATCACCGCATCGTCTGCATGACCGATGCCGACGTGGACGGCAGCCATATCCGCATACTGATGCTGACGTTCTTCTACCGCTTCATGCCCAAGCTGATCGAAAACGGCTATGTCTACATCGCGCAGCCGCCGCTGTACAAGGTGACGCGCGGCAAGACCGAGAAATACGTCTATTCCGACGTTCAGCTCCAGAAGCTGCTGGACGAGATGGGCCGCGACGCCAAGCCCGACGTTCAGCGCTACAAAGGCCTGGGCGAAATGAGCGCCGAGCAGCTGTGGGAGACCACCATGAACCCCCAGACGCGCTCGATGTACCGCGTGAGCGTGGCCGACGCCATCGCCGCGGACGAGACGCTGGCGCTGCTCATGGGCGACGACGTGGAGCCGCGCCGCGACTTCATCGAAAAGAACGCCAAGCTGGTGGCCGATCTGGACATTTAAGCGCCCTGAGCGCCGAAAACCGCGCCCCCTGACGGACAAAGACCGTAAAGCGGCGCGCAACCCCCGAATAAGAGCTGGAGGTGCTCCCTTTGCCTGATGAAATGAACATCGGCCATCTGATGCCGATCGATATGAAGGAAGAGCTGGAAAAATCGTTCATCGCCTATTCCATGGCGGTGATCGTGACCCGCGCGCTGCCTGATGTGCGCGACGGTCTCAAGCCGGTTCACCGCCGTATCCTCTACTCCATGATGGAACTGGGCGTAACGCCCGACAAGCCCTACCGCAAATCGGCGCGTATCGTCGGCGACGTGCTTGGTAAATATCACCCGCACGGCGACTCCTCCGTGTACGACGCCATGGTGCGCCTGGCGCAGGACTTCAACATCCGCTATCCGCTCGTGGACGGCCAGGGCAACTTCGGCTCGGTCGACGGCGACGGCGCGGCGGCCATGCGTTATACCGAGGCGCGCATGTCCAAAATGGCGATGGAAATGCTCGCCGATCTGGACAAGGAAACGGTTGATTTCTATCCCAACTTCGACGAAACGCTGATGCAGCCCGCCGTGCTGCCCGCGCGCTTCCCGAACCTGCTGGTCAACGGCTCGAACGGCATCGCCGTGGGCATGGCCACCAACATCCCGCCGCACAATCTGGGCGAGGTCATCGACGGCACGGTCTATCTGATCGACCATCCGGACTGCACCTGCGAGGATCTGATGCAGTTCATCAAGGGCCCCGATTTCCCGACCGGCGGCCTGATTCTGGGCAAGGCGGGCATCCACGAGGCCTATCGTACCGGCCGCGGCCGCATCATCATGCGCGCGCGTACCGACATCGAGGCCATGAGCGGCAACCGCCAGCGCATCGTCGTGACCGAGATCCCCTACATGGTCAACAAGGCGCGCCTTGTGGAGAAGATCGCCGAGCTGGTTCATGAAAAGCGCTTCGACGGCATCTCCGACGTGCGCGACGAATCCGACCGCGAGGGCATGCGCATCGTCGTGGAGCTGAAGCGCGACGTGAACGCCAATGTGGCGCTCAACTTCCTCTTCAAACACACGCAGATGCAGGAAACCTTCGGCGCGATCATGCTGGCGCTGGTGGACGGCACGCCGAAAATCCTCTCGCTCAAGCATATGCTTTCGCACTATGTCGATCACCAGAAGGACGTTGTGACGCGCCGCACCCGCTACGACCTCAACAAGGCCGAGGCGCGCGCCCACATACTGGAAGGCCTGCTCATCGCGCTCGACCGCATCGACGCGGTGATTTCGCTCATCCGCGCCAGCCGCACCACGCAGGAGGCGCGCGACGGATTGATGAGCACGTTCGGCCTGTCCGACAAGCAGGCGCAGGCCATACTCGATATGCGTTTGCAGCGCCTGACCGGACTGGAGCGCGACAAGCTGCAGGACGAGTACGCCCAGATCGAGCAGACCATCGCGCATCTTAAAGACATTCTGGCCAACGAGTGGATGGTTATGGACATCATCAAGACCGAAATGCTGGAGGTTCGCCGCAAGTATGCCGACGAGCGCCGCACTGAAATCGCGGCGGTCGAGGACGAAATCGAGACGCTCGATCTGATCCAGGAGGAGGACATGGTGGTCACCATGACCCACTTCGGCTATGTCAAGCGCCTGAGCAAATCGACCTATCGCGCCCAGAAGCGCGGCGGCAAGGGCGTTATGGCGGCGGCGACGCGCGACGAGGACTATGTGGAGCAGATGTACGTCGTCTCCACGCACGATCCGATTCTGTTCTTTACCAACCGCGGCCGCGTCTATCAGCTGGGCTGCCACGAGATTCCCGAGGCCAGCCGCACGGCGCGCGGAACGGCCGTGGTCAACCTTTTGCAGCTCGACGGCGGCGAGAAGGTCACCGTCATGCTGCCCATGCCGCGCGAGCGCGTCGAGGGGCACTATCTGGTCATGGCGACGAAGAACGGCCTGATCAAGCGCACCAGCCTTGACGAGTTCGCCAATCTGCGCAAGAGCGGCCTGATCGCCATCGTGCTGCGCGAGGACGACGAGCTGATCCGCGTGGCGCTGACCGACGGCAGCTTTGACATACTGCTCGGCACGCGCGACGGCATGGCCATCCGCTTCCCCGAGACCGACATGCGCCCCATCGGCCGCGCGGCCATGGGCGTGAAGGCCATCGAGCTGGACGAGGACGACGAGGTGGTCGACATGACGCCCGTCGAGGAGGACGCGCAGGTGCTCTCCATCACAGAACTGGGCTACGGCAAGCGCACCCGTCCCGAGGAATACCGCGTGCAGAGCCGCGGCGGCAAGGGCATCAAGGCGATGAACCTGACCGACAAGACCGGCAGGATGTGCTGCCAGCTGCCCGTCCACGAGGACGAGGACATCCTGCTCATCACCGACGACGGCACGATCATCCGTATGCCGGTGGACGACATTTCCACGCTGGGCCGCAATACGCAGGGCGTGCGCCTGATGCGCGTCGAGGCCGGCTGCAAGGTCGTGGGCGTGGCCCGCGCCGAGGCCGACGAGGAAATCGCCGACGACGAGGAGAACGGCGAGGTTCGCACCGCCGACGCGGTCGACGGAATCGATCTGGACGACGCGCCGACCGAAAAGCAGTCTGACGAACCGGACGCGCTCGACCGGCTGGTGGATTCTCTGGAAAGCGATCCCGAGCCGGACAATGACGACGACGTCTAAATAGAAAACGTGCGAGCAATCCGCGCGGGGCGATGCTCCGAGGCGGGTTGCTCTTTTCAAACGATCACAGTCAGCAAGGAGAAACAATCAATGCGAAAAATGCGGCTGGACAGGCTGCTCTCGCGCAACGGCTCTTCCCGAAAGGAAGCGGCGGCGCTGGTGAAGGCGGGGCGCGTGACCGTGGACGGGCGCGCTGTGGGGGACGCGTCGATGCAGGTCGATCTGGACAGCGCGCGCGTGTGTCTGGACGGCGCGCCGCTGCGCACGAGCAAGCACCTGCACCTGATGATCAACAAGCCCGCGGGCGTATTGACCGCCACGCAGGATCCGCGCGGACAGGCGACCGTCGCCGACTATCTGCCCCGGAGCTTCCTCGCGCTGGACATCGGCCCGGTGGGGCGGCTGGACAAGGACGTGACCGGGCTGGTGCTCATGACCACCGACGGCCAGCTGGCGCACAGGCTGATTTCGCCGCGCTGGGAGCAGGACAAGATTTACGTCGCGCGCGTCGAAGGGCGATTGACCGAAGCCGACGCGGCGCGCATGGTCGAAGGGATTGAACTCAAGGACTTCACCTGCGCCCCCGCGAAGCTGAAAATCCTCAAAGCAGGTGAGGGCGAATCTCTGTGCGAGGTCACCGTCCACGAGGGAAAATATCATCAGGTCAAGCGGATGCTGGGCGCGCTGGGGCACCCCGTCACGGCGCTGCATCGCCGCTTGATCGCGGGGATTGAGCTGGACGGCGCGCTCGAGGCGGGACAGTGGCGCGAACTGACCGACGCGGAAAAAGCGCATCTTTATAACGTCACCGATCTGGAGGAATGAACCATGCCGGACTACTATTATACGCAGGAGCCGGCCAGCGCGCATAAGGAGCGCTCGATTACGGCGCGCGCGCTGGGGCTGACGCTTTCGTTCGAGACGGACGCGGGCGTGTTTTCTAAAAACGAGCTGGATCCGGGCAGCCGGCTGCTGATCGAGTCGATGGGCGCGCTTTCCGGCCGCGTGCTCGATCTGGGCTGCGGCTGGGGGCCTGTGGGCACGTTCTTATCGCTGGCCAATCCGCAGGCGCAGCTGGTCATGTCGGACGTGAACGAGCGCGCGCTCGATCTGGCGCGTCGCAACCTGAAGAACAACGGCGCGAAGGCCGAGGTCGTCGCCAGCGACGGCTTTGCGGCGCTCGAGGGGACGTTCGATCACGTCGTGACCAATCCGCCCATCCGCGCGGGCAAGGCGCTGATTTACGGCCTGTTCGACACGGCGCATGAGCGGCTGCGGGAGGGCGGCGCGCTGACGATCGTCATCCGCAAGCAGCAGGGCGCGCCCTCCGCGCTCAAGCATTTGCAGGAGACGTTCGGCAACGCCGAGGTCATCGCAAAGGGCGGCGGATACTGGATCATCCGCAGCGTCAAGGGAAAGGAAGAGGAAGCATGAATCAATCGAGAGTCAATCGCGTGGTCGAGCTGATGAAGCGCGATCATCTGCCGTGCATTCTGGTGAGCGCGACGGAATCTGTGTATTATCTCACGGGGCGCTGGATCTCGCCGGGCGAGCGCATGCTGGCGCTGGTGATCACGGATAAGGGCGGCGTGCGCCTGTTCGCCAACAAGCTGTTCATGCAGCAGGCCGCGCCCGACCTGCCGCTGACCGAATACGACGACACCGAGGACTGCGTTGCCGTTCTGGCGGACGCGCTGCCGAAGGACGTGGGCGCGCTGGGGATCGACAAGCGCTGGCCGAGTCATTTCCTGATCCGTCTGATGGAAAAGCGGCCGGACATTCAGATGAAGCTCGGCTCCGCGCCGGTGGACGACGCGCGGATGTGCAAGGACGCGGACGAGCTGGACGCCATGCGCAGAAGCTCCCGCCTGAACGACGAAGTGCTGAAAAAGCTCATGACCACGGTCAGGGCGGGCGAAACGGAGCGCCAGCTGGCTGAGCGCTATGTGGAGATCGCGCGCTCGATGGGCGCGGCGGGCTACAGCTTCCAACCGCTGGTGTGCTTCGGGGCGAACTGCGCCGAGCCGCATCACGATTCGGACGATACGCCGCTTAAAGAGGGCGATTCGATCATATTCGACGTGGGGCTTGACCTCAACCACGCCATGAGCGACATGACGCGCACGATGTTCTTCGGCGCGCCGACCGACGAGATGAAGCGCGTTTACGAGCTGGTGCGCCGCGCCAATCTGGCGGGCAAGGCGGCGGTGAAGCCGGGCGCGCGGCTGTGCGATGTGGATCGCGCGGCGCGGCAGGTGATCGAGGAAGCGGGCTACGGCGAATACTTCATCCACCGCACGGGCCACGGCATCGGGCTGGAGGTTCACGAGCCGCCGGATGTGAGCGCGGTGTGCGAGCGCGTGTTGGAGCCGGGCATGATCTTCTCGATCGAACCGGGCATTTACCTGAGCGGGAAGTTCGGCGTGCGCATCGAGGATCT
Source organism: uncultured Clostridia bacterium (assembly GCA_934631025.1). Taxonomy (GTDB): domain Bacteria; phylum Bacillota; class Clostridia; order Christensenellales; family Aristaeellaceae; genus Firm-10. Next base: position 157,078 of record CAKTXR010000002.1, read on the forward strand.
GGTGACGGTGACGCAGGATGGCTGCGAGGTGCTCAATCAGCTGGAGATTCTCTCGTTTGCCGAATAAGGCGTTTTGCGCGCTCTGAAGCGGCCGAGACCGGCGTTTCGGGGCCGCGCGTTTTCACATGAGAAAAAACACGGGAGGACGGGCGTATGCTCTATCTGCTGTTGCCGTTTTTGTCGTTCATCGCGTCGGTGAAGGCACTGATACAGGGGCGCTTTGGCCGGCAGTACGGCAAGAACAGTCAGGACGCGGTGATGTACAACTGCGTGATGTTCGCCGCGACGGCGCTGATCTTTTTCATACTGTATCTGTTCTCGGGCGAGGGGCTGCCGAGCGCGCCGACGGTCTGTCTGGCGGTGGTTGTGGGCGCGTGCAGCGTGGCGTTTCAGTTTTTCTACACGAAGGCGCTGGGGCGCGGCTCAGTGTCGCTGACGGCGCTGATCAACGGCTTTTATATCCTTTTTCCGACGGTGCTGGGCATAGCGGCCTACGGCGAGAGAATCGTGCCGGTACAGATGGTGGGCGCGGCGCTGTTCGTGGCGACGATGCTTTTGACCGTCACGCCCGAGCAGGGGCGCAGAAACGACGGCAAGTGGCTGGCGATGGCGCTGGCCTGCATGGCGGCCTCGGGCACGGTGAACGCGCTGCAAAAGGTGCATCAGCACACGGCGGCGCACGCCGAGTACACGAGCTTTATCGTCGTGAGCAACATTGCGGCGTTTGTCTTTTCGTTTTTGATCTATTGGATTCACCGTGCGCGCACGGGCGAGCGCAGAACAGCGCCGTTTACGCCGCGCGTGGTTGCGCCGATCGGTCTGGTCGGCCTGATACTGGGGCTGTACAACGTGCTGACGCTCTATCTGAGCGGCCGGCTGGACAGCGTGATCATGTATCCGGCGATCAACGTGATCAACATGGCCTTTACGACCCTCTGGAGCGTGACCGTCTTTAAGGACAAACTCAGCCGCCAAAAAGCGCTGGCCCTTCTGGTCGGCACAGTCTCGGTCGTTCTCATCGGCAGGGGATGATCCCCTGCACCTCACACCGCTTCGCGACCGCTGTGCAGCTTCCACACCGCTTCGCGCGTGCAACCCGACTCTTCAGCGCTTGGGGGCGCTTCGAGTCTGGACGTTGGTGCGTGTAGATAACATCGTTATACAGCCCGACCCGTCCGGCCATAAATTGGAGCCGGACGGGTCTTTCCGTGTACCCGAGTGTTGCGGAGCGTGCAGCGAGAAGCAGGGCGTTGTTATAGCTGAAAGGCTATTGTATTGCTTTTGCACTCACGCCGCGAACCACATGAAGAGAGTCCAGAGAGCCAATGGCTCTTTGGCGCAGTCTGGGGCGCGTAGCCCCAGCGTACTCCCCGCGGAAAACATAGCAATGCTAATATGCTTGCACAAAAACGTACCTACACCGCGCCGTTGATTCCGGAACTCCGTCGGGATCGCCATAAGGAAACGCACAAACTCGAAGTGAACCAACAAAGCCCGATAACCGTACGACGCTTGAGAACGCACTAATGGCGATCCCGACCCGCGCGGAATAGAAACGCAGCCTCCCGCAAGCCGTCCTGTTTGGCGCTGTGCGTCAAACAGCAGGCGTGAGACGAACGCAAAACATATCGATAGAACCGCCAACTTCACACACTATACGCAAAGAAGCGCCCGCAATAAACGGGCGGCTTTCCTTTTATATAGGCTTTGTGCGTGCGGTCAGATCGTCCGCGCGCCGAGAGAGCGGCTTTTGCGCGCCTTGGCAGGCGTGACGCCATAGGTCTTGACGAACAGGCGGCAGAAATGGCTGAAGCTGGAAAAGCCGACGCTCTCGCAGATGGCTTCATAGCTCTCCTCGCTCGAGACAACCAGCTCCCACGCGTATTTCATGCGCACCGTGTTCACATAGTCCCGCGGCGTCATGCCGAGGTACTTTCTGGTCAGCCGGCAGAGCTGCGCGTGGCTGAAATTCGACAGCCGCAGAAAGACGCTCACGCCGCCGGCCGCGTTTGCGGGCCGGTTCATCTCGGCCAGCAGGGCGGCAAAGGAGGGCGGCATGGCGCTTTCCGACTGATCGCGGCCCTTGATGATTGCGGCAAGCACCTCGCCCAGGAGCACGCGGCACAGCGGCGTTCGCTCGGCGGCGGGGAGCGCGAAAAGCCGGTCGCAGAGCGCGGCGAAGGCCGTCCGTTCTCCGCTGCGGAGACGGGCGCGGGGCGGCGCATCCGTAAGGGCGAAATCGTCCGAAAGACCGTAGGCGCAGAGGAACTTCTCAACCTCGGACGGAACGACCGAGAGCGCGGCGACATTTGTGCCCTCCGTCTGGCCGCCGAGGGCGTGGAGATCGGAGGGGCGCAGGAAGAACAGATCGCCCTCGGCGCAGCACGTTTCAGCGCCGTTCACGCTATGCACGCACGAGCCGGACAGGACGCAGATCACCTCATAAAAATCATGGCTGTGCGGCGTGCCCATGAGCGGACGGCCCAGCGTCTGCTGAAAGAAATAGCCGTCGGCGTTGAAGCATCCGCCCATGGACGCGCGCAGGAGACGATGCGGCATGACGTGTTTTCCTCCGTTCTCTTTTTTGCTATTGTACACTGCCTCGAAAAAAATGTCCAGCGCTTCTGTGCGGATGATCATTAAGAGCAGTTTTTTGATAACTGAGAGGATTGTCTTGCCGCGCGCCTTCTGGCATAATGGGCCTGTAAGAAGGAAGGAGCGATGCAAAATGGCGGCATATTTTCTGCTGAGCCTGTCGATTCTCTCGGCGGCGGCGAACAATCTGCTCCTGCACAAATTCGGCAATCGCGGCATTGAGGGGCTGAGCGGCGCGCTGCTGTTCAACGCGGCCGTTTCGGGCGTGTGGATTGTGCTGCTCGGCGCGGCGGCGGCTCTGACGGGCGGTCTGGCGTTCGACGCGGCGAGTATCGGCTGGGGAATGCTCTATGGCGGCGTGACGGCGGCGTTTCTGCTGTTCAAGATGCAGGCCATGGCGAGCGGGCCGGTTTCGCTGACCTCGTTCATCGGCTGCGCGTCGCTGCTCATATCGACCGGCTTCGGCGTGTTCGTGCTGGGCGAATCGGCGAGCGGAATGCAGGCGGCGGGCGTGGCGCTGCTCATGGTCGCGCTGTTCCTGATCGTTTCGCCCAAAAGCGATCAGGCGGCGCGGACGTGGAAGCTCTGGTGCGCGGGCTTTTTCGTGTGCAGCGCGGCGGTCGGGATCATATTCAAGCTGCACCAGCGCTCCGCATCGGCGGCCAAAATTTCCGAGATGATGCTTGCAGCGGCGCTGACCTCGGCGGTCATATTTATCGCCGTCGCCTTTGCCGTGTCCGGAAAGCGCCGTCCGAGCGCGCTGCCGGCGGGCGCGTGGCCGTATATTCTCGGTTCGGGGCTTTTCGGGTGCGTCTACAACCGGCTGAACATTTTTCTGGCGGGGCAGCTCCCCAGCGTCGTGTTTTATCCAACGTTTAACGGCGCGGTGATTCTGCTTTCGACGCTCTGCGGCCTGCTTTTTTTCAGGGAACGGCTCAAGGGGCGGCAGGCGATCGGAATGCTTGCGGGGATTGCCGCGCTGCTGCTCGCATCGGGCGCGGTCGATTCGTTTTTTGCATAGGAAATCTATGAAACAGGAGGGAGAAAACATGAACGCATCAAGACTTGTCGCGTCGACCATGACGTTCCGCACATATCCGCTCGAGAGGGCGCTCGAGGCGCTGGCCCGGGCGGGCTTCGAGCGGGTGGAGCTTTGCACGGTCGGCGACTGGGTGCCGCATTTCGACGTGGCCCATGCGACCGATCGCTCGATCGCCGAATGCGCGGCGGCCTTCAAACGCACCGGCATGAAGGCGGCGGCGATCAACATCAGCGGCGAAATGACGCTCGAGCAGATGGAAAACGGCTATGCGCTGGCGCGGGAGCTGGGCGCGGGCGTCGTGACCTACTGCTGCGGCAACCCGAAGCCGGATATTGCGCGGGAAGAGCTGCTCCATGAGCGCGCCCGATTCAATTCGCGGCTCGCCGATCTGGGCGATCGCTATGGCGTGATCTGCTCGATTGAAGCGCCGCACAAGAAATCGCTGGCCGAGCGCCGCTGCGAGATCGACGAATACTGGGCGCTTCAGGACGAGCGCGTCAAGTGTACGTTTGACACGGCGCATCTGGTCTATGCGGGCGAATCGCTCCTCGACGCGGCGCGGGCCTATGCGCCGAGAACCGCGCACGTCCATCTCCGCGACGCGGTGAAGGGCAATTCGCTCATGCGTTATGGCGAGGGCGACGTGGATTTCGCCGCCGTGCTGGAGATTTTCCGGAAGGTCGGCTATAAGGGCTGCTATTCAATGGAATATCCGACCGATTCGGACGAAGAAGCGGTCGAGAGGCTGGCCGCGTCCGTGAACTATCTGTCGAAATTCGGTCTGTAAGCGGGAGGGAAAGCAGCATGAAACGCGTAAAAACAGCGGTCGTCGGCCTTAATCGCGGCCGAATCCTGGCCGGACATATCCTGAACTTTGCGCACAGTCTCGAGCTGGTCGCGGTCTGCGACATTGACAGGCCGAAGGCGGAGACATTCGCGCGGGAGAACAATGTGCCCGCCGTCTATGATTCGCTCGACGAGCTGCTCAAGACGGACGTCGAGGCGGTCATACTCGCCACGCCGATCCCCGAGCACGCCGATCAGGTCGTCGCGGCGCTGGGCGCGGGCAAGCACGTCCTCTCCGAGGTCACCTGCGCAACGACGATGGAGGACTGCCTGCGGATCGCTCAGGCCGTGAAAACGGCGAAGGGCAAATACATGATGGAGGAGAACTACTGCTACTACCGCCCGCTGACGATCGTTCAGAATATGATCAAGGCGGGCCTGCTGGGCGATATTTACTATGGCGAGAGCGACTATCTGATGGACTTTCAGCTCCGGCCGGGCTTTCCGGAGGGCTTGCAGCCGTGGCGGCGCGAGGTCTATTTCGGCCGGCAGGGGCATCCATACATCACGCACACGCTGGGGCCGCTCTGCTTTACGATGGGCTCCGACATCAAGACCGTGACCTGCATGTCGGCCGGCCACAGCACGCCGCTGACTGCCGACAACACCTGCGTGCTGATGCTTCAGACGCGGGACGGCGGCATGATTCGCCTGCGCAACAGCTTTGTTTCCAGCCGCCCCGACCTGTACACCTACTACAGCGTGCAGGGCACGAAGGGCTGCTATCAGGGGCCGCAGGGGCCGGCGGACTTTCACAAGATCCACATCCGCGGGCTTTGCCGCCCGAACGAATGGCGAAATGTGTACGATTTCCGCGGCTTCCTGCCCAAGGAGTGGGACATATTCCCGGAGGGCTATTTCGATGACAGCCGCGACAACGGCACCGAGAAGTACGACAGCGGCGCGCCGCTGCTGCTGGAGGCGTTCGCCAACTGCATCCTGAAGGATACCGAACCGCCCGTCAGCGCGGCGCGCGCGCTCAACTGGACGGCCGCCGGTCTGCTCTCTGAAGCGTCGGTTCTGGGCGGCGGCATACCGGTCGAGGTGCCGGATTTCGCGTTGTAGGGCGGTCTATGAAAGGAAGGATGAGCATGAATAAGCTGCGCATAGGCGTCGTCGGGCTTCGGCGGGGCATGGCACACTGCGCAAACGCGGCCGCTTCCGAGATGGTCGAGTTGGTCGCCGTCTGCGATATTGATAAAGAGCGGGCCGACAAAGTCGCCGGACAGTACGGCGTAAAGGCCTATTACGATCACCGCGCGCTTTGCGCCGACGAAAACATCGACGCGGTCGTCATGGCTACGCCGATCGACGTACACGCCGACACGGTCGTCGACGCGCTGAATGCCGGAAAGCACGTCATGAGCGAGGTCATCGTCGCGACGAGCATAGGCGATATTCGCCGGATCGGCGAGGCGATCCGAAGGAGCGGCAGGACCTACATGATGGCGGAGAACTACTGCTATATCCGGCCGCTTCTGATCGTCGAGGAAATGATCCGGCGCGGAATGTTCGGCGAGGTTTACTATGCCGAGAGCGACTATCTCAAGGATTTTCAGGAGTATCATCCGCTCTTCCCGAACATCGGCGGCTGGCGGCAGAAAACGTATTTCGGCCGGCGCGGACATCCCTATATCACGCACACCATCGGGCCGCTGCTGCACATCATGGACGAGAAGGTGACGAGCGTCTCCTGCATGGCCTCAGGCCGCGCGTTCGATATGCCGGCCGACAGCACCTGCGCGCTGATGCTGAAAACGGAGAAAAATCATCTGATCCGCCTGCGCGCCAGCTTTGTCTCGCCGCGCCCGGACAACGTGACCTATTACAGCTTTCAGGGCACGGAGGGCTGCTATCAGGCGCCGCAGGGGCCGACCGACTTCCACAAGGTCTATGTCAGGGGGCTTTGCAGGCCGGGCGAGTGGAAAAACGTCTATGAGTTTAAGGATCTCGTCTCCGACGAATGGAAGCGTTACTGGAACGCAGATGATTACGCCGCCGACTCGCTCGATAACGACACCTACGCGCTCTATGACAGCGGCGCGCTGATGATGCTCGAACGCTTTGCCGATTGCGTCCTGACCGGAAAACCCGCGCCGGTGTCGTTCGAGGACGCGGCCAACTGGACGGCGGCCGGACTGCTCTCCGCCGATTCGGTCAATCTCGGCTCGATTCCGGTCGAAGTGCCGCGGTTCTGACGACTGCACCGGGTAAAAAAGTCAAAAAAACATCGCCCCGCCCGACATGAAGCCGGACGGGGCGAAAAGCGTAATTATTCGATCGGAATGCCGAAGTAATCGCGGGCGTTGTTGAAGCTGATGCCCTGCACCAGCTCGCCCAGCGCTTCCATATCGGCGGGATACTCGCCGTTCTCCACCCAGGCGCCGATCACGTCGCACATGATGCGGCGGAAGTATTCGTGGCGCGGATAGCTCACGAAGGAGCGGCTGTCGGTCAGCATACCGACGAAGCGGCCGAGCAGACCCATGTTGGCCAGCGTTTTCATCTGATCGACCATGCCGTCGCGCTGATCGTTGAACCACCAGCCGCTGCCCATCTGGATCTTGCCGGGCACGCCGCCCTGGAAGTTGCCCAGCATGGACGCGATGACGTTGTTGTCGCGGCCGTTGAGCGAGTAGAGAATGGTCTTGCCCAGCCCGCCGGACATCTCGATCTTGTTGAGCAGCGCGGACAGGTTCTCGGCCACCAGACCGTCGCCCACGGAGTCATAGCCGGTGTCGGGGCCGTACTTTCTGACGGCCAGCGTGTTGTTGTTGCGGATGGCGTTCATGTGCATCTGCATCGCCCAGCCGCGCTCGGCGTACATGCGGCCCAGCCGCACCAGAGCGGCGGTCTTGAACGCGCTCTCCTCCTCGTGCGTGCAGGGCGTGCCGGAGGCGGCCTTTTTGAACATCGCGTCCAGCTCGGCGGCGGTCGCGTCGCCCGCGGGCACATAGTCCATGCCGTGGTCGCTGATGCGCGCGCCGATGGCGTGGAAGAAGTCCAGCCGCTTCTCGAGCGCGGCCATGAGATCCTCAAAGGAGGCGATGGGCATGCCGGCGGCCTCGGAGAGCTTTTCGATATACGCGCCGTAGCCGGCCCTGGAGACGTTCAGCGCCGCGTCGGGGCGGAAGGAGGGCAGCACCTTGACCTTAAAGGTCGGATCCTTGGCCAGCGCGATGTGATCGTGCAGGTCGGAGGAGGGATCGTCGGTGGTGCAGATGACCTTGACATTGAACTTTTCGATCAGGCGGCGGCAGCGGAACTCGTCGGTGGCGAGCATGGCGTTGGCGCGGTCCCAGATCGACCTGGCGGTCTTTTCATTCAGCACGTCGTAGATACCGAACACGCGCTGAAGCTCCAGATGCGTCCAGTGATAGAGCGGGTTGCCGATGGCGTATTTCAGCATGGAGGCGTAGGCGTAGAACTTGTCCCAGTCCGAGCCGCTGCCCTTGTCGCCGTACAGAAGCGACTCGTCCGCGCCGTTGGCCAGCATGGCGCGCCACTTGTAGTGATCGCCGCCCAGCATCAGATGGCTGATGTTGCGATAGTTGATGTTGTCGACGATTTCATTTACCTGCAGATGGCAGTGATAGTCATAGATGGGCATATTTTCAGCATAATCGTGGAACAGCGTGCGCGCGGTTTCAGTGCTGAGCAGAAAATCCTTGTCCATAAACGGTTTCATGGGGCAGTCCTCCTTTTTGACGGTCGATGAGATGATCGATTATTTATACAACACGGGCCGCAGCACGGCTTCAACCACGTCGGCCATGCGCAGAAAGCCCAGGCTGGTCGGATGGCAGCCGTCCACGGTGCAAAGCTCGCGGTCGTGGTTGCCGAAGAACGATTCGCCGTTGATGAACCACACGTTTTTGTCGCCCTTTTCGAGCGCGTGGGCGTAGGTGCGCGCGATGACGTTGCGGCGCAGCGCGTTTTTTTCACGGTCGGAATCGAAATCGGGCTTGCTCATCATGACGATGGGCAGATCGGGATGCGCCTCGCGCACGATATTGAAGAACCTCTCGTGCGTTTTTTCGAGATGCTCGAGGGTGGGCGCGTTGTGGTCGTAGTCCAGCACGAAGGCGCTCATGTCCAGCGAGGCGATGTAACGCGCCATGTTTTCCTCGCCGCGGCCGCTGCCGGAGAAGCCGAGGTTGATCTGCGCGGCGTCCAGTCGGCGGCACAGAAGCGTCGTATAGCACGAGCCGACCTTGGCGGCGCAGCCCCCCTGCGTGATGGAGGAGCCGTAGAACACGATGGGCTTTTCGATGCGCGGCGTGCGCCCCTTCTCGACGCACGCGTTCGGCGGGAAGCCCAGCATCAGCTCGTCCAGCCCGTTGTAGAGCGGGAAATACAGCACATAGTGGCGCAGTCCGCCCGGCAGCGGCGTAAAGGCGCTCTGATTGAGCGCGCAGCCGCAGCTGCCCGTGTCCATCGCGGGGATGAAATTTTTGATCTGGACGACGCCCTCGTCGCTCTCCTCAAACAGTTCGAGACCGCTCTGTCCGCAGGCGGTGAAATGCGGCATATTGCCCTTGTCCTTCAGCGACCAGATGACGGCCAGCCCCCGCGCGTCGGTGGAAAAGCGCACGCACGCGCCGGCCAGATGCCACGCCAGCACCTTCACGCCGTCGTTGCACTCCTTCAGGAAATCGAGCGGCAGGCGGCAGTAGCTGCCCTGATCGTTGGGCGCAAGGCCGTAGAGCTGCATCGGCTCCTGACGGGGATCGAAGAAGCGGTAGTCGCGCGGAATATCCGCGTTGATCTTGAAATGATGGTCGATATCCTCGATGCGTTTCATGGCGATTGTCCTTTCGTATGAAATTCAAAAGGCATTTCCGAATCATTGCGGGGCGGCAGTCCGTCCGCCTGATTATTATAGCACAGTCCGCGCCGTTTGCAAAGACGTTATTCCTTCGTCAGCGCCGAAAACTCCTCGCTCAGCGGCCCGAAGCGCCCCGCGCTGTCCACGGCGCGCACGCGGTAGTAATAGCGCGTGTTCTTCTTCAGTCCCCTGTCGATATAGCGCGATACGCAGTACGCCTCCTGCTCGACGCGCGCCAGCGGCGGCGTGTTTTCCGCGTCGAAGCCGCTTACCTCGCTCCTGTAGATCAGATCGTAGGCGTGATCCTTTTCCGCGCAGCGCCCCCAGAGGATGTAGAGCATGCCGTCCTCCTCGCCGCGGATGGCGCGCGGGCGGTCGATCAGGCCGGTGTACGTCGCGCCCACGGGCACGCTTGCCGCGCCGCGTCCGGAAAAGTCGGGGATGGGGCGAGTTTTGATCGCCCTGTCCGCCAGCAGCCTGAGCGTGGTGAACCCGGTCAGTGCGTCGGATTCGGGCCTGTCCCGTTCGTCGGCGGTCTGGCTCTGCGCTGAAATGGCCTTTCCGCACAGCGTGAGCGCGGGCCGCTTTCCCTCGCCGGACAGACGCGCGATGAGTCCGCGGCCGTCCTCGGCGCGCTTGAGCGTTATCAGCCGTGCGGGCGCGTCGCTCGAGAGGAAGGAGTAAGCCGCCGCGCCGGTTCCGTCGCCGCTTTCAACGGTGCGCGCGACGACGGGGTTGAGGAAGCGCTCGGCCATGTCGGCAAGCCGTGCCGCCTTGTGATCGCCCGCATAGGATGTGATCGCATAGCGGAAGCGGAAGTTCAGCGCGCTGCCGCCCGAGGTGTGCATCTGCAGCCAGTCGTTGGCCAGATAGACGTACATCTGCGAGCCGTCTCCGCACGCGCCGAAATCGGTCTTGTCCGGATGGATGTGGTCGAATTCGATCAGCTCGCTGTCGGCCTGTATGAGCGCCGCGCCGAAATCGCCGTTCTCGGCGCACGCCCACTCGTGAGAAGCCATGTACACGTCGGTGCCGTGGCCGGTCACGTCGCGGCCATATTCCGCCTCGCAGCCGTTGAGACGGCAGACGCGCCGCGCGTTTTCCACGGCGAAGGGGAAGGCGCAGTAGGCGTAGCGGCGATAGCGGTCGGCATTGAATAGATCGCGGACGTGATCAAGCCGCATATCCAGCTCGACGCGCTTTTCGTGCTCAGGCAGCGTGACGATCAGCTCGATCGCCGCGCCGGAGACCGGCTCGTCCATGCGCGCGGTCACGATCGCGGCGTGCTTTTCGCGGCGCAGCGTGAAGGCGGCTTTGCCGGGCGTGACGAACGACGCGTGATTGTCGCGCGTGTAGACGAATTCGGCGGCGCGGAAGGGCGCGTGTTCGTCGATCAGCTCGCGGCAGAGCGACTTGTCATAGATCGAGTCGATCGCGCCGTTTGCCGTGAAGCTCACGCGGTAATAGGCGTTTTCGATGACCGGCGGCTGCGCGCACTGTTTCTCGGGCGCGCTCTCAGCCGGTTCGGGCGTGACGATTTTATAGCCCATCGGCGGGATGTTCTCGATCAGCGTATCGCCGACCCGTTCCGTGCGCGTTTGCAGCGTGGGATTGAAGCAGAACAGCGCGTCTTTGGGCGCGTTTGCTTTCTTACAGAGCGCGGCCATGGCGGTATCGATCTCCGTCTCGGCGGTATCGAGCGCCTTGTCGATCCAGTCGCGGTGCTGCATCCACGTCTCGTAGACGCGCCGCCCCTGATAGCCGCTGGTGCCGTAGGAATGCTCGTCGTTGAAAAGCAGCGCGTCCCAGGCGCGATTGAAGGTCTCGGCGGGGTAGAAGTAATCCTCGTCGGTCAGCGCGGCGAGACTCGCCAGCTTCTCGGCGGTGGGCAGCAGGCGGTCGGCCTCGAATTTGCGCGCGAGCAGTTCGGGTGCGGACACGGGATGCTGATACCAGCCGCCGGTTATGTCGCCCGAGAGCACGGGAATCGCGTCGCCGAACTTTTCGCGGATGCGCTCGAGCGGCCGGTCGGGATCGCCCAGCGCCCGGAACTGCGGCCACGCCCAGCGCGCGTTCCACATCGCCATGAGGTTGGTCAGCTCGAGCGACGGCTCCTGATCGTCGAAATAGCAGGGCGAAATCCATTCGTCGAAGGGATACTTCTCCTCGATCAGCGGGAGACTCCGCGCCGTGTCCTGCTCCATCATGGTAAGCGTCTGCGCGTTTGCATGAGTGTTGTCGGGAATGCCGAAGCTCGAGCAGTGTCCGTACATTCCGCCGCAGAACACGAGCAGCCGGCTCTTTTCGTTCGCGCCCTGCCAGAAGAACACCGTGGGCAGCGCGCCGTCCAGACGCATATCGATGCGCGAACCGCCGCCGCCCGCCATGCAGTTCCAGATAAAGCCGGGCACGGTCGTGTCGCAGCGCCAGACGGTCGAGGGCAGCGGGTTCCACTGATTGGGCGCGAAGAGTATGTTCTTAAAGCCCGCGTCATAGAACGGCTCCACCATGCCCCAGCTCAGGCCGTTGTTGTCGATCATGGTCATGGTCTCGCTCTTCACGCCCCACTGATTAAGCAGCGCGCGGCGGCCGTAGGTTGCGCGGGCCGTTTCCTCCAGACCGAACACCTGCGTGTGGTTGCCCGCAATGCCGCCGCACAGGCCGATTTTTCCGGGCTTTATGTAGTTTTCAACGAGCGCGCGCGCCTTCTCCGCGCCCCGATCGGCGGGATAGTTGTTAAAAAACCACGTCCCCTCGATGGTGTAGCGGTACCGGTCGTTTTCGGCGCGGTCTGCGGTCCGGTCGCACAGCGCGGCGGCCTGATCGAGGAAACGCTCGCTGTTCTGCCGCTGAATATACTGCGAATTGTGCAGCCCGATGTCGGTGTGCGAGGAAATCATGATGTGGATCGTCCAGCGGCGCGGCGCTTTCCACAGGCAGGCAAAGCGCGCCGTTTCGCCGCCGAATGTAAGAATCCAGACGGCCTGAACGTCGCTTTCGGGCGCGCCGAGCAGCACGGACGCATGGCATTCGCCGCCGGGCAGCGGCACGTCGCATTTTTCGGCGAGCGGCCGTCCGCTTTCGTCGGCTACGGAGAGGGACGCGTGGCCGCAGGCGCCGCTCTTCACAAACAGCTCGATGCGCTGGCGGCCCTGATGATCGATCATCGATACGGGAACGACGCGGAAATCGGTCAGACTCATGGCGGATGTTCCTCCTTAATGACAATTCATTGAAAGCGTCTGCGCGGGGCGGCGCATAATCTCGCGCTTCGAGCTGCGGTCACTTCATGACGACGGCTTTGTCGCCCAACAGCGCCCTGAGCGCGGCCAGATCGACGCTTTCGCTCACCCAGTAGCGCGGCGGCGCGAGGAACGCCTTGCCGCTGTCGGCCATGACGAACGTCACGCGGATATCGCCGGACGCGCGGGAGAGGATCGCGAGCGCCTGATCGCGCGCCTGCTCATTGCCAGCCTTGAGATAGAGCTTGCGCGGCGCGCTCTGCGGGGCCGGTTCGACCGGCGGCTCGGCGGGCGGCAGGTCGTCCGGCGCGGGGGGCGGGGGCGTGCGGTCGTATCTGTCGCGGGCGGCTTCCCGCTTGAGGGCGCTTATGTCGATGTGGGAAAGCGGCGCGACGCTGTCGGGGATGAGCCGCGGCGCTTCGTCCTCGCGCACGGAGAGCCGGCCCTGCATGAGCACCAGCGCGTCCGTTTGAAGGAGAGAACGGTACTTTTCGTAGGTTTTCGGGAATATGAGCGCCTCGGTGGAGCCGTAAAAATCCTCCAGCGTGACGAAGGCCATCATGTCGCCCTTGCGGGTGGCCTTGGTCTTGACCTCGGTCACGATGCCGCCCATCACGGCGCGCGTGCCGTCCATCGAGAGGCCCTTGTCCTCGGATTCCTCGCTGAGCAGCGACAGCGTGCGGGTGTTTACGTCCAGCTGGCTCAGCTCCTCGCGGTATTCGTCCAGCGGGTGGCCGGTGATATACACGCCGGTCATCTCCTTTTCGAGCGAGAGCAGCGCGCGGGGGGCCAGCTCGGGCAGATCGGGCAGCGGCGTGGGCGGCACGGCGAGCGTTTCGTCGCCCAGCGCGTCGAAGAGCGACAACTGTCCCTCGACGACGTTCTTGCGCCGCCTGGACGCGCCGTCCATGATCGTCTCGTAGACCGAGAGCTTCTGCGCGCGGTTGCCGGGCAGAGAATCGAGCGCGCCCGCCTTGATGAGCGATTCCACGACGCGCTTTGTGAGCGATTCGGAGGGCACGCGGTCGATGAACTCGTTGATGTCGCGGAAAGCGCCGCCCTTTTTGACCTCCTCCGTAATGGCGAATATCGGTGCGTGGCCGACGTTCTTGACGGCGTTGAGGCCGAAGCGCACGGCGCTTTTTCCACCCTCGCGGTCGACGGAGAACTTTTCGCCGCTCTTGTTCACGTCCGGCGGCAGCACGGCGACGCCCTTCTTGCGCAGATACTGGATATAGAAGGCCACCTTGACCGGATTGCCCGCGACAGAGTTCATCATCGCGGCCATGAATTCGGCGGGATGGTGCAGCTTGAGCCACGCGGTCTGGAGCGCGACCACGGCGTAGCCTGCGGCGTGCGGCTTGTTGAAGGCGTAGCTGGCGAAAGCGGTCATCTCTTCGAAGAGCTGCTCGGCGACCTCTTCCGGCACGCCGTTGCGCACAGCGCCGGGCACGGAGACGGTGCCGTCGGCCTCCACCTTGCCGTGGATGAAGATTTCCTTCTCCTGCGCCATCACGTCGTGCTTTTTCTTGGCCATGGCGCGGCGCACGAGGTCGCTGCGGCCCATGGAATAGCCGGCCAGATCGCGCACGATCTGCATGACCTGCTCCTGATAGACCATGCAGCCGTAGGTCACGCTCAGGATCGGCACGAGCTTGGGGTGCAGGTATTTGACCGTCTCGGGTTTCTGCTTGCCGGCGATGAAGCGCGGAATGGACTCCATCGGGCCGGGGCGATAGAGCGATATGGCGGCGATGATGTCCTCAAAGCAGGCGGGCTTCATGTTGGCGAGGAACGCGCGCATGCCGCCGCCTTCCATCTGGAAGATGCCGTCGGTGTCGCCCTCGGAGATCATGTCGAACACGCCCTTGTCGTCCATGGGAATGTCCTCGGGGGTCATATGCGGCCCGCCGCCCCCTTCGATCATGGCCAGCGTGTCGCCGATGACCGTGAGCGTGCGCAGCCCCAGAAAGTCCATCTTGAGCAGCCCCAGATGCTCCAGCGTGTCCTTGGGGAACTGCGTCGTGACCACGCCGTCGTTGGTCTGGAGCGGCACATATTCGTACACGGGGCGGCTGGTGATCAGCACGCCGGCGGCGTGGGTCGAGGCGTGGCGCGGCATTCCCTCGAGCTTGCGCGCCGTGTCGACGAGCGTTCTGACGCGCTCGTCGTTGTCATAGGCCGCCTTGAACTCGGAATTGATGGAGAGCGCCTTGTCGAGCGTCATGTCCAGCGCGAAGGGGATCATTTTGGCCACCGCGTCGGTCTCGGCGTAGCTCATGTCCAGCACGCGTCCCACGTCCCGCACGACCGCCTTGGCGGCCATTGTGCCGAAGGTGATGATCTGCGAGACGTGATCCGCGCCGTAGCGACGGGCGACGTAATCGATCACCTCGCCGCGCCGCTCGTAGTCGAAGTCTATGTCCAGATCGGGCATGGAGACGCGCTCGGGGTTCAGGAAGCGCTCGAAGAGCAGGTCGTATTTGAGCGGATCGATGGCGGTGATGTCCAGGCAGTAGCAGGCCAGAGAGCCGGCGCCGCTGCCGCGCCCGGGGCCGACGAGTATGCCGTTTTGCTTGGCGAAGTTCACATAGTCCCAGACGATGAGGAAGTAGTCCACATAGCCCATGCGCTCGATGACCGACAATTCGTAATTGAGCCGCTCGCGCGCGTCCTGCCGGTCGGGGGCGTAATGGCGCTTGAAGCCCTCCTCGCAGAGAGATCGCAGGTAATCTTTGGCCGTCGTGCCCTCGGGCAGCGGGAAGCGCGGCAGATGCGTCGTCTTGAAGTCGAACTCCACATGGCAGCGCTCGGCGATCTTGACGGTGTTCTCGAGCGCCTCGGGGAGATTCGGAAAGACCTCGCGCATTTCCGCTTCGGATTTGACGAACATCTCGTCGCACTCCATGCGCATCCGCTTTTCGTCGCCCAGCGTCTTGCCGGTCTGTATGCACATGAGCACTTCCTGCGCCTGCGCGTCCTCGCGGTTTATGTAGTGGCAGTCGTTCGTGGCGACGAGGGGAATGTCCATCTCCCGCGCCAGCGCGATCAGGCCGGGCAGCACGCGCTTCTGGTTCTCAAGGCCGTGATCCTGTATTTCGATGAAGAAATTGCCGCGCCCGAATATGTCGAGATATTTCTGCGCCATATCGCGCGCGTCGTGCTCGCGGCCGTCCAGCAGCAGCGAGGGAATGTCGCCCGAAATGCACGCGGACAGGCCGATAAGCCCCTCGTGCCGCTCGGCGAGCAGCTTGTAGTCGATGCGGGGCTTGTAGTAAAAGCCGTCCACAAAGCCGCGGCTGACCATGTAGATGAGGTTTTCATAGCCCTTCTGGTTTTCGCACAGCAGGATTAAGTGGCTGTAATCGCGCGCGCCCGAGCTTTTGTCGGTCAGATCCTTGCAGATGTACACCTCGCAGCCGATGACCGGATGGATGCCGCGCTTCAGCGCCTGCTGATAAAAATCCACCACGCCGTACATCGCGCCGTGGTCGGTAATGGCGCAGTGGGTCATGCCCAGCGCCTGAATTTTGTCCAGCAGCGGCTCGATGCGGCTGGCGCCGTCCAGCAGGCTGTATTCCGTGTGCATATGAAGATGCGCGAACATATCCGTCCTCCCGATAAATTCTCTTTTCCATGCGGAGATTGTGTGCTATAATGTATACATTCTGATTATACCACACGGCGCGCGCCTTGACTACAGGTTTTTGACGCGCCGAGTCAT
Source organism: uncultured Clostridia bacterium (assembly GCA_934631025.1). GTDB lineage: Bacteria > Bacillota > Clostridia > Christensenellales > Aristaeellaceae > Firm-10. The sequence continues at coordinate 173,355 of CAKTXR010000002.1, forward strand.
AAAGGACAGTGACGAAGCCCTATGAAAATCCATCTGCCCAGATCCGCGCAGTACGCGATCAAGTCGCTCACCGGCGCGGGCTATCAGGCGTATATCGTGGGCGGCAGCGTGCGCGATCACCTGCTCGGCAAAACGCCCAGCGACTACGACGTGACCACCAGCGCGCTGCCCGAGGAGGTCATGGCGCTCTTTGCCAAAGACCGGCTGCTCACCAACGGCTTAAAGCACGGCACGGTGACGCTGATCAAATACGGCCAGCCCATCGAGATCACCACCTTCCGCATCGACGGCGAATACGAGGACGGCCGTCATCCGGACGACGTGGTGTTCACCGGCAATCTCTATGAGGACGTGCAGCGGCGCGATTTCACCGTCAACGCGCTGTGCTGGAACGAGCAGGCGGGGCTGATCGACTATGTGGGCGGCGAGGAGGATCTCGAAAACAAGATCATCCGCTGCGTGGGCGAGGCCGACGTGCGCTTCAACGAGGACGCGCTGCGCATACTGCGCGCCCTGCGCTTTTCCTCCGTGCTGGATTTCGACATCGAGGCCGGAACGGCGCGCGCCGTGCATCTGGAGCGCGAAAACCTCTCGAAAATCGCCGTGGAGCGCATACTGACCGAGCTGAAAAAGCTGCTCTGCGGCGCGCGCGCGGAATCGATTCTGCTCGAATACCGCGACGTGCTTGAGGTCGTCATGCCCGAGCTGCATGCGCTGTCTCAGGACGAGTACATGCTGGCCGCGCGGCGCGTGTCGCTGGTGTCGCCCGTGCCGGAGCTGCGGCTGGCGGCGCTGCTCAGCGATCTGCCGGTCGAAGCGGCGGGCGCGTGCGTGACGCGCCTTAAGACCAGCAAGGTCAGCCGCAAGTTCATCGAGAGCGTCATCGAGCGCGGCAAAGCGCCTATGCCCACCGACCGCGCGGGGATGCGCCGCCTGGCCGGTCAGTGCGGAGAAGATCTGCTGCTGGGGCTGGCCGAGCTGCAAAGCGCGCACGTCACGGCGCTGTGCCACATGATCGTGCAGCAGGGCGACTGCGTGAGCCTGAAGCAGCTCGCCATGAAGGGCGACGATCTGTTCCGGCTGGGCGTGACGCGCCGCATGATCGGCGATACGCTGAACGGCCTGCTCGCGCGCGTCGTCGAGGGCGAGCTGCCCAACGAGAAGGAAGCGCTCATGAACGCCGTGCGGCAGGAGATGAACGAGCGCGCCGAAAAGGCCGCGGCGGAAAAGGCGGCCAGCGCGGGCAAAAAGAAGCGCAGGCGGCGCGGAAAGGGCGCGCAGTCTGCCGAAAATGCGCCGGAAGCGTCTGAAGCCGCAGATACGCCCGCTGAGAGCGATTCTTCCGTGTCCGCGGAGACTGTACAGGCCCATGAAACCGCTGATGCAGCGATTGAAAAGCCTGCCGAAGCGGCGGCGCGGGACGACGAACCCGAACGGGCGGAGGAACAGCCATGATTTACAGAGAAGCGACAAAAGCGGACGTTGCGGCCATGCTGGAGATTTACAGGCCGTATGTCGAAGAGACCACCGTGTCGTTCGAATATGAAACGCCCTCGCTGGAGGATTTTGCGGCGCGGTTCGAGCGGATTACGCAGAATTTTCCGTGGTTCGTGGCGGAGGAGAACGGCGAGATCGCCGGATACGCCTATGCCGACCGCGCGTTTGAGCGCCGCGCCTACTGCTGGGACGCGGATATGTCGGTCTATATCAGCAAAAAGTGGCATGGAAAGGGCATAGGGCGGCGGTTTTACGCGCTGCTCGAGGACGCGCTCCGGCGCATGGACTATGTCAGCGCCTATGCCCTCGTGACGGAGGAGAACGCCGCCAGCTGCGCCTTTCATGAAAAGATGGGCTATGAGAAGATGTGCGTCATGCCGCGCACCGGCTATAAGATGGGCAGGTGGCTGGGCGTGACGTGGTATGTCAAGTTTCTGCGCGAAGCGGACGATCCGGGCGACGCGCCGAAGAGCTGGCGCGACGTGCGATGAGATGCGCGGGATGACCGCGTTTGGCTTTCCGGCAGGAAGAGCGGGGCGTTCTTGACGGCGGGCGGCGAATGAGGGTGTTTTCCCCGCAGGTGTGCCGCGCTGTTAAGCATTCCGGCATTCAGCGCTTTTTATGGGCAATGGATTGCTTGCGGGGATGAGGCTGTTTTCTCGCGGGCGCGTCATGCGCTCCGCTGCGCATTCCAGTTCTTAGCGCTTCTCCATGGGCGATGGATTCTTGCAGGGACAGGGTCGTTCTCCACGGGCGCACCGTGCGTTTCGTTAAGCGTTGCCCGCTTTCTGTTTTCTCTGTAGAAAATGCGCTGTTCGCGGGTTGGGGATGGGGATTCCCAGTGGGCGCGGTGCAGGCGCTGTTTCCTCCGGCTTTCCCGCGAGAGGGGACGATCACAGACAGGCGGTCGAGGGTGTTCCCCGCGCATGAGATCGAGCTTCCTCCGACATAAAACGAAAGGACGATAGATAAGTATGTTTGCATCCAACACGGGCATCAGCACGTCCCACAACTATTTTATCGCGCTGAATCGCGGCGAGACGCGCACATTCCGCGTGCTGCTGCGTCCGCTCGAGGCGGGGCGGCTTAACTGGCGCTTCTTCTTCAGCAACAGCGTGGACAGCACATGGGCCGACGGCAGCGAATCCTGCGCCGATCTGCCGGGCGGCCGGTTCGCGATCGTCTCGGCGGCGGCCGGCGCGGCCGATGAAAACGCGGCTTTGACCGGCGTTATGGTCGGGGTCGACTGGCCGGAGAACATCGTCGAGCCGAAGGCGTGCGTGACCAGCGCGCCGGTTGAGATTGACGTGCCCGAGAACGGCTATATCGTCTACAGCTGGTGCCTGCGCGCGCTGGAGGACGGCTGCCGCCTGCCCGCCACGCCCGACAGTCAGGCACTGTGCTATATTACGGACGGCGATCGCTGCTTCGACGGACAGGACGCCTTTGCCGAGGAGCGCATGGTCACGCTGCCCGATCAGTTCGCCGCCGACCGCAACGTGCGCGCGCAGATGGTGTTCATGGGTGATTCCATCACGCAGGGCTGCGGCACGCGCGTGAACGAATACGAGCAGTGGGCGACGCGCATCGCCATGGGCATGGAGCACGATGTGGCGGTCTGGAACATCGGGCTGGGCTACGGCCGGGGCGAGGACGCGGCGAAGGATGGCGCGTGGCTCAATAAGGCGAAGCAGGGCGATATTGTCAATCTCTGTTTCGGCGTGAACGACATCTTTCAGGGCTGCGGCCCGCAGCTGACCGAGAACCTCCGCTCGGCGATCCGCGCGCTGCACGCGTCCGAGAAGCATCCGAAGGTCGTGCTGCTCACCATACCGCCCTTCGACATGACCGAGCGCAACGAGGAAATGTGGCGCGCGGCGGTGAACGCCATCCGCGAGGACGGACTGGGCGCGGACGCTGTGTTCGACATCGCGTCCATGCTCTGCCAGCCGGTTCCGCGCGATAATTTCGCGGCGTTCGGCGGCCATCCCGACGGACGGGGCGGCGCGGCGGCCGCAGGCGAGTATCTGAGCCACTTCTGGCCGCGCCATCGGAAAGCGCTGCTGGGCGAGTGAGGAGGGTGCGGCATGGCGGATTTCAGCATCGGCGAAATGCAGGAAATGCAGCGTATCCTTCAGGAAAAGTATAAGCACAAGTGGGAACCGGTCGACGCGGCGACGGGCGGGAACAAGCTGCTGTGGATGGTCGGTGAAATCGGCGAGGTCATCGATATTGTCAAGAAAAACGGCGGCGAGCGGGCGGCCAGCGATCCGGCGCTGCGGGCGCATCTGGTCGAGGAACTGGCCGACGTGCTGATGTATTACAACGACGTTCTGCTCTGCTACGGCATATCGCCGGACGAGCTGAAGGCGGCCTACACCGCCAAATTCGAGAAGAACATGACGCGATGGTAAAAGTACGCGCGGCGTATCGGGGGGGGGGGAGAGAACCTCATGCGCCGCGCGTCTATCTATGTTCCGAAAAGTGTGGGTCAGTGCGCTCAAACCGCGCGCAATGCGCATGAGCGTCCGCTTCCTCTTCCGTCGCTTCCGGCTTTCGCCTTCAGGACGATAACGGTAAAGCGGCAAAGGCCTGGCGGGCAGAGAACTCTTCATGTCCATAAAAAACGCGCACAGAGCAGAAACGCCGTGCGCGTATGTATTTTTGTCGATGCGCTTTCCGCACGCCCAGCTCAGGAGCTGCGCTTCGTCGCGCCTTTCTCAAATTCAGACTGACCGCGCCGCCTCATCGAAACGCGCTTCAGTCGTCAAACCGGAAGAACGCCGCGCCGCGCGCCGGTACGTCGATCGTCTCGCCGGAGCAGGCCGGATAGCGCGCGCCGGTCATCATCTCCGTGCAGGCGTGTTCCGGTACGGAGATGCGCGCGTCCTCGTGCGGATAGACCGCCGTAAAGCGGCTGTCGGCGTACACCGCGCAGCCCTCGGGCGCGGGGAGCGTCACGCCCGCGCGCTCGATCAGGGGGCGCAGCTCGCGGCTGGTCAGCACCGGTTCGGCGCACAGGAAGCTCGTTCCCTCGCCGCGCGGCGCGCTCGCCAGAACGATCGAGCCGTCAGAGTCGGTCATGAGCGGCTGTGCGTCGGAATCGGGCGCGACGCGCAGGGCGGGATAGTCGCAGCCGCTTTCCGAGCAGTCCGCGTAGACGCGCGCGTCGTGGCCGTCGTGCGGCAGAACGCCCAGACCGGCGATCGCCTTCACGCGGCTCAGATCGAAATCGCCGCCGCGAACGCCGGGCGCGTAGTGCCACAGTATCGATGCGTCGGGGCGGATGCGCGCTTCAATCATGCGCTTCTGCTCGACGGTCAGCGCGAAGGCGTTGATGAACACGATGAAGCGATAGCCGCTCAAGTCCATGTCGAAGAGATCGTGCAGGCGGTATTCGTCGGCCATCGCGCCGCACAGGCGGATTTCGCGCTTGACGCGCTTGGTCAGCGCCTGATTGAGCGCATAGCTCACGGCGGTGGTTTGCAGGCTCTCCTCGTCCACGACGATGAGGATTTCGGCGGTGCGCCGTCTCGGCTTTGCGCGCAGCTCGGCGATCAGCGAACGCAGCGTCTTCAGCTCGGCCATGATCTCGGGGCTGTCGTACCAGCCCTCGCCCAGATCCATCCACCAGAAGTTCTGGCCGAAGGCGAGGTTCTTGCTCACCTCGCGCCAGAGCAGCGTGCGCGTCTCGAACATATTGCGCGCGGCCAGCGAGCGCTTGAGCAGATCAAGGTGCGTCCAGTTGTCCAGCTCGTCCATCCAGATCTTGCGGCGGTTGTAGGACTGCGTGGGGGCCTGCTCTCCGCCCGGTTCGCCCGCGACGCAGTAGTCGTAGGCGCGCGGCGAGGCGAGGAAATCCACGTCCGGCGAGGAGAGAATCTTCTCCACCGCCAGATGTCCGGCGTACGCGGCCTGCGGCACGACCAGATAGCCGTAAAACGCGCCCGCGGGCTTGTCGGCGGCCTCGTGGACCGTTCTGCCCAGCGCCAGCACGGCCTCGGCGCACCTTTCGGAAAGGAACGCGTGATAATCGGGCAGCAGCGCCTGATCGCCCTCAGAAAAGAACATGCCCTCGAGCGTCTGGCCTTTCGCTTCCCGCCGGTTCGGCGCGGGGATGATCAGCGTGTCGGGCGTGAGGTTTTGCTGCTTCCACGCCCTTTCGACCGCTTCGAGCGAGCCGTATTTCTGAACGCCCCAGGCGAGGAAATCGCGGCGGTGGCTGATTCCGTAATCGCCGCGCCGGTTTTCGCCGCCCGCGCGCCAGGAACCCCAGTTGGTCGTCTCGCCGCAGCAGCCGAACGCGACGTGATAGGCCAGAATCTGCCGCGCGTAGGGGCCGTTTTCGAGATGCTCTATGAATTTTTTCAGCGCTTCGCACGCGTCCTTCACCCAGATTTTCGACGAGAAGCTCTGAAGGCCGATCACGCCGTTCAGATTGGGGCGGTCGTCCACGAAGCCCGAGCCGCCGTTGGTGGGATAGCCCATCTCCGATTCAAAGCCGAACCAGTCGTGCGCGGGCGTGTTAGCCAGCGCGGCGATCTCGGCGGGGTCCTTCGGGCCGCCGTAATAGACGAATGTCTCCTCGGGATGCACGCGGCACCACTCGGGCGGCACGTTGAGCTTGACGCGCGGAATGTAGAGCCGCTCAGGCGCGCCCTTCAAAAGCGCGTCCAGCGTGCGGTCGGTCAGCGAATAATCATAGCGGTCGACGCCCATCCAGCCGCTGTGGATGATGCTGGAGTGAACGTCCACGCCGATGGCCGAAAAAGCGTCGTGGCAGCGGCGGTATTTGGCGAAATCCTCGCAAAAGACGATGGGCTTTCCATCCGCTCCGGCGCGCGGCGGGTCGTAGCAGAATCCCAGGCGCGACCAGAACACGGGCGCTTCGGCCAGCAGGCGGCAGGCTTCCTCTCGGGTCATGGCGGTATCCTCCCTGTAGCAATGTGTATTTAAGTGCGAACAGAGCGCCGCTTCTATGACGGCCGTTCCGGTGCAGGATTTTCGGCCTTTGGAGCGCGCTCTGGAAAAGCGGTGCGCGCGGCGCCGCTTTTTCCTTCAGTATAGCACAACGCGGGAATGCGCGCGTCAAAAATCTTCCGAAAAAGTGAAACGATCTTATGACCGCTCCATTCAGCGGCTCCTTTCCGGAGGGGCGGTCGCCGTGCGGGAGACGGCGGGATCGTCCTCAAGCGCACGGCCGAACGCCATAATGCCGTTTTCGACGCGCTTCGTGAAAGGACTGAGAGCATGGCGATCCTTTATTGGCATACGCAGCTCCGTATCGCGCGGCGGCAGAAAAGGCGCGGATAAAACCAGCTGAAGGGTCGGGCGCGGCTTTTCATGCAACTGCGCCAAATCTGTGAGTCGGAAACGCTTTGCTGTTCGGCCATCGCGCGGAACGGCGCAGCCGCGGCGCGCCTGCCCGCCGGCGAAGGACGGGCGCGCGCTGATGCGCCGGAACACGCCGCTCAGATCGAGATCACGCGAGGTTTTTCGGTTCATGGCGGCTTTTTCCCGAATCAATCGCTCAAATCCGCCGGATAGCATGGCACGCCGCCCCGCACGGCCCGTCAAATGGAAATGTGCCGGGGATTCCCTTCAAAATCCGCTATAAAATATGGAAAGAACCGCCGCGATGAATTGCCATGGCCGCCGGTCTGTGGTATAATGAACGCGGTTATAATCGGCTCTGTGCCCCGCGCCCCTTTGCGGGGAGAGATATGAGGAGGCTTATTGACATGATGATTTACCCGCAGGCGGATTTTGCCCGCTCCACACCCGAAGCGCAGGGTATTTCCAGCCGCGCTATTGAAAAGATGCTGCTGGATATTCGCGAGACGGGCGCGGACATCCATTCCATGCTGATCATGCGCCGCGGCCATCTGGTGTTCGAGCAGTATTTCGCGCCCTACACCGCCGAGACGAAGCACTCGATGTTCTCCTGCTCCAAGACGTTTACCTCCATGCTGATCGGCATTGCGCAGGACAAGGGACTGATCAGCGTTCACGATCATGTGCTGGATTTCTTTCCGGATGTTGAAATCGCGTCCGTGAACGACAATCTGCGCGCCATGACCATTGAAAACCTGCTCGAGATGGGCAGCGGCCACGCGCAGGATACCTTCGGCGCGATGCTGCAAACCGAAAACGACAAAAACGCCGACTGGGTGAAGATTTTCCTCAATCGCCCCGTGGACGAAGAGCCGGGCACGCGCTTCGTCTACAACACCGGCGCGACCTATATGCTCTCGGCGATCCTGACCCGCGTGACCGGCAAGAGCGCGCTCGAGCTGGCCAACGAGTGGATTTTCGATACGATCGGCATTAAGGACGCGGAGTGGGCGGCCTGCCCGCGCGGCGTCAATCAGGGCGGCACCGGCCTGCGCATCACTCCGCGCGATATGCTGCGCATGGGCACGCTGCTCCTGGGCCGCGGCCGCTGGGGCAATAAGCAGCTGATCTCCAACGCCTATATCTGCGCCGCGCAGACAAAGCACATCGACAACGCCAATCCCGACGACCCCAATCAGGACCCCAACTGGGCGGCGGGCTACGGGTATCAGGTGTGGAAGAACGCGTTTGGCGGCTTCCGCGCGGACGGCATGGGCGGCCAGTTCATCGTCGTGCTGCCCGAACGCGAGATGGTGGTCGTGTTCACCAGCGCGCTGGGCGGCGATATTTCCATCGGCTATCCGCTCAAGCTGATCGAAAAGTATCTCCTGCCCGCCACGTTCGATCTGCCGCAGGTCTATGGCGAGGAAGCGGCGCAGTCGCTCAAAAAGACGAGCGAGGAATTCAGCCGTCCCGCCTTCCTTCCCATCGCGGACGAGGCCAAAGGCTTCCCGTTCGGCGCGAAGTTTGCTCTGCCCGAGAATCCGCTGCGCCTTGAGAAGATCAGCGTGTACGAGCGCTATCTGACGCTCACCGTCGCCGGAGAGAGCGGCTTTGTGCCTTATGCCTGGGGCGCGCCGGCGCTCAGCCCCGATCCGCAGCTCGCCCCCGCCGGCTGGACGCGCTATGCCCGCACCGCCGCCGCGGCGCAGTGGAAGGACGACGCGCTCGAGATCCGCGTGAACTATATCGGCGAGCCGCTGACCGTCTATATCCGCTTCGAGCGGCAGGGCGGCGAGATGACCGTCTCCGTCAAGGGTACGCTGGGCGGCAGCGCCAGCGCGGCGGCGACGCTCAAGTGAATACGAAGCGCCTGTTTTTCGGCGTTGAACTGAGCGATGAAGCGCGCGCGGCGGTGAGGGCGGCGGCGGAAAAAATGCGCCTTGAAAAGGGCAAATTGACCGACGCGGACAACTATCACGTCACGCTGGCCTTTCTGGGGCAGACGGACGAAAACGCCGTGCCGGAGCTGCTTCGTCTGGGCGCGCTGTGCTGGAGAGCGCCGTTTACGCTCGCGCTGTCGGGAAGGATCGACGCGTTCAGGGTCGGCAGCGTGATCTGGGCGGGGCTGGACAAAAACGCCGCGCTTTTCGACACGCAGGCGCGGCTGCAAGCCATACTGCGCGAGAACGGCTTTCCCCTCGAGGAGGGCGCTTATACGCCGCATATCACCGTGGCGCGTTCCGCCCGCGTGGTTCTGCCTTATCCGAGCGTCGAGCGCGTTTCGTTTGATGTGCGCGCGATTACGCTGTTCGAGAGTACGCGGGAGGGCGGCCGGCTGGTCTATAAGCCGCTGGGCCGCAGACCGCTGTGACGTGGGACGAGGTGCGCGCGGCGGCGCAGACATTCGGCTTTGAAGAAATCGCCGTGGCGGGCACAGCGCCCGTGCCCATGCCGGAGGGCGCGATTCATCCGCAGGCCATGGGGCTGATCGCCGATCCGCATGAGATTCTGCCCGAAGCGCGGAGCGTGCTGCTGCTGGTTATGCCGTATCGCCCGTTCAGGCCCAACCCGCCCGACGCGGAGATCGACGCTTACTACCTTACCAGCAACCGCGCTCACGAGAACGCGCGCCTGTTTGCTGGCTGGCTGTGCGAACACGGCGTGAAGGCGGTCATGACCTCGGAGCTGCGCGTGAAGCCGCTCTCGGCGCGCGCAGGACTGGGGCGGCAGGGGCGCAATACGCTGATCGCTGCGGGTCAATACGGCACGCGCGTGAGTTTGCAAACCATCGTGACCGACATGCCCTGTGCGCGCACGGACGACGACGCGCGCGGACTGGACAAGCGCTGTCTTAACTGCCATGCCTGCATGGACGCGTGTCCGACGAAAGCGCTGCGCGGAGACGGCACGCTGGACGTCGCCCGATGCGTGCGCGCGCAGCCGGAAAACCTGCCGCTGCCCGAGGAAATGCGGCCGCTGACCGGCGCGAGCCTGCTGGGCTGCGACCTGTGCCAGCGCGCCTGCCCGAGAAATGCGCGGGTTGTGCCCACCGACATACCGCCGGACGTGAAGAAAGCGCTGTCGCTCGAAGGGCTGCTTTCGGGAGAGTACAAGGCGTTTATTCCCCTGATCGGCAGGAATAACGCGCGCAAAATGCGGCTTTTGAACCGCGCGGCGCTGGCGGCGGCCCATCGGAACCGAAAGGATCTGCTGCCGCTGCTGGAGACGCTGACTGATCTGCCCGAGCCGGTGAGCACGCACGCGCGCTGGGCGATCGGGCGGCTGAGAGAGAAAACCTGCAACGAACAAATATAGTTAGGGAGAAAGGACTGACAAATATGCTGTATCCTCATTCCAAGGATGAGAAGCTGGAGAAGAGCCTGTTTGAAAACCCCGGCAGCGAGTACCGCTGCGCGCCGTTCTGGGCGTGGAACGGCCGTCTTGAGAAGGACGAGCTGCTGCGCCAGATCGACATATTCAAGGAGATGGGCATGGGCGGCTTCCATATGCACTCCCGCTCGGGCATGGCCACGCCCTATCTGAGCGACGAGTTCATGGATCTGACCCGCGCCTGCCGCGACGAGGCCGAGAAGAACCACATGCTCTGCTGGCTCTACGACGAGGATCGCTGGCCCTCCGGCGCGGCGGGCGGTCTGGTGACGCGCGACAGGCGCTATTCGGCGCGCTATCTGCTCTTCACGCCCACCCCCTACGGTCAGGGCGAAAAGAGCGTCGTGACCACCTCTCAGTCGGTCGGCGCGCGTCAGGAGAACGGAACGCTGCTCGCGCAGTACCGCGTGACGCTGAAGGGCGGCTGCCTGGCGCATTACGAGCGCGTAGAGAACGGCACGCCGCACGAGGACGGCATGTGGTACGCCTATGTCGAGATCAGCGCGCCCTCGCCATGGTACAACAACGAGACCTATCTGGACACGCTCAACCCCAGGGCGGTCGAGAAGTTCGTCGCTACGACCCACGAGCGCTATAAGGAAGCGCTGGGCGAGAGCTTCGGCAAGACCGTGCCCGCCATCTTCACCGACGAGCCGCAGTTCTCCCGCAAGCAGACGCTGGGCTTCGCGGGTGAGAAGAAGGATGTGACGCTGCCCTTCACGAACGATCTGTGCGAGACCTATCAGGCGGCGTACGGCGAGGATCTGCTGGACAAGCTGCCCGAGCTGATCTGGGAGCTGCCCGAGGGCAAGATCTCCGTCACGCGCTATCACTATCACGATCACATTGCCGAGCGCTTCTCCTCCGCCTTTGCGGACACCGTAGGCGGCTGGTGCGGCAGGAACGGCATCATGCTGACCGGCCACATGATGGAGGAGCCGACGCTCGAATCGCAGACCGCCGCTCTGGGCGAGGCCATGCGTTCCTACCGCAGCTTCCAGCTGCCCGGCATCGACATGCTGTGCGACAGTCGCGAGTTCACCACCGCCAAGCAGGCGGCCTCCGCGGTGCATCAGTTCGGCTATCCGGGCATGACCAGCGAGCTGTACGGCGTGACCAACTGGGATTTCGACTTCCGCGGCCACAAGCTGCAGGGCGACTGGCAGGCGGCGCTGGGCGTGACCGTGCGCGTGCCGCATCTGAGCTGGTACACCATGGGCGGCCCCGCCAAGCGCGATTATCCCGCCTCGATCAGCTATCAGTCGGCGTGGTATAAGGAATATCCCTATGTCGAGAACTACTTTGCGCGCGTGAACACCGCCCTGACCCGCGGCGCGTGCGATATTCATGTGGGCGTCGTGCATCCGGTCGAGAGCTACTGGCTGCACTGGGGCCCCCGCGAGCAGACCGCCGCCGTGCGCGAGGAGATGGACAAGGCGTTCCAGAGCATGGCCAGATGGCTCGTGTGCGGCATGATCGATTACGATTACATCAGCGAATCGCTGCTGCCCCGCCAGTGCGAAAAGGGCGGCGCGCCGCTGTCCGTCGGCAAGATGGCCTACGACGCGGTGGTCGTGCCCGGCTGCGAGACGCTGCGCTCCAGCACTGTCGAGCGTCTGGAGGCCTTCAAGGCGGCGGGCGGCCGGCTGATCTTCGCGGGCCGCATCCCCACGCTGGTGGACGCTCTCCCCTCCGACCGCGTGAAGAAGCTGGCCGAGCAGTCGGTCTGCATCGGCATGAACGGCGTGGAGCTGCTTGAAGCGCTGGACGACTTCCGTCAGGTGGATGTGCGCGGTGAAAAGGGCAGCCGCACGAACGGACTGATCCACCAGATGCGCAAAGACGGCGAGGACCGCTGGCTGTTCATCTGCCAGGCCTTCAATCCGCAGAACAAGTTCGTCACCAGGCCTGAGCGGTGCGAGATTCGCCTGCGCGGCAACTGGACGGTCGAAAAGTGGGATGCGCTTACCGGCGAGGTGGGCACGATCGAGCAGAAGATTGAGGACGGCGTGACCTACGTCTACAACACCTTCGACGCGCACGACAGCCTGCTTTTGAAGCTCAGCCCCGTCTGCCCCTGCTGCGCCCGCCCTGTGCCCGCCCCCGAAAAGGGCGCGGAGCTTACCGAGGTGCGCGCGGCCAATCCCGTGGCGGTCAGGCTCAGCGAGCCGAACGTCATGGTGCTCGACATGGCGCGCTACAGCCTGGACGGCGAGCCTTGGCATGAGCGCGAGGAGATTCTGCGCGCCGACGACAACGTGCGCCGTCTGCTGGGCTGGAAGCTGCGCAGCGAGCATTTCGCGCAGCCGTGGGTGACCGCGGGCGTGGATTTCGGCGACGCGAAGCACACGCTGGCGTTTGCGTTCGACATTGTGAGCCGCATTCCCGTCTCCGGCGCGAAGCTGGCGCTCGAGGACAGCGAATACGCCTCCATCACGTTCGACGGCAAGTCCGTGGCGGTGAACGTCGACGGCTGGTATGTTGACAAGTGCCTGGACACAGTGGTGCTGCCCGATTTTGCCGCCGGCACGCACGAGCTGGTCGTGAAATACGACTATCAGCGCAAGGTCAATCCCGAGTGGATGTACCTGATCGGTGATTTCGGCGTGTACAGCTGCGGCAGCCACAGCGAGCTGACCGAAAAGGTGACCTCGCTCTACTATGGCGACTGGCGCAATCAGGGTCTGCCCTTCTACGGCGGCGCGCTGACCTACGTCATCCCCTGCACTTGCGGCGCGAACGGCCTGACCGTTGAGGCCGATCAGTACGAGGGCGCGCTGGTGAGCATCAAGCTGGACGGCGAGGACAAGGGCCGCATTGTCTATGCGCCCTACACGCTGCACATCGACGCGCCGGCCGGTGAGCATACGCTCGAGCTGACCGTGTTCGGTTCCCGCGTGAACAGCTTCGGCGCGCTGCACAACTGCAACGACGCGCTGAGCTGGGTCGGCCCGAGCGCCTGGGAGAGCCGCGGCAAGTCGTTCAGCTATGAATACCGCACGCGCCCGATGGGACTGCTGGTCGCGCCCCGCCTGTTCAAGTAATCGATAACGCCGCGGGAACGGCGAAAGACCGTCTCCCGCGGCGCTTTGAGGACTTTTCGACGACAGAAAGAGGAATCAATACCGATGGCAACGCGAAAGAGAAAGGCCGCGCGGCGCGTCCGCAAGGCCAGAAACGCGCTGATCGCCCTGCTGCTGCTGGCGGCGGTGGTGCTGGGCGTGTGGATATTGGTGCTGGACGGCGGATCGCCCATGGACGCTTACCTCGTGGGGAAATACGGCGACGCGGCTTCGCCTGAGCCGGACGTAACGGCCACGGCTCTGCCCGGCACGCCGACGGAGAAACCCGCTGCGCCGACTGCCGAGGGCGTTACGCCCGAGGCGACCGACGCGCCCTCCGCTACGCCTGAGCCGGCGCACACGCAGCCGCCCGTGACCGACACCCCCAGCCCCGAACCCACGGCCACGCCGACGGCCAGCCCCACCCCGACCGCCACGCCCGAGCCGACGCCCGAGCCGACGCCGGTCGATCTGGAATACCCCTACTACATCGAGGTTGACCGCGGTATGCAGGTCGTGCGCGTGTACACCATCGGCGAGGACGGAACCTATTCGCTCCTGGCGCGCGAGATGATCTGCTCGACCGACACCTTCGGCTACAAGCCGCCCATAGGCACTTATAAGATGAACGGCGAGAAGCTGAGGTGGATGATGTCGCTCTTCGGCACATACGCGCAGTACGCCACCCGCATCAGCGGCCACATACTCTTCCACGCCGTGCCCACGACGATGTGCTATGCCAACACGCTCAACGCCGACGACTACCGCGCGCTGGGCACGAACGCCTCGGCGGGCTGCGTGCGCCTTCTGTGCGCCGACGCGAAGTGGATCTATGACAACGTGCCCGCGGGCACCATGGTGCGCTATGTCGACAATCCGCGCGACGAGGAGAAGCTCAAGGAGCTGGCCGCGCCGCCGCTGGGGAGCGGCAACTGGGATCCCACCGACAACCGCGAGGACAATCCGGATTACGATCCCTCCTATGAGGCGAGCAAGCCGATGGTCACCCCCGCGCTGGGCGTGACCCCCGCGCCGACCGAGCCGTGGACGCCGGACGTGTACAACTGATCGGAGGAAACCAGGTATGGATTTGAAAATCAGCATGGTTGAGCGCGGCCCCATCGCGATCATCGGCCGCGAGGGCTATGGCGACGCGGCCAAGGGCGGCCAGTGGGTGCCGCCGCTGTGGCGCGATATGCAGCTGCACATGAGCGAGATCGCGCCGCTGGTCAAGCACGACGAAACCGGAAAACCCGCCGGTATCTGGGGCGCGATGAGCGACGCGGGCCGGCGCTTCTTCCCCTGGGAGAGCGACGGACTGTATCTGGCCGGCCTTGAGGTCGATCTGGACGCGGCCGCGCCCTCCGGCTGGAGCAAATGGGTGCTGCCGGCGTTCAAGTATCTCACGGTCGAGTGTACGCCGCAGACCTACGGCCCCGCGCTCCAGCAGACCCTGCTGCACGAACTGCCCGACCGCGGGCTGGAGCTGGCCGCCGCCGTTCAGGAGTTTTATCCCGGCGACAAAATGCTGCTCTATGTGCCTGTGCAGAAGCTGTAGCACTGCTTAGAACCTTTCGGACGCGCCGCGGCGCTCTGCTGCGGCGCGCCCGTCTTTTATGGACGGATTCGACAAAAAGCTTGCAGACGCAAAGAAAAAG
>CAKTXR010000003.1 GCA_934631025.1 uncultured Clostridia bacterium
GGGCTTGTCCGCGTCGTTTTTGTTGTAGATGAGGAACACGCGGCCGGTCGCGCCGTCCTGCACCGGGCAGGGATTGCCCACCGTGTCGCCGCCGCCGCTCACGACGACGCGCATATCGCCGAAGCGATCGCCGTCGCCCGCGCGCAGCATGATGTCGATGCGGCCGGAATCGCCCAGCCCGTCGCGCCGCCCCTCGCAGAATACCAGCACGCGGCCGGAGGAAAGCGTCAGAATCGTCGGGATGCGGAAGGCGCTATAGCTGCCGTCGCCGCAGGCAAAGAGCGTCTGTCTTTCCATCCTTCAGCCCTCCCGCAGCGCTTTATCGACAAAATTGCCGATCAGATCGGCCAGTATCCAGCGGCCGTTTTCCACCTTGCCAGAATAGGCGCAATGGCCGTAGCCCTCCATGAAGCTCACGTCAATCTTGCTCATGTCGTAGCCAAAATGCTGGAGCGTCGCGATGAGCAGGCGGTTCTGCTCCGGCCGCGCCGGCATATCGTGTTCGGAGAATATGATTTTGAGCGGCCGGTCGGGCTGCGCGTCGTGGATGTGATACAGCGGCGCGGCTTCGTCCAGACGGCACAGACGGCTGTCCTCGCCGCGATATTTCAGCACATTGAAGTGCGTCGTGGGCTGACCCGCGTCGAATATATAGCCCGCAAAATCCGTGCTCTTCAGTCCGACCGCGGCGAGATACTCGGGCGCGAAGCACAGCATCATGGAGAGATAGCCGCCCGCCGACGAGCCGCCGAAGAATATGCGGTCGCTCAGGCCGTACTGCGCCGCATGATCGAACACCCAGCGCGAAGCCGCGGCGCAGTCCTCGATGAACGCCGGAAACGCAGCCGCGGGATACATCCGATATTCCACGCTCACGAACGCGATCCCCTGAGCGCACAGCTGCGCGGCAATGCCGTCGAAGCCCTTGCGGGAACCGGCCTCCAGCCCGCCGCCGTGCGTCCAGATCACCGTCGCGCGGCATTCGTCCTCGGGCGCGAACACGTCCAGGCGGCGCATGTCGTCGCCCTGTCCGCAATAGTCGACGTCAAAATATGTTCTCACAGTTCTTCCCCCTCATTGCAGAGTATCATCTGAAGCTTTCGCCGGATCGGGCGCGGAGCCAGCCGTCCGAGCGCTTTGAGACGCGCGCCGGCCCTCCCCGCGTGAGCATCATGGCGTTCGGCAGCGCCGCGTCAGGCGCCTGCGCCCGCCATGCCCGACGGCCCTTCTTACCGGCTTTCCTGCGCGGCGATTTTCTCCGCCAGATCGGTCAGATAGCACCAGCGCTCGGTCTTTTCCTCGAGCTGCTGATCGAGCGCCTTTTTCTCCTCCTCGAGCGCCTGCAGCTTGACATAATCGCTGGCGTTGGCCGCCATGTCGGCTTCGCAGCGGGCAATCTGTTCCTCCAGCGCGGCGATGTCCGCGTCGATCGTCTCGTATTCGCGCTGCTCCTTGAAGGAGAATTTCAGCTTTCTCGGCGCGCTCTCGCGGCGCACGGCTTCCTTTTCCTTCTTTTCGAGCTGGGGCTGCCGCTCCTTTTCCTCCGCGCGGCGCTGCGCCTCATAATCGCTGTAATCGCCGGTATAGCGCTCAATCGCGCCGTCCTCTCGCACGGCAAATATGTGATCGGCGATTTTGTCGAGAAAATAGCGATCGTGCGAGACGGCCAGCACCGCCCCCGGGAAGGAGAGCAGATAGTCCTCCAGCACGGTCAGCGTCTCGATGTCCAGATCGTTTGTCGGCTCGTCGAGCAGCAGCACGTTGGGCGCGGCCATGAGGATGCCCAGAAGATACAGCCGCCGCTTCTCGCCGCCGCTCAGCCTGCCGATTTTAGAATACTGCATATCGGGCGAAAACAGGAAGCGCTCCAGCATCTGCGAGGCCGAGAACGTGCCCTCGACGGTTTTCAATTCGGCGGCCGTCTCGCGCACAAAGTCGTACACGCGCATTTCGGGATCCAGCTCGCGCCCCTCCTGCGTGAAATAGCCGATTTTGACCGTCGCGCCCACGTCGATCGTGCCCGCGTCCGGCTGGATGCGTCCGGCGATCAGATTGAGCAGCGTCGATTTGCCCGCGCCGTTGCGCCCGACGACGCCGATGCGGTCGCCGCGCTGCACGGTATAGCTGAAATCGCGCGTCACGCAGCGCCCGCCGTAGGACTTGCCGACGTGCTCCAGCTCGATGATCTTCTTGCCCAGCCGGCTGGCGGCGGCGGTCATCTGGGCGGTCGCATCGGTTTCGGGAGCCTTCTGCTCCTTGAGCGCTTCATAGCGGGCGATGCGGTCGACGCTTTTCGTGCTCCTCGCCCGCGCGCCGCGCATGATCCACTGATATTCGCGCCGCAGAAGCGCCTGCCGCTTGCGCTCGGTGCTCTCGGCCATTTGCAGCCGCTGCTCCTTCAATTCGAGGTATTTCGAATAGTTCGCTTCATAGCTGTAGAAATGCCCGTGCGACAGCTCGACGATCTGGTTGACCACGCGCTCGAGGAAATAGCGGTCGTGCGTCACCATGACGATGCCGCCGTTAAAGCGCCCCAGCTGCTGCTCAAGCCACTCGGAGGTCTCGCCGTCCAGATGGTTGGTCGGCTCGTCTAATATCAGCACGTCCGCGGGATGCACGAGCGCGCGAACCAGCGAGACGCGCTTGCGCTGACCGCCCGACATCGAGCCGACCTTCTGCTCAAGATCGCTGACGTTCAGCCGGTTCAGCATGGCGCGGGCTTCATATTCGGCCTGCGCGCGGAAATCGGCGCTGTCGCCCTCGAAGATCGCGTCCAACGGCGCGTCGTCGTCGCGCAGTTCGCTGTTCTGCGGCAGATAGGAAATCTTGACGTTCGGGTCGGTCGACACAGCGCCCGTATCCGGCGTGACGCGTCCGGCGAGGATCTTCAGAAACGTGCTCTTGCCCGTGCCGTTCAGCCCGATCAGGCCGGCCTTTTTGCCTTCCTCGAGATAGAACGTCACATCGTCCAGCAGCTGCTTGTCGCCATAGTTTTTTGAAATGTGTTCCGCGGAAAGAAGCATTTTATATCCTCCAAGCTCAATAAGCGTCTCTGCCCTCGGCCAGACGGCCGATCAGGTGCGCGCAGCCTTCCGTAATGTCTCGACAGGCCGCGTCGAAATCGCCCGTATACCATGGATCGGCAATGTCGCGCGGATTGGGCGCGCCGTCCAGCAAACGATGAATCTTATTCTCGGGATCGCCGCCGCAGATGCGCTGCATTGCCGCGATGTTGCGGCTTTCCATGCCGACAAGCAGGTCGTACCGGTCATAGTCGCCGCGCGTGAGCTGAACGGCGCGCTTTCCCGCGCAGTCTATGCCCATTTCCTTCAGCTTCCGCCGCGCGGGCGGATAGACGGGATTGCCCTCTTCCTCGTCGCTCGTGGCCGCCGACGCGCACACGATTTTCTGCGATAAGCCGCGCTTTTCGAGCATATCGCGGCAGATAAACTCAGCCATGGGGCTGCGGCAGATGTTGCCCAGGCACACGAAAAGAATCTTTATCATTTTATAAACCGCCTTTGTCGCTTACTCCCGTTCAGTTTATCAGATTCCTGCGGCGATTGCAAGCGTTTTCCCGTTGCAATGCGCCGCCAAAGGGCGTATACTGTCATTAAGCAGACAAAAGGAGGACAAGGCCATGTCATCGCTCTTCGACCGCGACCTTACTGCCCTTCAAGACGACCGTACCGTGCTGACCAATCCGCACAAGGGCTGGTATTTCCACTATATCGACAACGGCATGAAGGCCCCCGCCTACCGCAACACGATAAAGCCCGGCGACGACCTCCGCGCCTTCCCCGGGCTTAACCATCTGTATCTGCGCTTCGACTGGAACGACATAGAGCCGACGCGCGGCCGCTATGAGTGGGACAAGCTCGACGCGATCATCGATCACTGGGGCCGTCTGGGCTATTGCTTCTCCATGCGGCTGTGTACCTATGAAGCCCGCCGCCGCATGATCCCCTACGCCACGCCCAAGTGGGTGTTCGACGCGGGCGCGCGCGGCTTTTCTGGAAGCGCGATCGAGCCGGACTACGGCGATCCGGTCTATCTCGATCATCTGTCGAATCTCATGGCCGAGTATGGACGGCGCTATAACGGCCATCCGCTGATCGACTTTATCGACGTGGGCACGTTCGGCACATGGGGCGAGGGACACACCACCTCCGGCACCTGCCGCGTCTATCCCTACGATGTGCTCAAAACGCACGTCGACCTGCACGCCGCCAATTTCCCCGACACGTTCGTACTGATCAACGACGACATGATCGGCCACTGCGAGCAGTCCGATAGAGCCGCGGCCGCCCGTCTGACCGAATACTGCGCGGGGCGGCGCATGGGCATACGCGACGATTCGCTCTACGTCGACTATTACCGCAATAAATTCGGCTATGATATGCTGGCGCGCCCCGAGGCATTCGACGCGCTCTGGCGCAGCGGGCCGGTCGATCTGGAATCGGGCCATCAGCGCATGACGCCGGACAGCGTCACAGAGGGCGGCCTGCGCATGATCGAGGCCATGCGCCGCACGCACGCCACCTACGCCGGCTTCCATGGCGACATCTACCATTGGTATGACCGGCACCGCGAATTCCACGATTACGCCGCCAACCGGCTGGGCTACTGGTATTTCCTCGAGGGCTTTTCGCTGCCGCCGCTCACGCAGGGACTGGACGCGTTCCTCACGCTGACGCTCACCAACCGCGGCTTTGCGCCCGCCTATCACCGCTATCAACTCAGGATCGCCCTGCGCGACGAGCATGGCCGCGAAACCGTCTTTGACGCGCCCGACGTTGACAACCGCCGCTGGATGTGCAGCGAAACCGCTGTCGAGCGGATTCAGCTCAGAACGCGTTTCCTCGCGCCCGGCCGCTATGCGCTGCGGCTCGGCCTGTTCGACGGCGCGCGTCCCGTCCGCTGGGCCATTCAAAGCGAGCGCGTCGACGCGGACGGCTATGTCCGTTTAGGCGACGTGGAAATCGCGCCCCGATAACGCACTGAATATCAGCAGGCGCTCCACCCGCACTGGATGGAGCGCCTGTTTTTTTGCGCCGCCTGAAAGCGATCCGCGCGCCGTCGCCGACACGCATCCAACTTCCGGCGAGTATACAGCTTTCTCAGAAATGCTCGAACATACCGCACGGCCGCTTCGGGAAGGCGCGCAGGAAATCCTCCGTCGAGCTATTCACCGTCACGCCGTCCAGATAGGCAATCGAGTCCGCGTCGACCGTCAGCGCGCCGTACAGAAGCGCTGCAAGCGGCCGTACGTCCATCGTGAGATCGCACGCCGCATCGTCTGTCAGCCGCTCAATCTGCGCCTGTCCATGGGCATAGGTCACGCGCCACGCGCCGCTCGCCACGCCGTATTCGTCGGTCACGCGCAGCGTAAAGCCGCCCGCCGCTTCGGGATAGCTGTTGGCGCGCAGCAGAACCTCGGGATCCAGTATCCGCGCCATGATGTCGGGCAGCAGCCGGTAGCGCGCATGGGTGTAGTGCCGGATCGCCCAGTCCACCTCGGGCGACATGGCGATGTTGTCGAAGTGAACGCTGTCCACCTCGCCGTCGAACATCCGGATAAAGCCCAGCGCGGCCGTCAGCGCCGCCCTGCTCGTATAGGCCAGCTCTTTGACCGTCAATACGCCGTTGCAGAGATGGTTTACGTCCAGCTCCATGACCTTGCTCAGCTTGAGATATGCGTCGGGTTCTCCGCTCTCGTCATAGTGCAGATAGGTCACGCCCGCGCGGATGTCGGTATCGACGGGATACATATCCGCGTCCAGCCGCCGCGTAAGGATATTGCGCCCCGCGGAAAACGCATCGTACACCCGCAGCACGTCCTGCTGATGCTTTTCCGTCTTAATCCGCACGAAATCCGGGCAGCGCGGCGCCGTCTCCAACTTGGCAATCGGAATATCCACGATCAGGTGGTCGGCGATGCGTTCATAGCCGAACTTGCGATAATAGCTGAACGAAAAGGGGTGCAGCAGCGCCACCGCCCAGCCGCGCGCCTTCGCCTCGCGCAGGCTCTTTTCAAACATCGCGCGCACATAGCCGCCGCGCCGGTATTCCGGATCGGTGCCCACGCCGCCCACGCGCAGCGTTCTGACCCACTTGCCGCAGAAGCGCGTCTCTACCGTCGAGAACGAGCCCGCGCTCTTGATATCTCCCTCTACCGTCTTAAAGCCCCAGCGCTCGGTCTGCGACGAGGGCGTTTCGTACCGGCTGATGATTTCTATCTTCTCGTTCATGCGTTTTCCTCCTTCACGAGCAGCGCCTTGACGCAGCGCCCCGCCGCCATGTCGTCGAACGCGCGATTCACGTCGGATACGGGATAGCGCGTGATGAGCGCGTTGATCTTCTCATGCAGCTCGGGATGCGCGGACAGGAAGTCCAGATAGCGGTAGACGTCTGTCATGGAATACTGAGACGAGCCGATCAGCTGGAGCGCGTTGAACGTAATCAGCTGCGGCATGATCGGCGCTTCGCCGCTGTTGGAATACTGGCCGGGGATCAGATACACGCCGCGGTTGCGCAAGAGCTGCATCCCCAGCGGCACGGCCTTCACGCTGCCGCTCGCCTCATAGACCAGCTCAGCGCCCAGCCCGTCTCCCATGGTCTTGGCCTTTTCTATGATCTCCGCGTCGCTCAGCTCATTGAGCCGCCACACCTCATCCGCGCCGAACGCGCGCGCCAGCTCGTCGCGCCGGGGGTTCTTGCCCGTGGTGATCACCGCCACGCGCTCCACGCCGACGCTCTTTAAGTACATCGCGGCGAACAGCCCGACCGGCCCCAGCCCCTGCACGACCGCCGACTTCATCTTTTCAACCGGCCGGTTCGCGCGGCGGGACAGCTCAAAGGCGTGCAGCGCCGTCGGCCCTGCGCAGGCGAACACCGCCGCCGTTTCGGGATCGATCGACGCGGGAATCTTGATCAGATTGTCGACGCGCGTGAAATTCACCTCGCCGTAGCCGCCGACGAAATGCGGCTCCTCGAGCGGATTGCCCTCGTTGGTCACGCCCATCTGGACGCAGTTCGCGTCGTCGCCCTGAAGGCAGAGCGGGCATTTGCCGCACGGGCAGGCGATGTCCACAATCACATTGTCGCCCGCGCGCAGGCCGGTTTTGCGCGCGTCCTCATCGGAGAGCGCGTCGATTGTGCCGACGAATTCGTGGCCGATGTTCTGCGGGCCGTCCAGCGGGATCCGGCCGGTCATGAAGTGCATATCCGTGCCGCAGACGCCGCTGGCAACGAGCGTCATGCGCGCCATGCCCGCCTCAGGCTCATTGACAGGGAACGTGCGAATCTCGAAGGGCTTATGCGCGCCCATAAACAGCGCCAGCTTTGCCGTCGTCATAGACTTATCCTCCTTTATCGCGCGCCGGAGAGCTTCCTCATGGCGCACGTCTCGTTATTGTTTTTGCACAGTTGAAAGCCCGTATGACTTCCATATTTTCTCAAAGAGCTGAAATGCGGCTCCAGCAAACAGCAAATAACGCGCCTGCGCACAAGCGCCGCCTTTGCCAAGTCCATAGTCACAGCGGAATGTTGATTAGCGCAATGCCATACGCCGCGGCGGCTCGTCATTATTTACGTTCAGATGAAGAACCGCGCGCCGCCGTCCTTTTCACATGGCGCGAAATGCGGATTCATCAGCCACCAGACGATACGCTTCCGTGCAAAAGTCCTTATGTCGCACGCGCAGAAGCGCCGCAGCTTGCCCTCACTCATGCTCAGTGCGCTTGAGGATGTCCTCCTGCACGTCGCGGCCCAGCGCCGTATAGTACGCGCTGAAGCCCGACACGCGCACGACCATGCTCTCATAGCCCGCGGGATGGTTCATCGCGTCGATCAGCGTCTCGCGCGAAACCGAATTGATCTGCATCTCCTGCCCGCCGCGCGCGAAATAGGCGCGAATGAGCGCGCGAAGCCGGCCGCGCTTCTCCTCGTCTCCAAACATCGAGGGGCTGAACTTCTGGTTGAGCACCGTGCCGCAGGACACCAGCCGGTAATCCGGCTTCGTGACCGAGAGCACCACCGCCGTTGGGCCGGCGTGATCGCGCCCGTGCATGGGCGAGGCCGCGTCGCTCATCGGCTCGCCGTTTTCGCGGCCGTCCGGCGTGGCCGCCACCTCGCGGCCGGCGGGGATGTTCGACGTGTTCGAGGCGATGCCCGTATAGATCGCGCCGCCGTCCCATGTGCGATAGCGGCTGAAGATCTCGTCGGTCTTTTCGACATACCACACGGCGTATTTGTCCACAAAGTCGTCGCCGTTGCCATATTTGGGCGCGTCCAGCATCAGCCGCCGCTCCGCGCCATATCCTTCGAAATTCGCCGCCAGAATATCGCGCAGCTCTTCCAGCGTCATGCGACGATCGACATAGACCAGCTTTTCGATCGCCGCCAGGCTGTCCGCCACCGTGCCGATGCCCATGCAGGCCGCGCCGTGAACGGACGGATAGACCGCGCCGCCGTCGTTGATGTCCCGTCCCCGGCCGATGCAGTCGCGGCAGAAGCAGCTCAGGAAGGGCGATATGTACTTCTTGCGGTCGTAGCGCTCGTTTTCATTGCGGAAGCGCATCATGTATTCCGCCGCGCCGAACCGCATCTGCGTCTCGAACGCGCGCATGAAATCGTTCATCGTCTTAAAGGACGCAATATCGCCGGTGTCCGGCCCCATCTTCACGCCGGTCTGCATGCACGCGCCGCGGTTGAGCGCCAGCTCGATGTACTTGGGCACGTTGTAGCGCCCGTCCGACCACGGCGGCTGCATCCCCTGAATGAAGTTTTCAATGCAGCCCACCATGCAGTAATTGCGCGCGTCCTCAATGGCGTAGCCGTGCCGCGCGAGCGCCGGAATATTCACCTCGTCGTTCATGAGCGCGGGATAGCCCAGCCCCGTGCCGATGACCTGCAAGCACTCGTCGAGGAAATCCTCCGGTATGCCCGAATGGATGCGCGCCGACAGATTCGGCCCGGGGATATTGCACGCGCCCACGGCGTGGAGGATCACATAGGACAAATCGTTCAGCGCGTTCTCGCCCGTCTTCGTCACGCCGCCTATGGCGATGTTCACCACGTCGTCCGCGCCCATGAGCCGCCGCTCGCCGATCTTGTACAGCGTGCAGGCAACCAGCTCGCAGGCCTCGTCCTGCGTGAGCCGCCCCGCGTCCGCATCGCGCTTATAATAGGGATAGAGGAACTGATCCATGCGGCCGATCGCCATGGCGTAGCGTCCCTCGCACAGAAACGCCGTGTGAACCAGCCACATCAGCTGAAGCACTTCCCGGAACGTCTCCGGCGCGGCATGCGCCACCCTTTCGCACACGGCGGCGGCCTCATCAAGCCCCTTCCTTCTCGCTTCGGCGGCAAAGCCCTCTATGAAGCGCGAGAACGCCCGCATGGCAATGCCGGCAGATTCGAGGAAAATCTGCGCGTCATGATCGTCCTCATGCGCCTTCAGGGAGCGCGCAATGCGCTCGAGCGTGCCGTCCACGCCCTCGCGCAGGAACGTCTCGTAATCGGGCGCATAGTGATCGCAGTTGGTGATGAACGTCCTCTCGCCATAGCTGGACGCGATGGAGCGCGCCCACTTGTACTCGGCCTCGTCGTACTCGCCCGCAAACGCGACCAGATCGGCCATCGAGCCGAGAATCAGGTCGCTTTCATAGACGCGCTTGGGGCAGTCCTCAAAGAGCGACTCGATCGCATAGGCGCGCGCGATGGCGTTTTCATCGTCCATGTGCGCCGCATAGCCGCGCGCCATATAGACGTCGCGCATCAGCCGTCCGCTGGTATCGGGGCGGGCGTCCATTTCCCGCCGGAGCGCTTCCAGATGCTTCATGACTTTTCCTCCTCAAAATGGGCGTGCGCGGCGCGGTACTGGCGCGCGTTCATGCCCGTATAGCGCTTGAATTGCCTTGACAGATAGTGTTCGTCCTCCAGACCGACCGCGCGCCCCGCTTCCTTGAGCGTCAGCCCGCTCGTGTCCATCAGCAGCCGCACGCGCCGGATGCGCGTCTCGGCGATGACCTCCGTGACGCTCTGCCCGACGTTTTTCGCGAACAGATTGGCCAGATAACCCTCGCTCACGCCCAGCTGCGCGGCGATGGCGCGCGTCGAAAGCGGCTCGGCAAGATGCTCGGCGATATACGCCCGGGCGCGGCGCACATACTTTTCGCCCGAGGGCGGCAGGCTGTCCGGCCGGCTCAGCCGCGCCATGTGTACCGCCGCGTCGCTCAGCTCCGACAACAGCGCCAGTATGAGCGAGGCGCACTTCACGCGCCACGCCCCCTCGCCCGCCGAAAACACGCGGATGATCTCCCGAATGGTCTGCGAACCGCCCGCCGCCAGCTGCTCGTCGCAGATTTCCGGCACGATGAACGTCAGCGCGCCGTTTTCCTCGCGCCGCGTCTCGAACGCCGCCGCTTCCGCTTCGCCGATGGGAATCGCGTCGATGCGCGCCGAAAAGCTGACTGTCCAGTGGCTGTGTACCGGCGCGTCGCTGCTCATGCGGCAGGGCCGGTCGTACATGAACGCGCACAGATGCCCCTGCGGAACGAGCTGCTCCGCCCGTCCCTCGCAGACGCGCCGGGCCGCACCCTGAACGATATAGCCGATCTGCATCATATCGCGCCCCGAGGGGATCGTCAGCCGGTAATCCCGCGTGGTGTAAATATGCGCAAATTGCACCTCGGGCAGAGAATGCAGCGTCGCGCGCCAATAGTTCAACGGCCATCCCTCCCCGCGCGCTTTCCCGCCTGAAACGACAGCAGAACACGAAAAACGTTTTCTGCGTCTGCGGTATTTCCCTTTTGAAATATGCTCTACGCTCCTATTTTACAATAAGAGCCGCCCATTTGTCCATGGACGGCTCAAAATAATATGCACAATTCCCACATGAAACTGAAGCGCATTTCAAAATTACGCGAAATCAGCGCCCGCGCCGTTTCCAGCCCGAAAGCGTCCGATCGGAATGCCCGACGCGGTTCACAGGCACATTTTCAGCAGCCAGCGCTTCCCGCCGCGATTCACGTCGCCCAGCATTTTCCAGACCGCGTCCAGATTCTCCTGCGAATGCTCGATTTCCCGCGAATACAGCCGCATAAGCTCCGTGCGCCGCGCCCTGTCCGCGCCCGCTTCCGCGCGATGCAGTCGCCGGATCAGCGCGACGCTCAGCACCGCCAGCTTGACCGAGCGATAGGCCGCGCCGTCGAACACGCTCTCCAGAAAATAGCGATAGAGATAGTAGACCAGCAGATTTTCGTATTCGCCGTCCGGCCCGGCTTCTCCCTTCGCCGCATACGCGCCCGCCAGCACGCCGCCCCACTGATCGGTCAGCCGCTCGAGCGCCGCCAGATCGTCAAGCCAGTCCCGCCAGATCAACTCCGCTCCGCGACCGCCCGCGGTCATTTTGCGCGCTTCCTCCAGCCTTTCGCGGCGAACGTCCGCGTCGCGATAAGCCGCGCAGAGGCTCTTCACATCCTCGCCCGCGTCCAGCCGCTTCTGCGCCGCCGCCGAAAGCAGAAGGCACAGCGCCATGCGCTCGCCGATGCTGTAATCGCGGTTCTGCGCCAGCGCGATCAGCTCATGCCGCAGGGCACGCAGCGCCAGATAGAGCGCCGCGTCGATGTCGTTGGGCGCAACCTCGAGCGACGCGTCCTCATGCGTCTCAAATTCGATGCGTTCCGCGCCCACGATGAGCCGCGCCGCTTCCGGACAGGAGAGCGACAGTCCACGCTCGCACACAGTGCCGTAATCGTGCTCAAAGCGCGGAAATCGACGGCAGGTGCGGCACAGCGCGCCCTCACCCAGCGCCGACTGAATATCGCACAGGTTCTCGCCGTTCAAAAATGGACAGCGCCCGTCGCTTAAATGAAAGTTGTATTCGCCGTCGGTCGTCTCGAGCGCGCCGCGCAACCGCTCGCCCAGCGCCCCGTCCACGCCGCGATAGCGCCGCGCGCTCTCCTCGTCGACCACGACCTCCCAGCCCACGCAGCAGGTGTCCGGACACGCGCCAGCCAGGCAGTGAAACAGCGCGTAATGCGCCGGTGCAGTTACCTTCATCGTAAAAACGTTCCTCTCCGCTCACACGCACAGCTCGGGATAGCGTGCGTTCCAGATTCCGCGCGCCGTGCCGGTCAGATCTTCGCGCAGCTGGCTGTCGCCCATCATCGTCGACGTCAGCTCAAAGGCGGGATCGGCCAGCGCCGCGCGCATGCGGGGCAGCAGCCCGGCTTCAATATCCGGGCAGCGCTCCATCAGCTCCATGAGCGCCGCAAACGCATGGCTCCTGAACTGGAAGCGCACGTCCTCGCGGTTATCGAAGATATACGGATGGCGAATGGGCATATCGTCCGTGCTCTCGGGATGCTCGAAGCACTCTATCAGCCGGTCTGCCGCGCCGCGCAGCCCCAGACGGCCGCAGGCCAGCATCACGGCCATGACGCGCGGCGGCACATACATCTTGCTGGTCGAGGGGATATAGCCGCTGCGGTCGTCCAGCGCGCGGAGCAGCACGTCCGCGCCGTCGTCAAAGCCGTTCAGCGAAAGCGCCAGCGCCGCGTTGACCGCCAGCCGTTCGTCGCCCGCCTTCAGCCAGCCCGCCAGCGTCTCGCGGAACGCCGCGCCCTTCTGCCGCGCCGACCAGAGCGCATAGCCGCACTCTTCGCTCTCAAGCCCCGCGCGGATCGCGCCTTCATCGGTCAGCCACGGCGTTCCTTTCGCGCTGAAACCTTCGGCGATGGGCTGCCGCTCGAGCGCCGGCCTGTCGTCCGCCTTCAGCGCGCCATGGCGCAGCATACCTGTGCGCAGCGCTTCATACGGCATCATGCGCGCGCTCTTTCCGCTCTTCACGCTGTACTCGGCCAGCAGCACAGCCGCCTCGGCGCAGCGCGCCATATCGTCCATCATGCGCAGGCCGTAGGACAGGCTGTGATCGCACGAGACGTGCCGCCCCGCCGCGAGCAGGCCGTTCCAGCCCCTGGGAATCAGTATGCCCGCCGACAGCGGGATCTTCAGATTCCAGCCCCACATGCCCGCGATCGAGAACCAGTCGCGCAGAATCGGCTCTTCAAAGGCGAAATCCTTGCTGTGGCCGTCGATGTTCGAGTACATATAGAACATGGGATGATCGGTATAAACGCCGCTTATCGCATCGCTCAGGCGCGCCGTCTCCTCGCCGACGATGCGCTCGCCCTCGCGCAGGCCGGTCAGCATCGCCGCGCCCATGTATACGCGCCCGCCCTTTTCCGGCCTGTAGCAGTCGAGCCGGTGAAATCGGTCGGACGCGGCGTTCACGATCGCCCGCCCGAACGCACGCGCGTCGTACTGATTCACAACGCCGCAGTCGGTATACGAAAAGCCGAACACGCCCGACGCAGGCTCATAGAGATTGACCACGCTCGAAAAGGGCATGAACAGGCCGTCCGCATCGCGCCCCTTCTGCATTTCGCAGCCCGCCGCGCGGCAGAGCACGCCGTCCGCCGTCGCGTCGATGATCTGCTTTGCATAAATGACGTGCAGGCCGTCCGCCGCCCAGTAGCGCGCCCCCACCGCCGTCCTTTCACCGTCGGTCAGCACCTCCGTGACCATCGCGTTATAGACGCGCCTTACGCCGCCCTCGTCAAGCGCCCGCTCCAGCGCGTACATCTTGGCCAGCGAACCGCCGCCGTCCGTGGGGTGCGCCGCCAGTACGTCCCGACACGCCGCCTGATAGCGGTCGATCTCGCGATAAAAGCCGCTCTTGCGCACGCCCTGATAATAATTGAACACCGAGCCGGCCGTCGCCGCGCCGCCCGGAACAGACAAGTTCTCAACGCCCATTACGCTCAGTCCGCGCGCCGCCGCGTAAACCGCCGCCACAGCGCCCGCCGTACCCAGACCCGCGACCAGCACGTCCACGTCCGCGTCTCGGATTTCCTCCGGTGCAGCAGGCCGCGCCGATTCAGCGCCCCAGACTGCCGACCGCGCAAAGGACGCGCCCGCCGCATAGGCCGCAAGCGGCTCGCCATAGGCCTGAGACGGAACCCACGCCGCGTCCGCCGCGAAAAAGCGTGCCTGCTCGCTCGATCGAACCGACGGATAGGCCGCGATATGCACAATTTTCGCACGATCGTCCTCCGCCGCGCGCCACAGATCGATCAGCCGCCGCGACGCGCCCGCCGTGCTCTCATGGGGAAGCATCGCGAAATCGCCGTAAGCCGCCTCGCCATAGCAGCCGGAGCGCGGAGCAAGACCAGCGACGGGCGTTTCGCTCTGCACCGCATAGGAAAGCGTCGCGATACACTCGGGCGCAGCCTGCCCCCAGAACAGGCGCGTCGCAAAATCCGCCGTCGTATCGACGATCCTGCGCGCGCGGATATGATACGCCCCGCCCAGCGAAAAGGCCGTCACGTCGAACGCGTCGCCCTCATCGCGGGCAATTCCCGTGACGCGGCTGAAGAAAAACGGATCCGCGCCGCACTGCGCCAGTCGGCCGGCCAGCACCGCCCCCAGCGCGGGCAGGTGAAGCACGCCGCGTTCATTGACCGCGCCGCGCGCCGTCAGCTCGTCCAGCAGACCGCGCACCCCGTCCGGACAATCCGACAGATCGACAGGATCAGCCTTCCAGCTTTCGGCATAGTCATAGCCGACAAGGCCGGCGCTCTCCAGCACGGCGCAGCGCCGCCCCGCCCGTTCCGCTTCCTCCGTCCATGCGCAGGCCAGCGTCGTCGCACCGATGAACAGATAATCATAAATCATGCTTTTTCCTCCCCGCCATGCGCGGCGCTTGGCCTTTAAGGCGCGCGCCCAATCACCGAATTGCAGCTTCATTATACACGATGGAAGAGGGGCGCGCAAGAGTCCGCCGCCCGCAAAGCCGCATACGGGACAAATAGAATCGAGGGCCGGACAGACCGCCAGTCCCCGCAAGTATTGCGCTTCCCTTTTAATATCCCAGTTCCTCGTCGACCAGCACGACGTGAAACGCCCGTTTGCCCGGCGCGCGCTCGAGCTTCTGCATGACGCTGCACATGCGCTGCGGCGATGAACAGCCGCCCTCGCCCACGCAGCGGTTGAGCTTCGCGCAGGGCGTGTTCAGCCCCAGACGGCGCGCGTTTTGCCCACAGGCCTGCGTCTTGATGCGCTCGATCGCCGCTTTTTCGCCGCCTGCGACCCGCTTGTTCGCGCCCGCGATCACGAACACCTCGCCCGGGCCGAATGAGAGCGCGCTCACGCGGTTGCCCGTGCCGTCGATATTGTAGAGCACGCCGTCCTCGTCAATGGCGTTGGCCGAGGAAAGATAAACGTCCGCCTGCTGCGCGCGTCTGAGCGCTTCCGGCTTGTTTTCCGCCGTCCAGTGCCAGTAAACGGGACAGCCCTTTTCCGTCAGGCGCTCGTCCAGCCGCAGCGTCTTGACCGTCATCGAGCCGCCGATCCCCACGCTTGCGCCCGCGGGAATCGACTCAAGAACGAACCGCGCCGCCTCCTCGCCCGTCGCAAAGCGATGCGCGATAAAGCCGCGCCCTGTCAGCTTCTCCTCCAGTGTGCTCATGCCTTTACTCCCCTTCTCTTTTTTCGTCATTATAGCACGCCGCCCAACAAATAACAATACGGCGATTGACGCGCGGCGCGGCATGGCGTAAAATAATAAAGAATTATTATGCCTATTGCGCGTCAAACTGCTTATATAGAGGAGATCACACGTCCATGCAAAATAAGCTTCAGGACAACATCCGCAATTTCTGCATTATTGCGCACATCGACCACGGCAAATCCACGCTGGCCGACCGGCTGCTTGAGGCCACCGGCGTGATGGCGCAGCGCGACATGACCGAGCAGGTGCTCGACTCGATGGAGCTGGAGCGCGAGCGCGGCATCACCATCAAGTCGAAGGCCATTCGCCTGCCCTATACCGCCAAGGACGGCAAGACCTACGAGTTCAACCTGATCGACACCCCCGGCCACGTCGACTTCACCTACGAGGTCTCCCGCGCGCTGGCGGCCTGCGAGGGCGCGGTGCTGGTGGTGGACGCGACGCAGGGCATCGAGGCGCAGACGCTGGCCAACGTCTATATGGCGCTCGATCACGACCTCGAAATCCTGCCCGTGGTCAACAAGATCGACCTGCCCAGCGCGCAGCCCGAGGTCGTTCGCCACGAAATCGAGGACGAAATCGGTCTGGACGCTGAAAACTGCCCGCTCATCTCCGCCAAGCAGGGCATCGGCATCGAGGATGTGCTGGAGGACATCGCGCAGCACGTTCCCGCCCCCGAGGGTGATCCGGACGCGCCGCTTCAGGCGCTGATCTTCGATTCCTACTATGACAACTACCGCGGCGCGATCAGCTCCGTGCGCATCAAGCACGGCACGGTACGCGTGGGCGATTCCATCCGCATGATGGCCGGCGGCCGCGTGTTCGACGTGACCGAGGTGGGTACCTATCGCCCCGGCGGCTACAACCCCACGGGCGTGCTGACCGCCGGCGAGGTGGGCTATATCGCCGCGTCGATCAAGGACATCGCCGACATCCGCGTGGGCGACACAATCACCCACACGGTTCTCCCCGCCGCCGAGCCGCTGCCCGGCTACAAGCCGGTGCTGCCCATGGTGTACTGCGGCATCTACCCGGCCGACGGCGCGAATTACGAGACGCTCAAGGACGCGCTGGCCAAGCTGCGCCTGAACGACGCGGCGCTCTCCTTCGAGCCGGAAACGTCGGCCGCGCTGGGCTACGGCTTCCGCTGCGGCTTTCTGGGGCTGCTCCACATGGAGATCATTCAGGAGCGGCTCGAGCGCGAGTTCGATCTCGATCTGGTCACCACCGCGCCCAGCGTCGTCTACAACGTCATCAAGACCGACGGCGAGAAGATCAGCATCGACAACCCGACCAACCTGCCGCCCGTGACCGAAATCGACTACATGGAGGAGCCGTTCGTCGACGCGCAGGTCATCACGCCGCAGGAATTCGTGGGCGCGATCATGGAGCTGTGCCAGGACAAGCGCGGCACATTCCGCGACATGAAGTATATCGACGGCGGCCGCGTGCTGCTCAATTACGACCTGCCGCTCAACGAGGTCATATTCGATTTCTTCGATCAGCTCAAGAGCCGCACGCGCGGCTACGCGTCGTTCGACTATGAATTGAAGGGCTATGTCCAGAGCGATCTCGTCAAGCTGGACATACTGCTCAACGGCGAAATGTGCGACGCGCTCTCCATCATCGTCCACCGCGACCGCGCCTATGCCCGCGGCCGTTCCATCGCCGAGAAGCTGCGCGACGTCATCCCGCGCCAGCTGTTCGAAATCCCGATTCAGGCGGCCATCGGCGGCAAGATCATTGCGCGCGAGACCGTCAAGGCGCTGCGCAAGGACGTGCTCGCCAAGTGCTACGGCGGCGACATCTCCCGAAAGAAAAAGCTGCTCGAAAAGCAGAAGGAAGGCAAAAAGCGCATGAGGCAGGTCGGCTCGGTCGAGGTACCCAGCGAGGCCTTCATGGCCGTTCTGAAAATGGACTGACATACACCGGACAGGCGCGCGGAAGAAACGCTTTTTCCGCGCGTCCTCCTGTATCCCGCCCTTTCGGACAGGATGATTTCTACTTAATTATAAGCGAGGTTCTGCTTCATGACCAATCGCGAGATTTTCGATATTGCGCTCAATCAGTCGGCCGTCGAGCTGCACTGCGCGCCGTCCGATCTGCTCTCGGGCAAAAACAAAATCGTCTATTCGCGCCGCGACGACCGCGCCCGCGCCTATCTGACGCTGCCCTTCGACTGCAATCTGGTCACCTACGGCCACGGCGTCGTCGCGTCGACCCGCCCGCAGTACGCCGACGCGGTTGAGGAATACATCAGCCGCTACCGCTCCGAGCAGTGCTTTGAAACGCCGCAGATTCTGGTGCTCAACGAAGCGCTGCGCCCGCACGGGCTGTGCGTCTGCTTTATGGCCGAGTATTTTCTGCCCGATGTGGACGCGCTGCGCACCTTGGACTGCCCCTACGAGATCCGCGCGCTCCAGCCGGACGATTTCGCCGCGCTCTATACTGAAAAGTGGAGCAACGCGCTGTGCGAAAAGCGGCGCAAACTCGACCGGCTGTGTCTGGGCGCGTATGATAAAGGCGAGCTGATCGGCCTGGCCGGCGCGTCCGAGGACTGCCCCGCCATGTGGCAGATCGGCGTGGATGTGGACGGCGGCCATCGCGGACAGGGGGTGGCCTCGGCGCTCACGTCGCGTCTGGCGCTTTACGCCCTCGAGCGCGGCAAGGTTCCCTTCTACTGCGCGGCGTGGTCGAACGTCGCGTCCGTGCGCAACGCCATAAAATGCGGCTTCCGCCCCGCATGGGTGGAGCTGACCGCCAAGACGCAGGATTTCGTCGCGCCCATGCTGTGACGGAGGGGTCTATGAAGCGCATTTCGCTCTACATTCACATTCCCTTCTGCGTGCGCAAGTGCGCCTATTGCGACTTTACGTCCTTTCCGGACAAAACCGACCGGATTCCAGATTACCTGAATCGCCTTGAGCGCGAGATGGACGAAGCCGTATCGCGATTCGGCGATCTGGCCGTCGACACGCTGTTCATCGGCGGCGGCACGCCCTCGCTGCTCGGCGGCGGCGACATGAAGCGCCTGATGGACGCGGCGGCGAAGCGCTTCTCCCTGTCGCCCGGCGCGGAGATCACCTGCGAGGCCAATCCTGGCACGCTGGACGCGGAAAAGCTGCGCGCCTACAGAGCGGCCGGAATCAACCGGCTGTCCATCGGCGTTCAGGCGTTTGACGACCGTCTGCTCAAGGCGCTGGGGCGCATACACACCCGCGGCGAGGCCGTTTGCGCCGTGCTCATGGCGCAGGACGCGGGCTTTGACAATCTGAGCGTCGATCTCATGTACGCGCTGCCCTTTCAGACGCTCGAGGACTGGCAGGACACGCTGAAGACCGCAGTCGGTTTGCCGATCAGGCACATCTCCTGCTACAGCCTGATCGTCGAGGACGGCACGCCCATGAAGGCGCTCGTGGACGCGAAAAAGGCCACTCTGCCCGACGAAGAGACCGCGGTCTGTATGCAGCACACGGCGGCGGCCTTCCTGAAGGATTACGGCTTTGATCGCTATGAAATCTCAAATTACGCGCAAAACGGCTATGAATCGCGGCACAATATGGTCTATTGGACGCGCGGCGATTATCTGGGGCTGGGCTGCGCGGCGCACTCGCTGATGAACGGCGCGCGCTTTGCAAATACCGCGTCGCTCGAGGATTATCTCGCCGGAAGAGCGGGCGATCCTCCCGAAGCGCTGACCGAGCGGGACGTTTACGAGGAGTGCGTCATGCTGGGGCTGCGCACGAAATACGGCGTTCCGGTAGAAATTCTGCCCGCGAAAACGCTCGACCGACTGGTACGCGGCGGACTGATGGCCGTCGAAAATGGACGCGCGCGCGTGACGCAGGCCGGAAGCGACGTGCTCAATGCGGTCATACTTGAGCTGATCTGAGCCGCCGGGGCGCGTCTTTTGAAAAAACGTTAAAATTATTTCATAATTCAGGGCGCTTTCGCGGCAGTTCACATCTTGGCAAACCGGCCGCGTTGTGGTATGATAATAACAATGTGAAAAATCGCTTTTAACCATCGGAAGGAGAGATCGTTTCATGTCCGGTCTGTTTAACAGCTTCTATTATGGCAAAGCCGGCAAGGCGGACTTTACGCCCGACCAGCTGCCGAAAAACCGCGTCCAGCTGTTCTTTTCCATGCTGCGGGTGCGCTTCAGCGGCCTGATCGGCCTGAACCTGCTGCACATCCTCTTCTCGCTGCCCGCGATTATCTGGACGATCATCAACGCCATGGTGCTGATCTACAGCTCCGGCGTGAATCCCGAGACCGGCGAGATCACCGAGGCCGTGTCGGCCGGCGTGATGAGCGGCAACATCATGTTCTATCTGCTGATCATGATCCCCTGCCTGATGATCGCCTCGATCGGCCGCATGGGTCTGGCCATGCCGATGCGCAACTGGGCGCGCGACGATCACTCCTTCGTCTGGAGCGATTTCAAGGATACCGTAAAGGCCAACTGGAAAACCGCGCTGGGCATCGGCTTTATCAGCGGACTGTCGCTGCTGCTGACCTACGTCGGCTTCACCTACTATTCCGCCATGACCGCGCAGTCGATGTTCTGGATTGTGCCGCAGGTGTTGATCGTGGTGTTCTGCTGCATCTGGTGGATGTCCACCATGCTGCTCTACCCCATGGCCGTGACCTACGACATGAAGTTCCGCGTACTGATCCAGAACAGCATCATCATGACGCTGGCGCGCCTGCCCATCGCCTTTCTGTGCTGGGCGCCGATTACGTTCATCCCGCTGATCGTGGCCTATTTCGTGCCGAGCAACATTGTGCTGCTGATTCTGGCGGCCTATTACATACTCTTCGGCTTCTCGCTGTATCAGTTCCTGGCCGCGTCCTACGCCAACGCCTGCTTCGACCGCTTCCTCAACCCGCGCATCGAGGGCGCGGACGTGAACAAGGGCCTGCGCGATCCCTCCTACAACGAGGAGGACGACACCGTTACCGACGAGGACATCAAGAACCTCTGACGCATATTTTTGCCAAAGCGGCGCATACTGCCCATGACACTCCATCGAAAGGATGCGATGAACCATGGCGCGCGATGCGCTGCGTCCGATGAGCGACATTGAACGGCTCAAATACGAAGCCGCCGAGCAGCTCGGCCTGATCGACCGCCTCTTGCAGGTCGGCTGGGCGGGACTGACCGCCGGCGAAACCGGAAAAATCGGAGGGATCGTCTCCCGCCGGCTGCGCGAAGGCCGCGTCTGAAACGCTTTTGCGCCATGCCCGCGATGATCGTCTGCCTGCAACAGGGAGCGAGCTGCCGTAAGCCCGCTCCTTTTGTCTTTATACACGGCTTTCCGTCAAAACAGACCGAGGTTTGTTTTTGCGCTTTTACGCGGCTTGCACCGGCCGTTTTGCGGCGGCTGAAACGCGATTTCTGCGCCGAGCGGCCGCATCTGAGACTTCAGTCTGTATTGCCCGCCGGCGGCATAAACGAAGCGCGGCGATTTTTCCGGCGCTGTGCGAAGAACGCAATCGCCGGCAGCAGAGGTTTTTTGACACGCTTTTCAGGAATCAGACTCCAGTCTGTATTGATTAAAGTAAAATAGACTTCAGTCTGCACCAACGCTTTTTACAGGAGAATTTCAATGTACGAAGATTTTGCGGCCGTCTATGATTCGCTGATGGACGACTTCGACTATCCCGCATGGGCGCGCTACTATCTGTCCATCATCAAGGCGGCCGGATGCACGCCGCGCACTATGTGCGAGTGCGGCTGCGGCACGGGCAGTCTGTCCATGCATTTCGCGCGCGCGGGCGTGCGCCTGACCGCGTCCGATCTGTCCGAGGAAATGCTGCGGCTGGCGCAGATCAAGGCGCGTAAGGCGGGCGTGTCCATCCCCTTCGTCTGTCAGGATATGCGCGCGCTGGAGCTGCCCCGCCCCGTGGACGCAATCGCTGCCTGCTGCGACGCGGTAAACTACCTGACCGATCGCGACAGCGTGCGCGCCTTTTTCGACGGCGCGTTTCGCTTCCTCAAAAAGGGCGGCGTGCTGGCCTTCGATATATCCAGCCGCGACAAGCTCACGCGCATGGACGGCTCATTTTACGGAGAAGAGCGTGACAACGTCGCCTATCTGTGGCAAAATAAGATGGATCCCGAAACGCGGGTGCTGACGATGGATCTGACGTTTTTCGTGGAGACGGAGAGCGGGCTGTACCGGCGCTTTGAGGAGCATCAGCGCCAGCGCGCGCACGATGCGGCCGAGCTGACCACATGGCTGTGCGAGAGCGGCTTTACCGACGTTCGCGTCTACGGCGACAGAACCATGTCGCCCCCCGCCGAGCACGAAACGCGCATCCACTTCACCGCGAAAAAGAGCTGACCGCGTTTCACGCACTCTTACTAAAATTTTGACAGGAGTAAACGCTCATGACCGACAATACACTCAATATGGACGGCATGCTGCGCCTTTCGCTGATGGGCGGACAGGCGCGCGCCTTCCTCTGCCAGAGCACGCGTCTCGTGCAGGACGCGCAGAATATTCACCATCTTTCCCGCGTGGCCACCGCCGCGCTGGGCCGTCTGCTGACCGGCGCGTCCATGATGGGCGCAATGCTCAAGGACGACCGCGACAGCCTGACCGCCTATATCAAGGGCGGCGGCCCGCTGGGCACGGTGCTGGCCGTTGCCAAGGCCGACGGCAGCGTCAAGGGCTATGTCGACAATCCCGACATCGAGCCGCCGCTGCGTCCCGACGGCAAGCTGGACGTGGGCGGCGCGGTCGGCAAAAACGGCCAGCTGACCGTCATCAAGGATCTGGGGCTGCGCGAGCCGTATGTGGGGCGCGTCAATCTGCGCTCCGGCGAGATCGGCGAGGATCTGGCGATGTATTTCACCGCGTCCGAACAGACCCCCTCGCTGGTGTCGCTGGGCGTGCTGACCGGAGGGGAGGTCGTCGCGGCGGGCGGCCTGATCATACAGGTCATGCCCGACTGCTCTGAAGTCGCGCTCAAGTCGATCGAAATGAGCGCGCCCATGTTCATGAACATCAGCAAGACCTTCGCCGAATACGGCCTGAACGGCACTCTCCAGCAGCTTCTGGGGCATCTTGAGCCGGAGATCATCGACACGCTGCATCCGGCCTACCGCTGCGATTGCAGCCGCGAGCGCTTTGAGCGCGGGCTGATCTCGCTGGGCGCGGAGGAGCTGACCTCGCTCATCAACGAGGATCACGGCGCAGAGCTGAACTGCCACTTCTGCAACTGCTCCTATCGCTTCACCGAGGAGCAGCTGCGCGCGCTGCTCGAGCAGGCCCGCAAAAAGTAATTTCAGCACCCCTTTTATAGGAGGTTTTCATGCGCAATCCTTCTTCCAACGTCATGCCCTTTGACCAGAACGCCGAATTTTTCGCGCGGCGGGCGCTGAAAAAGCGGCAGGGCGGCCATTATCGAGAGGCCGTGTCTCTGCTGCTGCGCGCCGTGCAGGCCGAACCGGATCAGACCGCGCGCCTGATGGAGCTGGCCGAAGTATATAGCGAAATGGGCAGTCCGCTGGAATCAAACCGCGTGCTGGCCGATCTGCTTTCCAGACCGAACGCCGACCCCGCAGTCTGGTTCGGCCTGGCCTGCAACCTGTACGCCATGGGCAACACCGAGGGCACTCAGACCACCGCGCTGCGCTATATCGACGCTGCGCCCGAGGGCGACTATCATGAGGAGGCCTCGCAGCTCATCAGCGCGCTGCAATACGCCGAGCACATGACCGAGCCGGCCGAGCGCCGCCTTTTGCGCTGCCACCGCCTGAACGGCCGCGCCGCCGCGCTGATCAACGCCGATCAGCCGAAAAGCGCGCTGCCGCTGATCGAAAAGAGCCTTTCCATCAGCGACGTGCCCGCCACGCAGGCGCTCTATGCCTTCGCGCTGAGCGAAGCCGGAGAAACCGCGCGCGCGCTCACCGAGGTCAACACGCTTTTGCGCCGCCGCGGCCTGCAAACCGCCGACTGCCTGTACGCGCTCAAGGTGCTGTCCGTCTGCGATAAAACGCGCGCGCTCGAGCTGGCCGACGAGCTGCAAAAGCGCTCGCTGGATCCCTACGAAAAACGGCAGCTGCTCGACGTGCTGCTGCCCTTAAACGCCGGCAATATCGAGCCGCTGCTCAAGGTCTCGCTGGCCGATTCTCCCTACGACCGCCGGCTGTGGCTCGCCCGCGCCGCGCTTTCCTACAACGCGGGCAATCCTGAGGATGCGCTTGGCGACTGGCGCGCGCTGCTTTCCGTCAATCCGAACGACGAGCTGGCCGCGCTCTATATCGACGCGCTGACGAACGGCAATGTGCCCCCCCGCTCCATTCCCCTGAACGACGCTCTTGCGCCCGATCTGGCCGAAGAAGCTCGAAAGCGCGTTATGACCGGCGCAGCCGACGATACTCGCCTGCGCTGGGCGCTGCTGAGCGGCGATAAATGCGCGCACGCGGCGATTGAAACGTTGATAAAACGCGCCGACGAAACCGCAATTCGGCTCCTGCGCACGACTCTGATCGAGCCGTCCGTCCCCTATGCGCTCAAGCTGCACGCGCTGGACGCGCTCAGAGCGCTCTCTGCGCCGCGCCCCTATCTGCTCGTGAGCCGCGCTGCGCTGAACACGGACGCGGCCGTTCCCCGCGCCGAGGTTCCGCTGGACACCTACATACAGCGCGCGCTGCGCCGCCTTGTGCCGCTGGCCGGAGACATCGACGACCGGCTGGTGCCGCAGCTCATCCGGCTGTGGTCGGACGGCGCGTCCCGAACGCCGCGTCACGAAACGGCGCTGCTCGGGCTGGGCGCAGCCGTGCTGATCGACGCGGCGCGTACGCTGGATCTGCCCGATCCCACGCCGCTTATCCGGCGCAGGCTGGGTCTGTCCGACCGCGCGATTGCATACTACACGTCTTATCTGGAAAAACTGACGAGGAAGGATGATATCCATGAAGCTGATTGATTTTGACGCGCACTTCGGCAAGTATGCCGAGGGCTGGATCGCCGAAAACCGCTCGAAGTACAAGAATATGGACGAACTCGAGGAGCAGATCCCCGAGCTGTATCTCAAGTGGCTCAACACGAGCGCCGACTGGCTGGACGGCAAAACGCCCGGCGAGTATTTCGCGGCCTATACCGACGCGAATGAACTGGTCGATATGCTGCGCGCCTACAACGCGCAGAACGTCTCTATCCCCGATCAGCTGCTGGAGCGCATCGTCGAGCTGGGCGATCAGGCGGTCGAGCCGCTGATGGCGCTGGCCCGCGAGCAGAAGAACCGCGCGCTCACCGTAACGGCGCTCAACCTGCTGATCGAAATCGGCTCGAACGCGCCGCTGGAGCTGTGCCTTGACGTCATTGAGCAGGCCGACGCGCAGAACGAGCTGACCGACGTGGCCGGCGAGCTGCTGACCAACCTGGGGCGCGAAGCCATTGAGCCGATCATCGTGCGCATGGACGGGGCCTCGAAGGCGGCGCAGGAGGCTTTTCTCGACGTTTTGTGCAACTTTCCGGGCGATGATCGCATCTATAATTATACGATCGACGCGTTCAAGCGCCGCTTCGACCGCCGTGCCCTGTACGCCTCCTATCTGGGCAAGCTGGGCGACGAGCGTGCCATCGAGACATTGAGAGACGCGCTCGAGCTGAGCGACCTCAACTACCTCGATTACATCGAGATCGTCAACGCCATCGAGGCGCTGGGCGGCGAGGTGACCGAAACGCGCGAGTTCAGCGGCGATCCCTATTACGAATCTCTGAGGAAGATGCAATAACGCCTTTCTCGAACGCCAGGAGGAATGAACCATGAAATGCAGCGCCTGTGGCGAGGAAAACAGCCCGAACGCCAGATATTGCTCCTATTGCGGCGCAAAGCTGACGACCGCTCCCGCGCCGGAAGCCGAGGCAAAGCCCCCCGTAGCCGAAACGCCCAAGGCTGAAGCCGCGCCCAAAGCCGTCTCAACCGCGCAGCCGCTCTCCGACAACCCCTATCAGCCCCGGCGTATGCCCACGATCTACGACAACGCCGCGCAGGCCGCCCATCCCGTCTCCATCGACGAGAACACAACGCCCGCCCCCAAGCGCACGCCCGTGTTCCTCTTTGACGACGAGAAAGAGGAGGAAGAGCTGAACCGCCGCCGGGAAGCCGCCCGCCGCGAAGCTGAGGAGGAACGCCGCGAGCTGGCGCGCAAGAAGGCCGAGGATCCCTTCTACGGCGAGGAGGACGACGAGGATTACGACGACGAAGAGGACGAGGAGGAATCCTCGCACCGCGGCCGCGTGATCACGGCGGTCATTTCGATCGTCACGATCCTGCTTCTGTGCGTCGCGCTGTACGCGTTTTTGTTCTACACCTCGATGGGCAGCCGTCTGCGCGCCTATTACGGCATATCTGCCGGCGCGGACGATTACGTCTGCCTGGCCGACTGGCAGCTCGAGCAGGGCAACGCGACTGACGCCGCTGCGTCCTACTACAACGCCTTCCGACTCAAATCGGACGATTACGACTTCGTGCTGAAGATCGCCGGCGATTTCGAGACCTGCCGCGCCTATGAACGCGCCGAGCAGACCTACATGTACCTCATCGAAAACTATCCCGACGCGGACGATCCCTACGACAATCTGATGGCGCTGCTCATCAAGGAGGGCAAAACCGACACCTACAACGCGCTGATCGTCTATCGCGCCGAGCACCAGAGCGGCTATGTCGCGCCCGCGCAGGACAGCGCGCCCACCGCCGTTCAGCCGCCCGTACTGTCTCCCGAAAGCGGCGAATTCACCGGCACGGTCAAAATCACGATTTCCGCCGCCGAGAACGCCGCCATCCATTTCACAGTGGACGGCAGCGACCCGACCGAAGCGTCTCCGCTCTACAGCGGCGCAATCACGCTCTATTCCGGCTCGTACACGCTCAAGGCCGTCGCCATAATCGACGGCGTGAGCAGCGAGATCGTTACAGTCTCCTACAGCGTTTCCTGAATGCGCCGCGCATCCGTCTCATCGCGCGATGGGACGGATGTTTTTTTGCAAACCTGCTCCGCGCGGCGCGTATGGTGATACAATAAAGCCATTACGGACGCTGAAGCCGCGGCTTTCGCGCAAAGAACGGAAGGGATAGGCCATGACGGAAGAGGAACGCATTTTTAACGGGCAGCTCTTCGCCTCGGAGGTGCCCGAGCTGCTCGAAAAGAAGGAAAAGGCGCATCGGCTCAGTCAGGATTATTATGAACTTCAGCTTCACCGTGCAGGACGACGCGCGCGTGACCATCGGCGATCATTGCAACTTCGGGCCGAACGTCACGATCGTCACGCCGATGCGCCCCATGCCGGGCAACGAGCGCCGCGGCGTGGTCTTTT
The DNA here is from genome assembly GCA_934631025.1 of uncultured Clostridia bacterium. GTDB lineage: Bacteria > Bacillota > Clostridia > Christensenellales > Aristaeellaceae > Firm-10. The sequence continues at coordinate 26,914 of CAKTXR010000003.1, forward strand.
AAGGACGGCGAAACGCGCTTTTTGTGCTATGCCAGGCCCGTAACCATCGGCAGCGACTGCCGGTTCGGCGCGAACGTCGCGGTATGCCCGGGCGTGACGATCGGCGATAACTGCGTCATCGGCGCGGGCAGCGTCGTGACAAGGAGCATACCGGCCAATTCGTTCGCCGCCGGCGTGCCCGCGCGCGTCATCCGCGAGATCACCGAGGCCGACGCGATCGCCGGCCAGTTCCCCGAGCTGCGCTGACGCATATTGGCATGCGCCGCCCGAACGCTTTTCTGAAGGGAAGATTGCGGATTCGCCGGTTTCGCATCCGTGAAAGCGGGCACCCGCAAGCCGCCGTCCCCGCCATATCGCCTTGCAGACAAGAGCCGCGCCGTTCTCCCCTTCTAGGGAAAACGGCGCGGCATTTTCATATCCAATTACTTTTTCGCGCGCTTTTTGCGCATACTTGCGTTGCCGACATGAGCGCCGCGCAGAATCTGAGCAAGCTTGTCCAGCAGCCGCGCATCCGGCGCAGCGTCGTTCCCGAGCGCGCCCAGCGACGCGGCCGCCGCCCTGTGCGCATCGCGTTCGGCGCGCGCCTCGTCGGTCTTTCCGCACAGGCCGATCGCCGCCGCCTTGAGCGCTTCGCCCGCGTCGGTCAGATGGCGCACGCGGTTATACTGCTTCATCATGACGAACATACCGACCGACACAATCGCGCCCTCGAAGATCATCATGCCGCCCCACATGAGCAGCACGATGGTCAGCGTCAGGCCGCAGAACAGGCTGGCCGTGCTTATGCCGATCAATTCGCTCTCATTGCGGCGCTTGAGCTGAGCCTTTTCGCTCTCGCGCGCCAGAGCGTCGCCATAGGCGCGGAGCTGGTCCTCCTTACGGCGCGCCTTGTCATAGCTCTTCTGCGCGATCGACGCGGGATTGACCATCTCCTGTCCGTCGAAGGCATAGGCGAGCGCCGCCTTGTCGGACGCGGACAGCGCGTTTTTGCCCGTGCGCGTCAGGGTCAGCGCGCCTGATTCGTCCTCGTCGATGCGCACATTCCCCCGCGCCGCCAGCTCGGCCAGCGTGCCGACCAGCACGTCGCTGTCAGCCGCCTCGCCCACGACGAAGCCGGCCATCGCCGCCGGATAGCGATCCAGCAGCGTCCAGTCGGGCGCGGGGAGCTTTTTCGCTGACACGCCGTACTTTTTGATCTCCCATACCAGCAGCAGCGCGAATATAAGCAGATACGCCGCGCCCAGCACACGCTTGATCAGCGCGATCGTGTTGCTGCTCTTTGTCTTTTCCTCCTGAATGCGCGTCTTTTCGGAGACGATGCCCGCGCGCACCGTTTCGCCGGTCGACGCGGCCTCCTCCAGCCATTCCGACGGGAAAAGCATCTGCGCCGAAACGCCCGCACCCGCCGCCAGATCGGTCGGGCCGAACGACACGACGTTATACTGCGTGCGCACCTCGCCGGCATAATCGCGCGGATAGACCAGAATCTCACCGTTTTCCTCGGGCAGCGTCACGATGACCGTGGCGTTCTGATAGAGCACGGCGTGGTTGGCCGAAATGAGCGTGCGATCGATCATGCCCGTGTCGTCATGGCGCACGGCATAGTCGTTCAGCGTATAGGCGCAGGCAAACGTGCGCCAGTCGTTGTCGCCCGGCGCGCTCAGCGTGATGAGCCAGCCCTTTTCGTCGGCCGTCAGCGTCCGCGCGCCCTCGTCCAGCAGCTCGCCGTCCGCCCACGCTTCAATGTCCTCCGGCTCGCCGCTGTCGCCGACGAAGAACGCATAGCCCTCGTAGGTGTGGGGACAGGTGTAAATGATTTCCTCGCGGATGCGGGCGCTGCCGTCCGCGCGCACGTCGACATACATGGCGTAATTGCTGATCTCATAGTCCACGGCTTCCTCGGCCTGTGCCGAAAGTCCGCACAGCAGCGCAAACAGAAACGCCAGCACCCACGCCTTCACACTCTTGATTGTCATCCCCTCAATCCTCCACCAGTTCAAACCGCCATGTCTGTTCGACCGACGGATATTTTTCATGATCGACCGGCCCGGCGAACATATCGTAGGGGCGCGCATACACGCCGCCGTCGCCGTACAGCGCCCGATAGACAACCAGCCTTTCGCCCGTCTCGGAGTGCGCCGCAATGGCGATCACCTCATAGAGCTTGTCTTTGAAATGACGATACCGCCGCCCGGGCAGAATTTCTCTCTCCATCATGCCGCGCCCTCCTGACAAATTGTTGACTTATATTATACGCCGTTTTTGTTCACTTTTCCAGCGTTTCGGCGCGATTAACACGTTTTTTCCGACATTGGGGCGCGCAGCATATTTTAACGAACGAAAATGGCCTTTTCCCTCTTGACATTCGTCGGCAATCCATGTATTATAGAGAAAATTTCAAAAGCAATGACGAAGAGGATCGAGAACGGATGCTTTCAGAGAGCCGACGGGCGGTGCGAGTCGGCAGCGGATGTTTTCAAGGGTCTATGGCTTCCGAGCTGAAGGTCTGAGGCGCGTGCGCTTAGGGTCTTCCGTATGGCTGCGTGAAAGCACAAGGGCTTGATAGAGCCTGATGAGGGGCGTTTTTTGACAAACGCAATTTGAGTGGTACCGCGGGTGAACAGCCCGTCTCAAAGAAAGCGGATCTTTGAGGCGGGCTTTTTGTTTTCCCCGCAAACGACCATGACACGACAGGGAGGACATCATCATGAGCGATTACAGAATCGAAACCAAGTGCGTCCAGAGCGGCTATGCGCCCGAAAACGGCCAGCCGCGCCAGATTCCCATCATCCAGAGCACGACGTTCAAATACGCCACCGGCGAGGCCATGGGCCAGCTGTTCGATCTGGAGGCCTCGGGCTATTTCTACTCCCGCCTGCAAAATCCGACCTGCGATCACGTCGCGGCCAAGATCTGCGACATGGAGGGCGGTTCCGCCGCCATGCTGACCGCCTCCGGACAGGCCGCGAACTTCTACGCCGTGTTCAACATCGCCAACTGCGGCGATCACGTCGTATCCTGCTCGGCGATCTACGGCGGCACATACAATCTCTTCGCCGTGACGATGAAGAAGATGGGCGTCGACTTCACATTCGTCGCCCCCGACTGCACCGACGAGGAGCTGGAGGCCGCCTTCAGGCCCAACACCAAGGCCGTTTTCGGCGAGACGATCTCGAACCCCTCGCTGACCGTGCTGGACATAGAGCGCTTTGCGAAGGCCGCCCACGCGCACGGCGTGCCGCTGATCGTGGACAACACCTTCGCCACGCCGGTCAACTGCCGCCCGTTCGAGTGGGGCGCGGACATTGTGACTCACTCCACCACCAAGTATATGGACGGCCACGGCGCGGCGGTCGGCGGCTGCATCGTCGATTCCGGGGCGTTCGACTGGCTGGCGCACGCCGAAAAGTTCCCCGGCCTGTGTACGCCCGACGACAGCTATCACGGCATCACCTACGCCGAAAAGTTCGGCCAGGGCGGCGCGTACATCACCAAGGCCACGGCGCAGCTCATGCGCGATTTCGGCTCCACGCCCGCGCCGCAGAGCGCCTTTCTGCTCAACCTCGGCCTTGAGAGCCTGCACGTGCGCATGGCGCGGCACTGCGAGAACGCGCTCGCCGTCGCCCGCTTCCTCGAGGGCCACGAAAAAATCAGCTGGGTGAATTACGCCGGCCTTGAATCCAGCCCCTATCACAGGCTGGCCGCCAAATATATGCCGAATGGAACCTGCGGCGTGGTCAGCTTCGGCATCAGGGGCGGGCGCGACGCCGCCGGCCGCTTCATGGCCAATCTGAAGCTGGCCGCCATAGAGACGCACGTCGCCGACGCGCGCACCTGCTGCCTGCACCCCGCCAGCACCACCCACCGCCAGATGAGCGACAGAGAGCTGATCGCGGCGGGCGTGCCGGGCGATCTGGTGCGCTTCTCCTGCGGGCTGGAGAGCAGCGACGATCTGATCGCCGACATCGCCCAGGCGCTCGAGCGCATCTGAACACACATAAATCGGAGGGACGCCCCATGCCCATCAAAATCCCGAACGCGCTGCCGGCCACAAAGACGCTGAACGACGAGAACATATTCGTCATGACCGAAACGCGCGCCATGACGCAGGACATCCGGCCGCTGCACATACTTTTGCTCAATCTGATGCCGACGAAGATCGACACGGAGACCCAGCTCTCGCGCCTTTTGGGCAACACGCCGCTTCAGGTGGAGCTGACGCTGGCGCGGGTCAGTACGCACGAATCGAAAAACACGCCCGAGGAGCATATGCTCGCCTTCTACAAGAACTTTGACGACGTGGCGCACCTCAATTTCGACGGCATGATCATCACCGGCGCGCCGGTCGAGCATCTGCCCTTCGAGAAAGTGGACTACTGGGACGAGCTGCGCCGCATCATGGACTGGAGCAAAACGCACGTCCACAGCACGTTCCACATCTGCTGGGGCGCGCAGGCGGCGCTCTACCATCATTTCGGCATTGAAAAGCGGCCGCTGCCCGAGAAGATGTTCGGCGTATTCCCGCACCGTGTGGAGTATAAGCGCTCCATACTCTTCCGCGGCTTTGACGACGTGTTCATGGCGCCGCACTCGCGCCACACCACGATCGAGCGCGCCGACATTGAAAATGTGAGCGCGCTGCGCATACTCGCCTCCTCCGACGAGGCGGGCGTGTACGCCGTCTCCACCGATAACGGGCGGCAGATATTCATCACCGGCCACTCGGAATACGACCCGCTGACGCTCGAGCGCGAATACAGGCGCGACGTTCAGGCGGGCAAGCCCATCGCCGTGCCGAAAAACTACTATCCGAATGACGATCCGGCGCAGCCGCCCATCGTTTCCTGGCGCGCGCACGCCAATCTGCTCTATTCCAACTGGCTGAACTATTTCGTCTATCAGACCACGCCCTACGATCTGGATTCCATCAGCTGACGCAAAAAGGCATAAAACACCCCGCGCCGCGTTTTCAATACGCACGGCGCGGGGCGTTTTTTCGCTTTATGATCGGCTCAGAGATCGTTCTCGGCGCGCTTCACGGAATTTCGGGTGCTGAAACCGTCGGGATAGCGCGCCTTCAGCTTGCCCAAATTGGCGCGCAGTATGTCCTCCAGCGGAATGTCCAGCGCCGTCGCCGCCTCCGCCAGATACCACGCGACGTCGCCCAGCTCCTTCGCCAGACGCGCCCGATCCAGCTCATGGCCCTGCGCGAGCCACTTCTTCACGATGTCGATGGCCTCGCCGGATTCTCCGCACAGCCCCATGACGCTGTTGATCAATACGTCCCTTTTGTCAAGCGCCGGATTGAGCGTGGTCATCGCCAGACGCTGATAGTCGTTGATCTCCATGTTCCCTCTCCCTTTAGCGGATGATCGCCCGCCAGCCGCCGTTCTCCTCAACATACTGAAATTCGCACGGCCTTTCCGCGTTCATCATGTCGATGAGTTTTTTCAGATCGGCCACCGCGCCGATCGAATCGATGCGGTCGTATTCGACCCACTCCATGCGCCCCTCGTCCGAGGAAATCAGCTCGCCTTCGTATTTTTCCGCCTTGAAGAGAAAGACGATGTAGCGGCCGTTCTCTATGGGAAACTGCTTTACGCCGACCAGCTTCGGCGCGATCACGGTCAGCCCCGTCTCCTCCTTCATCTCGCGTATGACCGCCTCGACGAAGGATTCCCCCTGCTCGACGTGTCCGCCGGGCAGCGCATAGCCGCGCCAGTCGGCCTTGACGCGGTTTTGCAGCAGCACGCGCGTTCCGTCCATGACAAGGCACAGCGTCGTCAGCTCGACGTTTTCCGTTCTGCTCATGCTCTCCCCTCCGCTCACAATTCGGCGTCGAACGGCTCGTCCAGCGCGCAGATCGCGTCCAGCCAGCGCATTAGATCGGCCTTGTGGTATTTCGGCCAGCCGGTCAGATAGTGGTTCGCGCCGGGCACGCCGTTCGCCGTGAAGCGCAGGATCAGCAGACGCTGCTGCGAGGGATCCACCTTGAACGACCCCGCGCGCGCGTTTTCGCCCGCCGGCACGTTCGTTTCGCCGCTGAGCAGCGTCTCGCCGGCGTCCGCGTCGGAAACAGACCAGACAAAGTGCGCGTCCTCCCGCGTGTCGTTGGCCAGCACGACGCACTGATGCCAGCCGCTGACCTCGTCCAGCATCATCTGGCGCGGCTTCTGGCTGCGCTTTATATAATGGTAGGCCAGCTTTTTGCGATGGTAATAGTCCACGACCGCGTCGGAAATCTGCGGCCAGCCGTCGATCATGTTCCACCATATGATTCCCGTGCGCTTCCACTTGAGGATGCGCGTGTGCTCGACGAAGAACTTCATCGCCTCGGCCTGAGAAATCTGCGATATGACCGCGAATTCGTCGAGATCGGCGCACGGTTCTGCACAGAGCAGCGTTACCTGATCGGTCATGAGCCGGTTGCGGCTGCCCGGATGGCGCGTGATGAGCACGTCCTCGGTGCTGTGCATCGCCCAGGCGCGGTTGTCCATCGGCCAGACGTGCTCGCTCTTCAGGAATTCACGCAGGCTCGAGGGCGCGGGGCAGCCGTGATAGCCGGCCTCGCCGATGAACGACGCGCTCGAGAGCCGGTAAAAGTCGTCCTTGAAGAAGGCGCGCGGCCCCCATGTGTGCTGCTCGGGCACATTGTCGGCGTTAAAGCCGTCCGGAATTTCGGGCGAGGAGCGCACAAAATAGCGATAGGGATCGTGCTCCTCGAGCGCGCGCACCAGCGTCTCATGCGCCACGCGGTTATAGCGCGCGTCGTAGTGCGGATAGTGAAAGCCCATGTTCTTTGTGTCGATCTCGTTGTCGCCCGACCATATGGCCAGCGACGCGTGATTGCGGATCCGGCGTATGACCGCGGCGGCTTCCTCCTCGATGACGCGCGCGAAATCGCCGCCCTGAGGATAGTTTGTGTTGCCCATGCAGAAGTCCTGCCACACCATCACGCCGCTTTCGTCGCACATTTCGAAGAAGCGGTCGCTCTCGTAAACGCCGCCGCCCCACGAGCGCATCATGTTGCAGCCGCTGTCCTTCACCAGCGCAAACGCCCTTTCCAGCCGCTGTGCATCGCGCGCGTGAACCGCGTCCAGCGGCACCCAGTTCGTGCCGCGCACCATGATCGGCACATCGTTGACATAGAACGCGAATTTCTGCCGTCCGGGCGTGAAGTCGCGCTCCAGACGCACAGTGCGCAGGCCGATTTTCTCCTCACGCACGTCCACGACCTCACCGAAATGAATCAGTTCCATGCGCACGTCGTAGAGCGCCGCCTCGCCGTAGCCGTGCGGCCACCACAGCCGCGGCGCTTTGATTTTGCACTCGCAGTTGCCGCTCACGAACCACGCGGGCTGCTCGTCTGTAAATTCGCTCTCGCCGCAGCGGCCGCTCACGCGCACCGAAAAGCCCTCGAGCGTGTCCGCGTCGGCGGTAAAGCGATAGGCGTACTCGAGCAGCGCGTAATCGCGCGTTTTGTCGATCACCGGCACGGCGTAGTAGGTTTCGGTAAAGCGCGTGGCGCTGCGCTCGATCAGGCTCACGCCGCGCCACAGCCCGCTGGTCACCAGCCGCGGCAGTATGTCCCAGCCGAAGCAGTGCGCCGCCTTGCGCGTCCAGCAGATCTCGCTGCGGTGCGCCGTGCCGCGCAGGCCGATGTTGTATTCCTTATTCCGCGCGAAGTTCATCACGGAATGGATGTGGACGATCAGCTCGTTCTCGCCCGGGCGCAAAAGATCTGTCACGTCGAATTCATGCTCTATGAGCATATTCTCCGTGCGGCCAATGTGCGCGCCGTTCAGATACACGTCGGCCACTGTGTCTATGCCGTCGAAGCGCAATATCGCCCGCCGCCCCGCCGCCGCGGCCGCGCCCTCGAAGCGCCGCTGATAGATCCACTGCGTGTACTCGTATTTCGCAAAGTTCAGCAGATTCTCGTCATAGAACGGATCGCCCTCGAGTCCCACGTCCACAAGGCTCTGCTCGGCGCAGCCCGGAACGCGCGCGGCGATGTGCGGCCAGTTCTCCAGCATATCGGCGCGGAAATCCTCGCTCCTGCCGCCCTTCTCCGGCGCGTAGTAGAGCGTCCAGATCCCGTCCAGACGGCGCAATGTCGTATCCATCGCTGTTTTCCTCTCTCTATTCGTTGTGGAGCGCACGCGCCCGTCAGAGCGCAGCCGCACGGCGCGCATGATTTCCGCTCACGGCTTGAAGTTCTCCGCGCCCGTCTCGGGATACCAGTCGAAGCGCGTTTCCCCGCCGTTTAAGAGCCAGCGTTCGGGGCAGACGTTTTCCATCCAGTCGAGCGGCTTGAACACATCCGCCTGCACGGAGGCGCGCGCATAGGCTTCGGAGAGCTCCTTCAGCTCGTCCGCGTTCAGCACGCCCGGCTTGCAGGAGACGAACAGCGGCGTGCCGCTGACGGAGAGCGCGCGCAGCCATCTGCGGTTGAGCGCCCACGGGAAGCGCCCCATGACGCCCACGCAGTCCGCGTCGGCGGCGAAGAACGTCTTGTCCTGAAGCATGTGGAAGGCCAGCGCGTTCACGCCGTATTTGCGCGTGCGGTCCCACTCGCGGCCGCTGGTGTCGTCGCCTGTGCGGTTGAGATGCGCAAGGCCCGCCGTCAGATGGCCGATGACGTTGCAGCCGATGATGACGGTGTTCTCGCCCGCGGCCTCATGGATTGTGCGATAGAAGTTCACGACGATCTCGGCGCTGGTCTTGGTACGATCCCAGAAGTGCCAGCCGTCGTCGGTCAGGTTGGTCGGGCAGTTCACGCCCCAGCGGCCGAACATATCGAACGTCGAAAAATCGTGCTTTATGAGCTGATAGCCCCACTCCTCCACGATGCGCTTCGTATCCCGCGCCACGCGCGCGAGCACGTCCGGATGCGAGGGATCGAGATATTTGTCGTCGCGCATCAGCCGATGCTCGGGCAGCACGCCCTCTGTGCCGCGCGCCGTGTCGTTCAGATAGCGGATCCATATGCCCGGCCGCACGCCCAGCGCCTTCATCTCGCCGCACAGCTTTTTCATGTCGGGGAAGCGCTCGTTGCCGCGATCCCACGGCCCGTCGCAGCGGTTGGGCTGCCAGCCGTCGTCAATGACCATGTAGGGGCGGTTTTCAAGCCCATGACACAGCTCGCTCAGCAGTCTAGAATCGCCCAGTATGTCCTCATGCGAGGAGTTGCCATAGGCGTAATACCAGTTGTTCGAGCCGTACACCTTGTGATCGGGCGTGAGAACCACGTCGTTGAGGCCCTTATAGAACGCGTAAAGCGCGTCGAAGGCGCTCATATCGCGATAGGTTTTAAACACGATATGGCAGGCGGTCAGCGTGCGGCCATTGAGCTGCACGCCGCTGCCGCCGTTGCGCACGTCCGCCCAGAGCGTCACGCCCTTGGGGTCGTACTGCCAGAAGCACAGCGCCGAGGCGCGCGTCTTTACGCCATAGCAGTCGGTGCGGCGGCCGGAGACGTCGCCTTTGCCGTCCGAGCCGTTCGAGGCGGCGCACACCCAGGGCATGCAGCGATGCGGCACAATGCCGCGCCATTCCATGTCGGCATAGCTGCGCTCCCACACGTCGCCGAATATCTTCACGTCGTCCTTCGGCGCTTCGTCGCCCGCAAAGTTCCAGCGCAGGCGGACATAGCGGGGCGCGCTCGACGCAGCCGTCACCTTGAGCAGCAGTTCGTTTTCGCCCAGCTCCGTCCATGCGGAAGCGTCGTTCAGGACAGCGCGGCTTCCGTGCGCGCTGATTTCTCCGCCCTCCACATAGAGCGCGATCAGATCGGGATGTCTCAGCATCATACCTTCCAACGTCCTTTCAAACGGCCCCATCGAGCCGGTTCTGTTCTCCCCCTATTATAAAGCAGAACGCCGCGCGTGTAAATCTTGTATTGCGCATTTTTACAAAGAATGGTATGATATACGCAGCAGCAAGGTCTGCAAAGGAGGATGATTCATCATGTCAGTGATTCGCGTTGGCAGCGTCGGCATAGGCGGCATTTCCCGCGGGGTTCATCTGCCGGGCATCGAGGCCAGCCCCGATCTGCAGCTGGTCGCCGTGTGCGATCTGCGTCCGGAGGCGATCGAATACGCCAAAAACAAATACGGCATAGACGATGCGCACTGCTTTACTGATTATCATGATCTAATCAGCTGCCCCGATGTGGACGCGGTGGATATTTCCACGCCCAACAACGTCCACTTTGAAATCGCCATGGCCGCCGCCGAGGCCGGCAAGCCCTTCTGCCTCGAAAAGCCCATCTGCATGGATCGCAAGCAGGCCGACGCGCTGGCCGCCTTCGCGCTCGAAAAGGGCGTGAAGAACATGGTCTGCTTCTCCTATCGCTTCAAGGCCGCCGCGCGCTATGCCCGCGATCTGGTGCGGCGCGGCCTGATCGGCCGGGTCTATCACGTCGATATGGAGTACAGCCAGGCGTGGGGCCTGCCGTTTGTCGACTGCCCGCTGGTGTGGCGCTTCGATCAGCCGATCACCGGCACCGGCACGCTGGGCGATCTGGGCAGCCACGGCCTCGATCTGGTGCGCTTCGTCACCGGCGCGGAGTACACGGCGATCTGCGGCCATCTAGGCACGTTCGTCCATGAGCGCCGCGCGCTCGACGGAAGCGGCCTGAAGAGCGTTCTGGTGGACGACTTCTCCAACGCCATGGCCGAGATGAGCGACGGCGCGGCCGCCACATTCCGCATCACCCGTCTGGCCGCCGGACGCGGCAACTATCAGCGCATGGAGGTCTACGGCAGCGAGGGCGCGCTCATCTATGAGCTGGACGCGGAGGGCAAGGGCGCGGACACGCTCGAGTGCTGCAGCGGCCGCGTGAACAGCAGCCGCCATCACTTCGAGCCGCTCGAGATTCCCGAGCCGTATAACGTCAGCCAGATGCAGTGCTTCGCCGACGTCATAAACGGCAAAACGAACACGCAGGCCGCCACCATCGAGGACGGCTGCGTCAACATGCATCTGGTCGACGCGCTGGTCGAATCCGCGCGCGAGCAGCGCTGGGTGCGCCTGTAAGCGCCGATTCTTCCAAATAAGCAAAAAAGCAGCCTGCCGCAGAGGTTTACTCCCCCCGCGGCAGGCTGCTTTCGTATGGGCAAAGCCGTTCAATATCGGTCTGTCCCGCAATGCGCCGCACAAGATTTTCTCGGGAACGCCGCTCACGGAATCAGCCTTTCCACGTCTCTGAGATCGGTGACGGTGAAGTCAATCCCCTCGCCCGCCGGCGCTGCGCCCTTGCGGCGATAGTAGCAGGTCTTAAGGCCATATTGCAGGCCGCCCGCCATATCCGACGTGAGCGAATCGCCGATGATCACGGCCTCATGCGGCTGAATGGGCGCTTCTCGCCCCGCGTTGATCGCATCAAACGCATAATCAAAGAACGCCCGCGACGGCTTGGACGCGCCGATCCGCTCCGAAATGAAGAAATCCGTGAAGTACTTCGCCATGTCCGCGATTTCGAGGCGGTGCATCTGCTGCTCGAAGGGGCCGTTGCTGGCGGCATAGAGCGGCATACGCTTGGACAGCGCCGAGAGCATATCGCGCGCGCCGTCCACGGCAATGGCGCTCTCGTGCAGCGCCGCGCGGAAATATTCCTCGAAGGTCGATCCGTCGAACTCAATCCCCAGCGCCGCGAAAATCCTGTTCCAGCGCACGCGCTTCAATTCCGGAAAGGTCAGCTCGCCGCGCTCGAGCGCGCGCCACAGCTCATTGTTCTCCCGCTCGAACACATCATACATGAACGTCTCGTAGGCGCGCAGGCCGAAATGCGCAAAGCCGCTTTGCATGGTATGCCGGACATATTCGTCAAAATCGAGCAGCGTGTTGTCAATGTCTATCAGAGCCAGCCGCATGATGTACTCCTCCGCTTCCGTTTTTTTCAGCATAGCATAAAACCGCCGCGCTGTCCAGCCGAGCAGCGATAAAACCATACAAAAGCGCCGACCGAAGCTCATTGCTCCGATCGGCGCTTTGCTCAATAGACCACCACGGTCGTGCCCGAGGAGCAGTTGTTGTAGATCCACTGCGCGTCCTCGACCGACAGCCGGATGCAGCCGTGCGAGGCGCGCTTGCCCAGCGCGGAGACCGAGCCGCGCCTGAGCGTGCTTTCGTCGGCTTCGCTGTAGAGTACGGAATGAATCATGATGTCGCCGTCCACATACCAGGCATACTGCGCCCAGCAGTCGAATTTCTTAAAATAGTGCCAGCGCGCGCCGGGGCCGGTGTTGGTGAACGTGCCCAGCGGCGTGGGATGATCGCGCGTGCCGGTCGAGCAGACGAACGTCTTGACCAGTATCGAATAGTTGTCGTAATCGTCCGGCGAATAGACATAGAGCCGCTGATCGTCGACGCTGATCTTGATCTGATAGGGCTTGATCGACTTGACCGCGTCCTCCGAGAACAGCGCGGACTGCGTTTTCTGATCGGCGACGCCCGTTTTTTCGAGGCCGTTGCGGCCCTGAAACTGCGCTACGGCCTTCTCCGTGCCCGCGCCGAACACGCCGTCCACGCCGCTGGCCGTGAGATAGTTGAGGCTGTACAGCCGCCGCTGAACCCGCCGCACCTCGTCGCCGCGGCTGCCCTGACTGACCGTCTCCTGATAGATCGGTATGCCGTCCTCGAGCAGGCGGATCTGCAAATCGGCGGTCATCACGCCGGTCGGCTCGAAGTCCGAATATTGCTCCTCCTCGGCGCTCAGTGTGGGCATGACCTCGTAGGGGTTGGTTTCCGGATCGTCCGCCGCCAGAGTCGCCTCTTTGGATGCGTTGTCGACGATCGGCTCGACCGCCTGAACGCCCTCGTCCGGCGCGTCGGTCGCTTCGGCTTCTGCCGGTTTGTTGTCGATCCTGTAGAGGTATTTTTCGAACGCCATGACGCCCGCGCGTGTGCTTTCGCCATAGGTACCGTTCACTGAGCCGTTCATGAAGCCCAGTATGACCAGCTGGCGCTGCACATTCTTCACGCCCTCGCCGCTCGACCAGAGCGACAAACGGTTGTAGACCGGGCGCAGCGCGGTTTTTGCGTCGCTCGAAAACAGGCGCGCCTGCGTCTGGCGATCGGCCACGCCGGTCTGCTCCAGATCGTGCGCCGCCTGAAACGCGATGAGCGCCGTCTCGGAATTCACGCCGAACACGCCGTCCGCCGCATCGTCGAGATAGTTGAGCGCGACCAGCCGGCGCTGCACGCGCTTTGCCGCAAGGCCGCTGTCGCCCTGCGCCACATCGCAGAGATACAGCGCGTCGGGATCGCCGAAGGCCAGCTCCTGAACGGCGATTTCGGCCAGACCGTCGGCGACCGTCTCCGGCGTGGGCGCAGGCGTCGGCGTGGCGGTCGGCTCCGGCGTGGGCGTGGGATCGGGCGTTGCGACCGCCTGCACGCCCTCGTCCGTCGGTTCGCTCGTGGGCGTGAGCGTCGGTTCGCTCGTGGCCATGGCCGCGATGCGCGCGTCTATGTCCCGCTGCTCGATCAGGCGAATATACTCCTCAAACTCGCGCACGGCCGCCTGCGTGTTCGCGCCGTAAATGCCGTCGATCGCCGTATAGAAAAAGCCCAGCTGCTGAAGCCGCTCCTGAAGCGCCTGCACCGCACTGCCGCGGGCGTTCAGCGTCAGGTCGGTTGGCTCGGGCGTGGCGATCGGCACGTCGATTTGAGCAGCCGGCGCGGCGGCCACCGTCGTTTCATCCGGCGGCGCGGCCGGCTCGCCCGTGCTCTGCGGCAAGGCGCTCTCCGCCCCGCCGCTCGCACCGGCAAGCAGCATCACAATCGTCAAAAAACACGCAAACCATCTCTTCATACGCCGCTTCACAATCCTCGTTTCTTCATTCACTCTATAGACGTTCCGGGCGCGCCTTCGGTGCCGTTTATCCAAAAATTTACCTGTGCCCGCCGCGCATGTCCTTATAATATTTGATGCTCAAATTTGGTCATTTAGTACATTGCAGGAAAATCGGACGACTGTTAATATAATGTTGTGAACTTAAATAGGGAAAGGATGATTTACACCATGGCCAAGGTAAAAATCGGCGTTTTCGGCGCGTATCGCGGCATGACCATGATCAACGTGCTGCTCCAGCATCCGGATGCGGAGCTGGTCGCCATCTGCGACAAGTTTGTCCCCGCCCTCGAGAAGGCCGGCAAGGCGGCTGAGGAAGCCGGACTGAAAATCGCGCTGTACGAGAACTTCGAGGACTTTTTCAAGCACGATATGGACGCGGTTGTGCTGGCCAACTACGCCAACGAACACGCTACGTTCGCCATCCGCCTGCTCAAGAGCGGCCGCCATGTGCTCAGCGAGGTGCTGCCCTGCGAGACCATGGCGCAGGCCGTCGAGCTGATCGAGGCCGTCGAGGAGAGCGGCAAGGTGTACGCCTACGCCGAGAACTACTGCTATATGTGGCACGCATTCGAGATGCGCGAGCGCTATGAGCGCGGCGAGATCGGCGACGTGATGTATGCCGAGGGCGAGTACATACACGATTGCAGCGCCATCTGGCCCAGCATCACCTACGGCGAGCGCGATCACTGGCGCAACAATATGTTCCCCACGTTCTACTGCACCCACTCCATCGGCCCGATGCTCACAATCACCGGCCACCGCCCGGTGCAGGTCGTGGGCTTCGTCACACAGCGCAACGACACAGTGCGCCCGCTCGGCCTGAAGATGGGCGAAACCTGCGCGCTCGAGCTTTTGACGCTCGACAACGGCGCGATCTGCAAGAGCATCCACGGCCACCTCAAGCGCGAGCCGGGCAGCGTCAACTATCAGGTTTACGGCACCAAGGGCAGCATGGAATCCGAGCGCTTTGTCCCCAGCTATGGCGAGGGCAAGGAGCCTGAATTGCAGGTCTACCGCGAGGGCGAGAAGCTGTGCATCGGCGAGACCGAGCGCTATCATCCCGCGCCGCCCGCCATTTCCGCGGAGATGGCCAAGAAGTTCAGCAGCCACGGCGGCAGCGACTTCTATCCCACCCACTTCTTTATCGAAAAGATCTTGGGCAATCCCGAGGGCGAAAAGTACTCCATCGACGTGTATCACGCCGTCGACATGGGCATCTGCGGCATACTTGCCTATCGCTCCGTCCTCGAGGGCAACAAGCCCATGCGCATCCCGAACCTGCGCAACAGGGAAGAGCGCGACGCGTGGCGGCACGACAACAAGTGTACCAACCCGAAGATCGCCAGCGGCGACGACCTGCTGCCCTGCTATCCCAGCGGCAACGTCGAATATCCTGACAGCGTTTTCGAAGAGGTGCGCCAGATCTGGCTCTCCGGCAAGAACGCCGAATAAGCGATATTATAAATAAAGCGTCTCCGTTCATCGGGGACGCTTTTTCGCCCGTTTCATACAGCGCAGACCGCCGATGCGTCAGGTACTGCGCCCCGCAATACGAACAACGCGCCCGCCCCATCGCGATCCGCTTTCCTCGCCTTTTCGCGGGCATAGTAAAAGAGCCGCCGGAAATCCGGCGACCCTTTTCTTTTGTAAGGCTTTGTCAGGAATTACTTTGCGGCAAAGAACTCGGCCAGCTGAGCGTTCAGCTCGTCCAGCACAACCTGCACGCCGGCGCCGTCCAGAGCGTCGGAGTACTCCTGCAGGCCGTCCTCGCCCATGAAGCCCAGCTCAACCATCCTCTGATACTCGGCCTTCACGGCGTTGCAGGCGTTGTACTCGGCGTCAACCTTGGTGCGGTCGAACACGAAGCCCATCAGGACGGAATCCTTCGCGGAGGCGTTGAACGCGGCGTACTGCTCCTTCTTGTCGGCGGAGTCAGAGCTTTCGAGGGAGACGGTCATGACGTTGGCAGTCGCCCAGGTGTCGAACTTGTAGCCGGAATCGGCGATCTTGGTGACGGTGCCGTCCTCGTTGCGGGTGTAGTTGGTGCCCTCGATGCCGTACAGGCACAGGTCAGCCAGCTCGGTCTTGGAGTACAGAGCATCCAGGAACTTCATGCAGGCGTCGATGTTCTCGGTGTAGGACGCGATGGAGTAGGCGGAGCCCAGCGCGGAGGTGGAGGTCAGGTAGGTGTCGGACATGGCCATGTAGTACACGCCATTCTCATCCCACTTGGAGTAGCGGTTGTCCATGTTGTTCTGGAAGTCGGGGGTCAGGGTCTCCATCATGAACAGCCAGGGGTTCTCGCTGGTGTAGGTGTTGGTCATGAACTCCTCGGAGATGTAGCCGGCCTCGTTGTACTCAACCATGGTCTTGACGATATCCTGATAGGCGGGGATGTCGGTGGCCTTCACAGCCTTGGTGGTGTCGCCCTCGAGGTCGATCGCCAGGAAGTCGGTGATGGCGGCGAACTTATCCATGCCGGGATACTCGCGGGAGCCGTTGCACTGGATCTGGCCGCCCATGTACAGCAGGTACTGATAGTCGCCGGTCGCAGCGGCCTCTTCCAGATAGGGCTTCAGGTCGGCGTAGGACCAGATGCGGGTGGGGTCATTCTTGATGATCTCGTCCCAGCCGAACTTCTCGGCGTCGGACTTCTTGATTACCATGGCGTTGGCCAGACCGGCTTCCTTGTAGCAGGGAATCTGATACAGGGACTTGCCGTCGTTGCGCAGCAGAGCGCCCCAGATGTTCTCGGGGATGCTGTTGTACAGGCCTTCATAGTCCTTGTAGATGCCGCCGATGTCATACAGGAAGCCGCCGGACAGCAGGGTGTTGGTCAGATCGGACGCATTGGACCAGAATATGTCGATGTGCTCCTTGGCGGCCATCTGAATCTGAATGGTGTCGCCATTGCGGGTCTGGGACATATCCACGGTGAAGTTGTAGCCGTTGTCGGCAAGCCACTTGTTGACCTGCTCCTGAACGGCGGCCACGCCGGTCTGATCGGCCGTGCCGTAGCGCTGCCAGACGATCTCGTAGGGCGCGTCATCCGCGGAAGCGGTGGACACAGCGCCCACGCCCAGGCACAGAACCAGGGCCAGAACCAGAGCCAGAACCTTTTTCATGAGAAAGTTCCTCCCAACTAAATTTATCAATAACGGCTCTTTTTGCCGCATTGATCCAACAAGAGCGATCCCCGATCAGCCCTTCACAGCGCCCACGGTGAGGCCCTGAATGAAGTACTTCTGGAAGAAGGGATAGGCGATCAGGATCGGGCCGGTGACGACGACCAGTATCGCAAAGCGCGTGGCGTCGGTCGGCGTGTTCTTCTTGAACTCGTTGTACGCTTCCGCCGTCATCGTGGAGGCGTTGGCGATCATGTACTGGATGTTGGTTTCGATGTTCATCATCAAGAGCTGCAGCGGCTTCTTCCAGTACGTCGTGATGTACAGGCGCGCGCCCTGCCAGGCGTTCCACTGGCCGACCGCCAGCATGAAGCCGACAGAAGCAAGCGTGGGGATCATGCAGGGCAGCACGATGCGGGTGAAGATGGTAAACTCGCCCGCGCCGTCGATCTTGGCCGATTCAATCAGCGAGCCGGGAATGCTCGTCTGAATGTAGGTGCGGAAGATGATGACGTACATCGTGGAAATGCCGGGCAGGATCAGAACCCACAGCGAGTCCTTCAGGTGATACCACTGCGTGTTGACGATGTAGCCGGCCGCCTGACCGCCGCTGAAGAGCATGGTGATCAGCATCATAATGGACAGCGCGCCGCGGATCGGGAAGATCGGGCGGGCCAGCGTGTAGGCGAACATCGACATGATGGCCAGGCCCCAGATCGTGCCCGCGATGGTGATCCAGATGGTGATGCCGTAGGAATAGATCAGCTGAGAGCCGAACTTGCCGACCGTCTCATAGGCCTTGAGCGACCACTCCGTCGGAAAGAACGTCACGCCGTACTTTTCGATATACACCTGATCGGTGAACGAAGCGATGATCGAGAGCAGCACGGGCAGCAGGCAGAAGAGGGCGTATGCGCCCAGCACAATGCCGAGAACAACCTGACCGGTACGAATCTTCTTTTTCTTTGCGATAGCCATTATGTAAGCCCTCCTTCCTTAGAACAGCGCGTTCTCGGGCGCGAACTTGCGAACGATCAGGTTCGTGCCGATAACCATGACGAAGCCGATGACCGACTGATACAGCGTGGTGGCCGTGGTGGTGCCGAAGTCTGCGCCGGTCAGAAGGGCGTTGTAAACGTAGCTGTCCAGCACCTGCGTGGTCTTGTACAGCGTGCCGGTGTTGCGGGTGGCCTGATAGAACAGACCGGTGTCGGAATTCATGATGCCGCCCAGGCCGAGCAGCGTCATGATGACAACCATGGGGACCAGCATCGGGATGGTGATGTACCACATCTTCTGGCGGGCGTTCGCGCCGTCCAGATAGGCGGCCTCATACATTTCCTGATCGATGCCGGCCAGCACGGAGAGATAGAGCACCGAGCCGTAGCCCACGCTCTTCCAGGTGCGCACGCACCAGAGGATGAAGGGCCAGTACTCGGCCTTCAGATAGAACTGGATGTTCTTGCCGCCCAGCGCGATGATGATGCGGTTGACAAGGCCGGTCTTGGACTTGAGGATGGAGCTGAGGATGATCGACACCGCCGCGTAGGAAATGAACGTGGGCATGATCATCAGCGTCTGGAAGGTCTTGCCCAGTCGCTTGTTGGTGAACTCGTTGATGCCGATGGCCAGCAGGATGTTGAGCACCGTGCCGGTCGCAGTGAACAGCAGGTAATACAGAACGGTGTTTCTGGTCAGCCGCCAGAACGTATCGCCGGAAAGGAAGAGGAATCGGATGTTGGTCAGACCCGTCCACGGGCTGCCCGCGATGCCCAGATTGACGTCAAACTTCTTGAACGCCAGCTGCAGGCCGAACAGCGGCATGTAGTTGAACATGATGAACAGCACCACGGCCGGCAGAGCCATGATGCACAGTGTGCGCGCCGCCCACATTTCTTTCCAGAACTTGGTGAAACGGCTGGGTTTCTTCTTGACGACCGTCGTCGATTTTGCGGTTTTATCCACGTTGTCTGCCCCTCTCCTTAATTGCTTTCACATCAATCTCTCATATGCTACACATATAGTAGCACTCAGTAAGGCATTTTGTCAATACCAAATTTCAGCTTTTTTGCTTAATATCGATTTGATTAATTGACGATTCTGCCTTTTTCGTCATGCCGTCGGTTACACTTGCGCGCTTTTCCGTGTCGCTTTGCAAAATGCATTTCGCACCGTCTCACGGCCGATTTTCAGCACAAATGCGCTGCATTGTACTACCCCCCCCTATAATTTACATCGCTTTTGTGCCATTTCTCCCAATTAGCATATGTCATTATATTCATATTCTCAGGAACGGACGGTGCGGCGAAGCCGGTGCGCATGGATTTGGCTCTTTCCGCATTGCATCGGTAACATTGCAAAATTTTTTTGAAAAAGCGCGCGCCACGTCCCTCGAATTAAAAAAGGGCCGCAGGTGAGCGACCCTTTTTCAAGCGGATTCCGATTACTTCGCGGCGAAGAACTCGGCCATCTGGCGGTTGACTTCTTCCAGAACCTTCTCCGCGCCGGCGGCGACCAGAGCGTCGCGATAGGCGGCGATGCCGTCCTCGCCTGCGAAGCCCTTCTCCAGCAGGCTCTGATGCTCGGACACAACGGCGTTGCAGGCGAGCACTTCAGCGGCGACAGGCTCGCTGTCAAAGACGAAGCCCAGCAGCTTGGAGGGCTTGGCCTCCTCGTTGAACTTGGCGTACTTTTCCTTCTTGTCCACGGCGTCGGTGGTGGCCAGAGAAGGCGTCATAACGTTGGCGCAGGACCACGCGTCGAAGCGATAGCCGGAATCGGCGATGCGCTCCACGCGGCCGTCCTCGGCGCGGGTGTAATGGGTGCCCTCGATGCCGTAGAGGCACAGGTCAGCCAGCTCGGTCTTGCTGTACAGCGCGTCCATGAACTCAAGGCAGTAATCGATGTGGGGCGTGTAGCTGGCAAAGGCCATGGCGGAACCGAGAGAGGATGTGCTGTTGAGGTAGGTGTCGGTCAGGCGGATATAGACGCAGCCCTTGCCGTCCTTGTTCAGCTGGCTTCTCTCGTTGATCTGACTGGCGTGGTCGGGGGTCATGGCTTCGGCGTAGAAGAGGAAGTTCATTTCGTCGGTGATGCCGCCGGTGGCGAAACGATCGTCGATGTAGCCGGCTTCGTTCCAGCTGTTCATCAGCTCGACGTACTTCTGATAGGCGGGAATGTCGGTGACCAGAGCGGCTTCCTGAGTGTCGGTGGTCAGATCAAGGCCGATGAAGCTGTTCACAGCGGCGATGGAGTCGATCTGATCGTACTCGCGGCTGCTGTTGAAGTTGGTGTTGAAGCGATAGGCCATCTCGTAATCGCCGGTGGCCATGCCCTCTTCGATGTAGGGGGTCAGCTCGTCCAGCGTCCAGATCTTGGTGTGGTCGTCGTTCAGGATCTCGTCCCAGCCGAAGCGCTCGCAGACGCTCACGGGCACGTCGATCGCCACGCCGATGCCGCACTCCTTATAGGTGGGGATCATGTACAGCGCCTTGCCGTTCTCACGCAGCAGGGTGTTCCAGATATTCTCGGGGATGCTGTTGTACAGACCCTCGTAGTTCTTGTACAGATCGACGATGTTGTACAGGAAGTTGCCGCGGATCAGGGTGTCGCTCAGCGTGCTGGCGTTGCGCCAGATGATGTCGAGCTTCTCCTTGGCGGCCATCTGCACCTGCAGATTGTTCATGTCCTCAACGTGCATCATGTCGACGGTGAAGTTGTAGCCGTTGTTCTTCAGCCACTCGTTGACCGCGTCCTGAACGGCGCCCAGACCGGGCTGCGTGTCGGTGGTGCCGACGCTGCCGTAGCGCAGCCAGACCAGCTCGTAAGGCTCTTCCTCAGCGCTGGCGGGCAAGGTGATGCTCGCGACGCTCAGGCACAGAACCAGGGCCAGAACCAGAGACAGGAACTTTTTCATGGTGTTTCCTCCCAAGCTTGTATTATCAACGGCGGCTTTTCCCTCCGCCATGATTTCGGTGGATTTGAACGAGACGGCGGCTCGTTCATAGATCAAGTTCAACTACGATTATAATAGCATTTCATATAGGCATTTGTCAATCTGAATTGTTCATTTTCTCAACACCGAATATTCATAAATCAACGCATATTTGTCATTTTGCGAATGTATTTGACGAAATCCGTTATTTTCTGTTTTTTGAGATGATCTGCGGAAGCGCTATTTGTGCAAAATGAAAGGCTCCGCGCCGCCGCGAAGCCCTTGCGATATGTCGTTTTTATGAACCGCGCCCGATGCGCGAGTGAATATACAGCTTGCGTCCCTCCGGAATTTCGCCCTCCGAAAGATAGCGCCAGACCGCCTCCATGCACTGATAGCCCTGCTCGAACGTATCCTGTTCGAGCAGCGCCGCCACGCGCTCTCCCCCGCCGCGTCCGGCGCGCTCATAGCCCAGCACGGCCACATCCGGATCGCAGCGGAGCTTGTCCAGCGCGCTGACGACCTGCGGCAGATACCCCTGCGAAACGTATACCGCGTCGAACGCGTCCATATAGCGGTCGTGAATTTCCCGCGCCAGCCGCGCCGGCATGACCGAATCGGAGAAATCGCCGGTGCCGATCGTGCCGATCCAGCGGGCGTGCGGCGCGCAGTTCATCAGCTCGCGCCGGAAGCCCTCGTCGCGCCGCCCCACCATGGGCAGTTCGAGATTGCTGATCTTGAGAATGCGCGGCTTCTTTTCGAGCGTCTCGGCCGCCGCGCGCGCCAGCTGCACGCCGTCGCGGTAAAAATCCGCGCCGACATAAAAGAGGAAATCAAAATTCGCCGTCTCGTTGAAGCAGACGACGCTGGTCTGCTCGGTCGCCTCGCTTAACCGGCGCTGCACGTTCGCGCTGACCGGCGGCGTGACGATCAGCACGTCGGGCCTGAGATCGAGCGCGTAATCCAGACAATAGAGGAAGTCGTCCTCCTCGGACAGACGCGAAAACAGGCTGCTGACCAGCTTGAGCTGAGGATGCTCCCCCGCCGATTTCTTCATGCCGCGCGCCGCCTCGGCCCAGAAATAGGCCGGCGTTTCGGGCATGACCGCCGCCGCAATGAATCGCCCGTCGTGCCGCCCGACGCGCTTCTTCTGCACCGGCACATAATCCAGCGCCCTTGCGGCCTCGAGCACGCTCAGCTTGGTATCGCTGCTGACCGAGCCGCAGTTGTTCAGCGCCTTCGAGACGGTCGAGCGGGACAGACCGGTCGCGCGGGAAATCTCCTCCAGCCCGCCCTTGCGATCGTCCATACCGCCGCCTCCTTCAGTTTGTCGATTCCCTATATTGCATTCATATTATGGCACATTTCGTGCGTCTTGTCAATCGCATCCCTTTTTGATCCGAATATGCCGCGTTTTTAATGCCGATTCCCTATTTCGCCAGCCGCTGTGCGCGCTTCACGGACGCGTGGCGCGCAAACAGCGTCATAATGGCGATGGCCAGCGCGATGCAGCCGGAAATCAGCACCGTCTCCACGCCGATGGCCGCCGCCGACGCGTAGTCCTTCAAAACGAGCGCCAGCATTGTGCGGTAAAGCCCCGCGCCGGGCACGAGCGGCACCACGCCGATCAGCGCGTAGATGATCGCCGGTGCCTTCTGACGGCGCGCCAGCATCTCGGCCAGCAGATCGACCGCCAGCGCGCCCACGAAATTCGCGCCGACAGCCGTTCCCGTGAGCGCCATGACGGCCATATAGACCGCCTCGCCGACCATGCTGACCAGCGAGGCGGGCACAAGGCAGCGCCTGGGCGTATTGAACAGTATGGCGAAGCACAGGCTCGCGCCGAAGCTGCCGGCCAGCGCCTTGATTACAGCGACCATGTCACACTTCCTCCCAGCTGAATGTACGCCCACATCGCCACGCCCGCGCCCGCCGCCAGCACGACCGCGCGCATGACCGCGTCGCTGATGCGCGCGCCGCCCGAAACCATGTCGCCGTGCATGGAATCCCGTATGCCGTTCGTGAAGGCCAGTCCGGGCAAAAGCGGCATCATGATCGACCAGACGATCAGGCTGATGTTGCCCCGCCCCACTATGGAGACGGCGAGTATCGTCAGCGCCGCCGCCATGAAGCCGCCCACAAGGCAGCTCAGCGGCAGTCCTTCCTGATCGGGCAGGCGGCTGATCGTCAGCTGCACCAGCGCGCCGATGATCCCCGCCACGATGAACTCGATCAGTCCGCCGCCGAACATGACGGCGAAGCCCGCCGCCGTGCCGCCCGCCGCCGCCACGCTCCGCACGAGCGACGGCTTGGGACGCTCGCTGATCTCCCTGAGCTGCCGGCACGCCTCCTCGAGCGTCATGTCGTGCGCCGCCAGACGGCGCGATATGGCGTTGACCTGCTCGAGCGTGAGCAGATCGGTCGTCCGCGCGCCCACGCGCACGATGGACGAGGCGTTGTTTTCGCCGTCGCTCAGCGTCATGGTCAGGCCGGTCGGCAAGGCGATGATGTCCATATGATAGCCGAACGCATTGCCGATGCGCACGGCTGTTTCCTCCGCGCGGTAGGTCTCTCCGCCGTTGGCCAATATCAGGCCGGACGCCAGCCGCACCACCGCGATGATCTGCTGCATATCCCCGTTCATTGCGTCATCTCCCCTTATGTATTATACATTTCTTTTGCGGCACGTCAAGAAAAAATCATGAAACGTACTAAGAAAGAGCTTCCTTAAAGGAATCGCTCTTTCTTTTCCCGATGAAATGCGCTATACTGTATGCAATAATCGGGCGCGCCGCTTTAGGCCTGCCCGCGCGAGGTTTTATGTCATGCAGGATCTGTTTGCTCAAAACGCCCGCGATCACGCGCCGCTCGCCGACCGGATGCGGCCGCGCACGCTGGACGAATTCATCGGGCAGAAGCACATCGTCGGCGAGGGACGGCTGCTGCGCCGCGCCATAGAGGCCGACCGGCTGACCAGCTCCATATTCTTCGGCCCGCCCGGCACCGGCAAGACCACGCTGGCCACGATCATCGCCCATTCCACATCGGCGGCCTTCGTGCGCATGAACGCCGTCACCAGCGGCGTGGGCGAGGTGCGCGAGGCGCTCAAAGACGCGGAAAGCCGGCTGCGGCTCTACGGGCAGACCACCTACCTTCTGCTCGACGAGTGCCACCGCTGGTCGAAATCGCAGTCCGATTCCATACTCCCCGCCATCGAGCAGGGCGTGGTGCGCTTCATCGGCTCGACCACGGAAAACCCCATGATCGCCATGACCCCCGCCATTGTGAGCCGCTGCCGGCTGTTCCAGTTCGAGCCGCTCGCGCAGAGCGACATCGAGGAGGCCGTCATGCGCGCGATCAGAGACGAGGAGCGCGGCTACGGCAGACAGCGCGTCTCGATCGATACGGACGCGCTCCATTACATCGCCCAGTCGGCGGGCGGCGACGTGCGCAGCGCCCTCAACGCGCTCGAGCTGGCCGTGCTCACAACGCGCGTGGGCGCGGACGGCGGTATCCACATCACCGCCGACGTGGCCGAGGAGTCCATACAGAAGCGCGTCATAAAGTGCGACGATTCACTGTATTACGACATGCTCAGCGCATTCTGCAAATCGCTGCGCGGCTCGGACAGCGACGCGGCGCTGGCGTGGTTCGCGCGGCTCAACTATGCCGGCGTGGATCCACGCATCATCGCGCGGCGCGTCATCGCCCATGCCAGCGAGGACGTGGGGCTGGCCAACCCGACCGCCATGCTGCAGGCCATTGCCGCGGCGCAATCGGTGGAGCTGATCGGTATGCCGGAAGCGCGGCTGTCGCTGGCGCAGGCCATCATCGCCGTGTGCGAAAGCCCGAAATCAAACAGCGTGGTCATGGCGGTCGATCGGGCGTTCGCCGACGCGGAAAAGGGCGGCTTTCAGCCCGTGCCGCAGCACCTGCGCGATACGCATTACGCCGGACACGAGAAAATCGGCTCGGGCGAGGGCTACAAATATCCCCACGACTACCCCGGGCATTACGTCGCCCAGCAGTACGCGCCCCTCGAAGCGCGCGGCTTCCCCTACTATGTGCCCAGCGATCAGGGGCAGGAGGAAAAGCTGCGCCTGCGCCGGAGGGAGCGCGGCTTTAAGGACGAGCCGTAGAGCGCTTTAAGGAGGTTCTCTTATGAGCAGGAAAATCCGACTTCTCGCCATAGCGGCGATTGCCGTCGCGACAATCCTTTCCATCATCCGCGTTTTTCTCGATTTCACCTATGAGGGCGTCAGTCCGCTTATTCCGGCCGCGGATATCGGCTTCTCTGCCGCATGGGCGTTCTGCCTGATCGTCAACATCATTCTGTATCAAAGACACAAGAACGATAAAAACTGACGGGAGCGTGTCAAATCTTGGATAAAGTCAAAAAGCAGCGCGTCGACGTGGCGCTCTTTGAGCGCGGGCTGGCCGAGAGCCGCGAAAAGGCGCGCACGCTCATCATGGCCGGCGTGGTCTATATCGCTGAAGAAAAGGTCTTAAAGCCCTCCGAGATGGTCGCGCCGGACGCGCCCCTCACCGTGCGCGGCGCGGCGCACCCCTATGTTTCGCGCGGCGGGCTGAAGCTCGAAAAGGCGCTCAAGGTGTTTGATTACGACCCGACCGGCGTGGTCGCGATGGATCTGGGCGCGTCGACCGGCGGCTTTACCGACGTGCTGCTCAAGAACGGCGCGTCGCACGTCTATTCCATCGACGTGGGCTTCGGCCAGTTGGACTGGCGCATCCGCAACGACGCGCGCGTCACCGTCATGGAGCGCACCAACGCGCG
Organism: uncultured Clostridia bacterium; assembly: GCA_934631025.1. Lineage (GTDB taxonomy): Bacteria > Bacillota > Clostridia > Christensenellales > Aristaeellaceae > Firm-10. The sequence goes on from CAKTXR010000003.1 coordinate 52,626, forward strand.
CTCGATCACGGCGGATCTGTTCGATCCCCTGCCCACGCTGGGCGTGATGGACGTGTCGTTCATATCGATCAAACTGATCCTGCCCGCCGCGTTCGCAATACTGGGCGAGGGCGGCCGCTTCATATCGCTCATCAAGCCGCAGTTCGAGGCCGGGCGCGAAAACGTCGGCAAAAAGGGCGTTGTGAGCGACCCCGCCGTGCATCGCCAGGTGGTCGAGTCGATCGTCGATTTTGTGCCCACGCTGGGCTGGAAGGCGCGCGCGGTCGATTTTTCGCCGATTACAGGCCCCGAGGGCAACATCGAGTTTCTGGTCGATCTGCTGCCCGAAGGCCGCGTCGAGGGCGGCGTGACGCGCGAGGACATTGCGCGCGTCGTCGAGGAAGCGCACATCGCGCACAAAAAGTAAATCGATCGTTCCAATGGGCGGTTCGCGCTGAGCGGGCCGCTCTTTTTGCGTTCAAAGAACACTGCGATAAAGAGCTGCGTTCGCGCGTTTATCCGGCGCTCCTTCTGATAAGCGAAAACGACACGGCATATCGCAGAGCGCGCCGCCCGAATTTCCGAGCCGCGTTCCCCCTCATTGCCCCTGAACAGTGAAAGAGTGCAAAGCCACTCCCACCGCGCTCCTGCTTAAATCCATTTACCCCTCGATGCACCCTTTTTACCAAGCCAGCCGGCGCGCGAATCCTCCCAGCAATCAGTCTATACGCCCCGCCGCCTCCCTTCCAGCCATTACCATTGACGCAGCCACTCCTTTAGCGCTACAATAGGTCACGAAATATATTTCAATTTTATTACAAAGGAGTTGCTTTTCGCCATGAACATCAGAAAACTGGGAGGACTGATTCTCCTCGTCGTTCTGCTGAGCGCCTATACCGCCTCGGCTGAATCCACTGTCTGCTATAACGCCGACGCGCGCACCGTTTCCTGGACGCAGGAAAGCTGCGCGCCCGGCCGCATGCTGCTCACCGCCCGCCAGAAGGGTGTAACCGTATGGAGCGCCGTCTGCGACGCTTCGCTGGGCTGCTATGCCCTGCCCGATTCCCTGTGCGGCGAAATCACGCTGTGCGTCACCCGCATCAATGGCCGCAAGACCAGCTGTGCCACGCTCAACATTGTGTGCGAGGCGGAACAGACTCCGGTCGTTTCTGCCGTGCCGACCGCAGTACCGACCGAGGTCGTTCCCGTCACGGCAACGCCCGCGCCGACGGCCACCGCTTCCAGCGCGCCGACCACTGCGCCGACGGCTACGCCCCGTCCGACGACCGCGCCCTCAGCTTCACAGAGCGGCATGGCGGCGCAAGTCGTCGCCGAGGTGAACGCCGAGCGGGCGCAGCGCGGCCTGACGCTCCTGAGCGAGGACAGCGACCTCACCGCCGCCGCCTGCACCCGCGCGCGTGAAATCACGTCGGTTTTCAGCCACACGCGTCCGGACGGCTCGTCGTGCTTCACCGTGTCCGAAAAGGCTTACGGCGAGAACATCGCCAAGGGCTATAGCACGGTCGACAAGGTCATGGCCGCGTGGATGTCCTCCGAAGGGCACCGCGCGAACATACTGCGCGCTTCCTACGGCTCGATCGGCGTATGCTGCCTGCAAATCGACGGCGTTTACTACTGGGTGCAGCTCTTCGGCAAATAGAGTGCATATATAATGTAGAAACTCATCGCTCGCCGCGCTTTCAGCGTCCTGTCTGGGATGCTGGGAGCGCGGCTCTTTTTTTTTTGCGCGGCAGGCGATTGGGGACTTCCCACGCGCCCCGTTCTGTGTTACAATAGGCGTGCGTTAATAACAATCGGGAGGTGCAATATAATGAAGGAACTGACAACCGTGCTGGGCGGCGGCACGCTGACCATCGCGGCGCTGGCCGAGGGCATTTATCGCGTCGTGCTTAGGCGCTGCCGCATTCAGCGCGAGTCCATGCTGACGCGCTACGGCATCGTGCGCGCCGATCTGGGCGATGTGGACGCGCGCGAAGAAAGCGGCGCGCTGATCGCCGGCGAAACGAGCGCGCGTCTGAACGGCGCGGCGGTCGAATTCTCCGCGCCCGGCTATACGCTCGCGCTCGATCTGAGCGACACGCTGGGCGAAACGTACGACTTCGAGGGCTTCTCGGTCAGAACGCCGCTTGAGGACGGCGAGCGGCTCTTCGGCCTGGGCGACGAAAGCCGCGACCGGCTGATGAAGCGCGGCCATACCGCCGATCTGTGGCAGGCCAATGTGAGCTGCTACGGCCCCATCCCCTACGTCATGAGCAGCCGCGGCTGGAGCATGATGTTCAACACCACGTTCCGCCAGCATTACGATCTGGGCTGCAAAAAGGCGGATGAGATGCGCGTCGAATCGAGCAAGGGTATGCTGGACGTGTATGTGTTCCTCGCGCAGGACATGAAGGGCGCGCTGGAAAAGTACACGCGCGTCTCCGGTCGGCCTGTGATGCTGCCCAAGGCCGCCTATGGCCTGACATTCGTCAACAACGAGGGCGAAAACGCGCGCGACCTGCTTGAAAACTGCATGATGTTCCGCCGCGAGAAAATCCCCTGCGACATCATGGGACTCGAGCCGGGCTGGATGAGCAGGCACTATGACTTCAGCACTGAGAAAAAGTGGGATCCCGAGCGCTTCTATATGCCCTACTGGCTGCCCGAAAACTATTACGGCAACTGGTCGTTCATCTACAATCTGCATCAGATGGGCTACAAGCTGAGCCTGTGGCTGTGCTGCGATTATGATCTGCTCTGGAAGGAAGAAAACGAAGCAGCCATGGACGAGCAGGCCCGTGCAGAAGGCGCGGCGATCCAGGATGCGCACTTCAGCTCCGCCTGCCGCATGGACAAGCTCACAAAGCAGGGCGAGGACTGGTTTGAGCACCTCAAAAAGTTCGTCGACAACGGCGCGGACGCCTTCAAGCTGGACGGCGCCAATCAGGTCGTGCCCCATCCCGACCGGCTCTTCGCCGACCGCTACACCGACGAGGAGGTTCACAACGTCTATCCCGTGATCTACGGCAAGCAGATGAAGCAGGGCTTCGCCGAATACACCGGCCGGCGCGCCATGATCTACACCCCCGCGATGTACGCCGGACAGCAGCAGTTCTGCGCCACCTGGGCGGGCGATACCGGCGGCGGCTCCAAGACGCTGATTTCGATCATGAATCTGGCGCTGTGCGGCCATGCCAACGCCTCCTGCGACATGGACGTGACCAGCCTTGCCAGTATGCACTATTGCACGCTGATGCCTTGGACGCAGCACATGACCTGGCGCACATGGGATATGCCCTGGTTCCTCGGCGACGAGCGCGAGGATGAATACCGCGCCTATGCCCAGATGCGCAGCGAGCTGTTCCCCTACATCTATGCTACGGCGCATCAGGCCAATGAAACGGGTCTGCCCATCGTGCGTCCGCTCGCGCTGGCGTATGAAGATCATCCCGAATACGACGACGTGCTGAACGAGTACATGCTGGGCGACAGCCTGCTTGTGGCCGCATTCGATTTGCACATGACGCTGCCCGAAGGCCGCTGGACGGACGTGTTCACCGGCCAGACCTACACGGGCGGCTCCGCGATCACCTATGATCCGCCCAAGGGCAGGGGCGGCGCGATCATGGCAAAGGACGGCGCGATCATCGTCGCGCGCGCCTGGATGCCGCACATAACGCATCACCAGCCGTCCGAATACACCGTTCACGTCTATGCCGGCGCAGACGGCGCGTTCACGCTCTATGACGACGACGGCGAAACCTACGGCTACGAGAAGGGTCAGCTCACCCGCACGCGCTTCACGCTCTCCGGCGACACGCTGACCATCGATAAGCGCGAGGGCAGCTTCGAGGCCATGCCGCCGCTCGTGCCGTTTGAAATCCGCGTCCACAATCCGGAGGGAAAGACGCGCGTGCTGCTGGACGGCGAATCGGTCGACTGCCGCATGGAAAACGGCTGCCTGTGCTTCCGCGTGCCGCCTTCGCTGCACGAAGCGCGCACGCTGAGCTATACGCTCGCATAAAACGCACTGCACAGCCCCATGACAGCACAGCCTCTCCCAGTTTAACGGGCGATTGCGCTTTACGGTGGCAGACGGAATTTCAACGCTGAAGCAAAGCGCCCCTTCATTGGCCGATTATCACTCAAAAAGCGCCCGAATTACTTCGGACGCTTTTTGTTTATGACCTGCCGCAATGGGAACAGCCGGTTTTGTCAGATTAATCCTTGTACTCGTAGGGAGCCGCAGCCTCGCGCGCCGCAGCCGCAGCCTCAGCGTACCAGTTCTGCAGATCCTCAGCGCCCAGCGCCAGAGCATCGGCCTTCATCTGCTGCCAGATGGCCTCAAACTCGGTCTCGTCGGCGGCATAGACCATCTTCCAGCCAGACTGCTGCACGACGGCGCCCGCGGCATCCTTGATCATCTGCATGTCGTCGGGCAGGACGGGCATGAACTGATAGAACGTGGGGTTGATCGCAACGCGGTTCTCGGCCAGCAGGTAGTCCATGGGGAACTCGAAGCCGCCGCCGTAATGCTCGGCCCACTGCTTGTAGAGGTTGTTGTCGTTGGAGTAAACATTCAGCGTGTCGTTGAAGGTATTGTCGAAGGCGGTGTTGACAGCCGTGCTGTTGAGCGTGTAGCGGCCGTTCCAGTACTTGTACTCCTCGCCGGACTCCAGCGTGTAGTTGCCGGTATCAGCCCTGGTGTAGGCGGCGTCCAGCGCATAGGTCTTGCCGTCGGCGTCAACATCCCAGAACACGCCGCGCGGGCCGTTGAGCAGCTCGTACAGGAATTCGGGATCAGCGTTGGCGTCAACAAAGGTCAGGCAAGCCTTGACGTAGTCCTCGCCCTTCTCGGCGGCCTTCGCAGAGATGCACAGCGGCCAGCCGGAGCCGCAGGGGAAATCGCCCTGCAGGGAAGCGGTGTACTCGCCAAAGATCAGCGGCGCCCAGCCGATCGGCTCCTCGGCGTTCGCTTCGTCCTTGTTGTTGGAGGGATAGCCGCCCCACCAAGCCGCGAAATACTGCTTGGTGTCGTTCAGCTTGGACTGAGAGGTGGTGTATTCCTGGGTCAGCGCGTCCGGATCGACCAGACCGGCCTGATTGAGCAGGAACAGATAATGGCAGGCGCGATGGAAAGCGCCGTCGTCATCGAACATGGAGGTGACGGTGTCGGTCTTCATGTCATGATTGACGAAATAGTTCTGGCCGCCCTCATAGTAGCCCAGAGTGGTCAGCACGGCGTTGGCGAAGGAGAAGCGGCTGGTGCCGTCCCACGCGGCGAACATGTTCATCGCATAGGTCTCCTGGCCGTCGGCATTCTTGGGATAGACTTCCTTCATCTTCTTGAGAACCTCGATGGTGTCCTCAAGCGTCTCGGCCTCGGGATAGCCGGCCTCGCGATAGATGTCCCAGCGGACGTTGATCGCATAGCAGCCGGGGGTGTTGCCGGCCAGAGAGGTGGACTTGCCCACGTTGTCCGGAACGCCGTACAGCTTGCCGGTGCCGTTGCTGTGCAGATCGCGCACGAACTGCAGGGCGTTCGAGGCATACTTCTGCGTCATGGGCAGCTGATCGATGTAATCGTCCAGGCAGAGCAGATAGCCCGCCTCGAGAGCGATTTCGAACTGATCCCACTTGTTGAAGCGGATGATGTCCGGAATATCGCCGGAGGCCAGCATGGCCTGCATCTTTTCCTGGCTGTCGCCGTTGCCGATGGCCTCAAGCTGGAGGCCCTTCTTGGCCCAAACGTCGCCGACCCAGCCGGTGACCGGACCCTGCGTATCGCCGCCGATGCCCCAGCCCAGAATGTAGGTCAGGTTATCGCTTTCGGCCATGGCGGCGCCGCCCAGAACCATCAGAGCGGCCAGGAGAATGGCGAGGAACTTCTTCATTATGAAATACCCCTTTCTTCTTTTTACCCTATCGGACTCCTCACCGGCGCGCGTCCCATTTCACACGCACCGATGAAACTTTTTTATCCCTTCACCGCGCCGATCATGATGCCCTTGACGTAATAGCGCTGCAGGAACGGATAGACGCAGATGATGGGGAATATAACGACGATGGTGACGGTCAGCTGCACCGACGTCGGCGAAACGATGCGGGAGGGATCGATCTCGCTGACGCTCAGGCTGCCCTGCGCAATCTGCGTGGCCAGATTCTTGGCCTGATTGATGTACTCATAGAGCAGGTATTGCAGCGTGTAGAGCTTGTAATCCGTCACATAGATCAGCGTGTCCATATAGGAATTCCAGTGGCCGACCGCGCTGAAGAGCACGACCGTGGCCAAAATCGGCACGCACAGCGGCATGACGATGCGGGTAAAGCGGACGAAATAGCCCGCGCCATCGATCTCCGCGCTCTCCTCCAGCGCCGGAGAAATGGACTCCATATAGGTCTTGATCAGCACCATGTTGTAGACCGGAAAGATGCCCGGGATGACGTAGATCCAGAACGTATTGGTCAGCCCCAGCATCTTGCAGTTCAGATAGCCGGGAATCAGGCCGGCGCTGAAGTACATCGTCGCAATAACCAGGCGGTACCACAACTTGCGTTTCCACATATGCTGCTTGGTGAAGAGATACGCCATGTAGGAGGCGCCCAGCGTGGAAAGCAGCGTGCCCAGCACCGTGCGCGCCACGGAGATCCAGGCGGCGCGGCCCATGCGCTCCATCTTCAGCACTTCGATATAGTTGTCAAAGTGCACGCCGACAGGATAGAACATGATCTTTCCGGTATCCACCAGATTGTTGGCGCTGATGGAGTTGATGATGACATAGTAAAACGGGAACACGCACAGGAGCATGAAGAGCGTAAAGAAGGTGTAGTTGATGATATCAAAGATGATATCGCCCTTGCTCTTTTTGATTTTCTTCGCAGCCATTTCTCTCTCCCCCTCTTAAAACACGCTCGTACCGCGAACCCGCTTGGACAGCGTATTGGCGAAGGCAAACAGCACCAGCGCCACAAAGGACTTCATCGTACCGATGGCCGTCGCATAGGAAATCTGGCCGCCCTTGATGCCCTGATTGTAGACATACAGATCCAGCACCTGAATGTAATCCTGATTCATGGCGTTCTGGAACACATAATACTGCTCCATGCCGGTGTTGAGGAAATTGCCGAAGGACATAATCAGCAGCACGAAATACGTCTCGATCAGGCCGGGCACAGTAATGTGCAGTATGCGCTGCATGCGTCCCGCGCCGTCGATCATCGCGGCCTCGTAAAGCTCCTGATCGATGCCGGAAATCGCCGCCAGATAGACGATCGCGCCCCAGCCCAGCCCCTTCCACATGCCATAGCCCTGCATCGTGAGCCAGACGTGCTTCTGCGATACCAGGAAGTTGACCGGCTTTTCAAGCACGCCCAGCGAGACGAGCAGATTGTTGACAAAGCCGTTGTTGACATTGAGCATGAAAAACACGAGGGAATACATGATCGTCCAGGAAATGAAGTGCGGCAGCGTGGTCAGCGTCTGCACGACCTTCTGATATTTCTTGGAGCTGATTTCGCTCATGAAAATGGCGAAGGCCGGCGTAATCGGCGAGCAGAGTATACCCAGTCCGGCCATGGCCAGCGTGTTGCGCATGACCATGATCAGCTGGCGGCGCATGACCGGATTGCCGAACAGACGCGTAAAGTGCGCCCAGCCCACAAACTCACAATCCATCAGCGCGCGGCCGGGCTTGTAGTTAAAAAACGCGAACGACCAGCCCCACAGCGGCAGATAGGAAAACACAAAAATAAACACGAGACAGGGCAGAACCATCAAAAATAACCTGAAGCCATCCTTCTTTTTCGGGGAGGCCGCTCGCTTCCCCTTCGGAACAACCTGCATTGCTTTCACCTCTCGTACCGTCTTTGACATAGGCATTATATCATTTACAAATAGGCTTTGCAATACTGTTTTTTACTAAAATGGCATTTTATTACCGCAAGTTTTGCGCCATTGCGGCGATTTTTATGAATAATTCGTGCCATTTGACACTTTTCTTTCATGCCTAGAAAAGCAATGCAGCGACGTTTTCCGATCAGCCACGCAAAAAAACCGGCACGACCGAATCTCTTCGATCGTGCCGGAAGGATATTTACTGATCGCCCGTCCTGTGCCGGACGGCGCCCTTTTCATAGCGGTGCGCGCCGTAATCCCGCTTTTCCGAACGGGGCGCATAGCCGCTATAACCGCTGTTTCGGGGCGCGCCGTTATGGCGGCGCTCATAGCCGGCCTCACTCGCGCGGCGGTCGCTCCGGTCATATCGACGCTCCGAACCGCGGTGATCGTCGCGCCGACAGCCGCGCTCGTCGGGTCGATTGTCGGCGCGGTTTTCACGATGCATCTTTTCGAGCATCTCGCGCGGAACGGGCCTGCCGTACGGGCCGCGGCGAACGGGCGCAGGCGGCGCGGCGGGGCGCGGCGGACGAACCGGCTCGGGCGGGTTCAGATCGATGGTCACGTCGGTGCGCGCGCCGGCCTGTTTGATGAGCAGATCCAGCATGGCGGCCACGGCCTGCTCCGCCTCGGCGCTTTCCAGCAGCTGCCGAGCCAGAGCGCGCGTTTCCTCGCTGTGCTCCTCGCCCGCGTGATCGGTGATTTCCTTCATCACGCGGCCGCAGAGCGCCTTTTCGACCTCCTCCGCGCCGGGAGCCTTGCGGCAGAGGATCTTCGCGCCGGTAATGCGGCGGTAGTCCCACATGCGCGACACCTCGCGGCCCACGACGAACGTGTAGGCGCGGCCTTCCTTGCCCGCGCGGCCCGTGCGGCCGATGCGGTGAACGTAATATTCGACGTCCAGCGGAATATCGTAATTGAACACGGCCTCGATATTGTCGATGTCCAGCCCGCGCGCAGCCACATCGGTCGCCACGAGCACGTTGATCAGGCCGTTGCGGTAACGCGCCATGATCGCGTCGCGCTCGATCTGGCGCATATCGCCGTGCAGCCCCGCCGCCGAGAAGCCGCGGTGCTGAAGCTCGGTCACGACGCTCTCCACGCCCTGCTTGGTGTTGCAGAACACCAGCGCCAGCTTGATGTCCTCGAGTGTCAACAGGCGGCTGAGCAGCTCGTTTTTGTGGAACGAGCGCACGCTGATATAGCACTGCTCGATCTTCTCGACCGTCAATTCGCGCTTTTCGATCTTGACCTGCACCGGGTCGTTCAGATAGCGGCTGGCCAGCGCGAGGATCGGCCGCGGCATCGTGGCGGAGAACAGCGCGGTCTGGCGCGTCTCGCTCGTTGCCGAGAGGATGGTCTCGATGTCGTCGCGAAAGCCCATGTCGAGCATTTCGTCGGCTTCGTCCAGCACGGCCAGCTTCAGCGCGTCAAAGCTCAGCGTGCCGCGCTTCATGTGATCCATCACGCGGCCGGGCGTGCCGACCACCACCTGCGCCCCGTTTTGAAGCGCGCGCAGCTGACGCTCGATGGGCTGGCCGCCGTAAACCGGCACAACCATCAATCCCGCGCGGTGCCGCCCCAGCTTCATCAGCTCGCCGGCCGTCTGCATGGCCAGCTCGCGCGTCGGGCAGAGCACGAGCGCCTGAACGCGGCGAAGCGACGGATCGATCTTTTCGACCAGCGGTATGCCGAATGCCGCCGTCTTGCCGGTGCCGGTCTGCGCCTGGCCGATGACGTCGCGCCCCGCGAGCATGGGCGGTATGGCCTCCTGCTGTATGGGCGTGGGCGTCTCATAGCCCATCTCCTCGATGGCCTGCGCCACCTCGGGCGACAGGCCGAACATTTCCTGAATGGCTGACATATGTTTTCCCCTTCCGAGCCGGCGCAGGCGAACGCAGCGTTCGCGCACATAAAAAGCGGGCCTGAATGAATCGTTCAGCCCCGCTCAGCGTCAGAGAATGTTTCAAAAAGGGAAAGCCGCATGCCATCGCGGCTTTGTCCGTCAGCTTATGGAAATGATCCGCCTGATGAATTTTTGAAACGGTCTCCTATATACTGGTGTGTGTTTCCAAAATATGTCCCGCCGCATCAAGGCGCGGCTTTCTTTTTTTCAGAAACGTGGTCATTCGCGGGAAGCGCCGCCCCTCGCCCGCAGGCAATCCGGCACCGCCTCCCGAAAGATACTCCCCCATATACCGGCTCTATTGATTCTTATTATAATTATAGCGCCCACCCATCCTTCAGAACAGCCGCATACGGTTAATTTGAAACTAAGGTTGTGCGACAGGCCGGCTCGTCAGCCGCTCACGCCCAGCAGATCGTCGGTCAGCGCGGCGGTGAGCGTCAAGATCGTCACCTTGGGCTGATTGTTCAGCCGGAAGCGCGGCAGCGGAATCGCGTCGCTCATGCCCAGCCCGCCGGTGGTATAGACGTTGACGCCGCCCAGCAGCCGCTCGCCCTCGACCAGCGTCTGATCGGGCAGCCAGCCGTGCCGCGGCGCTTCGATCGCGGGGATATAGATCGCGCCCAGCCCGGGCAGCTTCCAGCCGCCGCCGCAATAGTGGCCGGCCAGCACCAGATCGGCCGTGCGCAGCATTCCGGAGCCGGAATAGCCGCTGGCGGCGTTATAGGCCTCGATGGGCGGATAGTGCGCCACGGCGATGTGCAGATCGTCGCTGCTCATCGTCGAAACGGCGTTTAAGAGCTTTTCGGCGCACTGCACGCGCCATGCCGTCAGCGGGAGCGTCGTGCGCGCCGCCGTGCCGCCCGCCACCACCTCAGCGCTCTCCATGCGATACTGCGCGTTGAGCTGGGACAGCAGCGGCGAGGCCTCCACATCCAGCATACTCTCAGGCGTGAGCCACATCGTCGATTTGTTCTTGACGATCTGCGTCGGCGCGTCCAGATAGATCGCGCCGTGATCGATCGCGCCCAGCACCCAGTCCTCCAGCACGAACTGCTCGAGCGTGCCCTCGGTGTCGCGCGGCTCGTCGAGCAGCGGGCCGGGATCAGAATCGCCCGCAATGAAATAGACCGGCGCGCTCGAGGTCAGGCCGTCCAGCAGCTCATAAAGCGGCGCGGCGTTGCCCTTTTTGCCCACCATATCGCCCGCCATGATCATGAGATCGTACTTCACGCCGTTGATCGAGCGCAGCAGGCTGGCCTGGCTGTTACCGAACTCCTGCCCGTGCAGGTCGGAAATGAGCGCGATGCGATAGCCCTCGAAATCCGCGCTCAGTCCGGCGATGGACACCGTCTTTTCCTCCACCGCGATGCTGTTGTTGTTGAAGAACATGATCAGCAGCGCCAGCGCCACAACGCTCACCAGCACGAACGCCGAGAACTTGATGCGCCTGAGCCATGCAAACCGCTTGAGCAGCAGCTCCGATACCTTGTCCTGATCCTCGCCGGTGGTGAAATCGTCGAACGACTTGAACGCGCCGGTGCTGTAGCGGCGGATCACCGCGCCGCCCCGGCGCAGGCTGCCGCTCAGCTTCATGAACGAAAAGCCCTGCTTCTTTTTTTTCTTCTTCCGCTTTTTCTTTTTGCCGTCGGACGCGGGCTTCTTAATCTTCTTTTCTTCCATCTATGTCAGGCTGTCCTTTCGCCGATATAAACTGCTTTCTTCTATTATACCCGCATTTGCCGCGCATGGCAAGGGATGTTTTTGTGGCGAAAAGGCGCGGCATATTTGTTGACAGCGCTTCATCCGTCTGCTACAATGAACGCAGCGAATAAACGCATGGAGGGAACATTTATGGAATTTATCAAAAACGGCGGCGCGGCGATCCAGCGCCTGATCGACGAGGCCTGCGAAAGCGGCCTGCGCGCCGTCACGGTCACCGGCCTGTACGAAATCGAGCAGACCATCCTCATTCCGTCCGATTTTACGCTCACCCTCATGAACTGCCACCTGCGCATGAAGGACGGCACGTTCTGCAATATGTTCACAAACGCCGCCTGCCGCACGGAGAAGGCCCGCACCGCCGAGGGCGCCGACCGCAACATCGTCGTCGAGGGCGTAGGCCGCGCGATTCTGGACGGCGGCGAATACAACGGCCTGTCCGAGAGCACCTATGGCAAGAACGGCCTGCCGCACATCAGCTTCAACAACGTGCTGCTCTTTGCAAATGTGGACGGCTTTACCGTGCGCAATCTGCATGTGCGCAATCAGCGCTGGTGGGCGCTCAATTTCGTCGCCTGCCGCAACGGCCGCATCAGCGACATCGACTTTCTGGCCGACTATTCCTATCGCCTGCCCGACGGCTCGCGCCGCTTCGGACTGGGCACGCGCGCGTACGGCTCGGCCGAATGCGGCGACGACTTCGACTACAAATACATACTCGTCAAGAACGCCGACGGCATCGATCTGAGATCGGGCTGCCACGACATCATCATCGAGAACATCACCGGCTTTACCGAGGACGACACCATCGCCCTGACCGCGCTCGCCGGCAGCACGGAGGCGCTCTACGGCGTGAAGGACATGGACAGGGACATCTACAACGTCGTCATCCGCAACGTGGTCTCCTCCGCCTTCTGCGCCAATGTGCGCCTGCTCAACCAGAGCGGCGTAAGGCTGTACAACATCCTCGTGGACGGCGTATACGATTCCTCGAAGAACAGCCCGTACATGGGGCGCGGCGGCAGCGGCGTGCGTCTGGGCGACGTCAACCTCTACGGCACGCGCCACGCCACACCCGACGAGACGTTCAACATCACCATACGCAACGTCTGCTCCCGCGCGGGCGCGGCGCTGCGCCTGGCCGGCGCGATGAAGGACTGCCGCTTCGAGAACATCCGCACCTTCGACGACGCGGGCCTGCGCATCGAGGACAACGCGTCGGTAGATATTTCGGACTTCATCAGGGACTGAAGCGCCCTTCAGCAGAAAAATCAGCTCTAAAACAGTCGCGCCGCTCTCCCGCGCAGGGAAAACGGCGCGACTGTCGTCCTATCGCTTCGCGTTACAGCGCGCGCTCCAGACGCACGCAATGGCCGACGATCAGCACATCCTTGATCGAGACGACCTTGCCTTCAAATTCGGATTCATAGCTCTGAAGGAGCAGCCGGCCGCCGTCCTGCTTTTTGATCTTGCGCACGATGCGCCTGCCGTCCAGCTGCACGAGCATGATCGCATCGTCGATCGCCACAGCCGCCGGAACGGTCAAAAGCAGATCGCCCGCGAACACGCGGAAGCCGCGCATGGAATTGTCCGGGCAGCGATAGAAGAGCACCTTGTCGGGATGGCCGCCCTCGATCTTGCCGCCGATGACCGGCATCAGGCGGTGATCGATGACCACGCCGCTCTCGTCCATGATCGGCACGCGCTTGACCACGCCGCCCAGCGCGTCCAGCCATGCGTCGGCGCTGGCCTGCGTGGCCTCGCGCTCGGCCTCGGTGTAGGCCGGCTCCTCCGGCTTCTTGACCGGAATCACATAGGGGCGCGGGCGCGGACGCAGCTCGACCTCCGGCTCCGCGGCCACCTCCAGCTCGGTAGAAATCGGGTTTTCAACGCCCAGCACCTTCAATATGCGCTGCGCCTGATCGTCGGACACGATGCGCGTGCCCATTTCAACGTCGTTGATAAAGGATTCCGCCACGCCGCATTTCTTGCCCAGTGCCTTGGGCGTAAGGCCCTTCTTCAGGCGCGCCGCGCGGATCGTTTCACCCAGTCGGCTCATATCGTCAAATCCTCCGTCGATTCATCGTCATTTATGCGGCCCTGTCGGTCGTATTGTCTATTATAGCGCATATGCCACCGCCTTTCAAGCGGACAAATGCAAAAAAGCGGAGGGCTTGGCGCTTTCCTCCGCCGGGCACTCAATGTCCCCTGTGCTTTTCACGATGTTTCTCGCGGCGCATTTCGCAGCGCTGCCGCTGCTCTTTCTCGTTCTGCTCGCGGGTGCGTAATCTGCGCTCACGCTTACTTTGCTCGCGCTCGAGCTGAAGCGCCGCCTGCGCCTTTGTGCTCACGCCGGCAGCAGTCATTGAGCGCGCAATTTCACGCTGCGCCCGTTTGGGATTGACCGGCCTTTGAGCGGCGCGCCCGCCGGTCAGCGCCGGACTGAAGCGCAGCCGCCGTCCGTTTTTCAAAAGCCACGCGTACACCTGATAGTCCTTCGGCTCCGCGCCAAAGACAATCCGGCACGCCTCATAGCGGCCGCTGTCCACGCGCTCGTACACGCCGATCCAGAACGAATCCTCAAACAGCACGGTCAATGAGCAGGAAACTGTGTCCATCATGAAAACCTCCTTATATTTATGACAGTCTGCAAAGAACGGACAACCAAGGAGGCAGGTTACTGACGGCGCTTTCGCACCGCTCCACGGACTACCGGCCGGGACGTGTTTTTATCTTTGCCTGTCAATATTCACTTTTTCAATGTCGTTACGGCTTCTTCGCCAGCTCCTCGGCGGTCTGATCGACCGGCGCGGAGTCCATCGGCTCGCTCCACGAGGGATCGTCGCCGGGCGGCACGGTGCTCTTTGGCTCGACGGGCGCGAACGTCTCGACCGCGTCGTCCGGCGCAGACGCGCCCTGATCGACGGTCGACGTATCGCCCCACTGCCCCGCCATGTTCGCGCCGGAAATCAGCAGCTTCTGAAACAGCATGAGCAGCCCGGCGATCAGCGCGACGGCCAGCGCGATCACAACGACAGACAGCACAGCCTTCGCCGCGCGCATCAGCCGTACACCTCGTCGTTTAGATAACTCCGCCACACCGTCTCGAACCAGCCGCCGCCCTGAGGAAGCGGCCTGAGCGCAACGGCGCGCGTCTGGTCGCCGCGCGTTTCAAAGGCGAAGTTTTTCGCGTCGGGCGCATCCTTTTCAACGCTGCGCTGCACGAAGCCGTGCCCCGCCTCGCCCGAAAACTGCGCCTGACACAGCATGGCCGAGAGCGCCGCGCGCTGAACCAGCAGCGTATCGCGCAGCTCGGCGGTTTCCTCAGGCGCAGCGCCGGCGATGTTCTCGTCCAGATAGCCCTGCACGCGTGCCGCCATAGCGCGCATCCTGTCCAGATCGCGCATCGCACCGGCGTAAGCGTCCATATCGGCGCGTACCTGAGAGAGCACCTTCGCCGCTCTTGCGTCGCTCGCCGTGCGGGAGAAATACGCCGTCTCGCGCGCCAGATCATCCTGCGCCGCGTTCAGGAAGGCCTCTTCGCTCTCGTTCTTTTCCAGTCCGCCGTGATGGATGATGTGCATGGCCGCGCGCAGCGAGCCGACCTGCGTCTCGTTGAGCGCGCTGCCGCCCGGGCGGTACATACCGAACGCTCCCGCGCACTCGCCCGCAGCATACAGCCCCTGAACGCTCGTGCGCCACCATTCGTCGATCAGCAATCCGCCGTTGGAATGCTGCGCGCACACGGCCACCTCGAGCGGCTCTTTGTGCAGATCAATGCCGTGCGAGGCGTAAAAATCGATCGCCTTCTGATTGATGGCGGCCAGCCGCTCGATAGGCGTACGCTGCGCCGCGCCGCAGTTTTCGAGATAGGCGCGCGCCTCGCCGCCCAGTCCTTCAAACGCGCCGCCGTCCACCTCCTGCGTGAAGTCCATATACGCGTGTCCGCCGCGGGCGTTAAGCGCCGCCACGGCCATATCCACGCGGGAGGAGCCGCCCAGCTTGCGCGCGTCGAACGGCCACTGATAGCCCTTCAGAAACACCGAATCGAGCATATCGCCCCGATCGCGGAAGAAGGGCTGCAAAAACTCACTTTTCCCATCGGTATAGCGCGGAATGGCCTGCTGATAGCTGCCGGAGACGTTCCAGCGCACCTTGAGCGAAGCCAAACCGTACTGCCAGTAGCACAGATTGTTGCACGCCGCGCCCGCATGGATGGCCGCGCCGCTCGCGCCCTGCTGCTGCACGGGGAACACCACGCGCTGATAGGCCGTCGCCGCGCCGCCGGTGCAGAGGATCACAAAGCGCGTATTGACCGCCGTAAAGCCATTTTCACCATGAAACAGCGCGCCGCAGACGCGATTTTTGCCGTCGGTCAGTATGGAGAGCAGCTTCAGGCCATCCTCGCGCCGAACGCCGCGCGCCGCCACCGATTCGCTCAGGCGCTCGACCATCATCTTGCTGGTGAGCGGCCCGGCGGAGGTGGCGCGCTGCGTGGTATCGTGGTCGGTCTGATAGCCGACGAACTCGCCCCACTCGTTGCAGGGGAACGGCACGCCCAGAAGCGCCAGCTTCATGAACGAGCGCGCAGAATTTGCCGCCATGGCGTAGGCGTGATCGCCGTGCGTGCTGCTGCCCGCATAGAACGACTGCGCCATGGCTTCAACCGACTCCGCGCCCGCGCCGCACAGGCTGAGCTTATAGTAGGTCTGCTTGTCGCTGCCCGCGTTTCGGCTGGTGCCGGCGGCAAAATCGTCGGCGATCAGCAGCACGTCCACGCCGGCTTTTTTCAGCTCGTCCGCCGCGTTGAGTCCCGCCGCGCCCGCGCCGATGACCAGCGTATTGCAGTGAAGTATCCGCATAGGCTCGCTCCTTTACAGGCGCTGCAGATGGAAGCCGCCGTCCACATTGATAACCTCGCCGGTCGAGAAGGGCAGCAGATCCAGACTGAGCGCATAGACCGCCTTGGCAATGTCCTCGGGATAGCCCCAGCGCTTTATGGGCGTGATGCCGCCCGCGATCAGCGCGTCGTATTTGTCCTTGACCTTGCTGGTCATGTCGGTGGCGATGATGCCGGGCCGGATCTCGTAGACCGGTATGCCATACTCGGCCAGGCGCACGGCGAAGAGCTTGGTCATCATCGACAGCCCCGCCTTGGAGACGCAGTATTCGCCGCGATTGGTGGACACAACGTCGCTGGACATGGAGGTGATGTTGACGATCGTGCCGCTCCCCTGCTCGATCATCTTCTTCGCCACGAGCTGCGTCAGAAAGAACGGGCCGACCAGATTCACGTCCAGCAGCTCGTGCATGGAGTCCTCGCCCATGTCGAGCAGATCGGCGCGCACGCGGGGCGCGATGCCCGCGTTGTTGACCAGCACGTCGATGCGGCCGTACTTCGCCAGCACGGCGTCGACCGCACGGGCGCGCTGAGCGGCGCTGGAGTTGTCGGCCACGATGCACAAAAACTTCTTCTGCGCGTCCTCGTCGGCCTCATGGCGCGAGGTGATCGCCACCTCGAAGCCGTGCTCATGCAGATATTCGGCCACGCCGCGTCCAATGCCGCGCGAGCCGCCGGTCACCAATGCAATCTTGCTCATTACTTTTTTCCTCCCAGCACACGCTGAAATTCCGGATAATACCACGCCGTATCGCGCACGGGGCAGCCGGGGCGGCCGGTGGGCTGGCGCATGATCTTGGTACATACGCCGCAGGTGACGCAGCACTTGCCGGGCGTCATCGCGCCGTTTTCAATGATGTCCTTCGCAAAATCGGGATACGCGAACGCGCCGCGTCCCCAGCCGACGCACTTCGCGCCGCCCTCCTCGACCAGACCGGCCGCGATCGCCGGGCCGAACTGGCGCAGATAGCTCATGCCGGTGGCCACGCACACCACGTCCGGCACCTCGGCCTGAGCGCGCTTGCAGCCGTACAGCAGACGCGCCACGCCGTCGATCGGGTTTTCGGGCTGCTCATAGCCGCCGCGGGCATAGGGACGATTGACGTGCGGGTTAAAATAGGGCGTGCCCATGGTGATATTGATGAGCGTCACGTTCATCGCCGCCAGATCGCGCACAAGGCGCAGCGGCTCGTCGAGCGCCAGGCTCTGGTTCTCGCCCACGCCCCACTTGCCGGCCTCGCCGTCGAACAGATTGACGCGCGCGGCCAGTATGCCGTTTCCAATCTCGGACGCGGCGGCCTTCACGCACTCAAAATAGATCTTCGTGCGGTTTTCATAGCTGCCGCCATAGGGCGCGGGACGATCAAAGCCGCCCAGCATCTCGCTCATCAGATAGAGATGGCAGGCCTTCACGTCCACGCCGTCAAAGCCCGCCTCCATGGCCAGCTTTGTGGAATGGGCGAACTTGGCGGGCAGCTTTTCCAGCTCCTCGTCGGAGATGATCGGATAATCCTCGGGCAGGTTCTGATGGCGGTCGAGCGTCTCGTTATACCAGTTGCGGATGGGCGTTTTCACGTCCACAGGGCGGCTCCAGCGGCCGGAATGGGTCAGCTGCGCGATGATCTTGGGCGCTTCCAGCCCCGCGTCGGCCGCCGCCTTGCGGGTATCGGCCAGCAGCCGGCGGAAGGAATCGATGTTGTCCTCGGTGATCATTAGCTGGCAGGGATTGGCGCGCGCCTCGGGCGTGACGGCCACGGCCTCCATCCAGATCAGGCCCGCGCCGCCTGCGGCAAAGCGACAGTAGCGGCGCTTCGTCCAGTCGGTCGGCGCGCCGGTATGATCCGCGTCGCAGCCCTCCATGGGCTGGATCACCATGGCGTTCTTGAGCGTAAAGCCCTTGCCCTGCACGGGGCGCGTCAAGACGGACACATCGCCCTGCGGCGGCAGCTTATAGGGGCCTTTCTGGCTGTCATACATTTCCTGAACATTTGAAAAGGGGAAACCAAACGGCATATCATATCCCTCCGCATCATGCGTATCGCGTTTTTTACTCAATAGATCGGCAGCAGATTTGCAGCTTGCTCTGTTCCAAAGCAACCCCGCAAAAAGCAGGACGCGCCGGTTTCTTGCAGCGTTGCTCTGGAGCGCTTCTTCGTTATGCAATAAATCCGATAAAAATCGCGGATGAAGCATCGCCTCACCCGCGATTACAGTGTCTCAGTTTACAGCATCTCGCGGATGCGGTCGGCCACGGCCTGCGCCAGCAGACGCGAGCCTTCCTCACCGTAATGCACCAGACCGTCGCGGAAATACGTATCCGGGAACGTCGCCGCAACCGCCGCCAGATCGTTGACGGGCACGTTCAGCTCCGCCATGACCGCCTTGGCCGCGCGGTTATACTCGGCGATTTCCGCCGTGCTGCGCGGATTGGCCATCTCGCTCACGCGCGCCTCGCACACGCCGGTGGTCGTGGCGAATATCACGCGGGCATTGGGAAAGCAGCTGCGAATCCGGCCGTAAACGCGCCTGAGACGACGCACATACTCCTCCACAGTGTAGAGCGGTTCCTCGGCGTGATCCCAGTGCGCGCAGTCCCAGTGGCCGTTGTTCCAGTGAACGACGCTCACCTCGTTCGGATCGCCCGCAAGAGTCTTCCAGCCGGGCAGAGACACATATGTGTAGTCGGTGAAGCGGCCGTTGTCCGGCGAATAGCACACCTCGGCCTCGTCCTTCAGCATATTCTTCACAAAGCCGCAGTAATCAAGGCGAATGGAATCGCCCAGCAGGAAAACCTTCTTCATAATAATCACTTCTCCAGCTTCGCCATGAGCGTTTTCAGCATATCCTCGGGCGCGCACACGGTGTTGTGGCGCACGGGCAGCGTCGGCAGAGCGGCGATGGACGCGGGCACCTGAAGGCCGGTCTTGTCGGCCAGGCGCGCGCAGAGCGTAAAGTCGTCCGCGTCGACGGGCATATGAAGCGCCGCCGACACAGCGCGGCCGAACTTGAACGGGCTGGCGGTGGAAGCCGTCACGCAGACGTGCTCGTCGCCGGTTTCGGCCTTGTAGTCGCGCAACACCTTCATGGCGACCGCCGTATGCGGATCGATCAGATAGCCGTTCTCGTTCCAGATACGGCCGATCTCCGCGGCGCAGTCCTCGTCGGAGGCCCAGCCGCCGCTCATCAGGCCGTGCAGCTTGTTAAGCGCGTCGGAACCGATCTCGTATTCGCCCGTTTCCTTGAGGCTCTTCATCCAGCCGGAGACAGCAGCCGCATCCCTGCCGGAGAGCTCGAAGAGCAGCCGCTCAAGATTGGACGAAATGAGAATGTCCATCGAGGGCGACGTGGTCTGATAGAATGCACGGCGCGCATCGTATCGGCCGGTCCTGATGAAATCGGCCAGCACGTTGTTGCGATTGGACGCGCAGATCAGCCGGTTCACCGGCAGACCCATGCGCTCGGCATAGTAGGCCGCCAGAATGTTGCCGAAATTGCCCGTCGGCACGCAGATGTTGATCTTCTCATCCGGCGCGATCGTGCCCTTTGCGAGCAAATCGCAGTACGCGGAGAAATAGTAGACGATCTGCGGCACGAGACGGCCCCAGTTGATGGAATTGGCGCTGCTCAGCACCACGCCCTTATCGGCGAACGCCTTTGCGGCCTCGCGGTCGGAGAAGATGCGCTTCACGCCGGTCTGCGCGTCGTCAAAGTTGCCGTTCACGGCCATGACCGCGACGTTATCGCCGCGCTGCGTGACCATTTGCAGCCGTTGCGCTTCGGATACGCCGCCGTTGGGATAGAACACCGCGCAGCGCGTGCCGAGCACGTCGGCAAAGCCGGACAGCGCCGCCTTGCCGGTATCGCCGCTGGTGGCCACGAGGATGAGCACCTCGCGGTTCTCGCCGACGGCGCGGGCCGACGCGGTGAGCAGATGCGGCAGAAGCGTCAGCGCCACGTCCTTGAAGGCCAGCGTCGGGCCGTGATAAAGCTCCATGACGTGTACGCCGCCGGGCAGCTCGTGCAGCGGGGCGACGCCGTGATCGTCAAAGCGGGCGTAGGCGGCGTTGATCATGCCGCGCAGCTGCTCGCGGGAAAAGCCGGTCAGGAAACGCTCGAGTATGCGCACGGCGCGCTCGTTATAATTGAGCGCGGCCATATCGCGCAGATCGTATTTCGTGACCTGCGGAAAGGACTCGGGCACGAACAGACCCCCATCCGCGCCCAGCCCCTGCACGATGGCGCGCTCCGCCGATGCGGTTTCGCCGCCGCGCGTGGTCATGTATTTCATGTTGGACGGCTCCTTAAATCGCGTAGCAGGTGATGAAATCGGGCAGCGTTTCAGCGTCGCCGCTCATGCCGATGACGATGCGCACGCCGCGCTCGTCGCTCAGCTTGGCCACCTTGGCGAAGAAATCCTTGAGCATTTCCGGCTTCACTTCGGCCGGCAGCATTTTCATCAGGCCATCCACCACGATGAGGGTAATATCAAAATTCGCGCTGGTCATGCCGCACAGCATGCCATAGAACATATCGGCGCTGTCCACGCCGTATTCGGACGCATTGACGAAGCGGATCTCGCGCTGGAGATCATACATATGACGGTTGTGGCTGTCGATAAAGAAGATGTTGCCCTTTTCTTCCTTCAGAGCGTCGTTCGCCAGAGAGATCAGCTTGACCGTCTTGCCGCTGCCCTTGTTGCCGAGAATTACCTGAACCATTTGAAATGCCCTCCTCTATATGGATGTGTTTTCATTATACATCATATCCGCGCTTTTTGCAATGGAGAAAATGCGGCGGCATTATAGACAATTGACATTGGCCTGATTTTCGATTGACAGGCCGCGCCCGCCGGCTTATAATGAAAGCGGCTCGTAAAACCCCATATACGGCGATCGTCAAAAAAATCGCCCTGAAAACGGAGGTTCACTGATATGCTGAATGAAAAGCTGGCCGAGCGCCGCCTGCCCGCGCTCATGACCCTGAACGACGGCCGCGCCGTCACAACGGCAAAGCTGTGGCGCGAGCGCCGCGAGGAACTTCTCGATCTGCTGCGCTGCGAGGAATACGGCTATTCCCCTGCCGCGCCCGAAAGCGTGACCGGAACCGTCGAAAAGGAAACGCTCGTCTGCGCCGGCAAGGCGACACAGTACGACGTGACGCTCTCCTTCGACACGCCGCGCGGCCCGTTCTCCTTCCCCATCGCGCTGATTATCCCCAAAGCGCCGGAAAAGCCGCCGGTGTTCGTCCACATTTCCTTCTTTACGCCGATTCCGAGCAAATATCTGCCCATCGAAGAGGTCGTCGACCGCGGCTATGCCGTCGCCGCGTTCAACTATGAATCAGTCACGTCCGACAGGGCCGACATAGACGGTCTGGCCGCGATGTATCCCATCGACGAAAAGACCGGCTGGGGCACGATCGGCATGTGGGCGTTCGCCGCCAGCCGCGTGCTGGACTATCTCGAGACGCGTTCGGACGTCGACGCGGCGCGCGCCTGCGTCACCGGCCACTCCCGCCTGGGCAAAACCGCGCTGTGGTGCGCCGCGCAGGACGAGCGCTTCACCATGGCCGTCTCGAACGATTCCGGCTGCTCCGGCGCCGCGATCAGCCGCGGCAAGGTCGGCGAATCGATCGAGCGCATTACGCGCGTTTTCCCCTACTGGTTCTGCGGCAATTACCGCGCCTGGGCGGACCGCGAATACGAAGCGCCCTTCGATCAGCATATGCTGCTCTCCCTGATCGCGCCGCGCAAGCTGTATGTCTGCTCGGCCATTGAGGATACATGGGCCGATCCGGAGAGCGAGTTTCTCTCCTGCGCCGCCGCCAGTCCGGCCTGGACGGTGCAGCGCGTGCCCGGCCTGATTGCGCCCGACGATCTGCCCGCCGTCAATCAGCCGCTCATGGAGGGCAACGTGTGCTACCATGTGCGCACCGGCACGCACTTCCACAGCCGCACCGACTGGAACTGGCACATGGACTGCCGCGACCGCTATCACATCTGAGCCATGATGAAGAAAATCGCTTCCTCCCGCCTGCGCGCGCTGCTGTTTCAGGCGCTGGTCATGCTGTTCTTCTCGGCGCTGGCCGCCTTTGCGCCGCTCGTGTGGCCGCCGTTTAAGATCATACTGCACTGGATCCTGCTGCCGCTTCTGGGCGCGCTGACTGCCGGCCTGCTCGCCCTTTCGGGCGTGAGCTGCTATGCCGCGTGGATCCTGCCGCCCGTGATCGTCTCGGCGCTTCCGTGGCTGCTGCTCGGCTATCCGATCGATCCCGGCGCGATGCTCCTGTGCGCGCTTTTCTCCATGATCGGCGCTTCGACCGGCGAGGTGCTCAGAAAGCGCCGCACATAAGCGTCTATAAACAAAAATCGTCTCCGCGCTCCTCCCCTATAAAAGAGAATGCGCAGAGACGATTTCTTTATCATTCGGGATCGACGCGGATTTCCGCGTAATCGAGCGTACCCGAGGCAGCCTTCAGCTCGATCACCTGCCGCCCCCGCTTCACGCACTCGGGCGCGTATTCCCACACGTCCGTCTCGCACAGCGACGCGCTTTCGCCGCCGAACGCCAGTGGATGGGCGCCGGACGCAGCGTGGCTTTCCGTGCTTTCGGCGCGCCCGATCAGCCGGCACGGCGCGCCGTTCATGAACACGCGCACATCCGCCGCCGTCAGGCCCTTCGAAAAGCCGACCCGCAGCGTCGCGCGGCCCTTGACATCGCCCGTCTGGACCGCCAGCGTCGACCAGCCGGGACTGACCGTGTTGTCCTCAAGCGGCATGGGCAGCGGCCGGCTCGGGCGGTCGAAGGGGCAGGCGATATCCTGAAAGGAGACGACATGCCGCCGCGCATGGCGGGAAAGCGTCTCGCAAGCGCCGATATAATTCAGCGCGTCGAGCGCCGCATCGGGCAGATAGGTGTAATTGAACAGATATATGCCGTCCGCGCCGTTTGAGAGCGCCTGCATGGCCAGCCCCGCGATCAGCTCCTGCGTCATCATCACGCAGCCGCCGCCCGGCCGCGCCATATAGCGGATGTCCGTGCCCATGGCCACGCCGACAGTAGGCGGCAGCACGGCCCGCCACAGCGCGACGGGAATATCGCTGTCGGCGGTTTCCCAGCGCGGCGTGGGTACGACCCAGTCGACCAGCCCTTCGCGCGCCCATGCAAACACGTCCAGCCCCAGATCCAGCGTATTCTGCAGATCGCGCAAAACGCGCACGCCCAGCAGGATCTTGTGCCCGTATCGCGTCTCGGCCTCATGGACAAGCGCCTTAACCGCGCGCATGAAGTCGGTCAGGATCGCCGCGCCCTCCAGCTCGCCGCCGGGCGCAAAGCAGAACGGCTCGCGCATCCAGTCCAGCTCCACGCCGTCCACGTCGTAGCGGCCGAGCTGCTCGCGGATGTAGTCCAGATAATGCCGCCGCACCTCGTCCAGCGCGAAATCCAGACAATCATCGTAATAGCCGCTCTTCTCGCGGTGGCGCATACGGGTCAGTCCCCGCCCGCGCGCCGCATAGGTATAGTCGCTGCGCCGGATGCCGCCGGCCATAACGCCGTTGTCGTGCGTGTCGTTCATCCGAAAGGACATCCACGGCCGTATGCCCATGCCGCGCAGCTCCTCAATCCAGACGGCGTACAGATCGACGTTCTGCCGCACGAACAGATCGTACCACACCATGAGATAGCTGGCCTTAAAGTCGACCGGCTCGCCGTTTTCCGTTTCCTTTAAGTACTTGTCGCCCGCCGTCTGCCAGACCTCGGACGGCGCGTAGGACAATTGCGCGTTCACGTTAAATATGAAATCGGTAGTCTGCGTGCCGCGCAGGCGGCGGACATAATCGCGCGCGTCCTGCTCGGTCGCCTCGCCGAAGCGATAGCCGTCGTGATACAGCCGCGTCACGCAGCACTGAAAATCATCGTTGACAAACAGGCGGCTCATCCGCAATTCCTCCCGTCACAGTTCGAAATGATACTGCTCCTCCAGCGCCTGCCACGCCCGCAGGAAGGCCAGCCCCTCCGGATCGCGCGCGATTTCGCCCAGAGCCCGCCGCACCGCGTCTATGAACTCGCCGCGCAGGCCGCGCATTCCGTCGCGCAGTATGGGACACAGCGGCCGCGCGCGGTAGTCAAAGCGCACGTCGACAGCGCCGCTCTCGTCCACGACCGGCGTTAAGGGAAAGATCATGCAGCCCAGCGGCCGCTTCGTTCGATCGCACCGGCCGTCGCAGGTCAGCATGAGCGCGCGCGCCCCGAACGCTTCGGACGCGTCGGTCACGCTCGCCCAGTCCGTGCCGGTGAACGCTTCCTCCCCCGGGAAGAGGAACACGCCGCCCCGCCCCTCCTCGTCGCTTTTGCAGCAGGCAGCCCGGCAGGTTCTTCCACAGTCGAAGGCCATGGGTGTCTGGTCGACGAGCAGCCGCCGCGCTTTCTCAAGCCGTTTTTTATCCATCATTCGTTTCCCCCTCATGTGCTTTTCCATTCATTTTGTCATCATAGCACATCAAGGTTAAATTTTGAATAGCCCTGTACAACTTTGAATTGTTATGATATACTTTTGAATAGCCTCAAAGGACAGCCCATGGTCTTAACCGCGCCTCCGGATTGGCAGGAAGTCGGCACCCAGGCAGTCATCTGGAAGGCATATTTTAGGAGGGTTATTACCATGTTCGAAGACAAGACTCTGGTTTGCCGTGAGTGCGGCAAGGAATTCGTGTTCACCGCGTCCGAGCAGCAGTTCTATGCTGACAAGGGCTTCCAGAACGAGCCCGGCCGCTGCCCCGCCTGCCGCGCCGCTCGCCGCGCTGCCGGCGGCCAGACCCGCAACACCGAGCGTCAGATGTACGACGTCATCTGCGACGGTTGCGGCCGTCCCACCCAGGTTCCGTTCCAGCCCCGCGGCGATCGTCCCGTCTACTGCCGCGACTGCTTCGATCAGCAGCGCGCTTCCCGCTATTAATTGAGCGGACAGGACGCACACGCGACTGTTTAACTGAATCGCGAAAGGCGAGCAGGGATTTTTCGTCCCCGCTCGCTTTTTTATGCGCTTTTGGGGGCTGACCGGCATCGTCGGGAATGGCCGCACGCTCCGCAGCGAGAATCGCGTTCAGGCAAATGACGCTGCCAAAGCCAAAATGGCGACAATGAGCGCCGTTGACCGCTTCAGGACGCGCGCTATCCGCACGATTTCCACAGACCGGCCTCCCTTGCGCCGCAAACAGCTTCGAACGACGTTCCCTCCGATCTGAAACGACAGAGCAGACAACTTTTGAAATACATAAAGGTGAATATTCATGAACTATCAGGACATAAACGCACAGACCATCGATCAGTGGATCGAGGAGGGCTGGGAATGGGGACAGCCCGTATCGCACGAAGCGTATCTGGCCGCGCTCAAGGGCCGCGCGCCGATCTTCCTCACGCCCACGAAGCCCGTGCCCGACGCGTGGCTGGGCGACGTGAAGGGCAGGCGCGTGCTGGGGCTGGCCAGCGGCGGCGGGCAGCAGATGCCCCTGCTCACGGCGATGGGCGCGCGCTGCACCGTGCTCGACTATTCGCCCCGCCAGCTCGAAAGCGAGCGCATCGTGGCCGCGCGCGAAGGCTATTCCATCGAGATCGTGCGCGCCGATATGACGAAGCCGCTGCCCTTTGCGGACGAAGCGTTCGATCTCATCGTGCATCCCGTGTCGAACTGCTATGTGGAGTCGGTCGAGCCGATCTTCCGCGAGTGTTATCGCGTACTGAAGAAGGGCGGCGCGCTGCTCAGTGGGCTGGACAACGGCATAGCCTTCATGTTCGACAACGACGAGGAGCGGCTCGTCAACACCTTCCCCTTCAATCCGCTCAAAAATCCCGAGCAGATGGCGCAGCTTGAAGCCGACAACAGCGGCGTGCAGTTCTCGCACACGATGGAGGAGCAGCTGGGCGGCCAGCTCCGCGCGGGCTTCACGCTGGTCGATCTGTACGAGGACACCAGCGGCAGCGGCAATCTGCACGCGCACAACATCCCCACGTTCATCGCCACGCGCGCCGTCAAGCGCTGATTATATGCCAAAGCGCCCGAACACCGCCGTAAAAAGCCGTGTTCGGGCGCTTTTTGAGCGCTTGTTTCGGAAGTCCGCGCCTGAATCAGGCCGCCGGCTCTGGAAGCGGTGAAATTCAAGTCCAGAAAAATACGCCTGTCTCAAAACGGCATATTCCGTCAACCCTTAGCCGCCTGATTTGTCGAAAAAGCAGCGGACTTTCCGTCCACGAGCTTTGAAGCGCGCCTTACCCCAGCAGCAGCTTTTCCAGCTCCTCCGCCGTATCGACGATGGCGTCCGCGCCGCTTTCCTCCAGCAGAGTGCGCGTGCGGAAGCCCCACGTCACGCCGATTGTGCGGCAGCGCGCGTTTTTGCCGGCCAGTATGTCCTGCGCGCCGTCGCCCACCATGACGCTCTCCTCGGGCGAAACGCCCAGCCGCTTCATCGCCTCGATCAGCTCGTCGGGCGCGGGCTTGTGGGCGACGCCCTCATTTTCGCCGACCGCCGTGTCGAACGCATCGCCAAAGTGCAGGCGGCAGATGTCCTTCACCGCCGCTTCGTATTTGTTGGAAACGACCGCGCACTTGATCCCCGCGCCGTGCAGCGCCGCCAGCAGAGAAACAATGCCGGGATAGGGCTTCGTCGTGTCGTTCATATGCACGCTGTAATGCGCGCGGAAGGCATTGAGCAGCGCGTTTGTCCGCGCGTCGTCCTCCGCCGCGCCGATCGCATGGGCGCACATCCACTTGACGCCGTTGCCCACCAGCTCGCGCACCTCGTCGACCGTTTTGCGCGCATGGCCGGTCTGCACAAGCGCCGCGTTGAGCGACGCGGCCAGATCGTCCAGCGTCGACAGGATCGTCCCGTCCAGATCAAACATGACGGCCTTAATCATCGTCTTTTCGTATCCTTTCATGCCAGTTTTTCAATGTGTTTTCTCAATTATAGCGGCAAAACGCGCGCCTTTCAAGTCTCTTCCTGTTGATTTGACGCGCGCTCCTGAAGCGGTGTTCTGCCGAAGAAGCGCCGGAACGCGCTCGAAAAGTAGCCCGCCTGATTGTAGCCGACCGAGCGCGCCACTTCTTCGACCGGCAGATCGGTTCGATGCAGCAGCGCGCGTCCCCGCTTCAGCCGCACCGCTATGAGATAATCGCTGGGCGAAAGACCGCGCTTTTCGCGGAACACCTTATAAAGATATTTCGCCGAAATGCCGGCTGCCGCCGCCGCGTCCTCCACGCCGATAGCGCGATAGTAGTTTTCCTCGATAAAGCGCGCGGCCAGATCGGCATAGCGCCGCCGAACATCCCGCTCGGGGCGAACGGGCGGCCTGAGCGCACAGTGCCGCGCCATGACGTGATAGAAGAAGCTCAGCATCCGGCAGGGCGGGTATTCGCCCTCATCGCCGCCGAACACCATGCGCTCAAACTCATCCTCCAGCCCCATAACGCCCGGACAGTCGAATACATGATTGCGCGCCTCAAAGCCAAAGCTCGAGAGCACATCGTTTGCGCGCGCGCCGCCCAGCGCGATCCAGTACTGCATCCAGTCGCCCTCTTCAAAGACGCAAAAGGAATACGGCTCCCCCGCCGCGATGAGAAACCCCTGACCCGCCGATAGAGATATGCCGTTATACGCGCCCCGTCCCTTGAAAAGAAAGTGCAGCACGACGCGCTTTGACAGCACGTTGTCCACATGAAAGCCGGACGCGGGCTGGCTGCACCCGATCTCGCGCACGAAAAAATCCTCCGGCCAGTGTTCCTCACAGATATTGGCCGCGAGATGATTCAGTTCAAGTCGCCTGAGCATACGCATCGCCTCCCGACCCATTATAGCACAGATTCGGCGTGATTTTTATACTTTTTCGCGTGATTAATTTCTTTACATTCTCCGCGCCGTCTGATATATTGAAGACAGCGATCAAACAAAAAGGGAGTGTTTTTTATGGTCAGACTGATCCGCAGGCGCGGCCTGCCCTTCGTGGAAATCGGCGGCGAGGTCGTCGCCCCGGCGGCGTTTCGATCCTATCGTCCCAAGCCGGACAACATATCGCTGAGCCAGCGCTGCGGCCTCAGGCTCTATCAGTTCATCGTCAGCGGCCTGCCCTGCACCAACCGCTCGCCCTATTCCCTCTTCGGCGAGGTCTGGACGGGCGAGGATCAGTACGACTTTGCCGCATTCGACAGGCAGTACGAGATGTTCCGCCGGTTCGCGCCGGACGGCTATTACAACATCATGATCCAGCTGGACACGCGCCCGTGGTGGAAGGACGCGCATCCCGATCTGCCCTATGATTCCTACGCCCACATCACCGAGCTGGCGCTGTGCGAGGAATGGAAACAGGCCGCCGCGCGGTATCTGCGCGCATTCATCGCCTATGCCGAGGAAAAATACGGCGACCGCATCGCGGGCTACAGCTTCTGCGCCGGGCTGTCCACGGAATGGTTCGACGAGACGCTCTACAAGCCCGATTACGACCGCAGCGGCTCGCTCACAGAAAAGGCGTGGCGCAGGCTCACTGGCGACGAAAACGCCGCTCTTCCCACAATGGCCTCGATGGAGAGCGGCGAGACGAGCCTGCGCGCGCCGTCCTCGAGCGACTTTAAGTTCCTCGAGATGTGCGCGAACGCCACAGCCGATCTGGTCTGCTTCTTCGCCGCCGAGGCGCAGAAAACACTGGCGCACAAGAAGCCGCTCGGCCTTTTCTACGGCTACACCGACATGGACAATCAGATCTACTGGAACACCAACGCCTACGAGAAGGCCTGGCGCAGCCCGGACATCGACATGCTCTATTCGCCCGCGGCCTATCGCGACAACCGCTTCTTTACCGGCGTGAGCTCCTATCAGTACACAGTCGATTCAATCGCGCTGCACAATAAGCTCTATGTCCACGAAAACGACCACCGCACCGATCTGGCGCGCTTTCCGCTCGAGAGCGGCGTGATCCTTCAGGACTGCTACGCGAGCTTCGAGGAATGGCGCGAGGTATTCCGGCGCGAGCTGTGCAACGTCATGCAAAAGCGCGCGGGCTTCTGGTGGTTCGATTTCTTCGGCGGCTATTACAACGCCCCCGAGTACGAACGGGAGCTGGCCTTCCAGAAGAAGATCTACGATCAGCTGGCCGAGGGCGAGCGCCATTCCAATTCGGAAATCGCCGTGTTCATCGACCCCATGTCGTTCAACTGCACGAAGGAGCTTTCGCGCCTGTGCAGCGATCTGGGCCGCGTCAGCGTCAACGCGCTGCTGCGCTGCGGCGCGCCGTTCGATCTGTACAACCTCAGCGACATAACGCTGATCGACAAATCGCAATATAAGATGTACGTTTTCCTGAACGCCTTCATCATGCCGGAGGACATACGCGCCTATATCCACAACGAGCTTTCCGACAGGCTGACCGTGTTCCTTTACGGCAACGGCATGGCGCGCGGGGATTCGTTCGACATTGCAAACACCGCCGAGCTGTGCGGCATGACCATTGAGGAAATCGATTCGTCCAAGCCGCTCAAGGCCGACTATCTGGGCGAGACGTTCGGCTTTACAAAGCACATCCGGCCGCTGTTCGCCGTGAAAGACGCCGCCGCCGAGCCGCTCGCCCGCTATGAAAACGGCGAAATCTGCGCCGCGATAAAGGGCCATGCCGCCTACTGCGCAATGGCCCCCGTGCCGTGGACGCTCTGGCGCGATCTGGCGCGGCGCGCAGGCGTTCACATCTACAGCGAGCAGGGCAGCGGCACGGCGATCTGTTCCCAGTTCGTCTCGGCCTACACCACGCTCACCGAGGACTGCACGCTGCACATGAAGGAGGACGGCGTTTACCGCGATGTGTTCAGCGGCGAAACGTACGAAACTGAGCATAAAGAACTGCGCTATCACGCAAAGAAGGGCCGCGTGATGCTGTTCATGCGGGAGGAATAGTAGCGCTTTCCGCAATAAAGCGCATAAAACGCCCGCCGCGCACTCCGAAACCAACGGATGCGCGGCGAGCGCTCTTTATATGCTTTTTCAGGGTACACTTCAAAAGGGAAAGCCCGTCATTTCGAGTGAATTTGCCGCGGTTCTCGAAGAGAACTTGAATGTCTTAGGTTTAACAGCGCTCAATCAGAGCCTTCAGGCGCGGAAATGGCGCTCACCCGGTCTTTCGCCATGCGGTATTCCAGCGTCCAGCCGTCGCTCGCGGCCTTCTCGCGGCGGGTGAGCGTCAGCCGCCAGAGCGACTTCTGCTGCCAGATGCGCTCGAGCTTGGAATCATTGAACGGCTTTTCCTCGACGGAAGCGGTAAACAGCTGCGGATCGTATCTCAGCTCCAGCTGGCCGATCACGGCGCGGCCCTCCTCGAGCTGCGGCGCTGCGGCGCACAGGAGCGGCACGCGCGTGGGCTGATCGCAGACGCTCAGGCGCACCTCGTCATGCACGGAGATCGTATTGGCGGCGCGGTCGAACACGAACTCGCGGCGATAGGCCTCGGCCTTCGCTTCGGGCACATAGGCCGCCGCCATATCGAGCGCGAAATCCATGGTTTTCCCATCGTCCGAATAGGACACGTCGCGCGCGGCGTATTCCCTGCCCTCGTGCTGATCGCAGCCGTTCAGCACGGCGGTGTTATGCCAGCCGGACTGCATCGACCAGATTGTATAGCGCTCCGCGCTGAATGTCTTTTTGGTATACTCGCCCACGCCCGCATCCACAATGGCCGGCTCGCCGCCCGCATAGAGCACGTAATTGCCGATGTCGTTGTGGTTGTGGCTCTCGGCGTTGCAGCCGCCCTTGGCCGCGAGGAACAGCCCGTCGAAGCGGTTCTCCGCCGTGCGCGCCGTGGCGACCTGTATGCCGCCGAACCAGTGGCCGAGCGAGGCCGTGTCCGACTGATCGGCATAGAGACTCTCGTCCCAGTCGAAGAGCGCGCGCAGCGTCCGTTGGGTGTAATAGGTGCCCTTGATCAGGCTCTGATCGGGGCGGCGCGCGCGATTATGCGCCAGCCGCATCCGGCCGAACTGCCACAGCGCGTCGTTGCCGGTCTTTTTCGCCACGCGCATGAGCACCTCTTCGCAGCAATCGCCGATCCGCATGGGCGCGTCGGCAAAGTTGACGAAATAGTCGCCCGCGATGTGGACGTGGCGGATGTAGTCGGCCATGTTGCGGATCAGCGGCTCGTTAAAGAGATTGACCTTGCCGTTCGTGGCCTCCTCGTACATCTCGAGGACGTCCATCATGGACGCGCCGGCCACGCCGAAATAGCTCGGCCCCTCGTCGCAGCCGCCGTCCTCGGCATAGAAATCGAGGAAGCGCTGCGCGGAGCGGCCGATCTTGCGCGCGAGGTTCACGCGCATCTCCTCGTCCCGGCAGGCGATGAGCGCGGCGGCCAGCACGTTTTCGTTGATCCAGGGGTTCCAGTTGTTGACCGGATTGTTGTGCCCCAGCCCCATCCAGAAATAGTCCACGCGGGTCAGATACGGGATGAAGATGCGTTTTTCAATTTCGTATTCGATTCTGTCCGGAATTTCGCAGCTGATCTCGCGCAGCTGATCGCCCAGGAAATAGAGCGTCCAGGCCATGGTCGCGCCGGTCTCGGCGGCGAAGAGATCGAGCGTGATCTTTTCATGCTCGACGTCCACCAGCGCGTGATTCGGCGCGCTGTAATCGCCCCGATGCGCGGGGATGGCCCATGTGGTCTCCTCGCAGATCGCCCAGATTCCATTGACGATCTGGTCGATAAAGCGCCCCTTGTGTTCGATGCACTCGGCTGCGACCAGCGTCCTCAGCCGGCCGCGATGTTCAAAGTGAACCTTTTCAAAATGCGAGCGATTGCCCGTCTTGGCGTATTCCATAAAGAGCGTGGCCGGCAGCGCTTCCCAGGGCTTTTCATTCAGCCATTCCGCGCGCCCCACGATGGAGTTGACCGCTTCCTGCGGCAGCTTATCCCAGCCCGACTCGCCATATTTCGGGAACGGATGATAGTCCGCCCGACTGAGCAGCATGGTTTCGATATGCTCCGTCGCTTCTCTGATCGTCATGGAAATCCCCTCCTCTTCACTCGACATGATAACCGCCTTTTCGCCGCTTGTCAATACGATTTTGTAAATCCTTGCATGCGATCGTTGCCAAAGCCGCGCCCGCCTGCTATAATGATGAACGGTTTTACAACACGCAGCGAAATGTACATCGGAAACGGAGTTTTTGCCATGCTGGTTCGCGACAAATCGTTCTATAAGACCTTCCTGCGCCTGTGCGTCACGCTGATGCTCGAGCAGGCCGTCATACTCAGCGTCAATCTGGCCGACAACCTGATGCTCGGCTCCTATTCCGAGGCGGCGCTCTCCGGCGTGGCCGCGGTCAATCAGATCCAGTTCGTGCTCCAGCAGCTGGTGTACGCCGTCAGCAACGCCATGATCGTGCTGGGCAGCCAGTACTGGGGGCAGAAGCGCGTGGAAGAGGTGCGCCGCCTGTCCTCGATCGGCCTGCGCGCGGGACTGCTCATCGCGCTGCTGCTCTTCATCGCGGTGAGCCTTTTCCCGAACGCCGCGCTGGCGCTGTTCACCGATTCCGCCGCCATCGCCGCCGAGGGCATGAAGTATCTCTCCATCATCCGCTTCAGCTATCTGTTCTTCGCCGCGACCACCGTCATGCTGGGCACGATGCGCATTGCCGAATCGGTTCGCATCGCGCTGCGCGTGTCGGTCGTGGCGCTGATCGTCAACGTGGCGATCAACTATCTGCTCATCGCCGGCCACTTCGGCGCGCCGGAAATGGGCGTGCGCGGCGCGGCCATCGGCACGCTGATCGCGCGCATCGTCGAGTTTGTCATCGTGGCGCGTCACCTGTTCAGGAAGGAAAAATCGCTCGCGATGAAGCCGCGCGATTATCTCTCCATCGACCGCGCCATGCTGCGCGATTTTATCCGCGTGGGCACGCCGGTCATCATCACCGCCGGACTGTGGGGCGTTTCAAACGCGCTGCAAACGGTCATACTGGGGCATCTGAGCGACAGCGCCATCGCCGCGCAGTCGATTTCCTCCACAATCTTCCTGCTGCTCAAATCCACCTCGGTGGGCGCGGCTTCGGCGGCGGCCATCATCATCGGACGGGCGGTCGGCGCGGGCGATATGCCGAAGATCCGCGCCTACGCCCGCACGCTGCAATGCCTGTTCGTCGGCGTCGGCCTTGTGCTGGGGCTGATCATGTTCGTCATCCGCATCCCGCTGCTGAGCGTCTATCAGGTGTCCGACGAAACGCGCGCGCTGGCCAATTCCTACATGATCATCCAGAGCGTCGTGCTCTTCACCATGTCCTATCAGATGCCGGTCAACACGGGCATCATCCGCGGCGGCGGCGACACGCGCTTTGCGATGATCCTCGATCTGGTGAGCATCTGGGGCATCGTCATGCCGGTCTCGCTGCTCGCGGCGTTCGTGTGGAAGCTCTCCCCCATCGCCGTAATCATCTGCCTGAATGCCGATCAGTGCTTCAAGTGCATCCCCGCCTGCATCCGCGCGAACAGCTACAAGTGGATCAAAAACCTGACCCGCAGCGCCTGAATATAAACGCAAAGCGGCGCGTTTCCTCCTCGCTCATCGAGGAAACGCGCCGCTTTATTTTATGTCATTTTCGGATGAACGCTTCGCCGCCCGATTCTTCCTCCAGCGAAGCATAGCGCTCCACGCGCATATGCAGATCGTATTTCTCCCGCAGCGCCGCGAGCGATTTCATCATCGGCGAGGCGTGGTGCCGGTCAAGCGCCGCCTGATCGCGCCAGCGGTCGATCAGCAGCACGGTTTCCGGATCGTCCATCGGGAGGAAATATTCATAGCGCTCGTTGCCGTCCTCCGCGCGAATGGCGGCGGCCAGGCCGCTCTTCTCCATTTCTTCGGCAAAGGCGCGCGCGGCGCCGCTTGCGCCCGTATAGTAGAGATTGACCGTCAGGCTCATGCGCCTTCCTCCTGCATTCAGACAAATTTAACGCCCGTCTCGCACGTCTGCGCCCGGAAAATGATCGGATAGCGCACCGCAAGCGCCGAAAGCGCCCGCTCCGGCGCATCGAACGCGCCGAAAACGCACGAGCCGCTGCCGCTCATCGCCGCAAACAGTGCGCCCGCCGCGTAAAAATCATCGATCGCCCGCACCACCGCCGGACTCATCGTCTCCGCCGGCCGCGTCAGATGATTGACGGCGCATAGCTTCAGCTGTTCATAATCGCCGGAGAGCAGCGCCGACTGCGCCGCGTCCATATCGGCGCGCGCGGGAGCCTCCGCCGCATCGAACGCCTGAAACACCGCGCCGGTGGACAGGCCCTCGTCCGGCATGGCGAGAATCAGCTCAGGCGACGCGCTTCCCCTCAGTTTCGTCAGCTTTTCGCCGATTCCCCGCACGCGCTGAAGCCCGCCCGTCAGGCAGAACGGGAAATCCGCGCCCAGCGACAGGCCCAGCTCGAGCAGCCTTTCCTCGCTCAGATGAAGCGCCCAGAGCCGGTCGAGCGCCCGCAGCGCCGCAGCGCCGTCCGCGCTGCCGCCGCCCAAACCCGCGCGCGCGGGGATGCGCTTTTTGAGCGCGATCGCCGCGCCGCGCCGGCAGCCCGTCTCCTGCCGCAGCAGATCCGCCGCCCGACAGATAAGGTTTTTGTCGTCCCAGACGGGCGCGCCGCCGTTTACGCTCAGGGAAAGCGCGTCGCTTTCCTCAAACGTCAGCGTATCGTGCAGCGAGATCGACTGCATGAGCATATCCATTTCGTGATAGCCGTCGTCCCGCCGGCCTTCTATGGCTAGCGCCCAGTTGATCTTCGCATTGGCGTGTACTTTCAGCATGGCGTTTCTCCGTCAGGTCGTGCTCATTGAATCGCGAATCACATCGATGACCGCAGACAGGCTGTCGTAATCCTCGGTGGGCGCGGTGAAATGCAGCAGATAGATGCGCCGCGCCGAATGGACATAGCAGATCAGCACATAGCCCGTATAGGCCTTGCCGGTCGCCCTGTCGCGCGCGGTATATTTCTGCCGGATGCCCTTCACGTCCATGATGGCGACGTCCTCTTTCAGCTCGCCCGCCTCATAGCCCTCGCAGTTCTCCGACACCAGCGTCATAAAATCGGTCAGCTGCGCCTTGATCTGCTTGGTCTCCGGCTTTTTCGACATGACCTTGCTGGTCACGGCCAGGCGCGCCGCCAGATCGCCCGCATTGACCGGCTCGACATAGCAGATCGTCGATTTGCCGGGCGAGTTGATCCAGTGCGAGGGATACTTGAAGCTGACCGCCAGCGTGGAATTGGTGACGACATAGTATTGATAGTTCTCGATTGCCACGACCGGCACCGGCGTCGGCTCGGGCGTTGGCTCCGGCGTCGGCTCGGGCGTGGCCGTGGGGGTGGCGGTCGGCTCCTCGGCCGGCGTATCCTTCTGGCCGCAGCCGCACAGCAGCACCATTATGACGATCAGCGCAAGACTCAGCGCCCTTTTCATGCTCTTCATGTGTGTTACCTCATATTATATTCGATCTTTCGCCTTTTTACCATTATAGGGCATACGGCGGATTTTGGCAAGGGGACGGGCGTATCATTTAACGCTTGGCCGCAAAGGGACTTTTCCTTGTGCCGCTTTCTAAAATGTGCTATACTCAGATCAGGATAATACAATACGGTAAAGGCCGACACAGCGACCTTTATCGTCGGCCTTTGGACAAACAGGATTGGCAGATTTTCAAAACGGAAATGAACCGCCCTTTTCATACATTTCCCATTCAAAGGAGGTTACGCCCATGGACAATTCTTCCGTCAGGCGCGTGCGCATGATGAACAACCGCCCCACGCTCCTGCTGGACGGCGCGGACACGCTCCCGCTGATCTACGCGCTCTCGGATTTCCCGGGCGCGGACAGCCGCACTTATCAGGCGCAGAAGAACATCGCCGCGTTCCGGCAGGCGGGGATCAACCTCGTCGCCTGCGATACGAACCTGCTGCTGGGCTGGTACAAGGCCTCGGAGGGCGATTACGACGCGCTCCGCGCCGAGCTTTCCTATGTGCTGGACGCGAATCCCGACGCGCGGATCTTCTTGCGCCTGCACCTCAACCCGCCCTACTGGTGGCTGCGCGATCACCCTGAGGAGCTGATCGTCTACCGCACGCGCGAGGGCGATTTTGCCGGCGTTGACAACGGCGACAGCGACCGGCTCATCCGCGGCGATAAGGACAAACTGCTGCGCGTCAGCACGGCCAGCGCGCTTTGGCGGCGCGAGGCGGGCGATCGGCTGCGCGGCTTCCTCAAATCGCTCGAAAACACGCCGGAGGGACGCGCGCTCATCGCCGTGCAGGTGGCCTACGGCCTGAACGGCGAATGGCACCAGCTGGGCACGGACGTGGGGCCGGCGATGCAGGCGGCCTTCCGCAGACATCTGCGCGCGCTCTACGCCGACGAAGCCGCCCTGAAACACGCATGGAACGACCCGTCCGTCACGTTCGACACAGCTTCCTTCCATCCCGAGACCTTTCAGCGCGGCGACGACGGCCTTTTCCGCGATCCGCGCCTGTCGCGGCGCATCATCGACGCGCAGAAATTCATCCAGCTGAACAACGTCGAGACGATCGTCCACTTCTGCCGCATCGTCAAGGAAACCATGGGCGAGACCATGCTGGCCGGCGCGTTTTACGGCTATTACATCTACACCGGCGGCCGGAACGCGCCCATCGGCGGCCATCTCATGCCCGAGGTGCTCTATAACGCCAAGGGCGTTGTGGACTTCATCAGCGGCCCCGCGCCGTATGTCGAAAACCGCAAAATCGACGCCGTGCCCATGCAGCGCGGCCTGCTCGAATCCAGCCGCCTGAACGGCATGCTCTGGCTCACCGAGATGGATCAGGCCCCCGAGGAATCGCTGGCCTGGCCCGGCGGCGGCAATCCGGCGAAGATGAACGTCTCCATCGCCATGCTGCGGCGCAACATCCTCATGCCGGTACTCTCCGGCGAGGGCGCGTGGTTCTATGATCACCGCGTCGATTTCACCAACACCGGCGTTTACCGCAAGCGCGGCTGGTGGGACAATCCGCGCCTGATGCGCGAAATCGCCGCGCTGCGCGATGTAATCGAGCGCCGCCGCCGTGCGCCCTATCGCCCCGTGGCCGACGTGCTGTTCGTCTACGACACCGATCAGGCCTACATCCGCACCGACTGCACGGAAAGGCAATACGAGGTCTATTCCGCAATCATGCGCTGCGGCGTGGCGGCCGACACGATCTACTTAAAAGATCTGGACAAATGCAACATCGAGCGCTACAGGCTGATCGTCATGACCAACGCCTTCCTCATCACGCCCGAACAGCGCGCGCTCATCGCCCGCCTGACGCGCGGAAAGCAGGTGATCTGGCTGGACGCGCCCGGCTACTGCGACGGCGAAACGCTCGACTGCCGGCACATTTCCGAAATCACCGGCATGGCCGTGCGCCGGCACGCCGCCGAAAACGGCTATACGCTTACAAAAGCGCTGGGCGGCGAGACGCTTACCGACAATCTGGCCGAGAGCGGCGCGCGCTTCTGCATCGAGGACGATGGGGCCGAGACGCTGGGCACGTTTTCAGACGGCGCTGTGTGCGCGGCGCATAAGGGCGATCAGTGGTATTTCGCCTCGCCGCTGGTCAATCGCTCCGCCGTACTGCCCGCCCTGCTCTCTTCCGGCGCGCATCGCTATTGCGAGGACGAGGGCGTCAGCGTGCTGGCGGACGGCGAAATCGTGATGCTCTACACCAATAACGCGGGCGAAAAGACCATCCGCCTGCGCAATGGCAGGACGATCACGCACACGCTGCCGGCCTACACGGCGCTGGTGCTCGACGCGCAGAGCGGCGCCGTGCTGATGTAACAAAAAGCGTCCGTCAAACGCGCTTGACACGCTGGTAAAGCGCGCGTATACTGACCCATAAACGGCTCGATAAAGGGAGGAACATACGATGATTTACAATGGATTTCAGGATCTGACGCTCTCTCAGCTCGGCTTTGGCGCGATGCGCCTGCCCACGCTGCCGGACGGCTCGATCGATGAAAAGCAGGTCTATGAAATGGTCGACACGGCCATCGAGCAGGGCGTGAACTATTTCGACACCGCCTATCCCTATCACGGCGGGCTGTCCGAGCTGGTCATGGGGCGCGCGCTCGCCCGCCATCCACGGGAGAGCTTCTATCTGGCGACGAAATTCCCCGGCCACCAGCTCAGCGACCACTACGATCCCGCCGCCGTGTTCGAGGATCAGCTCAAAAAGTGCGGCGTGGATCACTTCGACTTTTACCTGATGCACAACGTCTATGAAAACTCGCTGCCGGTCTACACCGATCCCAGGTGGGGTATCGTCGATTACTTCATCGAGCAGAAAAGGCGCGGCCGCATACGCCATCTGGGCTTTTCCTCGCACGGCTCTCTGGACGTGATCCGAGCGTTTCTCGATTACTGCGGCGGCGCGATGGAGTTCTGTCAGATTCAGCTCAACTATCTCGACTGGACGCTGCAAAACGCGCGCGCCAAGGTGGATTT
Source organism: uncultured Clostridia bacterium (assembly GCA_934631025.1). Taxonomy (GTDB): domain Bacteria; phylum Bacillota; class Clostridia; order Christensenellales; family Aristaeellaceae; genus Firm-10. Next base: position 91,546 of record CAKTXR010000003.1, read on the forward strand.
GCTCAACGAGCGCCACGTCCCCATCTGGGTCATGGAGCCGGTGCGCGGCGGCCGTCTGGCCAGTCTTGCGGACGAAGACGAGAAAAAGCTCGCCGCGCTGCGCCCCGATGAGAGCGTCGCCGCGTGGGCGTTCCGCTATCTTCAGGACATTGCGGGCGTGAGCGTCATCCTGAGCGGCATGTCCAACATCGATCAGCTCGAGGACAACCTCAAAACCTTCGCCGCGCCCAAACCGCTCTCTACTCAGGAGCGCGCTCTGCTCGGAACCATCGCCGAGGGCATGAAGAACTCCGTGCCCTGCACCGGCTGCCGCTATTGCACCGCGGGCTGTCCCATGAATCTGGACATTCCTCTCTTCCTGTCGATCTACAACGAGCTGCGCTTCTCGCCCAGCGTCAACGCGACGATGCGCATAGAGTGTCTCCCCGAGGACAGGCAGCCCGCCGCCTGCGTGGGCTGCGGCCAGTGCGCCGCGGTCTGTCCTCAGAAGATCGCCATACCCGATCTTTTGTCCGATCTGGCCGAGCGCATGAAATCGATGCCTACCTGGGCGCAGATCAGCCGGGAGCGCGCCGAGGCGCAGAAAAAGCTCGCCGCCGAGCGCGCGCAGGGCTGAACCGTTCACGCCTTTTCCGCCCGCCGCATAGTATCCCCATGACGGCGCTCCCGCGTCCGAATGGAGGATTCATCATTATGACTCGTCTCTTCACGGCCGTCACCGTCGCCCTGCTGCCCTTTATCGGCACGTCTCTGGGCGCGCTGGCGGTCTTTTTTGTAAAAAGCGGCCTGAATCATCGCCTGAAGCCTGTTCTCAGCGGCCTTTCCGCCGGCATTATGACCGCCGCGTCGATCTTTTCCCTGCTCCTGCCCGCCATTGAATGGAGCGCCGGCCGCGCGCTGCCCGCCGTATCCGGCTTCCTGATCGGCGTGTTTTCCATGCTGCTCCTCGACGAAGCGCTGCCGCGGCTCACGCACGCCGCCCATGACCGCACAGATCTGCTCGTGCTGGCCGTGACGCTGCACAATCTGCCCGAGGGCATGGCTGTGGGCGTGGCGCTCTCGGCGTATCTCGCCGGCAGTCCCTTCATGGGCGCGGCCGCCGCGCTGGCGCTCTCGCTGGGCGTGGCCGTACAGAATGTGCCCGAGGGCGCGATCGTCTCGCTGCCGCTCTCGGCCAGGGGTATGACGCGGCGGCGCGCGTTTTTATGGGGCGTGCTGTCAGGCGCTGTCGAGCCGCTGGGCGCGCTCTTTACGCTCTGGCTGGTCTCGTTCGTGACGGCGCTGCTGCCCTGCATTCTCGCGCTGGCCGCCGGCGCGATGATCTATGTCGTCGTGCGGGAGCTGATTCCCGAATCGCTGGAGGGCGGCGCGGGCGCGTGGGGCACGGCGGCGTTTTCGCTGGGCTTCGCGCTGATGATGCTGCTCGACGTCACGCTGTGAAAAAGGGGCTTTTCAAACGTAAAAAATCATGCTACAATAGGCGCAGAAAATACGATTTGAGGGAGTTTTACGCCATGAATATGCGCGAATGGTTCAAGGGCAAAAACGGCATGATGATCCACTGGGGGCTTTACTCGCTGCTGGGCGGCGAATACCGCGGGCACAAGAGCAGCGCCTATGCCGAGTGGATACAGTCCCATCAACGAATCCCCAACGCCGAATACAGCCGCCTGGCTTCCGTGTTCAATCCCATCTACTTCAGCGCCGACGAGTGGGTTCATCTGGCGAAGGACTGCGGCATGGACTATTTCGTCGTCACCTCGAAGCACCACGAGGGCTTTGCGCTGTTCGGCTCCGAGGCCAGCCGCTTCAATATGCGCGACGCGACCCCCTTTGGCCGCGACGTGATCGCCGAGCTGGCCGAAGCCTGCTATAAATACGACGTGAAGCTGGGGCTTTACTATTCTCAGGATCTGGACTGGCACGAGGAGCACGGCGGCGGTTATCTGAGCGACCCGAAATACTGCGCCGGCACCGCATGGAACAACGACTGGGACTTTCCCGGCGTTGAAAACAAGAATTACGACGTCTGCTTCCGCGAGAAGATCCTGCCGCAGGTCGAGGAGCTGCTCACACATTACGGCGAGCTGTGCCTGATCTGGTTCGACGTGCCCATGACGCTCGAGGAAAAGCACTCCCGCGCCATTTACGACGCGATCAAGCGCTATCAGCCCGAGTGCCTGATCAACTCCCGTCTGGGCAACGGCGCGTACGATTACGTCTCGCTGGGCGACAACGAAATCCCCGATAAGCTGCCCGACCCCGCCATGACAATGGACGGCCTCGACGCAAACGACATTTGCGGCTTCAAGCCCTCGCCGTGGGGGCTGTACGAGACCGCCGCCACGCTGAACAACTCCTGGGGTTATTGCGCCTGGGATCGCGACTGGAAATCCCCTAAGCGCGTCGCCGAGATCCGCAAGCACCTGAACAAGCTGGGCATCAACTATCTGCTCAACGTCGGCCCCGACGCGCTGGGCCGCATCCCCGTAGATGCGGAGCGTATACTGCGCGCCGCCGCCGAGTTGTAAATCCCCTGATATATAAGACCGCCTGCCCGAGATATTGCATCGGACAGGCGGGTTTTTTATGTCTCCTTATTCGGCGACGCTGTTAAACAGCTCGATCATGGCGCTCAGGGATTCGGCGAAATCCGCTTCGATCTCCGCGCGATAGCCCTTCTGGCGCTCGAGCGTTTCCTGAAGAACCGCGATTTCGGCGCTGTAATCGGCGCTTTCCGCATCCATCTTTTCCGCGACGGTGCGAATGACCGTCCAGAGATTTTCGCCCGGATAGCGGATCATGCCCTCGCCCCATGTGCCCTCAGTGTTGTTGTTCATCTTCGCGAGCATATAGGCGTAGGTCTCGGCGCTGAACGAGTAGGCATACCAGTTATAGTCGACGCCGGAGAAGCAGTCGTTATAGGCCGTCTCGCCGTCGCCCGTCTCGAGCGCCGCAATGGCCGTCTCGAGCGCGTCGATATTCCATTCGTTCATCTCAAAGGTGAAGATCAAATTGTCCTCGTAATCGAACGCGAAGAAGCGATCGGTAAGCTCGGCATAGATTTCATGCAGCTTCTTGTCCAGCGCAACGCCTTCCGCGCGCAGCTGCGCCGCCTGATCCGCATCGCCCGATTCCAGCGCCGCGGCGTAATCGGCGTTCAGCTGAGCGACCCGCGCGTCCACGGCCTCGGCGGCGGCGTACACGCCGTCAAAATCCTGCGCCGCTTCGCCGGCATAGGCCGCTTCCATCGCCTTAAAGTGCGCGGTGAACGCCATGGGGCGCGCCGCCAGATCGTCAAACTCGACGGCCAGCGTGGCGAAGAGCTTCAGCACGACCGCCCACGCGTCCTCATCCACGCCCAGCTTGTCGCTGTCCATCGAGGAATGATAGGCCGTGCCGTGATAGATTTCCTCCGGCTCGGCATGGGAGGCGACCACCGACGGCACGCCCTTGCGCACATAGCTGAAATCCTCCGTCCAGCAGCTGGTGTACGCCTTCGGCTCGACCTCGTAGCCGCTGCCCTCGAACACGCTCTGCGCGATGGGCGCGACGAAGCCGTTCAGCTCGTCCACGCTCGCCAGCGAGAACAGCGTGTGCCCCTTCACCGGATACATTCCGTCGATGTTGAGGATGACGAAGGCGTTCTCCGCCCATTCGGGATGCAGATCGTAGATCATGTGATACGCGCCCGCCGACCAGTCGTACTCGGTGTCGGTGCGCCCCCATTCCTCCGCGCCGTGCAGCACGAAGCGCAGCGTCTTGTCCGGCGTGTAGCCGCTCTCCTTAAACGCGCGCGCAATGGCCAGCACGCTGCCCACGCCCTCCGCGTCATCGAAGAAGGAATGATAATAGCCGTCATAGTGCGCGAAGAAGTAGATCACCTCGTCGGTCTTGCCGGGAATCTCCGCCCAGACGTTCTGGGAGGTTCCGTTCTCGGTGACGACGCTGTCCACGTCCAGCCGCACGGTCGCCTCGCCGTCGCCCGCGTCGATCAGCGCGCGCAGCGCTTTTGCGCCGTTCTGGCTGATGGCGAACGCCGGCGCATAGGCCGGGCCGCAGATGTCCTGAGAGCCGACGGTGTCCTCATCCCATGTGGCGTAGCCCTCGACGTTGCAGAGTATGACGCATTTCGCGCCGCGGATATAGGCCTCATAGGCGGGAATCTCCGCCCACCAGTCCTCGGCCTGATTGATGTCGACCAGCACGACCTTGTCCTTCACGTCCAGCCCTTCATAGTCCGCGTCCGTGCCGCGGCCGGCATAGACGATCTGAACATCGCCCTCGAAGGTCAGGTTGGTGGCAAAGCCGCCCAGCGCGATGAACTGCTCCGCGCCGCTCTCGTCATTGTAGTAGACGCGGCCCTTGTTGAACGACCAGGTGTCCGCCGTAAAGCTCTCCGTGTTGACCGTGTCAAAGCCCATGTCCTTCAGCTCGGACGCAATCAGCTCGGCGGCCTGGCGCTCGGCCGCGCTGCCGCTGGAGCGGTTGCCCACGTCGAGGTTGTCGCCCAGCTCGGAAATCGCCTTGGTCACGCGATGGGCATAGGCCACGTCCAGCCGCGAGAGCACGTCCTCGAGCGTCGCGGGAGCCGCCTCCTGCGCGAGGGCGGGCAGCGCGCCCAGAACCACGCACAGAACCAGGAGCAGAGACAGGAGTTTCTTCATGTTCTTTCCCTCCAAGCATCTTTTCTGTCGCAGGCTGTCTGGGCAAAGAAAAAAGCGATGTACGCATACGCACACCACCTCATAAACTATGAGATAAGGATAGGTTGTCAGAGTCTATACAGTAAAGGACTTACTTTTACTACTCTTATTGACCATTTCACCGCGGCTGTACGTTCAAGCGTTGTGAAACTGAGCTTTGAACTCAATCAATAAAATACAGCGAAAGCTGCGTGCGAGTTTATACCCCGCATCGGCATTTGACCCGGCTGTCCGTCCGGCCTTGCATCGTAAAACGATGGGTCATGTCTTTTACCCGGAATGACTCTTCTCTCATTCCTTATCTGCGACAGATCAAACGATACCAGATCCTGCCCCGCGCCACAAGAAAGAACAGATTAAGATTTTTGCGCATTTTATTGGCGCATTGTCCGGCTGTTCAGTGCTTTTGAGGGCTGCCTGCGCGCGCTTTTTCGGCCCAATACATACGCCAGCGCAATTTCATCGAACTTATTTCGCATGGTCGTCTATAATATTCGTATTTCGCGCGCACTTTTCCAATGCGCGGTTTATTAACGCCATGTTACATAAAAGGCCGGCAGGAACTTTTGCTTTCCCGCCGGCCGCTTCATATCACAGCGTCACGCCGCTTTTGAAGATGTAGAGTCCGCGCACGCCCCGCTGCTCGGCGCGCGTCTGCTTCTCGCCCGAGGCGATCTTCAGCACGTCGCCGCGCAGCCGCGCCGAGAGCGATTCCATCGTCTCGCCCTCCAGCAGCGCGCCGGCGTTAAAGTCCATCCAGAGCGGCTTTTTGTCATAAAGCGCCGTGTTTGTGGCGATTTTCACCGTCGGCACGGGACAGCCGAACGGCGTGCCGCGCCCAGTCGTAAACAGCACAAGCTGAGCGCCCGCCGCCGCCAGCGCCGTGGACGACACCAGATCGTTGCCCGGCGACCAGATGAGGTTCAGCCCCGGCTTTTCCACGCGCCGCCCATAGCCCAGCACATCCACGACCGGCGCATGGCCGCCCTTCTGCGTACAGCCGAGCGACTTTTCCTCCAGCGTCGTGATGCCGCCCGCCTTATTGCCCGGCGAGGGATTTTCGTATACCGGTTGATGGTTGTCCACAAAATAGCGCTTGAAGTCCTCTATGAGCGCCACCGTCTTGTCGAATGTCGCCCGGTCGACGCAGCGGTTCATCAGCAGCCGCTCCGCGCCGAACATCTCCGGCACCTCGGTCAGCAAACTCGCGCCGCCCTGCGCGACCAGCCAGTCGGAAAACGCGCCCGCCAGCGGATTGGCCGTGATGCCCGAAAAGCCGTCCGAGCCGCCACATTTAAGCCCCACGCACAGCTTCGACGCAGGCAGCGTCTCGCGATGATCGCCCACCGCCGCTGCGATAATCTCGCCGATCAGCCGAACGCCGTCCGCCGCCTCGTCGCCGCTGTCCTGACAGTTGACGAACTTGACGCGCGTCTCGTCCCAGTCGCCCAGCGCCTTTTTGAACGCGCCCATGTTGTTGTTCTCGCAGCCCAGCCCCACGATCAGCGCGCCCGTCGTGTTGGGGTGCTTCGCCAGCGCCGCGAGCAGCCGCTGCGTGTTTTCGAGATCGCCGCCCAGCTGCGAACAGCCGTAAGGATGCTCGAACGCGTAAATCCCCTCGACCGCGCCCCTGTCCAGCGCGCGCGCCGCCTGCTCGATCTGCCGCGCGACGGCGTTCACGCAGCCGACGGTGGGCAAAATCCAGATTTCGTTACGGATGCCCGCGCGGCCGTCCGGACGCAGATAGCCGGAAAACGCGCTGTCGTCCTTCTCGGGCAGCGGCCAGATGGGCGCGGGAACGTATTCATAGGTCTCGTGCTCGCGCAGCGCCGTGCGCAGGTTGTGGCTGTGAACGTGCTCGCCGGCCGCAATGTCCTGCGTCGCCGTGCCGATCGGATCGCCGTATTTGATCACCGCTTCGCCCGCCGCGATGGGGCGCAGCGCGATTTTGTGTCCGGCGGGAATGTCGCCCTCGGCCTGCAAAAGCACCGCCACGTTATCCCGCGGATGAATCTGTCTGTACGTCATGCTTCCCGCTCCATGGCGCGCCGGATCGCGTCCTTCACGTCCAGCGCGCGGATATTTTCAAGATCGACGATCGCCTGATCGACAAAGCCGGCCAGCGCGTTCAGATCCTCGCCCCAGAAATCGATGCGGCCTGCCAGAGCGCGCAGCAGCTCTTCCGGCGCGGCGCTTCGATTTTCCCAGAAGAAATCCATCGCGGCGCGGTCGTCGCGCACTGTGTATTCGTTCCCGCCGCGCTTTCCGACGAGCGTGCCGTCCTCATTGCGGCGAATCGGCGCATAGAACGCCGCCAGCGCCGCCCATGAAAACGTCAGGCAGCGCGGCAGACGGCCGGTCTTTTCGAGATATGCCTTCACGCCCGGCAGCACGCGCGCGCGCCATTTCGAGACGGAATTGAGCGCGATGGCCGTGAGCGCATGGTCGATGAATGGATTGTCAAAGCGCTCCATGACGGAATCGGCGAACGCCTTTACATCCGCGGCGGGCAGAGCGACCGTCGGGGCCAGCTCGCCGTAAACGGCCTGATCGAGATAGGCGCGCAGGAGCGGATTGTGCATCATGCCGCGCACGATGTCCTCGCCCGCCAGATAGGCCGCCAGCACGCTCGAGGTGTGCGCGCCGTTGAGCAGACGCACCTTGCGCTCGTGATAGGGCGTAAGGTCGCGCGTCAGCACCACCGGCAGTCCCGCCCTTTGCAGCGGCAGTTCGCGCTTCAGCGCTTCCTCATCCGGCTCGCCGCACTCGATCACCCACAGCGCGAACGGCTCGCACACGTCGAGCAGCACGTCCTGATAGCCGAGCTGAGCGCACACAGCCGCCGCGTCCGCCGGATAGCCGGTCACGATGCGGTCGACCAGCGTATTGTGAAAGCGGCAGGCCATCCCGAGCCACGCTTCAAACGCCGCCTCCAATTTCCACTTCCGGCACAGCTCCAGCACATAGCGGCGCAGCGTGCCCGCGTTGTCGTCGATCAGCTCCACCGGCAGCACGGTCACGCCCTTTTCGGGATCGCCGCCGAAATGCTTCCAGCGCGCGTACAGCCACTGGGTCAGCTTGCCGGGATAGCTGGCGCACGGGCGGTCGGCGAGTTCTTCATCGCCGGTCAGCGCAATGCCCGCCTCGGTCGTATTGGACACGACAAAGCGCACGTCCGGCAGCTCGGCCAGCGCCAAAAAGCCATCCGGATCGTCATAGGGCGACAGACAGCGCTCGACGCAGCCGATCAGCCGACGCTCGTCGACGACCTGCCCGTTCGCCCGTCCGCGCGTCAGCACCGTATAAAAGTTATCCTGACGGGCGAATTTATCCAGATTGCCGTGGTTTGTCGGCTTGACAATCGCGACATGGCCGTCAAACGCCCCCCGCTCATTGGCCACATCCAGCATATAATCGACGAACGCGCGCAGGAAATTGCCCTCGCCGAACTGAATCACGCGAATCGGCCGCGCCGTCCGCGTCCTGTTGCCGTCCATATCAACCTCTCCTTACAGATGATAATAGAGCGTCAGAAACAAAAGCGAAACCAGTATGCAGCCAACGCCCGCGAACAGTATGCCAAAGCGCGGCTTGCCCCGTTTGGCGTCGCGCGCGGTCTTGTAATCATAGAACGTCTCGTGATCCTGCGGCTTTTTCAGCGTGCTGAAGAGCACCGTCAGGCTGTGTACGCCATAGGACAGCATATCGAAAAAGCCGGTCGTCGAGATCCAGATCAGCGCGCCCAGACCGGTCAGCATCATGCCCGAGACGAAAAAACCGTCGCTCAAATACCGGCAGTTGAGCGCAAAGGCGTTTTCCCACGCAAAGCCGCGCCAGACCGCCACGGCCAGCGCAATCGCCAGCGCCACGGCCAGCGTGATTACAACGCCGATCCATTTTTTCTTTTTCTGCTTCATAGGCCCTTCCTTTACAAAAGGAGGACGAGCCGTTCGACCCATCCTCCTGCTTTTTAATTTGAGTTAGTCCAGATTGAGCTGCCTGCGATAGGCTGCGAATTCCGCGTCGTTGCACTGCACGAAATGTCCGGGCAGGATCTCGCGCATGGACGGCTTGTCGACCGAGTAATCGTGCTCCTTCAGCGGCTCGTAGGTGATGCGCTTGCGGTTCTTCTCGTATACCGGATCGGGCAGCGGAATGGCCGACAGCAGCGAGCGCGTATAGGGATGCAGCGGATGCTCGAACAGCTCGTCCGAGGTGGCCAGCTCAACCATCTTGCCATAGTACATAACGCCGATGCGATCGGAGAAGTACTTGACGACCGACAGATCATGCGCGATGAAGAGGATCGTCAGGCCCAGCTCATGCCGCAGATCGTTGAGCAGGTTGATGACCTGCGCCTGAATGGACACGTCCAGCGCGCTGACCGGCTCGTCGGCGATGATCATTTCGGGGTTCATGACCACGGCGCGCGCCACGCCGATGCGCTGACGCTGGCCGCCGGAGAACTCGTGCGGATAGCGGGTCGCGTGCTCGCGCACCAGACCGACCAGCTCCAGCACCCTGTAGACCTTCTCGTCGATGATCTTCTTGTCGCGCTCGCCGCGGATGCGCAGACCCTCGGCGATCGTCTCATAGACGGTCATGCGGGGATCGAGCGATGCGATGGGATCCTGAAAGATCATCTGGATCTGCGTGATATAGCGCTGATGAGAAGCCACACGGCGCTTGTACTCATATTCCGCCTTGAGCCTGGCCTGCTCCTCGCCCTGCGCCTGCTCGATGAGCGGCTTATACTTGTCGTCCACCTCTTTGAGCATATCGGCGGCATAGAGCTTGTCGCAGTTTTCATGATCAAAGCGCGCGGACTTGATCTCCTTCTTCTGCTGGGCGATGAACGCCTTCAGCTCCTCCTTGCGCGCGGGGGAAGCCGTTTTCATCTCCTTGCGCGCCTCGGCGATGGCGTCCGTGTAGGACTTGGTGCCCGCCGCAATGCGCTTGCCGTTAAAGTAGATGCTGCCGGAGGTGATGTCGTACAGCTTTATGATGGAGCGTCCGGTCGTGGTCTTGCCGCAGCCGGACTCGCCCACCAGGCCGAAAACCTCGCCGCGCTTAACGTCAAAGGAGACGTCGTCAACGGCTTTGACCGACTTAAAGTACTGGCACAGATGGTCGACCTTCAGCAGAACCTCTTCATTCTGATTAGGCATTGACTTCACCTCCCATTCTGGCTTTCATCTTCGCGATGCGATCGGTGACCGCCTTGGGCGGATCGATCTTCGGCGCGTCGGGATGCAGCAGCCACGTCGCCGCCCAGTGGGTCTCGCTGATCGGGAACACCGGCGGCTGCTCCTCAAAGTCAATGTTGAGCGCATAGCGGTTGCGCGCGGCGAACGCGTCGCCCTTGGGCGGATAGATCATGTTGGGCGGCGTGCCGGGGATGGCCTCCAGCTTCTCCTTGGTCTCCAGATCGGGCATCGAGGAGAGCAGCGCCCATGTGTAGGGATGCGCCGGCGAATAGAATACTTCCTCGGACAGACCGTACTCGACGATCTTGCCCGCGTACATCACGGCGATGCGGTCGGCCATATTGGCCACCACGCCCAGATCGTGCGTGATGAAAATGACGGTCAGGTTGCGCTCTTTCTTCAGGCGGTTGATCAGCTCCAGAATCTGCGCCTGAATGGTCACGTCCAGAGCGGTGGTCGGCTCGTCGCAGATCAGAATATCCGGATTTGCCGCCAGCGCGATGGCGATAACGATGCGCTGCCGCATGCCGCCGGAGAACTGGAAGGGATAGGCGCGATAGCGCTTGCGCGGCTCGGGGATACCCACTTCCTCCATCAGCTTGAGCGCCTTGTTTTTGGCGCGGCGCTTGGTCATCTTGTCGACCATGGCGGACGCGTTTTCCTTCATCCACTCGATCAGGCGGCGCGCCTTGAGCGCCTTGTCGCTGGTCGCTTCGGCCGCGTTCAGTTCGACGTAGTGATCGCGCAGACCGGTGATCAGGCGCACGATGTTCTCGCGCACAAGGTCAAGATCGATGACCGACGGCGCGGCCACCTTCCAGTCGGGCGCTTTGCCGCGGGCGACCAGCCGGTTATAGCGCGCCATCTGGTGCTCGTACTTGCGCTCCTTGCCGCCGTTGGTGCGCTTGCCTTCGTAATAGCGGTCGATGAAGCTCTTCAGGCTGCCGCCAAACGTGCAGGCGACGCTGTCCTTGACGATGTCCAGCTCGTTGACCGACGCGGCAACCGTTTTGGAAAGCGCATCGCACAGCGCGTTCAGCTCGCTGTCCGTCGGATAGCCCTTCTCGAATTTGGTCAGCGCTTCGTTGAGCGCCGCGACGGCCTTCTCGCGCAGCGCCAGATGCTTCTTATCCGAATCGGCGATCGCCTTTTCGACCATGGCGAGGAAGTCGTTCATAAACTGCTCGTTCAGGATGCGCTCGTAATATTCGTTCTGCGCCTGCTGCGTGCTGCCCGCGGGGGCGGTCACGTTGGCCGTGCGGGCGTAGCCAATGGCGGTAAAGTCGGGCGAGGTCTTGGCGATGGCCTCTTCGAGGATCGCCTTGACCGCCTTGAGATGGCCGACCGCCGCCGAGAAATCATGCGCGCGAATCTGAGCGCCCAGGCCGCTGATCAGCGCGTCGGCCTCGGTTTTCAGCTCGGCGGCGCGCTCGGAAACGACATAGGGATTGCGCGCGGCCAGCGCGAACTCGCGCACCTCCTTCAGGCGGGCGTTCTCGTCCACAAACGCCTTCTTTTCGATCAGGAAGAGGATATTTTCGATTTCGATCAGCGCTTCCTGCGCGGCCTCGTAGGCCTCGTTGTAGGCGCGCTCGATCGTGATATGGTTCACTTCGATCTTGTCGAACTGCTGGCAGATCGCCTTGGCTTCGGCGGCCTTCGAGGGATCGCTCTCGGCCATGGCTTTTTCCAGCTGGCGCAGCTTCTCGTTAAAGTTGTTGCGGCTGGCGCGCTGGCGGGCCTTGCCCTTGAGCAGCATGGCCTCGGTCAGCTGCTTGCCGATGCGCATGATCGGGTTCAGGCTGGAGAGCGGATCCTGGAAGATCATGGAGATCTTGTCGCCGCGCAGCCTGTAGAAATCCTCTTCGCTGATCTTCAAAAGATCCTGTCCGTCATAGAGGATTTCGCCGCCCTCGATGATCGCGTTGCCGGCGAGAATGCCCAGTATGGCCTTCGAGGTCACCGATTTGCCCGAGCCGGATTCGCCCACGATGGCCAGCGTTTCGCCCTTATAGAGGTCGAAGCTGATGTCGCGCACGGCCTGCAGCTTGCCGGAGACAGTACGGAAGGAAATGCGCAGATTGCGGACTTGCAGTTTCTTTTCCATGCCTTACTCCACTCCTCTCAGCGACGGGTTGAACGCATCGCGCAGGCCGTTGCCGAAGAGGTTAAACGAAATCTCCAGCAGCGATATGAACAGCGCGGGGAACATGATGATGTAGGGATCGGTCGACAGATACGCCTTGCCGTTGGCCAGCATCGTGCCCACGCTGGTCATCGTCGAGGATTCGAGGTTGATGATGCCCAGATAGGTCAGCGAGGATTCGCTGAAGATAACGCCCGGGATCACCAGAATCGAGCCGGTGATCAGCGTTCCCAGCGAGTTCGGGAAGATGTGCTTGAACATCAGCCGCATATCGCCCGCGCCCAGCGTGCGCGCCGCCAGAATGTACTCCTGGCCCTTGAAGCGATAGAACTGCATGCGCACGCGGCTGGCCATGCCGATCCAGCCGGTCAGCACGAAGGCGAACAGCAGCGCGGGCACAACGCCCACCTTGTTGGCCAGATGCAGCTGGAACAGCGTCGTCACGACCATGAACGGCACGCCGCTGAGCACGTCGCTCACGCGTTCCATGATCATATCGACCGCGCCGCCGTAATAGCCCTCGATGGCGCCGTAAACCGAGCCGATGAACAGGTTGATGAACGAAATGCAGATGGCCAGTATGAAGCTGAAGCGCGCGCCGGCCGCCAGACGGGTCAGGATGTCCTGGCCGCGGGCGTTGGTGCCGAACACGAACGACGGCTCCATGCCGTAGCGATACTGGAAATAATTGTACATGCTCACGCGCACGACATAGGACTTGGACGCGGCTGTGCCGGTCACGCGGGCGTAGGCCAGCGGCTTCTCGGGGTCGGTGTCCGCGGGAATGCGCAGGCTGTGATAGCTGGTGTCCTCGGGCGTGGTCGTGCGGTAGATCGGCACGAATTCGCCGTTCTTGTCCAGCTTCGGAATGCCCTTTTTGTTGGCCTCATACCAGACGTTGGCGTCGGTCTGCTTGGCGTCCGTGATGGCGGGATAGATGACCTGAACGCCATGCTCGTCCTGCCATGCCTGAAGATCCTCGTATTCGGCGGGCGTCAGCGTCAGATAGAGCATGCCTATCTTGTAGTAGTTGTCCAGCTTGACGTCGTAGAAGCGCGATTTCTTGCTGGCGGTCGGATCCTCGTAATCCTCGCGATAGACCTCGACGATCGGGTCAAGGCCGGTCTCCTCGCCCATCGCCTTGTAGTTGAGATAGACGGAGGAATTGATCGTGAGCTTCGATGTGCCGTCTATGCCCAGCCACTTGATCTTGGGCGGCAGCTTGGTATAATGCAGATACATCGTGTCGGTCAGCGCGCGCGAATAGGTCGTCTCGCAGAAAATCGGGACGAAAATCGCATACAGCACCAGAATCAGTATGATAATAGCCGCCACGACCGAGCTTTTGTTGCGGCAGAAGCGAATCCACACGTCCTTGAAATAGCCGATCGGCTTCGTGTCAAATTTCTGATCGTGAATCGCTTCATCGCGCGCCGCAAAGGCAAAGGGGTTCACGTTTGCTTTCTTTTCCATTACTTCTTACTCCCCATTCTGATTCTCGGATCGATGAAGCCATAGCTGATGTCGACGATTATGCCCGACGCCAGACCTATGAACGTATAGAACGCGGAAAGCAGCATAAAGAAGTTGTAGTCCGGCGTGGCCGCGGTGATCGAGGCCACATACAGCGGGCCGACGCCCGGTATGCCGAATATCTGCTCGATGATCAGCGAGCCGGACATGATGCCGATAAACTCGCCCAGAATCATCGGGAATATCGGAACCATGGCGTTGCGCAGCGCATGGCGCACGGTGGTCTGCGCACGGGAAAGACCCTTTGTGCGCGCAAGCAGCAGATAGTCGCTGGTGAGCACCTCGGTCAGCTCGGCGCGGGTGTAGCGGGTCAGGCCCGCGATCGTGCCAAAGCCCAGCGACAGCACCGCCGGAACCAGAGAGACAAACGTTTTCCAGGAAAAATAGTCGTAGCCCGATTCCATCTGGAACGGGAAAATCCTCAGCTTAAAGCACAGGAAGTACTGCACCAGAAACGCGTACACATAGCTGGGCACGGAAACGAACACCATGACCGCCGTGGAAATGAAGTGATCCTGCCACTTGTTTTTCTTCAGCGCGGCGTAAATGCCGAACAGCAGACCCAGCGGCACCGCAAAGATCATCGTGTAGGCGTTGACGATGACAGTGGCCGGCATCTTTTCCATGAACTTGTCCCAGACGTTCTGGCCCAGATACAGGCTCTCGCTGATGCCCCAGTCGCCGCCGATCAGCGTCTTGCGCACGAATATGGCATACTGCTCGATCATGGGTTTGTTGTAGCCCAGCGCCTCGCGGCGCATTTCAATCAGCTGCATATCCTTGCCGAACTGTTCCGCCGGCTTGTTGGGCAGCAGCTTGATCAGCACGAAGCACAACGAAATGATGATGAGAAACACCATCAGCATCAGTGCCAATCGTTTCAGTACGTACTTTACCATGCTCTATCTCCTTCCTCATTCGCTGCGCCCGCATCCGAGCCGATGCAGGTGCAGACGCAGCGAATGACTCCGCCGCGACTTCACTTTTTTTGCTTATGAAAATCAAAATGCGCCAACAAGCTCTATATCAAGAGAGGGATGCGCGAAACATCCCCCTCTTGCATAGTGTCAGCGTAAGGTCAGGCGGAATCCACCCATCCTTAAGCGACGAAGAACTTCAATTACTTGTAGTTCAGCGTGCCGCCCTGCTCAGCGACATAGGCGTCCCACTCGGCGTCGGTGTAGTTGAAGGTCATGTACTTCAGACCGCCGCGTCCCATCGGGAACACTTCGTCCTCGGTGTAGTACTCGACCTTCATGCCCTTCAGCAGAGCGCTGGAGTCGCCCATCAGCGGGACAAAGTCATAGTGCATCAGCACGGCGCTTTCCAGAGCGCCCAGAACGGTGATGCGTTTGTCAGCTTCCTCGGTGTCGGTGCTGTAGGGGAAGGACAGCTCGACGGTTTCGCCGGCCGCGTTCTTGCCTGTGACAACCTCGCCGGAGATGGCCTTGGTCCAATCCCAGACGGTCGCAGTGTAGGTCTCATCGCCCAGGGTGATGGCCAGCTCGTCAGCGGTGGTATCCCAGGAGGGATCGTACTGATAGTTGGCGTTGGTGTAGGCTTCGATCAGGCCATAGGGATCGAACGTGGAGCCGGTCCAGCCCACGCCGAAGAGCATGTCGACCTGATTAGACTTCAGCGCATCGGAATAGGCGTTGCCCAGAGTGCCGTCGCGGGTGAAGGTCAGCTTGCCTTCCAGCTTGGTGCCCTTGACAGCCTCGGTGTAGTTGTTGACGATGAAGTCATAGCCGTTGTTGTAGAAGGCGGCGGTGGTGTTGGGCGTGCCGACAGTGATCTGAACCACGTCGTCCTCGTCCATCAGGCCCTGCTCGATCGCCTCGTCATAGGCGGCGTCAAAGTGGGTCTTGGCCATCTCGAGGTTGTAGCCGGTGATGGAATCGATGGCGTCGTCGATGGTGGCGTAGGTCTTGCCCTCGCCGATCTCATCGGTCAGGCCCCAGAAGTCCACGACGACCTGCTTGGCCACGTCGGTGTTGCGGTAGAAGATACCGTTGTCCGGATCGGCGACGATCTGGCTGCCGTACAGAGCGTAGGCGGGGCCGTTCGTCGGGGAGGTGGACAGGCAGAACTTCGTGCGATCCATGGCCAGGGACATCGCCATACGGAAGTCCTTCAGAGTCAGTATGGTCTTGTTGATGTTCGCGCCCGCGTTCTTCTGGGCGTTCTCAAGCGCGGCCTTGTCGGGGTTGAAGGCCATGGCGAACACGGAGTCGCCTTCCTCATAGTAGAGGTAGTCGGAGCCGGCGTAGGCTTCCATGTCGTCCTTGCTCATGCCGTACCTATCCAGCTGGCCGCTCTGGAACATCTCGAGGCGGGTGGCCGGCTCGGCAACGTAGGACCACTTGATGGCGGTCGCCTGATAGATTTCGGGATTGTCCTTAAAGCCGAACCAGTTGTCGTTGCGCACGAGGGTGATGACCTTATCGGACTGGAACTCGGTCATCTTGTAGGGGCCCCAGGACGGAGAGGTCTCGGCGCTGGTGCCGTAGGTGCAGTTGTAAACGCCGCCCACATCGCTGGTGCAGGCTTCGTACACGTCGGCCTTGACCAGCCAGGTGTCGCCCATGGAGTACCACAGATAGAAGCCCTCCAGCGGCTTGGTCAGAACCAGGTCGAAGGAGTAGTCGTCATGCTGGATGAAGCCCACGGTGTCCCAGGAAGCCTCGGGATAGGTGTACTTCACGAACAGCTCGTCCAGCGCGTAGGCCTTGATGCCCTCTTCGTCGGCCCAGGTGATGTACTCGGCGCCGGCGCCCGCGGTGTAGAACTCGTAGAGCTCCTTGATGGTCAGGCCGGAATCGACGACGGCGTCCTCGCCCTCGCCAGACCAGGTCTTGGCCTCGAAGTCATAGGTATCGCCGAAGGAGTTGCCCCAGTTGATGTAGCCTTCCTCGTCGCCGTGAGCGGCCAGGAACTCGTCAATGGTCTCAACGCCGTCGATATCCATGTAAGCGGAGATGGCGGTATCAACGGTGGTGTTGCCCTTGGCATAAGCCTCGGCGCCCGCGATAACCATGTTGCCGGAGTAGAAGCTGTCAGCGCGATAGTTGGCAGCCTTGGGGTTCAGGCGGATCTTGGCGGAATCGACAAAATCCTTCGCGGTGATGGGGGTGCCGTCATCCCAGGTCATGTCCTGACGGATGCTGATGCGCCACGCACGGGCGGTGTCGCCCTCCGCGATATTCCACTTCGCATCGACGTACTCTTTGGTCACGTCTTCCGGATAATCGGCCGCAGCCAGCGGCACGACAACGTAGCCATCCATGTCTTCGTTGAAATCGAAGTCATACAGGCCGTTGCCCATGTAGGTGGTGTAGGTGCCGTCCGTGTTGGTCTGCTGACGCATCGGATCCCACACCGTGGGGAACTCAGAGATGGCCAGATTGTAGGTGTAGCTGTCCTTGGCGGTATCGCCTTCAGCGAAAGCGAAGCCGGAGAACATCATGCACGCAACCAGAGCCAGTGCGAGGAGCTTCTTCATAAGTCCATTCACCCTTTCACATATTTCCGCCTATCCCTTTGCAAGATAACGGTTACGATAATTTTATATCATATTCGAGGGTATTGTCAAGCAGTTATTCGCATTTATTGCTTGCAATTCATGGCGATAAATGGACTTTTTACGCGTCGTTTCCGTATTTTACCACAATGACACACAATGACACGGATAATCGCGCATCAGACTCTGGTCTGTTTCGTGTTTTTGAAAAAGTGCATTTTCGGACTTCAGTCTGTTTTTGCATAAAATCAGCCGCCCGCGCGCGGCGGACGGCCTCTTCCCCACGCCTCAAAAGAAGCGTATTTTCTCTATTTGTCATGAATACGCGGCATTTCCCATTCGTTCGTCCAGCGGATGATCATGCGGTCGTTTTCCCACTCGACCGGAAGCCAGATATAGCGCGAATCGCTCAGATTGTCCGGATTCCAGCGGTCGCCCATGTAGATTGTTCGGCCTTTTACGGTCATCAGCCAGGTGCTCTGAGAACGGAAGCTGGTCTGTTTTTCATCACCCTCGAAGGGATTGTCGATCAGCCGCCAGTGCCCCAGCACATGATCGGAAACGGCATAGAGCGACGGATTGGGGTTCCAGCCCGTGCAGCCGGACGTGATCATGTAATAGCGTCCGTCGTGCTTGATGAGCGCGGGCGCTTCGCGGGTCTGGTCGACGAAAACCTCCTTGCCCACGCCGTCGAGCTGCAAATAGTCGTCGGTCAGGCGCTCGATGCGCAGCGTGCGGTTCAAGTCGCTCGAATAGACGACATAGGCCGTGCCGTCGTCGTCCTGAAACAGCGTCATGTCGCGGCTTTCCGTGCGCAGCGGCCTGAACGCGCCCCGATACTCGAACGGCCCCTCGGGCGCGTCGGCCACGGCCACGCCCACCGATGCGCGGTAGTATTTCGCGTCGTCTATGTGCATCCACATGACGTATTTTCCGGTCTTTTCATTATAGAGCACCTTGGGACGCTCCACAACGCCGCCGCGCCAGAGATCGCTCTCGGGATCGTCGCTGCCGGAAAGCGCCAGCCCGCAGTCCGTCCAGTCGGTCAGATTGTCCGACGAATAGACGTGAATCCCCACCACGTCGATGCGGCGATTGCGCGTCTTTCCGCTCTTGTCCTCGCCATACCAGTAATAGCGGCCGTTCGCCGCCAGTATGCAGCCGCCGTGCGCCTGAATGGGCGCGCCGTTTGTATCGAGCCATACCTCTCCGGGACGAATCATAGCTCTCCTCCTCAGCCGTGAACCACGGTGCCCAGCTTTTCGCCCGCCGCCACGCGCAGTATGTTGTCCAGATCGTCCATGGCGAACACGCGGATCTCGGGGATTTTCTGCTCCATGCACAGCATGAACGCGGTCAGATCCATCACGCGCAGGCCCTTTTCGATGGCCTCCTGATAGGTGATGTCCTTAATCAGCTTGGCGTTCGGGTTTTTGCGCGGATCGGAATCGAACACGCCCTCGACCGTCGTGCCCTTGAACACCGCGTCGGCGTTCAGCTCGGCCGCACGCAGCGCCGCCGCCGTGTCGGTCGTAAAGAATGGATTGCCGCTGCCGCCCGACAGCAGCACGATTTCGCCCGCTTCCATCAGGCCGAGCGCGGTATCACGCGTATAGAGGCGGGCAAAGCGCGTCATTTCCTGCGCGGTCAGCACGGTCGCCTTGCGGCCCAGCCGCACGATCGCGTCCTGCACGGCCAGCGCGTTGATGATCGTGGCGAGCATGCCCATCTGATCGGCGTTGACGGGATTCATCTCGTCGGAAAAGCGGCCGCGCCAGATGTTGCCGCCGCCCAGCACAATGCCCACCTGCACGCCCATGTCGTGCAGCCTGATGATCGCTTCGGCCGCGCGATCGACGCGCTCAGCGTCAAACGAGCCGGACTTGTTCACGGGAGCCAGCGTCTCACCGCTCAGCTTCAGGATAATGCGCTTATAAGCAGCCATAGTCAGTCTCCTTACATAATAGAAGTTTTGTTGTTCAGCACCCGCGCGCGTCAAAACGCCCGTATTCGTCCGTCAAAGTTTCCGAAGAAGGCCAACTCGACGGTCTGAAGGAACGCTGAAACGCGGCTTTCCGGTGGCAAAATTGCCGTTTAACGAACCATTGAAGTGCGTTTCAATTCCAGCGCGCACTTTTTCAGAGCTTGGCCGGTTCACAGATTCTCCGACGCGTTCTCGTCGCTTGCGCGTCAAAACGCCCCTTATTTCGTTCGCCGAAGCTCCTTAAGAAGCCGGAGCCCGACGTTCTGAAGAAACGCTGATGCGTGACTTTCCAGTGACGGAATCGCCGTTTAAGGAACCTTGGAAGCGCGTTTCAATTCCAGCACACGTTATTTTCAGAGCTTAGCCGGTTCGCGGATTGTCCGGCGTGATCTCATCCCACAAACGCCGGAGAGTTCCCTCTTCATTTCACGCAGCCAAACCTTATGCGCTCCATGATTTCACGGAAAAAGGAGCCGCCTCGGCAATGAGGCAGCTCCTTTCGAACAATTTACTTGGCCATGCCGGCGGTCTGGGCGGCCACTTCGGCAGCCAGATCGTTGACCTTCTTCTCCAGGCCTTCGCCCATCTTGTAGCGGGTGAAGCGGACGACGTCGGCGCCCTTGGCCTTGGCGTCGATCATCTTCTGCACGCTGATGTCGCCATCCTTGACGAAGGGCTGCTCCAGCAGGCAGACTTCCTTGTAGAACTTCACGATACGGCCCTCGACCATCTTCTCGATGATCTTCTCCGGCTTGCCCTCGTTGCGGGCCTGGGCGACGAGAATCTCTTTCTCGTGCTCCAGATGGGAGGGATCGACCTCGGAGCGGCGGACGTACTCGGGCGCGACGGGAGAGGCCGCGGCGATCTGCAGCGCGACGTCATGCGCGACTTCCTTAACGGCGTCGTTGACCTCGTCGCACTTCAGCTCGACGATAACGCCGACCTTGCCGCCCATGTGGATGTAGGTGTCGACCATGCCGTGCTCAGCCTGATAGCGGACGAAGCGGCGCACGGTGATCTTCTCGCCGATGGTGGCCACCTTGGCGGTGATCATGTCGGCGATGGTGCTGCCTTCATACTCGCTGGCCAGCAGCGCGTCGACGTCGGCGGGATTGGTCTTGACGATCTGCTTGGCGATCTCGGCGACCAGATTCTTGAACTCGTCGGTCTTGGCGACGAAGTCGGTCTCGCAGTTGACCTCGACCAGAGCGGCGGTGTTGCACTTCTCGCAGTAGTAGCTGCCGACCAGGCCTTCGCTGGCCAGACGGTTGGCCTTCTTCGCGGCGGACGCCAGGCCCTTCTCGCGGAGATAGTCAACGGCCTTGTCCATATCGCCGTCGCAGGCCTTCAGGGCCTTTTTGCAGTCCATCATGCCGGCGTTGGTGGCTTCGCGCAGCTCTTTAACCATCGAAGCGGTAATTTCCATTATAATCGTCCTCCTGACTACGGTATTGATGAAAATCGAACGGAATTATTCGGCGGCTTCCTCGGCGGCGGGAGCTTCCTCGGCGGCGTCGCCGCTCTGCTCGCCCTGACGGCCTTCCAGAACAGCGTCGGCCATCGTGCCGGCGATCAGCTTGACAGCGCGGATAGCGTCGTCGTTGCCGGGGATGACGTAATCGATTTCATCGGGATCGCAGTTGGTATCGACGATGCCGACGATCGGGATGCCCAGACGGCGGGCTTCGGTCACGGCGATGTGCTCCTTGCGCGGATCGACGACGAACAGCGCGCCGGGCAGCTTCTTCATTTCACGGATGCCGCCCAGGTTCTTTTCGAGCTTCTCGCGCTCGGCCATCAGCTTGATGACTTCCTTCTTGGGCAGGATGTCGAACTGGCCGTCGGCCTCCATCTTGTCGATGGCGTTCAGGCGGTCGATACGGCTGCGGATGGTGCGGAAGTTGGTCAGCATGCCGCCCAGCCAGCGGTTGTTGACATAGAACATGTTGCAGCGCTTGGCTTCAGACTCGATGGACTCCTGCGCCTGCTTCTTGGTGCCGACGAACAGGATGGTCTTGCCCTCCAGGGCGACGTCGCGGACGAACATGTAGGCCTCGTCGATCTTGCGGACGGTCTTCTGCAGATCGATGATGTAGATGCCGTTGCGCTCGGTGAAGATGTACTGAGCCATCTTGGGGTTCCAGCGACGGGTCTGGTGGCCGAAGTGAACGCCGGCCTCCAGCAGCTGCTTCATAGAGATAACTGCCATGGTAATTTCCTCCTTGTTTTTCCACCTTCCGCGTCGTATCCCCGGGCACCGCTTGGGCACACCCCGTAGGATCGGCGGAAGTGCGTTTTCCTTAGAATTATAGCAAAGCCGCGTCCGCACTTCAAGAGGGGCATAACGGTTTTCTCACGATTTAACATTTATTTATCGCATTTCAAGCCGCCGCGTGGCGATTTTTTCCTCAAAGACGCGGTCGTGCTCGACGAAGAGCAGCGTCGCATCGGTGCCCGCTAGCATCGTCTCAATCTGCTCGCGCGAGGGCAGGTCGATATAGTTGAGCGGCTCGTCCCAGAGGTAAAGATGTGCGCTCTTCGCCATGCTCGCGGCGAGCAGCACCTTTTTCTTCTGCCCCATCGAAAAGGAGGTCATATCGCGCTCAAACGCTTCTCGCGGAAAATCCAGCTTGCGCAGCAGCATCAGAAAGTAGCTCGGATCCAGCCCGAGCCGCCCGCCCAGATCGCGCGGCGCGCCCGTCCAGCCGTCTGAAAGCTGCGGCAGCGCGCTGATGATCAGGCCGCTCGCACGCGCCGCACGTCCGCTCATCGGCTCGAGCGCGCCGGAAACAAGCTTTAGCAACGTGCTCTTGCCGCAGCCGTTGCCGCCCGACACGGCGATGCGCTCGCCCTGAACGATTTCGAGATTCATGTGCTCAAACACGGCCTTCCCGTCATAGCCCGCCGAAGCGTCGGTCAGCCGCGCCAGCACGCGCGCGGGATGCGCCAATGGATGCAGCGTCAGAGCGGACGCATACTCGACGTCCTGAAGCAGCGCCTTCTTTTCCTCGATCATGTCCTCCGTGCGGCGCTCTATGGCCAGCGCGCGCTTCATCATTTTGGCCGACTGATGGCCGACGTGGCCGCGGTCATAGGTGTGGCCGCCAATCTTTTCCGATTCGATGCGGTCGCTCCATGCCGCCTTTTCGCGCGCGGTTTCGCTCAGGCGGCGAATATCCGCCTGTAGGCGCTCGTTTTTCTCCCGCTCGAAAGCGTCGCGGCGCGCCTTGTTCTCGGCATAGCTCGAGTAATTGCCCTGCTCGACGTGCAGCCCTGTCTTGTGAATCGCGCAGATGTGGTCGACCGTCCGGTCGAGGAACCAGCGGTCGTGCGACGTGAGCAGAAAGCCCTGCTTGCCGGCGAGGTATTCGGCGACGCGCTCGCGCCCCGCGCGGTCGAGGTGGTTGGTCGGCTCGTCTATAAGGAGGAAGCGATTTTTGCGCAGGAACAACGCGCCCAGCATAAGCCGCGTTCTCTCGCCGGGGCTGAACGACTCGATCGGCCGCGCCAGCTCCTCCGCGCCGAAGCCGAGCAGCCCCGCTTCCCGCTCGATGAGCGCGTCGATCTCATAGCCGCCCAGCGCGGCATAGCGCGTCTCCAGCTCGCCCCACTGATCAAGCGCCCCCTCACCCCGATCGAGCAGGCGTGCCATCTCCGCTTCCATGTCCTCAAACGGCGCGACGGCGGCCTTCATGGCTCTGTGCGCGCTCAGATTTTGCGGCAGATCGAAGGGAAAATAATCGAACCCCACGCTCGAGACGATCTCCCCCGTCCCGCTGAGTTCGCCCGCAAGCAGGCGCAGGAGCGTGGTCTTTCCGCGGCCGTTGCGCCCCACAAGGCCGAGCCGCCAGCTTGTGTCCATAGAGAACGTGCAATTTTCAAACACGGGCGACACGCTGCCCGGATAGGTAAACGAAAGATTTCTGATCTGAATCAGCGACATAGGCTCTCTCTTTCCGACGGGCGCAGGCACGCAAAAAAGCGAGCCGCGGAACAATACGCCGCAGCTCGCCACATTCCGAACAAAGGACGCGCTTCTCCCCCGTCTCTCCCGGCGGAAAATAAGCGCAGTCATATATATAGGAACGTGAGGGCATGGCCGTCCCGTCTACACAGCGCCGCATGGGCGCGCTTCTCGCAGACGGTTACTTGCGCATGGCTCACACTCCTCTTTCCTCTCGGTTTCGTCCATTGTATCATGCCGCGCGGCGCGCCGTCAAGCATTTTTCGCCCGTTTCTGACCGCGAAAGGCTCAAAATTCAAATTTGCGAGATATTTAAAGATATTTTGAGAAAAAGAGAGAAAAACAGCGTTCATTCCAATTTTTGTCCGTTTTTTGAGATTTTCTGTATTTGCACTGATTTCGCATTTCGGCTAATATATAGCCCGTAGAAATTAGCACTCAGCCAAGGCGAGTGCTAACAAGATAGACTTAAATTCCGAAGGAGGATTCCGTTATGAAAATCAGACCTTTGGGCGATCGTGTCGTCATTAAGAACGTTGAAGCTGAAGAGACCACGAAGGGCGGCCTGCTGCTGGCGGCCGCTTCCAAGGAAAAGCCCCAGATGGCCGAAGTGCTGGCCGTCGGCCCCGGCGGCAACGTGGACGGCAAGGAAGTCGTCATGACCGTTGAAGTCGGCCAGAAGGTGATCTATTCCAAATATGCCGGCACCGAGTGCAAGGTCGACGGCGAAGATTATATCATCGTTCGCCAGAGCGACATCCTCGCGGTTGTCGAATAATTCAAAACGCCGGATTTAAATTTCAGGAGGTAAATTGTTATGGCTAAGCAGATTCAATATGGCGAAGAAGCCCGCCGCTCGCTGGAGCGCGGCATCAACGCGCTGGCTGATACCGTTAAAATCACCATGGGCCCCAAGGGCCGCAACGTCGTGCTGGACAAGAAGTTCGGCGCTCCGCTGATCACCAACGACGGCGTGACCATC
>CAKTXR010000004.1 GCA_934631025.1 uncultured Clostridia bacterium
GCGCGCGGGGTGCTGGCGCTCTCCGCGGCGGTGCTGGCTCTCTGGCTGGCGCTGGGGCGCGGCGGCGTTGAGGTGCGGGCGGTGCGCGTCGAGCCGGTACAGGCGATGAGCGATTTCTATACCGACCGTGCTTTGCTGCGCGGGGACGAGCTTGACCGTCTGCGCGAAATCATGGCCGATGAAGGCACGCCGGAGGAGATTCGGCTGGCGGCGGGGCGGCGCGAGCTGGCGCTGATGGATCGCTTGGAGAAGGAAGCGGCGATCGAGGCGGTGCTCACGGCGCGGGGCTATGCGCCGGTTGTCGTTACGGTGCAGTCGGACTCGGTGAACGTGCTGATTAAGACTGAATCCCTGACGCGGCAGGACGCGGCGGCAATCCTCGATCTGGTCATGCGCGAGACCGGCGTGACCGGCGGAAATGTGAAAATCATCCCTGTTAATTGATAATTAATGACAAGGGGTTTGCTTTGAAGCGGCTTTTCTGATATAATGGATGATATTACAAGGAGGTGCGATTCATATGAACGAGAATCTGCCGACCAACGTCCAGCTGGACGCAAACGGAAACGGTTCCGTCGTCTTTGCGACGGATGTCATTGCCACCATCGCCGGTCTGGCGGCGACTGAAGTCGAGGGCGTGGCCAGCATGGCCGGAACCGCCGGCGGCAGCAGCCTGGCCGATATTTTTACCCGCAAAAATCAAAGCTCCAAGTCGCTCACAAAGGGCGTGCGCGTCGATCTGGGCGAGAACAATGCCGTCACGATCCATCTGACGATCGTCGTGGATTACGGCTCCCCCATCCCCGAGGTGGCGGGCAACATTCAGGAGAACGTCAAGAAGGCCATCGAGACCATGAGCGGCCTGACGGTCAGCAGCGTGGACGTACACGTTCAGGGCGTGAGCTTTGAACGCGAGCAGCGCTCCGCCGCCGAAATCGAGCAGAAGCAGCGCCTGATGCTCCAGAAGGAGCAGGAGGAGGCCAAGGCGGAGGAAGCCAGGGCCGAAGCGCCCAAGCCCGAAGCCCCCAGGGCCGAGCCGGAAGCCCCGAAGGCCGAGGAAACCGCGCCCGCCGAGGAAGAGGACGACGAGGGCGAATACGAGCTGGATCTGGGCGACGAGCCGGAGGACGACGAAGCCGGCGCGGACAAGCCGGAGGACAGCGGCGACGCGGAGCAGGCCGCCCCTGAGACGGCCGACGAGGCGGTGAAGTGATATGACGCCGAAAAAGGGCGATCGCGCCGCGACGCTGGCGCTGTCCATCGTAACGCTCATGCTGCTGCTGTTCGCGGGGATGTGTACGCTGGTGCCGTCCTTTGCGAGCTTTGCGGGCGAGAGATACGCGCTGCTTCTGCACGGAAACATCGTGCTGCGCATACTGCTCACGCTGGTTGTGCTGGCGCTGATGGTGACCGTGTGCGTGCGGCTGTGGATGAAGCTGTTCATGAAGCCGGAGCGCGGCCTTGAAACGCTGGCCCTCAAGAGCGGGGACGGCGGCGAGGTGCGCGTGTCGCTGACGGCGCTCGAGAGCATGGCGCGCCGCGCGCTGGGCGAAATCGACGGCGTGCGCGAGATTGCCGTCATGATCGACGGCAATGAGGACGCGCTGAACGTGAAGATCGACCTCAAGGTGACCACCGGCGCGCACATTCCCGATGTGACGCGCAGTATGCAGCAGACCGTTCGCGACGCGCTGGGCAGCTTTACCGGCGCGGCCATCGGCGAGGTGTCGGTGATGGTTTCCGACATCGTGCCGGAGACGGACGGCGCGCAGACCGGAAAGCCGGGCAAAAACTGACGAAAATGCGCTTCAGCCGGCGTGGTTTTGCGACCGCGTCGGCGTTATGTTGTTCTTTGAAAAACAGGACGGGCGAGCCGCGAGACGGCATGGGTGCCCGGGGAGGAGAAACGCGATGGACAGAACAGGAGCCCGCGCGGCGGCCATGAAGCTGATTTACGAATGGGAAATGGGCGGCGACGGCGGCGAGGAGACGCGGCAGGATCTGCTCGAGATCAGGCCGGACGAGAAGGAACGCGACTACATGGAGCAGCTGGTCGCAGGCGTTCAGGAGCACGCGGCCGACATCGACGCCGAGGTGTCGAAATACGCTGTGGGCTGGAAAATCGAGCGCATCAGTCGCGTGGATCTTGCCATCATGCGCCTGGCGCTTTATGAGATCAAATACGCCTCCCAGCCGGCGGGCGTGGCGGTCAACGAGGCGCTGGAGCTGGCGAAGGCCTATTCGACCCCAGAGGCCGTGCCGTTCGTCAACGGCGTGCTGGGCAGCTTTGTCAGGAGCCGGACATGAACGCCGTGCTGGGCATAGACACCAGCTGCTATACGACCTCCGCGGCGCTGGCGGCGGACGGGCGCATAGTGGGGCAGAAGCGGCAGCTTTTGACCGTCGGGCAGGGCGAGCGCGGGCTGATGCAGTCCGAGGGCGTGTTCCAGCACGTCAATCGTCTGCCCGCGCTGATTGAAGCGCTGCTGGCCGAAGCGGGGGACGTTCGGATCGAAGCGGTGTGCGCGAGCACGCGGCCGCGGCCCGTGGACGGCTCCTATATGCCGGTGTTCACCGTAGGGACGAGCTATGCCCGCGCTCTGGCGGCGGCGCTTCATGCGCCCTTTCTCGAGACGAGTCATCAGGAGGGGCATATCCGCGCCGCGCTGGTCGACACCGGACTGAAGCCGGACGGCCGCTTCCTGGCGCTGCACCTCTCCGGCGGCACGACCGAGGTTGTGACCGTGGACGCGGGCGCGATCGCGCTGGCGGGCGGCTCGAACGATCTGCACGCCGGTCAGTTCATCGACCGCGTGGGCGTGCGGCTGGGGCTGGCGTTTCCGGCGGGGCCGGCGCTCGAGACGATGGCGCGGCGAGGAAACGCCGAGGCGCGGCTGCCCATCTGGGTGCGCGGCGGCGTGTGCAGCTTCTCCGGCAGCGAATCGGCGGCGCAGCGGATGATCGACGCGGGCGCGCTGAGCGCGGACGACATGGCGGCCGAGGTGTTCTCCTGCGTGGCGCGCACCGTGGCCAAGATGATCGTGAACGCGGCGCACGAGCAGGCGATTCATTCTGTGCTGCTGGCCGGCGGCGTGGCTTCCTCGACGCTTTTGCGCGAGCTGGTTGAAAAGCGCGTCAAAAAGCAGGACGCGCGCGTGCATCTTCACTGGGGGCGGCCTGAGCTGTCGGGCGATAACGCCTGCGGCCCGGCGCTGATCGGCTGGGAGAAAATTCACCAATAACGCCTGATTATCACGAATACACGACGACCCCGAGGGAGGAAACAACCATGGCACAGTTGATCGACGGAAAGGCCATCGCCGCACTGATTCGCGCCGAACAGGCGACGCGGGCGGCCCAGCTGAAGGAACAGGGAATCGAGCCGGCGCTGGCGGTGATTCTGGTGGGCGAGGATCCCGCCTCGAAGGTTTATGTGCGCAACAAGGCGCGCGCCTGCAGGGAATGCGGCATACGCTCCGAGGTCATACGCATGAGCGCGGAGACCACGCAGGCCGAGCTGATGGCCGAGATCGAGCGCGTCAACAGCGATCCCGCGCTGCACGGACTGCTGATCCAGCTGCCCCTGCCCGCGCATCTGGACGAGGCGGCGGCGCTGGCGGCGGTCGACTGGCGCAAGGATGTGGACGGCTTCCACAAGATGAACGCCGGCGCGCTGCTCGAGGGCGAGGAGGGCGTGCGTCCCTGTACGCCGGCGGGCTGCATGGAACTGCTACGCAGGAGCAATGTGCCGCTGACCGGCGCAAACGCCGTGGTGGTGGGGCGCAGCAACATCGTGGGCAAGCCCATGGCGCTGATGCTGCTCGAGGCCAACTGCACCGTGACGATCTGCCATTCCCGCACGAAGAACCTCCCAGATATCGTGAAAAACGCCGACATCGTGGTCGCCGCGGTCGGCAGGGCAAATTTCATCACCGGCGATATGATTAAGCCGGGCGCGGCTGTGATCGACGTGGGCATCAACCGGCGCGAGGACGGCACGCTGTGCGGCGACGTGGATTTCGACGCGGCGCAGGAGAAGGCCGGCTGGATTACGCCCGTGCCCGGCGGCGTCGGCCCGATGACCATCGCCATGCTGATGAAGAACACGCTGGACGCGGCCGAAAAGCATGGACGCTGACTGGACGCTGAGCGTTTCTCAGCTCAATGAATACGTCCGGCGGCTGCTGGCCGGCGACCCCATGCTGCGCTCATTGCGCGTTGAGGGCGAGATTTCCGGCTTTAAGCGCTATACCAGCGGGCATCTCTACTTCACGCTCAAGGACGAGACGGCCAGCGTGTCGTGCGTGATGTTCCGCACGGCGGCGGAATCGCTCGATTTCAGGCCGCAGGACGGGCAACGCGTGACGATCAGCGGCAGCGCGTCGCTCTATCCCCAGCGCGGGCAGTATCAGCTCTATGTGGAGCGGATGCAGCGCGAGGGCGTGGGCGAATTGTATATGCGCTTTGAAGCGCTCAAGCGCCGGCTGACTGCCGAGGGGCTGTTCGATCAGGCCATTAAAAAGGAAATTCCCGCCTATCCGCGCGTGATCGGCGTGGCCACATCGCCCACCGGCGCGGTGCTGCGCGACATCGTGCGCGTGGCCCGGCGGCGCGATCCCAACATATCGATCCTGCTCGCGCCGACCTCGGTGCAGGGCGCGGGCGCGGCGGCCGAGATCGTTCAGGCCATAGAGCTGCTCAACCGACAGGGCGAGGCCGATGTGATACTCTGCGGACGCGGCG
Organism: uncultured Clostridia bacterium; assembly: GCA_934631025.1. Lineage (GTDB taxonomy): Bacteria > Bacillota > Clostridia > Christensenellales > Aristaeellaceae > Firm-10. Next base: position 4,744 of record CAKTXR010000004.1, read on the forward strand.
GCGGCTCGATCGAGGATCTCTGGCCGTTCAACGAGGAGATCGTCGCGCGGGCGATTCGCGCATCGAAGATTCCTGTGATCTCCTGCGTGGGACATGAGACCGACTTTACAATCGCCGATTTTGCCGCCGATCTGCGCGCGCCCACGCCCTCGGCCGCGGCTGAACTGGCCGTGCCGGAAGCGGCGGCGCTTCGGGCGGAGATCGACGGCCTGCTGGAGGGCGGCGCGGCGGCGCTCAAGCACAGGCTGACGCTCGAACGGGCGCATCTGGCGCGATTGAGTGCCTCGGCGGCGCTGAGTATGCCCTCAAGGCTGCTGATCGAGCGGCGGGAGACGGCGCTTGACAACCTGACCGGCCGCATGACGCGCGCGGTGCAGGCGCTGCCGCAGACGAAGCGCGCGCGGCTGGATGTGCTCATGCGGGCGCTGGGGGCGGTCAATCCGAACGCCGTGCTGGAACGCGGCTATGCCGTCGTGCGTCAAAACGGACGGGCGGTGACCGACGCGGCGGCGCTTCGGGCGGGCGATCTGATCGACGTGACGCTGAAGAACGGCACGCTCGGCGCGCGCGTGACGGAAACGGCTGAAGAGACGCGCGGCGACTGACGCTGAAAGGGAAAAAAGCAATGGCAAAGGCATTTTCGTTTGAAGAGGGCATGGCCGAGCTGGAAGAGCTGGTGGCCGCGCTCGAAAAGGGAGAAATGACGCTGGACGAATCGTTCAAGGCCTATGAAAAGGGCGTGAAGCTGGCTTCAAAGCTGAAGGACACGCTCGATCAGGGCGAAAAGCGCATACAGATGCTGACCGAAAGCCTGACCAAAACCGACATTACGGACGAGGTGACGACGCAATGACTCTGAAGGATTACGCGGCGCTGATCGACGCAAAGCTCGCCGAGCTGCTGCCCGAGGCGGAAAAGAAAATCCCCGATACCGACGAGATTCCGTGGCTGCTTGAAAACGCCATGCGCTACAGCGTCATGGCCGGCGGCAAGCGGCTGCGTCCGGCGATGCTGCTGGCCTGCGCCGATATGCTGGGCGTGGAGCGCGAGGAAGCGCTGCTCGACGCGTGCGCGCTCGAGATGATCCACACCTATTCGCTCATCCACGACGACCTGCCCGGCATGGACAACGACACGCTGCGCCGTGGCCGGCCGACCAATCACGTCGTGTTCGGCGAGGGGCAGGCGATATTGGCTGGCGACGGCCTGCTGAGCTACGCCATGGAGCTGATGCTTCAGAACGCCATGACCTATCCCGAGCACAGCGCGCGCCATATCCTCGCGATGAACGACATAATGGCGGGCGCGGGCGTGGGCGGCATGGTGGGCGGCCAGTGCATGGATCTCTACTGCGAGCGCGAGCACATCTCGGACGAGCGGCTGCTGGCCTACATTCACGTCAACAAGACCTCCCGTATGCTGACCTCGCCCCTGCGCGCGGCGGCGGCGCTGGCGGGCTTTGCGCCGGACAGCCCGGAGACGACGGCGCTGACTGTGTACGGCGTGAAGTTCGGCCTGCTCTTTCAGGCGGTGGACGACATACTGGACGTCGTGGGCGACGAAAAGACGCTGGGCAAGAGCATCGGCAAGGACGCGGAGGAGGGCAAGCTGACCTATGTGACGCTCTACGGCCTTGAGGGCGCGCGCCAGAGAGCCGACGCGCTGGCCGCCGAGGCGAAGGAGAGTCTTGCGATATTCGGCGACAAAGCGGCGTTCTTTGTCAAGCTGTTGGACGACATGACCCATCGGGTCGCGTGAGGCGGATATATGGAACCCATGGAAGGCAATTCGCTGATGCAGCTGCTCAACAACAGGATCTTCTGGGTGTGCGTCATGGCGTGGTTTGTGGCGCAGGCGGCCAAGGTGGTCCTGACGCTGGCGGTCGAGCACCGGCTGGATTTCAAGCGCTTTTTCGGACTGGGCGGTATGCCCAGCTCCCATTCGGCCGTGGTGACGGCGCTGGCTGTGGGCGTGGGCATACGCAGCGGCTTTAACAGCACGCTCTTCGCCATCGCCTGCGTGCTGGCCGTCATTACGATGACCGACGCGGCGGGCGTGCGTCGGGCGGCCGGCAAGCAGGCGGCGATGATCAACAAGATCGTTCAGGACATGATCCAGAACGGCGGCGATCTGCCCAACGAGACGCTCAAGGAGCTGCTGGGCCACACGCCGCTTCAGGTGCTGGTGGGCGCGCTGTTGGGCGCGGTCATCGCGATATTGATGCTGGGGCTGTAGCCGGCCCGAAAACGACCGCGCATTAAAGAGAAAAAACCATGCTTCAAGCCGCAGGACGGCCCCTGAGCGCCGGCTTGCGGCCTTGGTGCGTTTTTGCCCTCTGGAGCGCGGATCGAAACGAAGGAGTTCATGAATGATCGAGAGGATCAATTCGCCGCAGGATCTGAAGGCGCTCAGCATTGAGCAGATGGAACAGCTGGCCGGCGAGATTCGCGCGCTGCTGGTCGAGACGGTGCTGGAGCAGGGCGGTCATCTCGCGTCCAATCTGGGCGTGGTCGAGCTGACGCTGGCGCTGGAGTATGTGTTCGGCGATCCCGAGGACCGCATTGTGTTCGACGTGGGGCATCAGGCCTACGTCCACAAAATCCTGACGGGGCGGCGCGAGCAGTTCGCGCATCTGCGCGAGCGCGGCGGGCTGTCCGGCTTTCCGCGCATCAGCGAGAGCGAATACGACGCCTTTCCCGCCGGACACGCGTCGACCTCCATATCGGCGGCGCTGGGCATGGCGCGCGCGCGCGATCTGATGGGCGACAGGCACGCCGTTGTGGCCGTGACCGGCGATGGCGCGATGACCGGCGGTATGTGCTATGAGGCGCTCAACGATGCGGGCCATACGAAAACGCCGCTCATCGTCGTGCTCAACGACAACGAAATGTCGATCGCGCACAACGTGGGCGCGTTGTCGGCGCATCTGACGCGCCTGCGCCAGAGCGGAGCGTATAACGCGCTGCGCCGTTCGGTCAAGCGCGGGCTGGGGCGCGTTCCGAAGATCGGCCGCCCCATGGAGAAAGGCATCAGCAAGCTGCTCGCCTCGGTGCGCCGCCTGCTGGTGGACGATCACTTTTTCAGCGCGCTGGGCGTGCGCTATCTGGGGCCGATCGACGGGCATGATCTAAGCCAGCTCATCGACGTGTTCCGCAAGGCGAAAAAGAGCGAGGAGCCGGTGCTGCTGCACGTCGTGACGCAGAAAGGGCGCGGCTATGCCGAGGCCGAAAAGCGGCCCGATCTCTATCACGGCGTATCGCCGAAAAAGCGCGAGGAAGCGCCGTGCTCGGCTTCGGTGGGCAACGGCAGCATCGCCGTGAGCGAGCTGATCGCGCTGGCCGAAAAGGACATCCGCATCGTGGCGCTGACGGCGGCCATGCCCGCGGGCACGGGTTTGCAGGCGTTTGCCGATCGCTTTCCGGAGCGCTTTTTCGACGTGGGCATCGCCGAGGAGCATATGCTGACCATGGCGGCCGGCATGGCGGCGGCGGGGCTGCGGCCGTACGTCGGCATCTATTCGACGTTCCTCCAGCGCGCCTACGACCAGATGATCTGCGACGTGGCGCTCGAGGGGCTGCCCGTGACGGTGCTGATCGACCGCGGCGGCCTGGTGGGGCCGGACGGCGCGACGCATCAGGGCGTGTTCGATCTCTCGTTCCTCAGGCAGATTCCCGGGCTGATCGTCGCGTCCCCGCGGGACGTGCGCCAGCTGCGCGAGATGATCCGCCTGAGCGCGGCGCTCGATGGGCCGATCGCCATACGCTATGCCCGCGAGGGCGACGACATGGGGCCGCATCTGCGCGATCACGCCCCCATGCGCGTGGGCGTGTGGGAGGAGATGATCGCGGGCACGGACGCGATGTTTTTGGCCGTGGGGCGCATGGTCAGCGTGGCGATGCGCGCGGCCATGGCGCTGATGGAAAAGGGCGTTTCCTGCGGCGTGATCGACGCGCGCTTCATAAAGCCGCTGGATGAAAATATGCTGCGCGCCGCCGCGGAAAAATACGGTCTGCTCGTGACGCTCGAGGACAACGTTGTTTCCGGCGGCTTCGGCTCGGCGGTCAACGAGCGCCTGCACGCTTGGGGACTCAAAAGCGACGTGCTCAATCTGGGCGTGCCCGATCGCTTCATCGAGCAGGGCACCGTTTCGCAGCAGATGGCTGACTGTGGACTGGATGCCGACAGCGTCGCCGCGACAGTCATGAGGCGGCTGAATCGCGCCTGAGCGTTCACCACGCATGCTGTGTTAAAATATGACAAAATGATTAAGAAATGTGAAATGGACTTTGATCCAATGTTATACTGTGGTATACTTATACGGTGACGTATGCTGGTTATGCGCAGGCCTGAGAAACGGAAAGGAGATGCGGCTGTGGAGATTCGCGAGGTTGGATTCTGGTGCAGCAATGTCAACGACAGGACGAGCGAAGCGGCCGTGTCGCTGCTGGAGCATTTCAGGAGCCGCGGCGTCAATGTGAGCGTCGAAGGGCGTTTGAGCAGCGTGCGCGGCTTTGAGACGTGCAAGTGCGGCTTTGACAGCTGCGATCTGCTGATCACCTTCGGCGGCGACGGAACGCTGCTGTCCGGCCTGCAATACGCGCTGCGCGGCGGCGTGCCCGTGCTGGGCATCAACATGGGACACGTCGGCTTTCTGACCGAGCTGGAGCCGGACGACATGGAGAAGTGCGTCGACCGGCTGATTTCCGGCCAGTATACGCTGGAGGAGAGGATGCTCCTCGAGGCGGACGTCGGCGATCAGCCCATGGCGCTCAACGACGCGACGGTGACGCGCGCGCCCTCGCTGAGGCGCATTCTGACGCTCGAGGTGTATATCAACGGGCTGCTGGCCGAGTCGTTCTCGGGCGACGGGCTGATCATATCGACCCCCACCGGCTCGACGGCCTATTCCTTTGCGGCGGGCGGACCTGTGGTGCAGCCGGACATGGAGCTGCTGCTGCTCACGCCCATCTGTCCGCACACATTGAACACCCGCCCGATGGTCGCGCCGGCGGACGCGCTGATCGAGGTCGTGCCCGGGCGCGGCAACGAGGCCGTTTTGACGATGGATGGCAAGTCCGTTCACTATCTGGGCGGCGGCGAGCGGATTGCGCTCAAGCGCTCCGAGCGGCGGGCGCGCTTTATCCGCCTGAACGATCAGGGCTTTTATGAGCGGCTCCGCTCCAAGCTGATGGACTGGGGCCATTGACCCTTTGCAATATAAGATTTGACATAACGGAGGATGAACGCTATGAAGGCGATGCGCCATGCCATGATATTACAGCTGATCGACGGTATGGAAATCGATACGCAGGAAATGCTGGCCGACCAGCTGCTCGCGCGCGGCGTGAGCGTAACCCAGGCGACTATTTCGCGCGACATCAAGGAACTGCGGCTGGTCAAGGTACTGACCGACCACGGCACCTACAAGTATTCCACGGCCGATCGCGTGGAGAAGAATGTGTCCGACCGCATGATCCGGCTCTTTTCCGAGTCGGTCGTCTCGCTGACCGAGGCGGAGAATCTGATCGTCATCAAGACGCTGCCGGCCAGCGCGGGCATTGCCTGCGAGGCCATCGACGGGCTGAACTGGAGCGAAATCGCCGGCACGCTGGCCGGTGAGAACAGCATATTCGTGGCCGTCAAGAGCAAGGAGCAGGTGCCCGCCGTGATGAGCCGCTTCCGTGCGATGATGAAGTGAGGATTAACCCATGCTGCTGGAGCTGAACATACGAAATATTGCGCTGATCGAGCGGCTGCGCATCGATTTCCAGAAGGGACTGAACGTGCTCACCGGCGAGACCGGCGCGGGCAAGTCGATTGTCATCGATTCGGTCAATCTGGCACTGGGCGGGCGCGCCGACCGCGATCTCATCCGCACCGGCGCGGACAGGGCGAGCGTGCAGGCCGTGTTCGACATACGCGGCAACGAGCGCGCGCTCTCGCTGCTGGACGAATGGGGCATGGAGGCGGAGGACGGCTATCTGGCCGTCGGGCGCGAACTGTCCTCGTCTGGAAGGAACCTGTGCCGCATCGGCGGCGAGGTGGCGACGCTTTCGCAGCTTCGGCAGCTCACGACGCTCCTTGTCGAGCTGCACGGCCAGCACGAGCATCAGGAGCTGATGAGCCCCTCGCGGCACATGGCGATACTGGACGCGTTCGGCGACGAGACGCACCGCGAAAAGATGCGCGCCGTGCAGGTGCTTTACGAGCGCTATATGGACGCGAAGCGCGAGCTGGACGAGCTGACGAGCGAAATGCGCGATCAGGCGCTGACCATAGACATACTCTCCCGCCAGCTGGAGGAGATCCGCGCGCTGAAGCTCAGGGAGGGCGAGGACGAGAAGCTCGAGCGGCAGTTCCGGCTGATGGAAAACGCCGAGAAGATCGCCACCGGCGTGGGCAAGGCGTATCATCTGGTGTACGCCGGCAGCGACCGCGCCCCCAGCGTGCAGGAAGCGCTCAGGCGGGCGGCGGCGGCCATGTCGGGCATTGCGGACATCGACGACCGCTTCGCCGAGATGAGCCGGCGGCTGGACGAGATGTTCTATGCGGCGCAGGACGCGGGCTACGAGCTTCAGGACATGATGGAGAACCTTGAGTTCGACGAGGCGGCGTTCGACAAGATCGGCGCGCGTCTGGACGCGCTCAAGAAGATCAAGGACAAATTCGGGCCGACGCTTTCGGACGTCATCGCCTTTCGAGACAGCGCGCAGAAGCGGCTGGACACGCTCCAGCAGGGCGACGAGCGCCTGAGCGAGCTGCGCGCGCGTCTGGACGCGGCCGACCGTGAGATGATGGAGGCCTGCGTGACGCTGACGGCCTCGCGGCGCGTGCTGGCCGAGGCGTTTGAGAAGAACGTCATGGCGCAGCTGGCCGAGCTGGGCATGGGCAAGGTGCGCTTTCTGGTGCGCTTTCTGATCCCCGAGCAGGACAAGCGGCGCTTGAGTCCGCAGGGCGCGGATCAGGTGGAGTTTCTGATTTCGCCCAACCCCGGCGAGCCGCTCAAGCCGCTGAGCACGACGGCCTCCGGCGGCGAATTGTCGCGCGTGATGCTGGCGATCAAGGCGGTCATGGCCGAGCGCGAGCAGGTGGGCACGATGATCTTCGACGAGGTGGACACCGGTGTGAGCGGCCACATGGCGCAGGTCGTGGGCGAGAAGATGTGCATGATCGCGCGCAGCCGTCAGGTGATCGCGGTGAGCCATCTGCCGCAGATCGCCGCGCTGGGCGACGCGCATTTCCTCGTCGAAAAGACGGTGAAGGACGGCCGAACGGGCAGCAGCGTGCGCGCGCTGGACGAGGAGGGCCGCGTGGCCGAGCTGGCGCGTCTGGTGGGCGGCGCGGGCGATCCCGAGAGCAGCCTGCACCATGCGCAGAATATGCTCTCCGCCGCGTCGGTGCGGCGCGAGGAGCTTCGCGAGAAGGCATAGCGTTTCATAATGAGGATCCGCGCGGCTGGAAATGGGCTGCGCGGGTCTTTTGTGATGCGGACAGGCAACGTCGGTTTTTTAAGAGCGTGTCAGGGGTGGGACGCGGACGGGAAAAGCGTGTAAAATCGGCGCGGTTTTGCGGGCGGGGCATTGCAGGCGGGACGCGGATGTCGTATAATAATAGGAAAGCAACGAATAGCGTGAGGGGGCGTTTTTATGCGTCTGGAGATCGGCGATCTGGTGCAGATGCGCAAGCCGCATCCGTGCGGGAGCGACAAATGGGTCGTGACGCGCACGGGCGCGGACGTGAAGATCCGCTGCGAGGGCTGCGGCCGCGTGGTGATGCTCGATCGCGTCGAATTTGAAAAAAGAGTCAGGAAAGTTCTGACCGTGCATGAGGAAAACTGACGAAAAGCGAGGCTGCGTCATGGAAACCGCCAATAAACCGAAGAAGAAGGAGAAGCGCATGGGCCGCGAAATTCTCTCATGGGCGGGAACGCTGGCCGCGGCGCTGGTGATCGCGCTGGTCATCCGCTCATTTGTGTTTACGCTCATCGCCGTGGACGGCAGATCGATGCAGGAGACGCTGCAAAACGGCGACCGGCTGTATGTGTCGATCTTAACGGCGCGCATATCGGGCTATGAGCATGGCGACGTGGTGATCTGCCACTATCCCGGCCGCAGCGATTACTGTGTCAAGCGTGTGATCGGCCTGCCGGGCGATGTGATCGCGGCGCGCAATGGCGTGGTCTATCTGAACGGCGAGCCGCTGAAGGAGGATTACGTCTCGCCGCTCCATGCCGCGCATTACGATTATCCCGAAACGGTGCTGGGCGAGGGCGAGTATTTCCTCCTGGGCGACAACCGCGCCATCTCGCACGACAGCCACTCCGCCGACGTCGGTCCGGTCACCGACATCGTGGGCAAGGCCCGAGCCATCATCTGGCCGCCCGCCCACATAAAAGCGCTGTAGCCGCAGTGCGGCATCCACACCGCTTCGCGCACGCAACCCGGCGGCTGAGCCGCATTCACACCGCTTCGCGCACGCAACCCGACTCCGCGCCGCTTGGGGGCGGCTCGAGTCTGGACGTTGGCGGGTATAGGCAGGGTGGCTATACAGCCCGACTTGCCCGGCCATAAATTGGAGCCGGTCAAGTCTCTCCGTGTGCCCGGGCGACGGCGGGGCGGCCGCAGTGCGGCTTCCACACCGCTTCGCGCACGCAACCCGACTCCGCGCCGCTTGGGGGCGGCTCGAGTCTGGACGTTGGCAGGTATAGGCAGGGTGGCTATACAGCCCGACTTGCCCGGCCATAAATTGGAGCCGGTCAAGTCTCTCCGTGTACTCGGGCGACGGCGTGATGTAGGTATGGCGTTTGCGGCGAAAGCGCATATTGCGGGGCTACATGGCGAGGAAATTGTGGTTTCGCCGAGTACTTGAGCAGCGGTGCGGCGCTTATGGGAGAACACTTCAGCCTGAAAGCAGGCGTTATTACAAAGCATATCCGGCTGAGCCGGAAGGAGGGTTTATCCATGGACGATGAAAAAATGACGACGCCCGGCGGCGAACAGCCGGAAAACGAGCCTGCCGAGGAAACCGCGCAGGCCGACGAAGCGCAGGCCAGCGAAGCCGCGCCCCACAGGCCGATACTGGAGATGCACGAATCCCCGAAGGAAGAGAAGAAGGGCAAGAACTGGAAAAAGGAGCTGCGCGACTGGATCGTGTCCTTCGCCGTGGCGCTGATTGCGGTTCTGATCATCCGCACGTTCCTGTTTACGATCATCCGCGTGGACGGCCCCTCGATGAGCGACACGCTGCTCGACAACGACCGGCTGTTTGTTACCGTGCTGGATATGCGCGTGAAGGGGCCGGATCGCTTCGACGTGGTGATCCTGCACTATCCCAATCGCGGCTATGAAAAGTTCGTCAAGCGCGTCGTCGGCCTGCCCGGCGATACGATCGAGGTGAAAAACGGCGTGCTGAGCGTCAACGGCGTCGAGTATGACGAGCCGTATCTGACCGACAGCCGCACCGCGCGCTTTGACCGCAGCAGCTTTACCGTGACGCTGGGCGAGGACGAGTATTTCGTCATGGGCGACAACCGCGACAACTCCAACGACAGCCGCTCCGTCGGCGTGATCCACAGGAATCAGTTCGTGGGCAAGGTGCGCGCGATCATCTGGCCGGTCGATCACTGGGGCATTGTTGAGGGCGCGGAGGAATACAATCAGTGAGCAGCATACAGATTTTTGCCCTGAAGCGCGACTTTAACGTGCAGAAGGCCGAGCGCTTTTTCAAGGAGCGCCGCGTGGCCTATCAGTTCGTCGATCTCTCCCGCCGCGGGATGAGCCTGCGCGAGCTGGAGAGCGTATGCCGCGCCGTCGGTCTTGAAAACATGGTGCGCCTGTCCGACAAGGACTGGGAATCGCATTATGTGGCGCAGCTCAAGGATACGAAGGAGGCGCTCGAGAAGCTCTCCCAGCAGCCCAAGCTGCTCAATCTGCCCATCGTCCGTAATGGCGCGCGGGCCACGGTCGGCTATGCGCCCGAAACATGGACGAAATGGCTCGAATGAAATCGGATATATGGAACGGCCTGCCTGAGCGATATGGCTCGGGCAGGTCGTTTGTGTTTTCAGCGCGTCAGGGCTGAAGCGGGAAAGCAGCGCCCTTCGCCGCGATGAACGGAGGGCGCTGAGACTGTGCGGGCTGTCAGACCTCGGCAAAGTGCAAGAAGCGGCTGTCGTAATCGCCGGAGAGCGATATGCGCAGGCCGACCTTCATCAGCGCTTCGCCGGTGTGCGTGTTGCCCGCTTCGTCGCGGTAGAGCGCGTCGGGAATCAGGCCGCGCAGGCGGAGGGCAGGGACGTGTGTCCACTCGCGGACGGGATGGCCGAACACGAACACCGACACGCTGCGCCGGTCGCGCCGGAGATACTCAAACACCGTGTAGGTGTGGTTTTCTCCCGAAACGAGCGTGTAGACATAGGCGTTTTGCAGATCGGCGCGCACGGTCTTGAAGTAGGCGAGCGCCTCGCGCAGACGGTCGAGCGTCTCGGGCGCGGCGGTGAGCAGATTGACGCCCACGCTCATCGAGCCGGTCATGCCCAGATGGATGCGGTAGTCGAGCGGAACGAACGCTTCATTGGAGATGTTGCCCGCGCCGCCCGCCGTCTTGGGCAGGAACAGGCGCGAGAAGCCCTCGTGCAGCAGCGGCACGTCGCGCGGACGGGAGTTGTCGCTGCGGTTGATGCGGTCGGCATAGCGCGCCATGCCGAAATCGGTGCGTCCGCCGCCGCTGGCGCAGTTTTCAAACAGCACGTTCGGGTGCTTTTCATTGAGGTGCGCCCAGATGGCGTAGACGTTCTGCATATAGCGGATGGTCAGGCTGCGCTGGTCGACCTTGCTCGCTTCGGGCCAGCCGCGCTCGGTGAGATAGCGGTTCATGTCCCACTTGACGTAATCGAGCTGATAATCGTCGATGAGCCGGTCGAGCCAGTCGATCGCCCAGTCGCGCACGTCGTCCCGCGCCATGTTGAGCGTCAGCTGATGGCGCATGAGCGTGTTCTCGCGGTGCTCGCTGCGGATGATCCAGTCGGGATGCGCGCGGAAGAGGTCGCTGTCGGGATTGCACATCTCCGGCTCGACCCACAGCCCGAACAGCAGCCCCTTTTTGTGGCAGGCGTCGGCGATGGGGCGCAGGCCGTTGGGCAGGCGCTCGGGGTCGGGCCGCCAGTCGCCCAGTCCCTTTTTGTCGTCCGTGCGGCCGGGCATCCAGCCGTCGTCGATGACGAACAGCTCCGCGCCGATGTCGGCGGCCTTGTCGATCAGCGAGAGCATATTTTCCTCGCGCACGTCGAACTCATAGGGATACCATGAATTGTAGATGATGGGCAGCACGTTGTGAACCTTGCTCTGCGGGCACAGCTCGTCGAACTGCCAGTCGTACAGGATCTCGGTCATGCGGTTGAAGCCCGCGCCGCTGTAGCCCACGGCCAGTTTGGGCGAGGAAAGCGTCTCGCCGTCCTTCAGCGTCCATTCTGCGTCGTAATCGTTCCAGCCGGCGCACAGCTGCACGTCGCCGAAGTAGTTCTTTTCGACGATCATCTTGTTTTCTCCGCTCCACTCGAGCGCGGCGAAAAACACGTCGCCCTGCGTGTCGGTGGCTTCGCCGTCCGGATCGAGCGCGGCGAAGGGGGTGTGCTGGTGCGCCGAGCAGGTGCCGCGGTGGCTCTCGAGCACGACCTGCTCCTGATGGAGCATATGCCGCTGCGGCTGATATTCCGCGCCCCAGTTGCCAGAGTAGTGCGTCAGGCGGTAATTATCGTGCGAGGGTAGCTGCACGTTGCCGCAGCGGAAAATCGGCAGCTCAACGGGCGCGCCGGTGCGGTTGGTCACCTCAATCCAGCGCTCGATGAGATCGAGCTTCCCCACGGTGCGATAGCAGAGCGTGGCGGTGAAATCATAGTATTTGTCCTTTAAGACGACGCGCAGCGTATCGCCGTCTATGCTGTGGCTCTGGTAGAACGGCCTCATGCCGCGCACACCGTCTGCAAAGATGGGCAGTATAGACGCTTCGCCGTAGTCAACGCCGTCGTTGGCGGAGCATTCGGGACGCGGCGGACGCGCCATGGCTCCGTTCGTGCGGAATTGAAGCGCTTTGATTTCGGATTCCAGCGCGGCGGGATCGTGGAGCGGCGCGCCCCAGTACAGCGCAAGCGGCACGTCCGCGGCGATGCAGAAGGCATAGCTCATGCGCGGCGTGTCGATCTTGAACAGCCGCCTTGATTCGTCATAGCTTATGGACATGGCAAAATCCTCCTCTTGTATGCAGCTTTCGGTTTGCCCTCAGTTTAGCATGGGTATAAGGGCGCGTCAAGGCGAAAAAACGTGTTAAAAGGCGCGCGTAATTTTACACTCTTGCATATTGCCGCAAAAGCCGATATAATGGGAAGAGAGACCATGAAAGGGACGGAGGGATACTATGGGAAAGCTGGACGGCGCGGTGCGCAGGCTGGACGCGCTGACCGTGGGCAAAATGGGCGAGCGGCTGCGCTATGAGATCCGCTATGCGCGGCGTGTTTCCGAGACGCTGGGCGGGCGGCACGACGCGCTGATTCTGCGCGCGATCGAGGCGGCGCGTTATGCGGCGGAGAGGGCCGGCGTGCTGACCGACGCGGCGGCCGTCGAAATCGAGAATATGCTCATGCCCATGCAGGCCGATTGCAAAAAATATACGCTGATCGTCTGCGGCCACGCGCACATCGACATGAACTGGATGTGGCGCTACGACGAGACGGTGCAGATCACGCTGGACACGTTCCGCACGGTGCTGACGCTGATGCGCGAGTTCCCCGAGTTTACGTTCTCGCAGTCTCAGGCGTCGGTCTATCGCATCGTGCAGGAATTCGATCCCGATATGCTGGAGGAGATCAAGGCGCGCATCCATGAGGGGCGCTGGGAGGTCACGGCCAGCTCGTGGGTCGAACCGGATCACAACATGGGCAGCGCGGAATCCATGGCGCGGCATCATCTCTATACGCGCGCGTTTTTTGAGGAAATGGGCGTGCAGCCGGCCGAGATCGACTTTGATCCCGATACGTTCGGCCATCACCGCAATATGCCCGAGCTTTTGCAGCGCGCCGGCGTCAAATATTTCTATTACTGCCGCGGGCTGGACGGTCAGACGCTCTATCGGTGGCGCGCGCCGTCAGGGGCGGAGGTGCTGGCCTATCGCGAGCCGTTCTGGTATAATGCGGCGGTGGACGGCGATTTCGCGCAGTATGCGCCCGCGTTCTGCGAGCAGTTCGGCGTAAAGTGCGCGCTGCGCGTCTACGGCGTGGGCGATCACGGCGGCGGCCCCACCCGCCGCGACGTCATGCGCCTGATCGATATGCAGTCCTGGCCGATCTATGCCGACGTGCGCTTCGGCTCGTTCAAGGCGTTCTTTGACAGCGCCGCGCAGGCGGCGAGGGAGATTCCCGTTGTCGATCATGAGCTGAACCCGCTCTTCACCGGCTGCTATACCACGCAGAGCCGCATCAAGAAGGGCAACCGCTACGGCGAGCGCCTGCTGGGCGAGGCCGAAGCGCTGAGCGCCTTTGCAGCGCAGACTGCCCACGCGCCCTATAGCGCGAAAAAGTTCGCCGAGGGCTGGCGCAACGTGCTGTTCAATCAGTTCCACGACATACTGCCCGGCTCCGGCGTGCCCGACACGCGCGAATACGCCATGGGGCTGTATCAGCAGAGCTATGCCGTGGCCAACAGCGCCCGCCGCGCCGCCATGCTGGCCGTTTCAAAGCAGATCGACACCTCGAGCGTGGCCGTGCGTCCCTTTGACGAGGATGTGAGCACGGGTGCGGGCGTGGGCTTCGGCGTGGAGGAGGGCGTGATTCCCGCGCCGGTCGAGTTCGGGCAGGGCAGAACGCGCATCTTCCACCTCTTCAACGTCTGCCCGTTCGATCGCGACGAGGCGGTTGAGCTGATCGTGTGGGATCTGAAGGCCGAGGAAAAGCGGCTGACCGCCCGCACGTCGGAGGGCGAGAACGTGCCGATCCAGGTGCTCGAATCCGGCCGCAACGCCTACTGGGGACACGACTACACCCGCGTGATGGTGAAGCTCAACGTCCCCGCGATGGGCTACGCCACCTGCGTGATCGAGCCGGACGAGGACGCGCGGGAGCCGATCGACTTTGTGTCGTTCGAGCACACCGAGCCGCTCGAAAACTGGTGCATTGAGAACGAATCGCTCGAGGTGGTCGCTTCGCCCGACGCGTACGGCGCGATCTATATCACCGAGAAGGACAGCGGCGAGCTGCACGTCGTCGAGGGCTTTTCGCACGTCATCGAGGACGCGTCGCGCGGCATGACCGCGTGGGTCACGGGCGAGACGATCAGCCGGACGCAGATCGGCAGCGTTTGCATCAGGCGCGTCGCGCGGGGCGCGCTCTATAACGCGCTCGAGGTCAGCGCGGATTTCGGCGAGCGCTCGCACATCAGCTATACCGTCTCCCTGCGCGCGGGCATAAAGCGCGTTGAAATCGCGGCTAGGGTGCGCTGGCTGGAAATCGGCGATCAGCAGAAGCAGATCGTGCCGCAGCTGCGCTTCGACGTCATGGCCGACGAAAACGGCACGCGGGAATACGTCTACGACATTGCCGGCGGCGTGCTGAAGAGAAACGCCGATCCGCGCGAGTGGCCGGGCATCCGCTTCATCGCCGACGGGCGCATGATGCTCATGAGCGATTGCAAATACGGCTATCGCGGCGATCCAACCGATATGGGCGTGACGCTCATTCGCGGCGCGTACAATCCCGACGAGTATCCCGAGCTGGGCAATCACGCTTTCACGCTGAGCGTGGGCTTTGCCGAATCGGAAGAGGCGGAGGATATGGCCCGCATGGCGGCGGCGTTTAGCAGCCCGATGACCTCGATCACGAACACGGCGCATTCGGGCAGCCTGCCTGCGAGCCACAGCTTCATGCGCCTTGAGCGCGGCAGCGTGGAGATCATGAGCATCAAGCGCGCCGAGGACGGGCGCGGCCTGATCATCCGCGGCGTGGAGCTGGCGGGCGACGGCAAAAATGTGCGCATCGCGCTGCCGAATGTGAAATCGGCGCATCTGACCGACACGTACGAGCGCGAGGACGGCGCGGCGCTGACGATCGAAAACGGCGTGATCGCGTTCGACGCGCGGCCGTACGGGCTGTTCGCCATCCGCGCGGAAATGGCGTAAGCGCTCAGCAGATCAACATAAAAAACGCCGGTCGGAGCGGCTTTTTTCCTGCTCCGGCTGGCGCTCTGTTTGAAGAATGAGAGGACTTGCCTTCGGAAAGCGGCGTTGAAACGCGCCTTCAATGGAACTGAATAGAAAAAATGACCGGTCGGATCGGAGAAAGCATCTCTTCGAACCGGCCGGCTGATGTTTATTTGGCGTAGGAAGCCTTCGGCTTCTGGAAGCCCTTGTAGGCGGGGCCTTCGATGAAGGTCTGGCCGCCGCGGCAGTCCTTGAGGTAGGTCAGCGAACGCATCTGCGCGCTCCATTCGCCGTCGTCATAGTGGACGGGATCGTGATAGCCCTCAATGGTGATGAAGCCGCGATAGCCGTTCTGCATGAGGATGGTGCAGATGTCGTTCCAGTTGGTGTCGCCAAAGCCGGGCGTGCGATCCCAGAACCACGGCTCTCTGCCGCGGATACCGTGTTCGCGGATGACGTCCCAGGCGATCGTGCCGTCCTTGCCGTGAATGTGATAGACGCGCTTCGCCCAGCGGCGCAGCTGCGCGATGGGGTCGATCAGCTGGCGCATCTGGTGGCTCGGCTCCCATTCAAGGCCGAGGGCCTCGCTGGGCACCGCGTCGAACATCATCTCCCACGCGTCGGGGCCGTAGGCGATGTTGTAATTGTCGCGGCTCGTCCAGCTTGAGCCGGAGCAGTTCTCCATGGTGATTTTAAGCCCCTTGTCCTCAGCGCGCGCGCACAGCTCGGAAAAGACCTTCTTAAACGTGGGCATACTCTCTACGACGGTGCAGTCGGGCAGCGCGCCGGCAAAGACGGAGATCGTATTGCAGCCAAAGAGATGCGCGCAGTCCATGAGGTGAACAAGGTCGCGGCGGTCGTCCTCGCTGGCGAGCGGATTGGCATAGCAGCCCAGCGCGGAGAGGGGCGTGCCGCAGAGCGCGTCGTTCAGCTTTTTCGCGTATTCGGCGATGTCGTATGTGCGGAAGCAATAGCGGTCGAGGGAGACTTCGTAGCCCTCGAAGCCGAACGGCTTCAGCGAGGGCAGCATATCGGGGTCGAACGCGTGCGCACCCATGAGGACAGTGCCGATTTTGATTTCGAACATGAGTGATGTTCCTCTCTTTGTCAGATGTTGTTTTTCCAGATGCTTTCCATCGCCCAGAGACGGCCGTCGAGCCGCGCGTCGTCGCCATACAGATCGAGCGTTTTCTGCGCGTCGCCGCAACCGTAGCTGGCCGAGATTTCGCCGTTGATGAAGAACTCCGTCGAGCGGCGGTCGGTGATTATGCGGATGTTCAGCGGGCCGTCGCCCGCGAGCGTATAGCTTTTGCCGCCGGTGAAGCGCAGCAGATGTTCATGCGGCAGATAGTCGAAGCCCTGTCCGCAGACGGTTGCGCGCAGCGGAGACGATGCCGAGACGGTGAACTCCGCGTCGCCCGGCACATCCAGCCGTATGCGCGCGGCGGCCGGCCTTGAAACGCGCCCCTGCGCCGGTTCGCCCTTGAGAGACAGACTGATCGCCTCGCCCGCGCCGCAGCGCAGCGATTTGAGCGCGTCGATGGGCGCGCGGAAGAGCCGGTAGCCGTCCGCGCACTGGTGGAGCGTAAAGCGGCATGTGACCGTCATGCCCTGTGCGAAGGGCACGCCGTGATTGAAGGAGGAGTCATAGCTCCATGCGGCGGCCGGATCGCGCAGCCAGGCGATGTGATAGCGGCCTGTCTCGTCGGGGTGCGAATTCCAGGTCTGTCCGGCATAGGCTGCGGTTCCGTAATCGAGATAACGGCTCTCGCCGATCTGCGTAAAGCGGTAGTTTTCAAAGCGGCCGATGCGCGCCATGCTGTTTGCGCCGTAGAGCACCCACAGCCGTTCGCCCGTTTCGGCCACCGGCAGTGGGAAGAGATCAGGACATTCGTAGAGATCCATCGTGCGCGATTCAAAGCGCCAGTCGCGGGCGTTCTTTGAAGAATAAAAGCTCACGCAGTTGCGCCCGTCGTACGTTTCGTAAACGGCGATGCACAGCGTGCCATCGTCGAGCCGCAGAATTTTCGGGTCGCGCCAGCTTTCGCCCTTCGGCACGGGGATGATCGGGCCTTCAACCAGCGGCTGGAAGGTCATGCCGCCGTCCGTGCTGTATTCGATCATCTGGCCGCGTGTGCCGACGCTGCTTGAGCGTCCCTTTTTCATATTTGAGCCGAGCGCCGTGTAGACGGCCAGTATCGTGTCCTTTCCCAGTCCGCTCAGATTGTCTGCGTCGACGATGGCGCTGCCCGAGGCGATGTGGGTCAGACAGTCGTGCGGGAGAATCGCGTCAGGATATTCCGTAAAGTGAACGTCGTCCGGGCTGACGGCCAGCCCCCAGCAGATGTTCACGCCGCCGTGATTGGGACCGAAGGGATTGTGCTGGAAGCACATATGGAACGCGCCGCCCGCATAGACCAGCCCGTTGGGGTCGTTCAGCCAGCCGCGCCTGGGCGAAAAGTGAATCTGCTGGCGCTCGGGTTCGCGATACAGATTCGGATAGAGATCGGGCCGCGTTTCGCAGGAGCCGCCGGTCAGCACGCCGTCGAAGAGATCGTCGGGCGCGCCCTCGTCCGCGCAGGAGAGCGTAATGGTGCGCCCTTCGCAGCCGTGAAGCGTCATCGGGCAATAAAAATCAGGCTTTGCGGCCGTCACGGCGATATAAAACTCGCCGATCTGCGCGTTCTCATCACTCACGCGGACATACCAGAAATCGTCGCTGTCGACAACGGGAATATGCAGCGTCGGGTCATTCAGGGCGAAGCGCTTCGCAATCATGCTGAATCTCCTTACGGTTTTTCAATGATATTTCCCTTGCTCCTGAGCGCGTCCTGGAGCAGCGTGACGTTCAGATCGGGCAGCGCCAGCCCCCGGCGTACGGCCATGGCGGCGGCCAGTCCGGCGATCTCACCGGTCAGCGCGGCGGTGGGGATGACGCGCGTGATGTCCCACATATCGTTCGTGACGCTGATGCAGCGCCCCGCCGCGGCCAGATTGTCGTTCTCCAGGCCCATCATTGTGCGCCACGGCAGCGCGAATACCGGGCCGCACTTGCGCCAGTCGCCGGTCAGGCCGACGCTGTCCTCAAAGTCGGTGAAGGCTTCGCTCTCGTCCAGCGTGTAGGCCGCGCTCAGGCGGCGGGTCATGCGCATTCCGTCGTAGGTCGGGATGAGGAAGGGATAGGCGGTTTCGTCGCCCGCGGCGCGCAGCTTCATCACGTCGGCCATGATCATGCGCCGGCCGTCGATGGCGTGCTGCGTCACGTCCTCAAAGCGGTCGCCCGCGTAATAGCGGTGTCCCTCGGGGATTTTGCCGTGGATCGAATCGGAGCAGCCGCGCAGCCGCAGTCCCTCGCTGCCGTTGGCAAAATACCAGCCCGTGCAGACGTTGCCCGCCCAGGAGACGGTCTTTTCGCCTGCGGCATGGCACACGTCCGCGTCGCCGGTCGCGTCGACAACCATGCGCGCGGCCACGCCCAGCCGGCCGGACTTGTTCTCGATGATCACGCCGTCGATGTGGCCGTTTTCGCGATGCACGCCGCAGAACCGGCTGTCATAGATCAGGTGGACGCCGCAGTCGATCAGCATTTCCTCCATGGCGATGATGAAGGGCGCGGCTTCGAATTTCGTGCGGTAGCGGTTCGACTTGCGCGCTTCCGGATCGCCGTTTTTGTCCGCCCAGCAGTCGGGCAGGTCGCCCGCGGCATACTTGATGGACGCCTTGAGCAGCTCCTCGCTGATGCCGGCGATGACCTGCCGCCCCCTGCCGTCGCACAGCGGCAGATAGTAGACGATCAGGCCGAGCGTCGCCAGCCCGCCCAGCGCGTATTCCTTCTCAATCAGGCAGGTGCGCGCGCCCTCGCGCGCCGCCGACAGCGCCGCCGCCACGCCGGCCACGCCGCCGCCCACGACGCATACGTCGTATTCGTCGATGATGGGGATGATGTTGTTCTCCGTCCAGATTGTGCTCATTGTTCAGTCCTCCTTGAGTCAGCGCGTGCCGTATGCGCCGATGCGGATCCAGCGGCCGGTCGACTGCTCGTCCTTCTCGCCGCAGACGCGGAGGGTCAGCATGTGATCGCCGCAGGGCAGGTCGTCCTGAAGCAGGGCGAACGCCGCGCGGGCAAAGGCGAGCGCGTAGTGATCGAACGTGTTATAGCGCTTCCATTCGCCGCCGTCGATTTGCCATTCGAACATACCGGAATCGCTGGCGATCATGTAGTAAAGCGCGATGGACGTGCCGTGGAAGGGGATCGTCAGCTCGGCGTTCGGCCTGTTCGCGCCGATGGTATCCGGCCAGCGCCCAGCCAGCGTCAGCATGAGCCTTTTCCAGCCGTGCTCGACGGCGGTGTCCGGCTGCGCGGTCTCAGTACAGAGCGGCTGCGCGTCGTAGAGATGCGCGCTCTCGGGCACGTTGTCTACCATCGGGATGGGCAGCGGATGGGTGACAGGCTGCTCGGGCACGTCGCCGCTCAGCAGCTCGGACAGCGCGTCGATGGCGGCGCGGGCGCAGAAGGCGTAGCCCTCGGCGTTGGGATGCACCGTGTCGCCGGTGTATTTGAGCCAGTCGCCGCCCGCGCGCATGACGGCCTCGGCCAGTGGCGTGCCGATATCAACCGACGGCCAATTATAATAGGAAGCAATGCCCTCGTCCACATCGCGCGAGACATAGGGTTTGCCCTCGCCCAGCTTATCCCAGATGCTCTTCGTGGTCGTGTAGACGAACATGATCTCGCCCTGCGGATTGGCACGCATGATTTTGCGCACGCAGGCCTCGATATTGCGCTGCGTGTCCTCGGTCTTCGCACCGGAATCGTTGACAGCGAACTCGATGAACGTCAGATCCGGCTTGTGGTCGACCACGTCGCGGTCGCAGCGGTAAGCGCCCAGCCCCGAGCCGGTGCCGCCGATGGCCGCCTGAATCTCGGTGATTTCCGCGTTCGGGAACGTCGTTCGCAGCCATGCGGTCGTGCGGCCGCGCCAGCCGTTTTCCGCGCCGCCCTCGGTGATCGAGCCGCCGAAGTAGGCCACGCGCAGCGCTTTTTTGCGCTTAAGGCAATACAGCGTGTTGGAAAGCTTCATATTATATCAGTCCTCCTGATCGCAGAATACGCGCCTGATCGCGTCCAGATAGCCGTAACCGTGCAGGTCGTCCGGCTCGAGATAGCTGCTCTCCGTCCATTCGTTCCAGCTGTTGATCGTAATCAGCGGCGGCTGGCCGGGATGCGCGTCGGCGTAATCGCGCGCCTGAACGAGCGCCTTCTCGATGTTCTCCGCCGTGCAGTCGCGCAGTATGCCCGGCCGGAACGTGTCGAAGCGCGGGTTGTTGTCCCAGCCGACGCTGACGTGCGGGAAATAGGGGACGGACAGCGTTTTGTCCAGCTTTTCATACTCGGCCTTCACGTCGGGCAGCACGTTTTCGTAGTCGCGGTCGATGTTCGTGAAATGGACGAACTGATAGTGCGAGCAGCTGTCGAAGCCCAGCGAATCGAACGCTGCTGCCGGCACGTCCTTTTCGCCGTCCACGCCGGAGACGTTCGTGGCGCGCTCGCTCCACATGGTGAACTGCATATGCACGCCGGGCAGCCCCGCGCGCACGCACTCCTCGCGCAGCCATTTTATCGCCGCGCGCGTTTCGGAAAGGCCGCCCAGCCCGCGCACGAGGTTGGGCACGTCGTAGATCATGAACACGGGCTTGCCGTCGATGGTATAGTAGTTGGAAAGCGTAAAGTAATCATGCACGACGTGCTTCATGGCGCGCTCAAACTCACTGCGCGGCTGGCTGCCCTCCCAGATGACCGTGTTCACGCTGGAGGAAATGCGCTTGTCCCAGAGCGTGTTGGCGTTGTGGTTCGCCCACATGAGATAGAACTTCATGTCATTGCGGTTTTTCGCCTTGAGAAAGCCGTCGTTTAAGCAGTTCTCAAGGAAGGGCCGGCGGTCGTACCAGTACCAGTCGTAGATGAACACGTTCACGCCGTGGCGCACGGCCTCATTGATCTGCATTTCCATCACGGCAGGGTCGGCCTCGTTGACATAGCCCCACAGCGGGCGGCGCGGCCAGTCGTGGCCGGGGAATTTCGCCTGCGCCGAGCGGACGGACTGCCATTCGCCCATGCCCTCGGGCCAGAACATACGCGTGCGCGGCTCGTCGCCCGTGTAGGCGGGCCAGATGTAGGCGGCGACGTCATATTTTTTACGCATTATTATGCCTCCACTTGTGTTTGATTTACTGCTCCTATTTCGACGGCATTATGTCGATTTCCTGCCTTATTTGCCCTCGCTTGATGGAATAGATACTTTTTTAGGCGGGTAAGGCGTCGGCATATCTGTACGTCCCAGAATGTAGTCGGTTGATACGCCATAGTAGTCTGCCAGGGCGATCAGTATATCTGTCGGTATGTCTCGGTAGCCCTGCTCGTATCTGAAATACTGGGGCTGCTTCATGC
This sequence comes from uncultured Clostridia bacterium, assembly GCA_934631025.1. Taxonomy (GTDB): domain Bacteria; phylum Bacillota; class Clostridia; order Christensenellales; family Aristaeellaceae; genus Firm-10. Next base: position 26,375 of record CAKTXR010000004.1, read on the forward strand.
TGAGCATTTCAGCCAGCTGACTTTGAGTAAGGTCATGATCCTCGCGCAGCTCGCGAATCCGACGGTAATGCGCCACATTTTTTCACTCCCTTCGATTAATACCAAATGGATATATTGACAATACAACAGAAGTATGCTATACTGGTCAAAAAATAACCGTATGGTTATAAGAAAGGAGGGGAAAACATGGATGGCGCATATGCGGTCGGGTATTTGATTGCGTGGCTCATCGTTGCGTGCATATTTGGCGCGGTGACGAAGGCAATCAATAGGAACAGAGGGAAAGACGGCGGCTTCTGGTGGGGGTTCTTCCTTGGCGTTATTGGGATCATTGTTGTAGCGGTTCGTCCCAAGGAGTAATGGACGAGGGGAGCTTCGCGCATTTATCTGCGTGAAGCTCCTTTTATATACGGAAAGCAGTACAGAAAGGACGGAAAAAACGCCTTCGCGATATTTGTTGATGAAATGGAACACCTCGCAGTGAAAAAGAAAGAGTTTTAACAGAAAAGAAATAAATTTACGAAAAAATCGCTTGAGAATGGGATGGGGATACGCTATAATATATGAGTCTGTGAGTACAGATGTCTGTGTGTGTTGCCGGATCGGGTTTCACGCTCGAATCACACAGGGAGGGATGAACCGGAAGGTTGCGGGATGCATCCCGGTAATTTCCGGGGACCAGTCCGCCAATCGGACGACGGGGCTCATGCGCCGTCGTAAAAAAAGAAAAGGACACGCCCGGCAGCGTGTGCATGAGTTCAAGAAGGAGGAACCCCAATGGCCAACCAGAAAATCAGGATCAAGCTCAAGGCCTACGAGCACACCGTGATCGACCAGTCCGCTGCTCGTATCGTGGAGGCCGCGAAGCGCACGAAGGCCCGCGTCAGCGGTCCGATCCCGCTCCCCACCGAGAAGGAGATCGTGACCATCCTGCGCTCCCCGCACAAGCACAAGGACAGCCGCGAGCAGTTCGAGCTCAGAACGCACAAGCGTCTGATTGACATCCTGAACCCCACGCCCCAGACGATGGACGCGCTGACCAAGCTGGATCTGCCGGCCGGCGTCGAAATCGAGATCAAGCTGTAATGCTTTTGGAGGTGCAACAATGAACAAGGCAATACTCGGCAAAAAGATTGGCATGACCCAGATCTTCCTTGCGGACGGTCGTCTCGTGCCGGTCACGGTCGTTGAAGCCGGTCCCTGCGTCGTGACGCAGATCAAGACCAAGGCTACCGACGGCTATGAGGCAGTTCAGGTCGGTTTCGGTGAGCTCGCCGAAGAGCGTGCGAAGAAACTGAAGAACAAGCCCGAGCTAGGCCACTTTGCGAAGGCTGGCGTGAGCGCCACGCGCTATCTGCGCGAGCTTCGCCTGGACGACATCACGCCCTATCAGGTGGGCCAGTTCATCAAGTGCGACGTCTTTGTGGAAGGCGACAAGATTGATGTTTCGGGCATCAGCAAGGGCCACGGCTACACCGGCCCCATCCAGAGATGGAATATGCACACCGGCCCCATGGGTCACGGTTCCAAGTACCATCGCGGCGTTGGTTCCCTGAGCGCCAACTCCGATCCCTCCCGCGTCTTCAAGAACAAGCGCATGGCCGGCCAGTACGGTTCCGAGAAGGTCACCATCCAGAATCTTGAAGTGGTTCGCGTCGACGCTGAGCGCAATCTGCTCCTGATCAAGGGCGCCGTGCCCGGAGCCAAGGGCTGCCTGCTCTTCGTCCGTAATTCGGTTAAGGCTTAAGGAAGGAGGACGAAAAAATGCCTAAGGTAGCAGTACTCAATATGCAGGGCGCCCAGGTCGGCGAGCTCGAGCTCTCCGATGCGATTTTCGGCGCCGAAATTAATGAATCCGCGATCCACATGGTGGTTCGCGCCCAGCTCAACGCCATGCGTCAGGGCACCCAGTCCGCGCTGACCCGCACCGAAGTCCGCGGCGGCGGTCGCAAGATCTATCGCCAGAAGGGCACCGGCAACGCGCGTCATCATGGCCGCAGAGCGCCCCAGTTCACGCACGGCGGCGTGGTGTTCGCGCCCAAGCCCCGCGACTATCGCATCAAGGTTCTGCGCAAGGTTCGCCGCCTGGCGATGCTCGGCGCGCTGAGCAGCAAGGTTGCCGAGAACGACATGATCGTTCTGGACAAGCTGGAGCTGGCCGAGGCCAAGACCCGCATCGTCGTCAAGATGCTCAAGGATCTGGGCGCCACGCGCAAGGCTCTGATCGTTCTGCCCGAGCGCGACGAAAGCGTCGTCCGCGCCGCGGCCAACATCCCCGGCGTCAAGACGGCCTACGTCAACACGCTCAACGTTCTGGATATTCTGAATTACGATAAGTTCATCGTGACTCAGGAGGCCGTAAAGCTGGTAGAGGAGGTTTACGACTGATGAAATCGCCCTATGACATCATCATTCGTCCGGTTCTGTCCGAAAAGAGCTACGACGGCATGGCTGATAAGAAATATGCTTTCGAAGTGGCAATCGGCGCCAACAAGACTGAGATCAAGAAGGCTGTCGAGACCATCTTCGGCGTTAAGGTTGAAACCGTTAACACCCTGCGCACTGAAGGCAAGATGAAGCGTCAGGGTCGCACTCAGGGCCGTCGCCCGGAGCGCAAAAAGGCTTACGTCAAGCTGACCGAAGGCTCCAAGACCATCGAGTTCTTCGAAGGCATGGCGCAGTAAAGGGAGGTAAAGCAAAATGGCTATCCGAGTGTACAAGCCGACCTCGCCTGCCCGGCGCTTCATGTCGGTTCTGTCCTACGAAGGTCTGACCAAGAAGGCGCCCGAGAAGTCCCTGACGACTGATCTGCGCCACAAAGCCGGCCGCAACAACACCGGCAAGATCACCGTCCGTCATCAGGGCGGCGGCGAGCGTCGTAAGTACCGCATCATCGACTTCCGCCGCAACAAGGACAACATCCCGGCGAAGGTCGCCGCGATCGAGTACGATCCCAACCGCACCTGCTTCATCGCCCTGCTGGTTTACGCCGACGGCGAGAAGCGCTACATTCTGGCTCCCCTGGATCTGAAGGTTGGCGACACCGTCGTGAGCGGCGCCGAGGCCGACATCAAGCCCGGCAACTGCCTGCCCATCGCGAATATTCCGGTCGGCACCCTGATCCACAACATCGAGTTCAAGCCCGGCCACGGCGGCCAGATGGTCCGCTCCGCCGGCACCGCCGCTCAGCTGATGGCCAAGGAAGGCGTTTACGCCCAGGTTCGTCTGCCCTCCGGCGAAGTCCGCAAGGTTCTGGTTACCTGCCGCGCCACCATCGGTCAGGTTGGCAATCCCGATCATGAGAACGTGCGCATCGGCAAGGCCGGCCGCACCCGCCACATGGGCATTCGTCCCACCGTCCGCGGCGTTGTCATGAACCCCTGCGATCACCCGCACGGCGGCGGCGAAGGCCGCTCCCCGGTCGGTATGCCCGCTCCGATGTCTCCGTGGGGCAAGCCCACTCAGGGCGTCAAGACCCGCAAGCATCGCAAGTATTCCGACAAGTTGATCGTCAAGAGAGCCGGCAAGTAAGGTTTTCTTAAGGAAGGAGGCTGCTGCTTACCATGAGCAGATCTGTTAAGAAGGGCCCGTTTATCCAGAGCGCGCTGCTCAAGCGCGTTCAGGAAATGAATGCGGCCGGTGAAAAGAAGGTCCTGAAGACCTGGTCCCGCGCGAGCACCATTTTCCCGGATTTCGTCGGTCATACCGTCGCCGTCCATGACGGCCGTAAGCACGTTCCGGTCTATATTACCGAGGACATGGTCGGCCATAAATTCGGTGAGTTTGCGCCCACCCGCACCTTCCGGGGTCACGCTGGTGAAAAGGCGTCCGCCCGCAGCTGATGGAAGGAGAGAAAGAAAATGGCAACCAGAATGAAGACCAAGGCGGCGGCCCGCAAGGCGAATGCCGATAAGCGTCCGCGTGCCATTGCCCGCTATATTCGCATCTCTTCCCGCAAGGCGAAGATCGTTCTTGATCTGATCCGCGGCAAGAAAGCCGAAGAGGCGCAGGCGATCCTGATGTACACGCCCAAGAGCGCCGCGCCCGTTGCGCTGAAGGTGCTCAACTCCGCCATCGCCAACGCGGAGAACAACCTGCAGCTCAACCGCGATTCTCTGTATGTGGCTGAGACCTATGCGAACCAGGGCCCGACGCTCAAGCGCTATTGGCCGCGTTCCCATGGCCGCGCCGATCAGATTCTGAAGCGCACCTGCCACATCACCATCGTGCTCGACCAGGTCAAGTAAGTAGGAGGGGAAAATAATGGGTCAGAAGGTTAATCCCCACGGCGCGCGCGTCGGTGTGATCCTTGACTGGAGCACCAAGTGGTATGCCGGGAAGAAGGATTTTTCCAATAACCTGATTGAAGACTACAAGCTGCGCAAGATGCTCAAGGAAAAGCTGGATGCCTCCGGCGTGTCCTCGATCGATATTGAGCGCAGCGCGAGCAAGGTTACCGTGACCATCCACACCGCCAAGCCGGGCATCGTCATCGGCCGCGGCGGCGCCGGCGTCGAGGCCCTGAAGAAGGAAATCGAAGCGTTCACCGGCAAGGCGGTCAGCCTGAACATCATGGAGATCAAGCTGCCTGACGCCGACGCGCAGCTGGTCGCCGAAAACATTGCCCAGCAGCTCGAGAAGCGTATCTCCTTCCGCCGCGCCATGAAGCAGACGATTGGCCGCGCGATGAAAACGCCGGGCGTCAAGGGTATCAAGACCAAGGTTTCCGGCCGTCTGGGCGGCGCGGACATCGCCCGCAGCGAGGGCTATCACGAGGGTTCCATCCCGCTGCAGACCCTGCGTGCGGACATCGACTATGGCTTTGCCGAGGCCAAGACCACTTACGGCCGCATCGGCGTGAAGGTTTGGATTTACAAGGGCCAGGTTCTGCAGGGCATGAAGAAGGCTGAAGAGGCCGCTCCCGCCCCCCAGCGCCGCGGCCACAAGGCAGAAGGAGGGAAATAAGCTATGCTGATGCCGAAGAGAGTCAAGCGCCGCAAGGTTATGCGCGGCCGCATGAAGGGCAAGGCCCAGCGCGGCAATTTCCTGGCTTACGGTGATTACGGTCTGGTTGCGCTCGATCCCGGCTGGGTTACGTCCAATCAGATTGAAGCGAGCCGTGTTGCCATGACCCGTTTCATCAAGCGCGGCGGTCAGGTCTGGATCAAGATCTTCCCCGACAAGCCCGTTACCGCGAAGCCCGCTGAGACCCGAATGGGTTCCGGCAAGGGCGCGCCCGAATACTGGTGCGCCGTCGTGAAGCCCGGCCGTGTGCTGTTCGAGATGAAGGGCGTTCCCGAGGATACCGCTCGCGAAGCTCTGCGTCTGGCCAGCCACAAGATGCCGATCCGCTGCAAGTTCATTAAGAGAGAAGATAACCAGGAATCGGGTGGTGAAGAGCAATGAAATCCAAAGAAATCGCTGAACTGAAGCAGAAAACGATCGCGGAGCTCGACACCGAAATGAATAAGAAGAAGAGCGAGCTGTTCAACCTGCGCTTCCAGCTGGCGACCGGTCAGCTGCAAAACACGGCTGCGATCAGCGCGTGCAAGCGTGACATCGCCCGCGTCAAGACCATCATTCGTCAGCGTCAGAACGAGACGCAGGCGTGATCGAAGCGAAAGGAGGCTGCTTGATCTATGTCTGAAAGAGGACTTCGCAAAACCCGTATTGGCGTCGTTGTCTCCGATAAGATGGACAAGACCATCACCGTTGAGATCCGCAACCGCGTCAAGCATCCGCTTTATGGCAAAATCATGAATCGCACCGAAAAGTTCAAGGCTCATGACGAGCAGAACGAAGCCGGCATCGGCGACACTGTGCGCATCATGGAAACTCGTCCGCTGTCGAAGGACAAGCGCTGGCGCCTGGTTGAAATCGTCGAAAAGGCGAAGTAATTGGGCCGTAAGCAAGGAGGAAATCCACAATGATTCAACCGCAAACTCGTTTGAAGGTTGCCGACAACTCCGGCGCGAAGGAAATCATGTGCTTCCGCGTGCTGGGCGGCTCTTTCCGCCGCTGCGGCGGCATCGGCGACATCATCGTCGCCTCCGTCAAGTCCGCGACGCCCGGCGGCGCAGTCAAAAAGGGCGACGTCGTCAAGGCCGTTATCGTGCGTACGCGCAAGCAGTATCGCCGTCCCGACGGATCCTACATCCGTTTCGACGATAACGCGGCCGTCATCATCAACGACGCCAAGCAGCCCAGAGGCACCCGTATCTTTGGGCCGGTTGCACGCGAGCTCCGCGAAAAGGATTTCATGAAGATCGTTTCGCTGGCGCCCGAAGTGCTGTAATTGGAGGTGTACAAATTGGCAACACCGAAACTGAACGTTAAGACCGGCGACACCGTCGTTGTGATCTCCGGTAAGGATAAGGGCAAGGAAGGCAAGGTTCAGAAGGCCTTCCCGTCCGAGGGCAAGATCGTTGTTGAAGGCGTCGCGATGGTGAAGAAGCACCAGAAGCCGCGCGGACAGGGCCTGCCGGGCGGCATCGTGGAAAAGGAAGCCGCCATCCCCGCCTGCAAGGTCATGCTGGTCTGCCCGGCCTGCAAGAAGGCAACCCGCGTTGCCCACAAGTTTGTCGAAGCAGAAGGCCAGAAGCCTCAGAAGGTCCGCGCCTGCAAGAAGTGCGGCGCGACCATCGACAATTGATCGAGAGGGAGGTTCATTTAAGTGGCCAGACTGAAAGATAAGTATGTGAGCGAAGTCGTTCCGGCGCTTCAGCAGAAGTTCCAGTATAAGAACGTCAACGAAATTCCGCGCCTTGAGAAGATCGTGCTCAACGTTGGTCTGGGCGATTGCAAGGACAACGCCAAGTCTATGGAAGTGGCCGTTGCCGAGCTCGCCACCATCTCCGGCCAGAAGCCGCTGGTGACCAAGGCGAAGAAGTCCATCGCGAACTTCAAGGTCCGCGAGGGCATGAACGTCGGCGCGAAGGTGACGCTGCGCAATGCGCGTATGTACGAGTTCGCCGACAAGCTGATGAACATTGCTCTGCCCCGCGTGCGCGACTTCCGCGGCGTGAGCGCCAAGGCCTTCGACGGCCGCGGCAACTACTCTCTGGGCGTCCGCGAGCAGCTGATCTTCCCCGAAATCGAGTACGATAAGGTTGAGAAGATCCGCGGTCTTGAGATGATCTTCGTGACCACCGCCAAGACCGACGAAGAAGCGAAGGAACTGCTGCGCCTGCTGGGTATGCCGTTTGAGCAGGCTTGATTGAAGGAGGAACATTCGCGTGGCAAAGACTAGCATGAAGATCAGGCAGGCGAGAGAGCCCAAGTTCTCGACCCGTGCTTACACGCGCTGCCGCATCTGCGGCCGTCCGCATTCGGTGCTCCGTAAGTACGGCGTGTGCAGAATTTGTTTCCGTGAACTGGCCTACAAGGGCGAGATTCCCGGTGTGAGAAAGGCAAGCTGGTAAGCTGGGCTATTTCGGAAGGAGGTTACACAATGCTGATGAATGATCCCATCGCGGATATGCTGACCCGCATCCGCAATGCCCTTATTGCCAGACATGATACCGTGACCCTTCCCGCGTCCAACATGAAGAAGGCGATCGCCAAGATTCTGTTGGAGGAAGGCTATATCAAGTCTGTTGACTATATTGACGACGGTGTGCAGGGACAGATCAAGATTGTGCTCAAGTACGTTGAGAATAAGCAGTCCGTTATCAACGGTTTGAAGCGCATTTCCACGCCCGGTCTGCGCGTTTACGCCCGGACCGATGAGCTGCCCAAGGTTCTGGGCGGCCTGGGCATCGCGATTGTCTCCACGTCCAAGGGCGTCATGACCGACAAGGAAGCCCGCAAGGCCGGTGTGGGCGGCGAAGTGCTGGCCTACATCTGGTAATAACGGAGGTGCAATAACAATGTCTCGAATCGGAAGACTTCCGATCGCTGTGCCCGCCGGGGTTACCGTTACGATTACGGACGACAATACCGTGATTGTGAAAGGCCCCAAGGGTGAGCTTTCTCAGAAGGTGAACAAGGATATCACCGTTACGCAGGAGGGCAATGTGATCCACGTCGCCCGCCCGACCGACGACAAGGCGCATCGCGCTCTGCACGGCCTGTATCGTTCCCTGATCCACAACATGGTCACCGGCGTGACCACCGGCTTCTCCAAGAGCCTCGAACTGGTCGGCGTCGGCTACCGTGCTCAGGCGGAGAGCCCGGCCAAGCTGGTCATCAACATCGGCTTCTCCCATCCTGTGAACGTCGAAGCGCCCGCGAACATCAAGTTCGAGACGCCCAGCGCCACGCAGATCATCGTGCATGGCATCGACAAGCAGCAGGTTGGCGCGATCGCCGCGGACATCCGCGACATCCGCAAGCCGGAACCCTATCATGGCAAGGGCATTCGTTATACGGGCGAGTACGTCCGTCATAAGGAAGGCAAAGCCGGTAAGAAATAAGTAAGGGAGTGAACGCTCATGTTCAAAAAGCAGGATCGCAATGAGATCAGAGTCATCCGACATGCGCGCGTCCGCAAGAAGATCAGCGGCACGACCGAGCGTCCCCGGCTCTGCGTTTACAGAAGCAACGCCCACATCTATGCGCAGATCATCGATGACGCGAAGGGCATGACCCTGGCCGCGGCTTCGACCGTGGAGAAGGATCTGGCCGCGCAGATCGGCGAAATGGACAAGAAGGGCGCCGCGAAGCTGGTCGGCAAGACCATCGCCGAGCGCGCTGAGGCCGCTGGCATTAAGACGGTCGTTTTCGATCGCGGCGGCTACATTTACACCGGCCGTGTGGCCGAACTGGCCGCTGGCGCTCGCGAGGGCGGTCTGGACTTCTAAATCAGGAGGAATGCACGCATGCAGCGCAACGAGCAGGTTAGCGAATTCAAAGAAAAGCTTGTCGCAGTGAACCGCGTCAGCAAGACCGTCAAGGGCGGCCGCAATATGCGCTTCAGCGCTCTGATGGTGGTTGGCGACGAGAACGGCCGCATTGGCTGCGGCATGGGCAAGGCGACCGAAATTCCCGAGGCCATCCGTAAGGGCAATGAGGACGCCAAGAAGAACATGATCAAGGTGTCTCTGAAGGACACGACCATCCCGCACGAGGTCATCGGCGTGTACGGCACCGGCAAGGTGCTGCTGATGCCCGCGCCGGAAGGCACCGGCCTGATCGCCGGCGGCCCTGTCCGTCAGGTTCTGGAGGCTGCGGGCATCCGCAACATCCGCACCAAGTCGATCGGCTCCAACAACCCGATCAACATGGTCAAGGCCACGATGGAAGGCCTCAAGCAGCTCCGCTCCGCTGAGGAGATCGCCAAGCTTCGCGGCAAGACGGTCGAAGAGCTCTTGGGTTAAGGAGGGCGCGAAGTTATGAAACTGAAAATCACACAGACGAAGTCCACCATCGCCTGCCTGAAAGATCAGATTGCCACCATTAAGGCGCTGGGCCTGCACAAGATCGGCCAGACGGTCGTCAAGCAGGACAACCCCGCGATGCGCGGCATGATCTTCAAGGTGAAGCACATGGTGAAGGTCGAGGAGATCGAAGACTAAGGAGGGTCGAATCATGAAACTGCACGAACTTAAGCCGGCTTTCGGATCGACCACGGCGCCGAAGCGCCTTGGGCGCGGCGTTGGCTCCGGTCTGGGCAAGACTTCCGGCAAAGGTCATAAGGGTGCCAAGGCCCGTTCGGGCGGCGGCAAGCGTCCGGGCTTCGAGGGCGGCCAGATGCCTCTGATCCGCCGTCTGCCCAAGCGCGGCTTCTACAATCCCTTCCGCATCAACTATGTCGCCATCAATGTGGATCGCCTTGAGGTGTTCGAGGACGGCATGACGGTTACCCCCGTCGAGCTGATCGAGTACGGCATCATCAAGAAGATCGATGACGGCATTAAGATCATGGGCAATGGCGAGCTGACCAAAAAGCTGACCGTCCAGGCGGCGAAGTTCACCGCCACCGCCAAGGAAAAGATTGAGGCGGCCGGAGGAAAGGCCGAGGTGATCTGACATGTGGGAAACGCTGCGCAACGCATGGAAGATTGCCGATCTTCGCAAGAAGATCCTCTATACCCTGTTCATGCTTTTGATTTACCGGCTGCTGTGCTTTGTTCCGACTCCCGGCGTCAACGTGGCCGTTGTCGCCGAGGCGGTTAAGGGCATCAGCCTGCTGGATTTCATGAACACCATGACCGGTTCCAACCTGGAGCAATTCACCATCATGGCAATGGGTATTACCCCTTACATCAATGCGTCGATTATCATGCAGCTGCTCTGCGTTGCCATCCCGAAGCTGGAGGAACTCCAGAAGGAAGGCGAAGAGGGCCGCAAGAAGATAGCGCAGATTACCCGTTATGTCACGATTGGTCTGGGATTCATTCAGGCGGTTGCTCTGTCCATCGGACTGGGCGCCGCCGCCACCACGGCCTGGTATAACTACATTACCATTGGTCTGTGCCTGGCGGGCGGTACCGCTCTGGCCATGTGGATTGGCGAGCGCATCAATGACAAGGGCATCGGCAACGGCGTTTCGCTGCTGATCTTCGCCGGCATCATTGCGCGCCTGTCCAGCCAGATTGTCAGCTATGTCAAGAATATGTTTGTTGGCAACGTGTCCGTGTGGGCGGCCCTTGTGGTGCTTCTCATCAGCCTGGTCATGATCGTCGGCGTTACGCTGGTCGAGCTGGCCGAGCGCCGCATCCCGGTCCAGTATGCCAAGCGTGTCGTGGGCAACAAGATGTATGGCGGACAGACCAGCCGCATTCCCCTCAAGGTCAATGCATCCGGCGTCCTGCCGCTGATCTTCGCTTCCGCGATCATGCAGTTCCCGAGCACCATCTTCTCGTTCATGCCCAATTCCGCCGCGGCCAAGTGGTGGGATCGGTTCTATGGACAGAGCGGCTGGTATCTGCTCATCTTCGCCCTGATGATCTTCGGCTTCACCTTCTTCTACAGCTCCATCACCTTCAATCCGGTTGAGATGAGCAAGAACCTGAAGCAGAACGGCGGCTCGATCCCCGGCATCCGCCCGGACAAGCCCACCGCTGATTACATCGCGAAGGTCAGCAAGCGAATCACCATGTTCGGCGCGCTGTTCTTGGCCGTGCTGGCGACGCTGCCCACCGTCTTCTACAAGATGGTCGGTCTGAGCCTGCCCCTGGCCGCCAGCTCCCTGCTGATTGCCGTCAGCGTCGCGATTGAAACCGCGCGCCAGCTGCAGTCGCAGATGGAGATGCGCCACTACAAGGGATTCCTGAAGTAATTAAGTCGGGAGGAAATCACGATGAATCTTATTTTTCTTGGCCCTCCCGGCGCGGGCAAGGGTACGCAGGCGGCCTTGGTGAGCAAGGCGCTCGGCATTGCCCATATTTCCACCGGCGATATGTTCCGCAAAGCCATGAGAGAGGGCACGCCCACCGGCCTCAAGGCCAAGGCGTTTATCGATCAGGGCAAGCTGGTTCCGGACAGCGTGACCGTTGAGATGGTCAAGGAGCGCCTGGCCGAGGATGACTGCAAGAACGGTTATCTTCTGGACGGCTTCCCCCGCAATCTCGATCAGGCGCGCGCCCTCGCCGAATTTTCTCAGCCCGACGCGGTCGTCGACATCGCCGTGGCCGATGAAAAGCTCATCGACCGCCTCGGTGGACGCCGCTTCTGCCCGAAGTGCAACGGCACCTTCCACATCACCAAGCTGAAGGATGCGAAGGTTTGCCCGGACTGCGGCGCAGAGCTGATCCAGCGGGCTGACGACAACCCCGCCACCATCGCCAGCAGGCTGCAGGTCTACCACGAGCAGACCAGCCCGCTGACCGAGTACTATGCGGACAAGGGCATTCTCAAGCAGGTGGACGGCTCCCTTCCGATGGAAGAGGTCACCGCTGAAATTGCGAAGGCCTTGGCGGTTGAACTATGATTACGATTAAATCTGCCGAAGAAATCGGTAAGATGCGAAAAGCGGGCGCGCTTCTTCACGAGGTGCTTGACCAGCTGAGAAACATGATCGAGCCGGGCGTCACCACGGCACACCTCGACCGAGAGGCCGAGCGGCTGATTCGGGGCGCCGGCGCGATCCCCTCTTTCAAGGGATATGAAGGGTTTCCGGCTTCGATCTGCGCTTCGGTCAATGATGAAGTGGTGCACGGTTTCCCCACCGACAAGCCGCTCAAGGAAGGCTCGATCGTGTCGATCGACTGCGGTCTGATCCTTGACGGGTGGCAGTCCGACAGCGCGTTCACCGCGCCTGTGGGCAAGATCGACGAGGAAATCGCGCGGCTGATTCGCGTTACCGAGGAGTGCTTCTGGCTCGGAGCCAAGCAGGTCCGAGAGGGCAACCGACTGGGCGACGTCAGTCACGCAGTTCAGGAGCACGCCGAGAAGAACGGATACGGCGTCATTCGCGATCTGTGCGGACACGGCATCGGCCGCGAGATGCACGAGGATCCGAACGTGCCGAATTTCGGGCCGGCCGGCCGGGGCGTTCGCCTCAAGCCGGGCATGGTGATCGCCATCGAGCCGATGATCGCAAGGGGACGGTGGCCGATCTACGTTGATGACAATGGGTGGACAGTGATCACCCGCGACCACAGCTGGTGCTCCCATTATGAGCACACAGTGGCCGTGACAACAGGAGAGCCGGAGATACTGAGCTTCCCGGGCGCCGATGTACGGAGGTTCTGATGAAAAGAACATGGCCGATCGGCCTCGGAAAGGTCGTCAGATCGAAAAACGGGCGCGACGAGGGGCGCGAGTTCATCGTCACGGCGCTTGAAGGCGATTTTGCGTATGTGGCCGACGGCGACACGCACAAAATCGAGAAGCCCAAGAAAAAGCGCGTGCGGCACCTGTTTGTCACCGAGGAGACGATTTCCAGTTTGCAAGAAAAGCTGGAGGCGGGCGCGCCCGTTGAAAATTGCGAGCTGCGCAAGGCGCTGAAGGCGCTCAGGCAAAAGGAGGAGTGACATCTTGTCCAAATCGGATGTTATTGAAGTAGAAGGCGTCGTCACCGAATGCTTTCCCAACGCGGTGTTCGAGGTTGAGTTGCCCGGCGGCCACAAGGTTCTGGCCCACGTTTCCGGCAAGATGAGGATGAACTACATCCGCATCTATCCGGGCGACAAGGTAACGATCGAATTGTCGCCGTATGATCTGACCAGGGGACGCATCACCTGGCGGAGCAAGTCTTAACCGATGCAATCAACAGGGAGGAAGCTCAAATGAAAGTGAGACCTTCGGTTAAACCCATTTGTGAGAAGTGCAAGGTCATTAAGCGCAAGGGTCGCGTCATGATCATTTGCGAGAACCCCAAGCACAAGCAGAAGCAGGGCTGATCGCCTGATTAAGCAAAGGACGGGCGGAGCGGCTGCCGCCGGTCTTCAGGATAGATTCCCAAGTCAGTAAGGCTCCCCGCAAGGAGCCGCCGGTACGAGAGCCAACGGCTCTGCGTATGATTTAATGGAGGTGCTGAATAACACATGGCACGTATCGCAGGCGTCGACCTTCCCCGTGAAAAGAGAATCGAGATTGCCCTGACGTACATCTACGGCATCGGCAACAACATCGCCGATGAGATCATTGAGGCGACCGGCGTGAACCCGGACACCCGCGTCAAGGATCTGACCGAGCAGGACGTCGGTAAAATCCGTGATTACATTGACCATCACCTCAAGGTGGAGGGCGACCTTCGCCGTGAGGTGAGCATGGACATCAAGCGCCTGATGGAGATCGGCTGCTATCGCGGCCTGCGCCATCGCCGCAGCCTGCCTGTTCGCGGACAGAACACCAAGCAGAATGCCCGCACCCGCAAGGGCCCCAAGAAGCAGGTTGCCGGTAAGAAGAAGGCAGCGAAGTAATCGGTCGAGTTAGGAGGAAGAAATAACATGGCAAAGCCGAAGCTGAAAAGGGTTGTGCGCAAGCGCCGCGAGAAGAAGCTCGTCGAGCGCGGAGCCGCCCATATCCGCTCTTCGTTCAACAATACGATCGTTACCATCACCGACACCGCGGGCAACGCTCTGTCCTGGGCGTCCGCCGGCGGACTGGGCTTCCGCGGAAGCAAGAAGTCCACGCCCTTCGCTGCTCAGAGCGCCGCTGAAACGGCTGCCAAGGCCGCGATGGAGTATGGCCTCAAGTCGGTTGACGTGTATGTCAAGGGCCCCGGCGCCGGCCGTGAAGCTGCGATCCGTTCGCTGCAGGCCGCCGGTTTGGACGTGAGCATGATCAAGGACGTGACGCCGATTCCCCACAACGGATGCCGTCCGCCCAAGCGCAGAAGAGTGTAATCGAGGAGGTAAACAATCATGGCTAGATATACCGGTTCGGTTTGCCGTCTGTGCCGCCGCGAGGGGACCAAGCTTTTCCTGAAGGGCGACCGTTGCTACGGCCCCAAGTGCGCTCTGGCCAATCGCCAGACCATTCCGGGCGAGCACGGCCAGGCTCGTCAGCGCAAGCCCTCTGAGTATGGCCTGCAGCTGCGCGAGAAGCAGAAGGCGAAGCGCGCGTACGGCGTGATGGAAACCCAGTTCCATCGCTATTTTGAGACGGCCGAGCGCCAGAAGGGCATCACGGGCGAAAACCTGCTGATCCTGCTGGAGCGCCGTCTGGACAACGTGATTTATCGCATGGGCTTTGGCGCGAGCCGTCCTCAGGCCCGCCAGATCGTCCGTCATGGCCACGTTCTGGTCAACGGCAAGAAGGTCAACATTCCCAGCTATCTGGTGGATGCGAACGACGTCATCACCATTCGCGAGAAGAGCGCCGAGCAGGAGCACTTCAAGGCCCTGCGCGAAGGCACCAACCGTGTGATCCCGAAATGGCTGACTGTGGATAACGAGAACCTGAAGGCGACCGTTACCGCGCTGCCGGCACGCGAGGATGTCGATCTGACGCTGCAGGAGCATCTGATCGTCGAGCTGTACTCCCGCTGATGAGAACCTGCTTTTCTGTGAACCATCAACGGGTCTCCGCGTGAAAGAGGAGGGATTGCTGAATGATCGAAATCGAAAAACCCAGAATCGAACGGTTGGAAAAGGGCGATGCGCGCTACGGCAAATTTGTCGTGGAGCCGCTGGAGCGTGGCTTTGGACAGACTCTCGGCAATGCGCTCAGGCGTGTACTGCTCAATTCGCTGCCCGGTGTGGCGGTGACCAATGTTCGCATCGAGGGCGTGCAGCATGAGTTCTCCACGGTACCTGGCGTTAAGGAAGATGTCACCGAGATCATTCTCAATCTGAAGAATATCTCCGCGAAGCTGTTCGCCGATCAGCCCAAGGTCGTCACGATCGACGCCACGGGCGAGTGCGAGGTAACGGCGGGCGACATCAAATGTGACGACGAGGTTGAGATCGTCAACAAGAACCTGCACATCGCCACCCTCAGCGAGGGCGCGCGCCTGCAGATGCAGCTGACGCTCGATAAGGGCCGCGGCTATGTGTCCGCGGATCGCAACAAGACGCAGGGTATGCCGATTGGCGTCATACCGGTCGACTCGATCTTCACCCCGATTCGCAAGGTAAGCTATTCCGTCGAGGATACGCGCGTCGGTCAGGTGACTGACTATGACAAGCTGACCCTCGAGGTTTGGACTAACGGCAGCATTCAGCCGGACGAGGCCACCGGTCTCGCCGCGCAGATCCTGACCGATCATCTGACGCTTTTCGTCAATCTGACTGAAAACGTGGTTCCGGGCGTTGACTTCAACGAGCCGGAGGACGACAAGAAGGAAAAGGTTCTGGAGATGACCATCGAGGAACTGGATCTTTCCGTCCGCGCGTACAACTGCCTCAAGCGCGCCGGCATCAACACCGTCGCCGAGCTGGTGCAGCGCAATCAGGAAGACATGATGAAAGTGCGCAATCTGGGCAAAAAGTCGTTGGAAGAAGTGGAGCAAAAACTCATTGCACTGGGTTTGGCGCTCCGTGCGAGCGACGAGTAAGTGCTTAACCGCAGTGCGATAATGTAAGGAGGAACGCGAACATGGCCAACCGCAAGTTGGGCAAGCCGACCGACCAGAGAAAAGCGCTCCTGCGCAACCAGGTGACCAACCTCATCTGGTACGGCAGAATCGAGACCACTCTGGCGCGCGCCAAGGAGGTTAGCTCCATGGCCGAGCGTCTGATCACTCTGGCGGCTCGCGAGTGCGATAATACCGTCGAAGTGACGAAAGAGACCAAAAATGATAAGCAGCAGATTGTCAATGTGACCGTGGTGAACGATGCGCCCAGCAGGCTGCACGCTCGTCGTCAGGCGATGGCCTATCTCTATGATATCCCCGCCGCCCGCAAGGAGGACGAGACCAAGAAGGATTATGCCGCCCGCAGCCGCGAGGTTCGTTACCCCGTCGTCGAGAAGCTGTTCCGCGAAATCGGCCCCAAGTATAAGGCCCGCACGGCCGAAAAGGGCATTGGCGGCGGCTACACCCGCATCATCAAGAAGGGCCCCCGCCGCGGCGACGCGGCCGAGATGGTCATTCTCGAGCTGGTGTAATTGACGCGTATGCAAAAAAGCTCCTTCCGCAGGGAAGGGGCTTTTTCCTGTTGTGCGGGAACATTTTGAGAAAGCGCGCGTCAAACAGTGAGAAAGGTTATATTCAGGCAACGCTTTCACGCGCTCTTGCGCGGCTGCCGGCAATATGGTATACTACAAATGCGGCCGCGAAAAACAAGAACGGCTGCGTGGAGGACGGCATGATAAAGAGAATTCTTGCAGGCTTGTTGGTCATCCTTTTCTGCCTGAGCGCGGCGCTGGCCGAGGAAGCGCCCGGCAACCCGATGCTTTCTGCCGGCGAGGACAACGACGACGATCGGGTGATTTCGCTCGATCCCGACGACTATGATCTGCCGGTTACGTCGTTCCAGCTGGGGCTTCAGGAGAGCGGCGTTGTGCCGGACGGCTATTTTGACGACGCTGTGTTCGTTGGCGATTCGATCACGCTCAAGCTGTATCACTATGTCAAGGATATGCGCAATCAGGGCACGCCCTGTCTGGGCAGCGCAAAGTTTTTGACGGCGGGCAGTCTGGGCAGCGGCAACGCGCTCTGGCCGGTGAGCAAGGAGTCGGTGCATCCCTCCTATCAGGGCGAGAAAATGCGCATTGAAAAGGCGATCGAGCTGATGGGCGCGCGCAAGGTGTACATCATGCTGGGCATGAACGACGTGGCCTATTACGGGCTGGAGCAGTCGGTGGCCAACATGAACGAACTGATCGGGTTGATCCTCGAGCATTCGCCGGAAGCGGATATATTCGTGCAGTCGGTCACGCCGCGTTTGGCTTCGATCAAGACCAACCCGACCAACCGCGCGCTGTTCGAGTACAATCTGGCGATGTACAAAAGCTGTATTGAAAACGGCTGGTATTTCGTGGATGTGGCGAGCGTCATGCGCGACGAAAGCGGCAACCTGATCGAGGCCTATTGCAGCGATCCCGAGTCGATGGGGATGCACTTTACCGACGCGGGCTGCGCTGTCTGGATTGAATATCTCGAAACACATGGCAAGGAGGAATGAATGATGAAGAAACGTTTGACAGCCCTGATGCTGGCGCTGTGCATGGTTCTGCTGTGCGCGTGCGGCGCCAAGACCGCAAAGAGCAGCGATCTGGCGGCGCTCAAGGCCGACATACTCGCGCACATGGACCCGGACGACGTGATGGAGCTGAACGCCGATGACATTCTGGAAATGTACGGCATTCAGGCAGCCGATGTGAAGCAGAGCGTGGCGCTGATCGCCAAGGAAAGCCTGAACAGCGACGAGGTGCTGCTCTTTGAGGCGGTCGACGACGATGCGGCTCAGCGCATTCTCGAAAAGCTCAACAGCCGCTATCAGGCCAAGCTGAACGAGACCAAGGACTACCTGCCCGACGAATATACCAAGATTTCCGCCTGCAAGGTGGAGATCAGCGGCCGTTATGTCTCGATGATCGTCTCCGCCGACGCAGAGGAGCTGACCAGGCTGTATAAGGATTCGTTCAAGTAATCGCAAATGAAGATTGAGCCGCTCTCAGCGCTGAGGGCGGCTTGCTTTTTGTCTCTGCGGGTTTTCGGCGGCATAAAAAAGCACCCCGCCGCATGACGGGATGCTTTATAAGGCTTATTCGCTCAGGCCGTGCTTGACGCGCTCGCTTTCCTCGGCGCGCTTGGCGTTGTTGAAGCGATCCAGCGTGCCGACCAGATAGCCGGTGATGCGGCGAATGCGCTCGAATTTGTGATTGTTCTCGGCGCGGCCGCACTGCGGACAGGTGTCGCCGATGATGCCGTTGTAGCCGCACACAGGGTCGCGGTCGACCGGATGGTTGATTGAGCCGTAGCCGATGCCGCACTCCTTCATGTAGCGCACGATGCGCTCGAAGGCCTCGAGGTTGGCCGACGCGTCGCCGTCCATCTCGACATAGGAGATGTGGCCGGCGTTGGTCAGCTCGTGATAGGGCGCTTCCAGACGGATCTTTTTCGCCGCGCTGATTGGGAAGTAGACCGGTATGTGGAAGCTGTTGGTGTAGTATTCGTGGTTGGTCACGCCCTCGATCGAGCCGAAAATCTCGCGATCCATGCGCACGAAGCGGCCGGACAGTCCCTCGGCGGGCGTCGCCAGCAGCGTGACGTTCATGTGCAGCTTCTCACTGTATTCGTCGCAGCGGCGGCGCATATGGCCGATGATCTTCAGGCCCAGCGCCTGAGAATCCTCGCTCTCGCCGTGGTGCTTGCCGGTGAGCGCCTTGAGCGTCTCGGCCAGGCCGATGAAGCCGACAGACAGCGTGCCGTGCTTGAGCACCTCGCCCACCTCGTCGTTCCAGCTGAGCTTCTCGCTGCCCAGCCACACGCCCTGCCCCATCAGGAACGGGCTGTTGTAGACGTGCTTGGCGGCCTGAATCTTGAAGCGCGCCATAAGCTGATCGACGGTGAGGTCGATCAGGCGATCCAGCTCGCGCCAGAAGAAGTCCAGATCGCCCTTCGCGCGGATGGCGATGCGGGGCAGGTTGATCGAGGTGAAGCTCAGGTTGCCGCGGCGATAGGTGATTTCCTGATCGCGGTCATAGACGTTGGCCACGACGCGCGTGCGGCAGCCCATGTAGGCCACCTCGGTCTCGGGATGACCGGGCTTGTAGTATTTGAGGTTGTAGGGCGCGTCCTGGAAGGAGAAATTCGGGAACAGACGCTTCGACGAGACGCGGCAGGCCAGATGGAACAGATCGTAGTTCGGCTCGCCGGGGTTGAAGTTGATCCCTTCCTTGACGCGGAAAATCTGGATGGGGAAGATCGGCGTTTCGCCGTTGCCCAGCCCGCGCTCGGTGGCGAGGAGCAGATTGCGCATCACCATGCGCGCTTCGGGGGAGATGTCCATGCCGTAGTTGATCGAGCTGAAAGGCACCTGCGCGCCGGCACGGGAGTTCATGGTGTTCAGGTTGTGGATGAGCGCTTCCATGGCCTGATAGGTCGCGCGGTCGGTCTCCTTTACGGCGTTCTTGTGCGCGAAGCTCTGGCAGCGGGCGATCACGTCGTCCTTCAGCCCCAGCGCCGCCAGCTCGGTCTGCTCGGCCTGTATAAACGCGTCGTTCTGCTCGAGCGTCGCCGTCACGCCCTTGTCCTTCAGCGCATCGGTGTAGCGGCTCACGGCCTCGGCCGCGTCGTCCAGATTGCCGATCAATTCGGCCGCATGCGCCATGTTGTCGCGGTAGCGCTTGATGAACGTCTTTTTTACGCCCTCGGCCATGGCATAATCGAAATTGACGATCGACTGGCCGCCGTGCTGGTCGTTCTGGTTGGCCTGAATGGCGATGCAGGCCAGCGCGGAATAGCTGATGATGTCGTTCGGCTCGCGCAGATAGCCGTGGCCGGTGGAGAAGCCGCCGCGGAAGAGGTCGATCAGGTCGATCTGACAGCAGGTCGTGGTCAGCGTCAGGAAGTCCATGTCGTGGATGTGGATGTCGCCGCAGTGGTGCGCGCGGGCGTGCTCGGGCTTGAGGACGAACAGCTCGTTGAATTCCTTCGCGCCCTCGGAGCCGTAGCGCAACATCGCGCCCATGGCGCTGTCGCCGTTGATGTTGGCGTTTTCGCGCTTTATGTCGCTGTCGGCGGCCTTCTTGTTGGTGATGTCGTCGTAAATGCGCATCAGGCGGCTGTTCTTCTCGCGCTCGCGGCAGCGGCGCAGGTGGTAGGCCGCATAGCTGTCGGCAGCGTCGTCGAAGCCCGTTCTTTTGAGCGTCGTAAAGACGGTTTCATAAATCGCGTCGACGTTCACGCTTTCCTCGCGCGGCAGGGCATCGACGACGGCGCCGGTCAGCTGGGCAATGTCGGTTTCGCCGGGTGTGCGGCCGCTGTCATGAAAGGCTCTGGAAATGGATTTTCTGATCTTTTCAGGCTCGAAAGCGGCCTTTCGTCCGTCCCGCTTGATGATGGTTTCGGTCATGGCAGTTTTCCTCCGGCATTTCATTTTTGCATCTGTTGGACAGCACAGTAAAGGAGCAGGCATCGCTCCATGCCCGCTCCGGTGAAGCTCGACGATATACACATTATATAGTGGATGAACTCGGATGTCAATACAATATGTGGGTTCGTGCGCAATTTTACAGGGCGTTCGGTTTGCGGCGTACAGTCCTTAAAGGGACGCGCGCGCAACACGGTTTTCATTGTACGACAGCCGAGGGGCGCTGTCAAGGGGGCGCGGCCATTTTTGTATGGTTTGACCTTCAGACTTTCGAATGGATCAAAAAATATTGCTGATCATGAACTGCTCCTCGATAAAGAGGTGTTCTATGGCCAGCTCGAGCAGCATCATCGAGCGGTGCAGGTCGTCGATGTCGCCCACGGTGAGGTTGGCGTCGGCTTCAGTGATCAGCTCGGTCACGGCGTGCAGCGTTTCGTGCGGCGATATGGTCTCCAGCAGCGGTTCGTGCCACGCCCACATATCGGCCATCTGCGTGATCTGTTCGGCGGCCTCGTCGTTTTTTCCGGCCTCCAGCAGCTTGACGGTGCTGACGCGCATCTCTTCCATCTCCAGCGCGACGTGCCGTATGAGCAGCATTCCGGACACGCAGATGCCCAGAGACAGCGCCAGCACGAACAGCATTGTAATCAGCGATCGCTTCATATCACCATTTCACCTCACCCGGGTCGATCGCCTGGAACTGCGTGACGTTTCCGGCGCGATCCTGTATCATCATGCGGCCCTGCGTGTCCAGACTGCAAAAAAATACGCTCTCCGCGGCCAGCCGGCGCGAGGACAGCATCCGCTCGAGCTGAGCCTGTGTAAGCTGCGCCGTGCCGAGATTGCCCGTCTGGATGCGGCCGTCCATGATGAGCGTCATGGGCAGGCCCTCGTAGCCGGGGTCGACGTTCACTTCGGCGGCGGTGGGCGGGCGCTTGTCGGCGTAGGGGAAGGCGTTGATTGCGCCGTTGGCCTCGACGACGGCGGTTTCCACCTCGGCGGGGTCGAGTATGCCCGATGTGCGCAAGCCCTCCAGCACGTCGGCGATGGTCAGGCAGAGCTTTTTCATCTCCTGCTGCTGCCAGACGCCCTTTGAAATGATGAGCGAGGGCTTGCCGGAAAAGAACGAGCGCATCCGGTCGGAGCGCAGGCTCATCAGCGTGATCGCCGAATGGGCGACGAACAGCGCGGCCACCGGCAGCAGGCCGTGCAGCAGCGGTGTGGCCACGTCGCTCATCGGCGAGGCGACCAGATTGGCGATGAGCATGGTCATGACGAATTCGTAGGGCTGGAGCTGGCCCATCTGGCGCTTGCCCATGGCGCGCGTAAAGGCCACGAGGGCGATATAGAGCAGCAATGCGCGGATAAAGAGCGTGAGCAAGGAAAATTCCTCCTCTCTGTAATCGCTCCTCATTATGGCCGGAAAAGATTAGAATTATACTAGAAAACAGCGTGAAAACGCCAGAAAACTTGATATTATAGCCGCAAGCGGGTATAATAAGACCATGGAATGAGGCAAGCAACGCCGGCATACAGTTCCTGTGAGCCGGTTTGACCATGACAGAAGGAGTGAATATTATGGCATTTTTTGATGAACTGAGCAAGAAGGCGGGCAGCATCGCCGCGTCCGCGCAGAAGACCGCCAATGTGGCGAAGATTCAGCACCAGATCAGTCAGAAGCAGTCCGAGTTTGACGCGCTGTATCATCAGATCGGCCAGATCTATTACAGCTGCCGTCAGCGCGGCGTGCAGCCCGATGAGAGCATCGGCGCGCTGTGCGATCGCGTCACCGCGTTGTGCCAGGAGATCGAGGAACTGCGCGGCGAGGTCGACCGCATCCGCAACGTTCGCCGCTGTGCCGCCTGCGGCAAGGTGATCGACCGCAACGTGAAGTTCTGCCCCAACTGCGGCGCGAAGGCCGCCGAGGAAGCCCCCAAGGCTGAGGAAGAACCCAAGGCTGAGGAAGCGCCTGAAGCCGCCGAGGAGCCCAAGGCCGAGGACAGCAAGGTCTACATCAACTGGCCCAAGGCCGAGGAAAAGGCTGAAGAGAAGTCCGAGGAGAAGCCTGAGCAGAAGGCGGACGACGAGTGCGCTGCCTGCGGCGGCTGTGCGTGCTCCTGCGGCGCCGAGGAAGCGCCCGAGGGCGAGAACGCTGATTCCGACAAGGCCGAATAACGCGCCTGCCAGGAGCCGGTTCCAGCGCCTTACATGGGGTGGGCGGTTGGACAGGTTTGCGAAAAGCGCATAAAAAGAAACGGAAGGGGAGAATATCCTCTTCCGTTTCTTTGCGTTGTGGAGCATTTCGAGATTGCATTCACCAGGCGCTTTCGTCGGCATTGCCGTCGGCGTTCTGGAGCGCTTCAAGGCGCTGGCGGCGCTGGCCAAGGCCCAGTCCGAACAGCAGGCCGCCGAGTACGATGACGACCGCGCCGATGGCCAGCATGGCCAGCCTGTCCGAATCGACCGACTTTTTGTAGGCCGTTTCGTCCGCGCCGCGGTATTTCAGCTCGAGCTTCACCGTGGTATAGTCCGCGCTGTCCGTGCCGAACACTTCGTCGACGTAGGAATCGAGGAAAGTAGAAAATTCGCTGTCCAGCGTCGATGCGCCGACGTACATCGCCATGCGCAGATCGCCGATGTTCTGCGACGAATCGTTCAGATAGTCCATGACGCTGGAAAACAGCGCGCTGTTGAGCGGCACCTTGATCGCCGTGACGACCCATTCGTCGTTCGCCATGCCGAAGGCGACGGCGCACTCATAGGAGGTGGTTTTTCCATCCTCCTCGGTGTAGCCGAACTGATCGAGGATCACAGCGTCCTCAATGTAGTAGTGCTTTCCGGAGGTCAGCGCGTCGGGGCTGATCGTGGTTGCGTCGATCGCCTCTCGGGGGATGGTCAGGCCGGCAACGGCGGCGAACAGCCCGAGAATGATCAGCAAAATCCCCACAATCAGACGGAATTTCTCGTTTCTGCGCGGAACGACGATCGGAATGAAGGCCATGGCACGTCTCCTTTCTTTTGCGGCGAAAAAGCCCCGTCCGGCTTGTGAAAAGCCGAACGGGGCGTGAAATCAGAGACTTAGATCTCCGGGATCTCGATCTTGATCTCGTGGCCGACCTCGGCGGACTTGCAGATGCCGTCGATGATGGCCTGGTTGTACAGGATCTGGCTGGTGGGAACGGGCGCGGGCGTGCCGTTCTTCACAGCATCCAGGAAGCCGCGGATCTTGATGTCGAACAGGCCGGGGCCCTTGTGGGGGATCAGCGGGATGGTGGTCTGCACATGGTTGCCGGCAACGTCATGATACAGGGTCATCGGGCTGGTGAAGGTGCCGTTCCAGCAATCGGTCGAGGGGATGCGCAGAGCACCCTCGGTGCCGAAGAGGATGGTGTCACCGGGGGTGTCGACGTGCATGGCCCAGGCGATACGGAAGTCCAGGATGACGTCGCCTTCCAGGCGGACGAACGCGGCGGCGAAATCGTCAACGCTGAAGCGCTTGGCGTTCTCCTCGGCGGTGTGGAACTTGTCGGGGGTGGCGTACTTCGGGTTGGTTCCGAAGTAGGCGGACTTGTAGCCGGAAACGGTCAGGGGCTTCGGATAGCCGATGGCGTTCAGCACGACGTCCAGAGAATAGCAGCCGATGTCGCCCAGAGCGCCGATGCCGGCGGTCTTCTTCTCGATGAAGGTGCTGTTCGGGATGCCGCGACGGCGGCCGCCGCCGGTCTGGATGTAGTAGATCTTGCCCAGAACGCCGGAATCGACGATCTTCTTGATGTTCTGCATGTTCTCATCGCCGCGGGGCTGGAAGCCGATGGACAGAACCTTGCCGCTCTTCTTCTCGGCGCGCATGACTTCAACGGCCTCTTCAGTGGTGACGGTGAAGGGCTTTTCCAGCAGGACGTTCACGCCATGCTCGAGAGCGTAGATGGTGGGAACGGCGTGGGCCGCATTGTACGTGCAGACGGAAACGGCGTCCAGCTGCTCGTTATCGATCATTTCCTTGTGGCTGGGATAGAAGTGAACGCCCTCAACGCCAAAGCGCTCCATGAAGGCTTCGGCCTTGCCGGGGATCAGATCGGCGGCGGCGACGACTTCGACGTCGGGCATGTTCTTGTAGCTCTGGATATGAGCCTCGGCGATCCAGCCGGTGCCGATGATGCCCACTTTCAGCTTGCGGGACGTGTCAACCTTTTTCTCTTCTTCGGCCTGAGTAAACTGGCTCAGGACCGCATCAGCGTTTTTGCCCATGTGGATATACCTCCCCAATATTGCGTCGCAGGGACACATTTTCCCTACACAGCAAATTATAGCATATTCCTCGCCGGAAGGGAAGAGCCAATTTTTCAATTTTGCCGCTCTTTTTATTCTTTCTGATCTATTATGGGAAAAAATCCAACAAAAGGAGCCGCCCTGTGCAGACGGCTCCCTGTAAGATGAAAACGATGTTACTCAACGCCGAAGAAGGAAAGCAGATCGGCCATGCCGGGCGCGGCGGCGATGATCGCGGCGGCGCTGTTGTATACGTTGAAGAACTCGCTGGTCAGCGCATCCACCTCGTCGCTGTCGGGATCGGAGAGATCGACAACGTCGTCGCTGGCGGCGAAGGCCTGATCGGAAGTGTACACGCGCAGCTCGGTCTCAAGACCGACGGTGATCGTCTCGCCGTCCTGGCTGATCTCGAGCACCAGCTTTCCGGGATAGGTCGTGCCGGTCTCGTCGGTCACGGTTTCGCCCGCCAGATAGGTGAGCGTGCAATCGACGGTATCCTCGTACAGCTCGCCCTCGTAGAGGTAGTCCTCAAAGTAGGAGAAGCTCAGAGTCGTGCTTCTGGCGGCCCTATTGGTCGCAAAGAGCAGATGGAAGCCTTCGCCTTCGCTCTTGCCGTTTTCCTCGATGTTGTCCATGTAGAGGGAAGCGGTCACGTCGCCGTCGCCCTTGGGCGCAACGACGTCGGCGATCAGATAATTCTTCTCAGCGGACTCGTCGGGCAGCTCGGCATAGACGTTGACGTGCGTGTCGGCTTCGTTGTTGAATACGACGGTCTGGAAGGAGGCGAACGCCTCGGAATCCGCGCTTTCGGAAATGTCATAGGAGATGACGAAATCGCTGTTGTCGGTGACCAGCACATAGCCGGCGACGGCGAAGTCCGCATCGGCGTTTTCGGTCGTTTCAATCTCTCCGCCGGCGGCGGTCACGAGCGCGGTGAACGCGTCCAGCAGGTCGCTTACCAGCGTATCCAGCTCGGGATCGAGCGCGCGGAGATCCTCGATCAGCTTGACGACGTCGGCATAGGTGGTGGAGAAGTCGTAGCAGCCGCCGGTCAGCGTGGTTTCGTCGTCGTATTCGAAGCTGGTGTCCGCATTATATTCGATGTTCAGCGCCTTGGAGGCCAGCTCGCCCGCCTGAGAAACGACGTCCTGAGAGGGCACATAGTTTATCAGCGCGGTGAACGCGTCGGCCAGCGCGGTCATCTGCGGCTCGAGCGCGGCAAGGCTTTCCTGCATATCGCCGAAGCCGGATTCCAGCTCGTCGGTCAGCAGGGAGAGGGGCAGCTTGACGCTCTTGGTCATGCCGTCCAGACTGGCGATAATGGACTCGCCGTCCCAGTTCGCGCCGCCGCTCAGCGCGGTCTGATCGCCGCCCATGAGGGAGAGCAGCAGGCGGCCCGCGCCGTTTTCTGCGTCCACGCCGCCGTCGAGGGTCAGCGCGATTTCAGCGGTACAGGTCTGATCGCCGTAGGTAATGGAGGGGTTTTTCAGCGTGAGGGCGGCGGAGGAATAGCTCTCGGCCAGGGCGCTCAGCGGCGCGCAGGCCAGCACCAGCGCCAGGATCAGGGCCAGCAGGGACAGATGCTTGCGGTTCATGTCGGATCTCCTTTCATCGTTGGGCACTTAACCAGTATCTTAAGCATACAGTATTTGCGCGCAAAATGCAACACCAATCTTTTCAATCGTCGCTCTGAACGTCTCAAAACGTCATTTTGCCGGACGGGCGCGCATATCATGGCGGCAAAGGGGTGATTCATCATGGCGGAACAATCAAGGAGGGGCGTTGTCGCGGCGCTTCTGCGCGGGCTGGCCGCGGCCGTGGGCGCAACGCTTCTCGGTATGCTGATTCTCGCGGCGCTGGTGGTGTGGGCGGCGCTGAGCGACACGGCGCTGGGCGCGCTCAATCAGACGCTCAAGCTGATCGCCATCGCCGTGGGCGCGCTGTGCGCGGTGCGGCCGGGCGGCGAGCGCGGGCTGGTGAAGGGCGCGTGCGTGGGGCTGATCTACATCGCGCTGGGCTACGGCGTGTGCGCGATCTTTAACGATCTGCTGGTCACGCCGTCCATGCTGGCGCTCGAGCTGCTCATGGGGCTGGGGATCGGCGCGCTGTGCGGCGCGATCACGGCCAATCTGCGTCCCCTGCGCCGAAAGCGCGCGTAAAGCCATGCGGTGCGTTTCTGTGATGAAGCGCGCCGTTTTTTTGTCGGGCGCGCCGGGCGTCCGGCGTCGGCTCTGTGGGGTGTCGCCGGTTTTGCAAGTCCGTTGCCAGCTCCGCGAGTCCATTAATAGACCTGCAAAGTGTCATCAGTTTCGCGAGCTATCACCAGTTCCGCGGGTTGTTGCCAGATCCATGAGTTGTTGCCAGTTTCGCGAGCTATCGCCAGCCCCGCGAATTATCGCCAGTTCCGCGAGCTGTCGTCATCTCTGCGAGTACATTGCTGGTTTTGTGAGTTCACCATTCGCTTTACGAGTTTGCCGCCAGTTCCGTGAATCGTTCGCCCGCCGCGTTGCTCCGGCGCTGGATGTTCACGCGCCGTCTGCATTCGCGGCGGCTGTACGTCGCGACGCTCGATTTTCAGCGCAATTCGGCGCTCTTTTTGCGTAAACGTGCGGAAAATCTCACTTTTAATCGCGGTGGGAGGACGGCGCGCCGCTCCCTCAAACCGGCCGCGCCAGCGTGAGCGTGACCGGGCCGTATAGCCCGCCGTCCAGCGATTCCCGTTCGAACAGCAGCGTCTTTTCATGATACACGCCGATTTCGTCCTTCGGCCAGCGGTCGATCACGTCGGTGTGGACGATTTCGTTGGCCGGCGTGTTGGCCACCTCGATCGTCAGCTCGAACGGCCCCTGCGGCGCGGGGAAGGTCGCTTCAAACGGCGGCATGGCGGCCAGCGCGGCTTCCTCGCCGTTCACCAGCACGCGCGCCGAATAGGCCACCCGCCCCAGCTTCAGGCGGTAAACGTCGCCCGCCCGCACGGCGCAGTCCGGCTCGATGCGCGTTCGGTAGTGAACCTCGCCCGAGAATGCTTCGCTCAGCCGGCCGCGCCAACTGCCCAGCTCGGCAGGCTCGAACGGCGCGTCGATTTCGTCGCGGCGGATGCCCATGTCGTCGATCTTGTAGGCCGAAACGGGCGCAAACGTGAACGCGCGCAGCTCACGCGTGCAAATGTCGCGGTATTCGGGCGCGGTTTCGAGCGCGGCGCTCGTAAAGAGGAAGGCGCAGGCCTGTCCGCTCTCGAGCCGCACGACGGTTTCACCGCTCTCCGCGATCTCCGGACGGCGGATTTCGCCCTCCTCCAGCGCCAGATAGTAATCGGGCACGCCCTCGTCGAAGCGCACGCGGGATGCACAGGGCTTGCCGCCCTCGTTGACGATGAAATACAGCCGGTCGCCGTTTTCGAGCGCAATGCGGCGCGCGCGCAGTTCGGCGCTGCCGCACTGAATTGTGGGGCGCGGCGTGAAGGGCGCGAGTCGGTTCAGCTTTTCGGCCACGTCGGCGGGCATATGCCGGCATTCGGGTATGACGACGCAGCGGTAGACGGCCTTGCCGATGCGCAGCGCGCCGTCCTCGAGCGCGGCCAGACGGATCGCCTCGTCGTCGATCAGGTCGAAGTCGATCCCCGCGCGCTCGAGAGCCAGCCCCTTTTCGAGGAAGGAAGCGGCGGCGCGGCGGGCGGTTTCGCCGTCGGCCAGCTCGTCGCGGTCGGGGACGTAGAGCGCCGTATCGATCATCGCGTCGCCCAGCTGGAGCAGATACTGCGTGCGGTCGATCAGCGCGTTGAGCGCGCGCATATGGCCGATGCCGGGCACCTCGGGGGTATAGCAGGGGCGCATGGCCAGCGGCGTGACGCGCTCGCGGTTGGCGGGCACGTTCATGCCGTTGAGCACGGTCAGCCCGCGGACAAACTGCCCGTTGGCGACGGCGCGCGTCTGCCCCCACGTCAGTCCCGCGCCGAAGATGTTGAAGGACTCGCTCACGCACAGCCGGCCGCCGTTCTGCCGCGCGGCGGAGGCGGCGAAGCGCGTAAAGAAGGGGATCTCGGCGGGCTGGGGCGCGGCGATCATGTCGGGCGCGGTCAGCTGCCGCCAGATCAGATCCACGCCGGGCATATCCATCAGCCGGAGCGCGGCGAGCAGACTGCCGCAGCCGTTCTCCCGTGCGGCGACCAGACTGTCCTCGTGGTTGAGATGACCGCATAGCGCCATGCCGTGCGCGCGGCACCAGTCGCGGATCGGCTTCAAATATTGCTCGCGGAACAGCTTGCCGCACAGCGCGTAATAGTCGATGCGGGTCTGCTCGTCCTCGGGCGCAGTGAATTTCTCCGGCTCGAAGATCACGGGGAGCCGATCGGTCAGGTCATAGCCGTATTCGCTCTGGAACAGCTCGGCCAGACCGTCGCGCCAGGCCGGCATGTACGTGCTCGGCTCGTCGGTGAACATATAGTGCGCGTAGCTTCCGCTCAGCTCGCCCAGCGCGGCGGCATAGCGCTCGTGGGTCAGTCGGATAAACAGCTCTGTGGCGCGGCTGTCGAGCGAAGTGGCCAGCGCCGTGGCGGCGGCGCGTTTGGCGCAGTATTCGTCGATCAGGCGATCGGTCTTAAAGCGCTCGCCGGCATGGACGCGCGCGCCGTCCGAGAACGCGGCGATCACTTCGTGCGCGGGGCGATAGGCCACGCCGGCGGGCAAACGAACCGCGCGGCGCACGAGATCCTGGCGAATCAGCGCCGGTTCAATCGCCACGACGCGGCGATCGGCGCTGCCGGACGGCCAGCCGCCCTCGTCGTAGAGCCAGAACGTCATGTCGCGCTTCTTTGCGGCGCGGGCGGCATAGACGATCAGCTCGAAAAAAGCGTCCGTCAGATAGCCAGGGGAGAGCGGCGTGCGCATATTGCTGGGGCGAAAGTCGGCGGGCATGGGAATGACGTATACCGAGCGGATGCCGAAGGACAGCATCTCGTCCAGCTCGCGGTCGATAAGCTCGCGTGTGATAGGGCCGTTCCACGGCCACGCGTAGACCGGCGCGCTTTCGACCGGCGGGATTCGGAACAGGGTGCTTTCGAACGAGGGCATGGGGCATACCTCCTTGCGAATAGATGGAACTGGTCAGGGCGTGTGTTAAGAGGCCGGCGGGTTGTAATTTTTGCGCTCTTTCGCTGGAAAGCGATGATTCAGCGCAGGTAACGCTGGAATGAGCTTGGTTCGTTTTTCCATCGAAGCCATGCTTCAGGTAGAGTCCGGAGAGCTTGAGCAGCGCGGCTGGCGGGACAGGCCGCGGAGGACATATCTCCTCCTGATTAGAGACGCATTTTGAAAAAAGGACGCGCCGCAGTGAAACGGCGCGCCCCACAGGCAGCAGAGAAGAACGCTGAACCGGTGAGCGCCGCGCGGAAAGAGCGGAAAACGAGCCGCACGGGGCGCGGCTTACAGTATGTCGCGCGCCTTCAGCGTCAGGCGATGCCAGTACAGCCGCGTCAGCTCGTAGCGCGGACGGGCGATCAGGCCCAGCCCCAGCATCCAGAAGCCGCCCAGCGCCAGAGATGTGGCCCACGTCCACGCGGGCAGGGCGAACAGCGCGGCCAGCAGCTGCAGCGCGGTCATCGTCAGGCCCATGTCGGTCGCGATGGGCGTTGTGACGAAGCATCCGGCGACGATCAGCGCGGCGGTCAGCACAAAGGCAATGAGAAACCATCCCAGCGCCGTGAAGAACAGCCCCGCCGGCGAGAACATGCGCTTCAGCGCGGTTTTCAGCGATGCGGCGACGGCGCGTCCGGACACGCGCTCGGGGCATTCGGCCAGATAGAGCGCGACCTGCCGCGCAAACACGCTGGCAAAGCCGCCCAGCATGATCAGCAGCAGCGCCGCGAGCGCGATAACGCCCAGCGACAGCACAAGGCTGGCGGTCGAGGTGAACAGCGCGCGGGTGACGGTCGTCCAGTCGGTCATGACCCAGTTGTACAGCGCTTCGAACAGCGCGGCCATGAGCGCGGCGGGCAGCGCCAGCGGCAGCATGGCAAGCAGCCGGCCAAAGGATACGCGTTTTGCGCTGCGTCCGGCGCTTTCACGGGCGGCTCGGGCGAGCGGAATCTGAATGGAAAGCGATATGAGCGCGATGAAATACGCGCACAGCGGCAGGACGAAGCGCCCCTTCATGAGCGCGCCCAGCGCCAGTACGAGCGTGTCCAGCAGCAGCTCGAGCGCGATGATTCCGCGAATTTTTCCCGACGCGCGCGCGAGCGTCGCTTTCATCAGGCGGCGGGATTGGCCGATTGTCGTCATGGCGGAAAATCTCCTTTCGGCGGGCGCAGCGCGCCGCGTCATTGGCTCAGACGGGCGGCGGCGCGCGTTTGTTTCAGCATTGGCGCGTCAAATGCGAAAAAATTCGACATACAAAACGCAGATGTATGAGGTTTCGCCGTCGCGGCGCGCTTTTCCTGCCGACGGAAGCGCGCCCGCCGAATTTTGAGCTGCGGCGACGGCGTGAAGCGGCGGCGAACCCTTTCGCCTGCCGACAAAGGCAGACCAGCCGAATTTTGCGATACGGCGACTGAGTGAAGCAGTCTTACGCACGGCGGGGCAGGGAGAACATTTCAATATTCGTGGGCATGGCGACGATGCGGTTTCTTCAGCGCGCGAAGGGAAGTGTTTCAAAAAAACGGGGACGAACCGTTTCCGGCTCGTCCCCATGGCGTATATATAATGGAAATCAGCGGCGCAGCTCGGCTCCGAAATCGCTCGCGCAGGCGGTCAGGATCTTGTCCAGCGCGGCGTTGATTTCGGCGTCGGTCAGCGTGCGGTCGGCGGCGCGGAAGCTCAGCGCGAAGGCGATGCTCTTCTTGTCCGCGCCCAGCTTTTCACCGCGGTAGATGTCGAAGAGCGTCACGTCCTCGAGCAGCTTGCCGCCGGCCTTGCGGATCGCGTCCATCAGCGGGCCGGCCTCGACCGACTCGTTCATCACCAGCGCGATGTCGCGGGTAACGGCCGGGAAGCGGGGCAGTGCCTTGACCGCCGGAATGGGCTGCTGAAGTTCAGGAATGAGGAACAGATTGACCTCGGCGACATAGACGCGCGTCTCGATTTCAAACGCCTCGGCCACGTCGGGATGAATCTCGCCCACCTGCGCGATCACCTTGTCGCCGCAGGTCAGCACAGCCTTGCGGCCGGGATGATAGTAGCTGTCGCCGCCCGCGGACACGGACGCATGGATGCCGAACTGGCCCAGCAGGCAGAGGATCGCGTCGCGCAGGGCGTAGAAATCGGCGTTCTCGCCGTACAGGCCAACGGCCAGCGCGATCTTCTCGGTGGCGGGCGTGGTCTCGGTCTTGCCTTCGAAGAACACGGGCGCGGCCTCGAACAGTTTGCCCTCGGCGTTGCCGCGCGCCAGATTCAGCGAGAGCGTGTTGAGCAGGGAAGGCGCCAGCGTGGTGCGCATGACGCTCGTGTCCTCGCCCAGCGGATTGCGGATGACGATGGGCTTCATGCGCGGATCGGCCGCGTCCAGCCCCAGCTTCTCCAGCCACTTGGGCGAGATGAAGGAGAAGTTCATCGCTTCATAATAGCCCATGCCCACCAGCGCGCGCTTGACGGTGTCCAGCAGGATCTGCTTATCACTGCGCTTGCCGGCCATGGTCACGCCGGTCATGAGCGTCGTGGGAATCTTGTCGTAGCCGTTCAGGCGCAGAATTTCCTCGGAGATGTCCGCGTCGGTTTCGAAATCGAGCCGCCATTCGGGCACGGTGCAGTACAGCGTCGTGCCGTCGAACTCGACCTCAAAGCCCAGCCGCTCGAGCAGATCCTCCATCTCGTCGCCGCTCAGCGTGCAGGCGATGCGGCGGTTGATGCGGTCGACCTCGGCCTCGATGACCTGCGCCTCATGCGGATGCGGATAGAAGTCGAACGCGCCGGGCACAACGTCGCCGCACTCGAGCATATTGACCAGCATGCAGGCGCGGTCGAGCGCTTCCATGGTGTTGGGCACGCATACGCCCTTCTCGAAGCGGCCGCTGGCTTCAGTGCGGATGCCCAGCGCGCGGGAGGTCAGGCGGTTGTTGGTGCGGTCGAACGCGGCGCACTCGAACAGCACGTCGGTCGTGCCTTCGACGATTTCACTTTCCTCACCGCCCATGATGCCGGCAAGGCCGGTGGCGTTCTCCGCGTCGGCGATGACCAGCATATCGTTCGTCAGGGTGTACTTCTTGCCGTCGAGCGTGGTCAAAACCTCGCCCTCATGCGCGCGGCGCACGACGATGGTCTGATCCCTGACCTTGGTGAGGTCGAAGGCGTGCATCGGATGGCCGGTCTCCAGCATGATGAAGTTGGTGATGTCGACGATGTTGTTGATCGGCCGCACGCCCGCGCCGTAGAGATACTCGCGGATCCACTTGGGGGAG
This sequence comes from uncultured Clostridia bacterium, assembly GCA_934631025.1. Taxonomy (GTDB): domain Bacteria; phylum Bacillota; class Clostridia; order Christensenellales; family Aristaeellaceae; genus Firm-10. Next base: position 59,399 of record CAKTXR010000004.1, read on the forward strand.
GGGCCGATTTTGACGTTCTTAATCACGCGGGCGCAGTAGCGCGGGCAGAGGGTTTCGTCCTCGACGCGCACGGTGGCGTAATCGCCGAACGAGCCGAGGTTTTCGGCCTCCTGCACGGCGATTTCGGGCATGACGCAGTGCGTGTCCAGCACGGCGGCGCTCTCGCGGGCCAGTCCCCAGACGCTCAGGCAGTCGGGGCGGTTGGCCAGCACTTCAAAGTCCACAACGTCGTCGCCCAGGCCGAAGATTTCTTTCACGTCGGTGCCGGGGGCGTATTCCTCGTTGAAAACGAGGATGCCCTCCTCGCCGCAGTGGGGATACAGGCCGGTGGGAATGTCCAGCTCCGCGCCGGAGCAGAGCATGCCGTTCGAGACATAGCCGCGCAGCTTGCCCTTCTTGATCTTCACGCCGCCGGGCAGATGCGCGCCGTCCAGCGCCGCGCAGACATATTCGCCCGCCGCCACATTGGGCGCGCCGCAGACGATCTGAACCGGCTCCTCACCGCCCACGTCCACCATGCACAGATGCAGGTGCGTTTCCGGGATGCTCTCGCAGGACAGCACATGACCCACGACCACATGGTCGAACAGGTCGCCGGTGTTCTCGACGCCCTCGACGCCGTTGCCGGCCATGATCATCTTCTCGGCGTAATCGGCGGCGGAGAGCGGAATTTCGGTGTATTCTTTAAGCCATCTCATGGGCACTTTCATGATGATAATCCTCCATTTTCCAGCTTGTCAGACAGTGACGGCGTTCATCAGCGGAACTGCTTGAGGAAGCGCAGGTCGTTCTCGTACAGATAGCGCATATCCGGCACGTTGTATTTGAGTATGGTCAGCCGCTCTATGCCCATGCCGAAGGCGAAGCCGGAATACTTCTTCGAATCGATGCCGCACATATCCAGCACCTTGGGGTTGACCATGCCCGCGCCCAGCACCTCGATCCAGCCGGTGCCCTTGCACATGCGGCAGCCCTTGCCGCCGCAGGAGGCGCAGGTCAGATCGACCTCGGCCGACGGCTCGGTGAACGGGAAGAAGGAGGGGCGGAAGCGCGTGGACACGCCCATGCCGTACAGGCGCTTGGCGAATGTGTCCAGCGTGCCCTTGAGATCGGCGATGGAGATGTTCTCGTCGATGACCAGACCCTCGATCTGATGGAACACCGGAGAGTGCGTCGCGTCCACCTCGTCGGCGCGATAGACGCGGCCGGGGGAGATGATGCGGATGGGGGGCTTGCGGGTGGTCATGATGCGCGCCTGAACCGGCGAGGTCTGCGAGCGCAGCACGACGTTGTCGTCGATATAGAATGTATCCTGCGCGTCGCGGGCGGGGTGATTTTTCGGCACGTTGAGCAGCTCGAAATTGAAGCGGTCGTATTCGATTTCCGGGCCCTCGACGGCCTCGAAGCCCATGCCGGTGAATATGGTCAGGAGATCCTCGAGCACGATGTTCATCGGGTGCAGGCTGCCGGCAACGCGCTCCGTGCCGGGCAGCGTCACGTCGATGGCCTCGCGGCGCAGGCGGAAGTCCTTTTCGCGCGCGCGCAGCGCGGCGGCGGTTTCGTCGATGGCCGATTCGAGCTTCTCGCGGGTTTCGTTGACGATGCGGCCGATGGCGGGGCGCTCCTCGGCGGGCACCTTGCCCATGCCGCGCAGTATGGCGGTCAGCTCGCCCTTTTTGCCCAGCACGCGCACGCGCAGCTGCTCAAGGGCGTTCGAGTCCTGAACGGATTTCAGTTCCTCGATAACGTGCTCTCTGATGGCTTTGAGTTGATCCTGCATGGTTGTGGAACTCCTTTCACAATGAGTGAACATTGATTGTGTGTCGCAAGGCAATCAAAAAGACCCGCTCCCTGCAACAGGGGCGAGTCTTAAAAGAAACGCGGTACCACCCGAATTCGCCGCGTTTGAAAGCGCGGCCTTACCGCCCGGTATCGGGGGCGTCCGTCCGCGCCTAATGGGGAGCCGTTCAGCGCGGAAGCTCGGGAGCGAACTTCGCCGGGGCGCCTGCCACGCGCGCTTTCAGCCGATGACGCGCATTCTCTGAGGGCGGCTCTTCCGGGGCTACTTTTCTCCGTCTCTGCCTTGTATATAACTGTTTTTAGTATACCACGCTTCCCGCCGCTTGGCAATGGGAAAATTGTAAATTTGCGCGCCGGCTTCAGCCGATGGTGAAGGCCGTATCCTGCATGACGACGTTCTTCACATGGCGCAGATAAAGCGTCTGCGAGTACTCGCGGTTGTCGCAGTGCGGCCCCACGTCCTCCTCGGGGATGGTTTCGCGCGCGATCTGCGAGAAATGGCAGTTGGTGAAGTAAATATCCTCGACGGGGCAGTCCGCGCGGCCGATCACCGCGGGCAGATGCACGCCGCGGGCATGGATGTTGTTGAAATAGAGCCGGCGCACGCCCGCGCAGAGATTGCGCTCGGAAATGTGGATATAGACCGGCTCGTAGAATATGCGGTCCATCACGATATCCGAGAAGTTGAGGTTCTCCACGAGCGTGGCCTCGAAGCCCTGATCGCTGCCGCGGTGCTCCGTGGGCGTATTGGGCAGGCGGAGGTCGATGCCGGTGGTGGAGTCGGTCATGGTGAGGTTGGAGAAGGTGCAGTTGCGGATCACGCCGTCGTTATACCAGCCGATGCGGATGCCGGCCGAGTGGCTGGTGATGTTGCAGTTGGTCACGCTGACCTTTTCGCAGGGCGTGTCCTTGCCCAGCGGCGCGGAATAGGCGCGCACGACCACGCCGTCGTCGCCGCAGACGATCGTGCAGTCCGACACGGAGACGTTCTTCGAGCAGTTGATGTGTATGCCGTCGTTGTTGGGATAGAGCACAGAGGCCAGTATCTGCGCGCGGTGGAAATACACGCGGTCGCATCCGCAGATCCAGTAGCCCCAGCCGGCGGGGCTGTTGCGCAGCGTCACGTCCTCGACCAGCACGTTTTCGCAGCCCATGAACAGCACCACGCGCGCCGGGCTGTAGCTGCGTATGTTCTTTATAAACGAATCGACGTTCTCGTCGCCGGGCAGGTCGGGATGCGGCCGGCGCGTATACGGCCAGTGGCTGTGCATGGCGCGCTCGTGGGAGAGCGGCTCGATATAGGCCTCGCCCTGGCAGTCGATCGCGCCGCGGCCGGTGATGGCCACGTCCTCGCAGTTTTCGGCATAGATGAAGCAGCGCTTATTGAAGCGGGGGGCGTATTCCGTGAGCCAGAAGTCGGTTTCGATTTCAGGATAGTCGGCCGCGTCGGTTGAGCCGAGCAGCACCGCGTCGCGCTCGATGTGCAGCTCGACGCCGCTCTTCAGCGCGATAAAGCCGCACAGATAGCGGCCCTCGCTCAGCGTTACGCGGCCGCCGCCATGGCTTGCGCAATCGTCGATGGCCGCCTGAATGGCCGCCGTATTCATCGCCGCGCCGTCGCCCACAGCGCCGTAGGATCGAATGTCGCAATTCAGCATGAGAAGGCCTCCCTTGAATAAAACTATTTTCAACGACATTGTAGCACAGATGAAAATGAATGTCAATGCGGCAAAAGCATTATCAATGACACGAATCTCGTTTCCTGAAATGTGTTGGATTAAAGAAACTTAAATTTTTATTTAATAGGGTATTGACAATGGAGGGGGGGATGGGTTATGATAACTAAGAGGTTATCCGAAAGGGGATAACAAGTTAAGAGAGGAGTTGGAATTCAGATGAAGAAACGTTTCCTGGCTCTGGCAATCGCCGTGATCATGGCGCTGTGCGTCATGCCGCTCGCGTCGGCCGACGAGGCCGAGGTGACCATCCGCGTCGGCGGCTGGCCCGAGGAAGCCACCGATCCCGTCTCCTACGCCGCCTATGCCGGCTATCTGGAGAAGATGAACGAGCTTTATCCCAACATCACCGTCATTCAGGACAGCTATACGTTCGACCTGCAGACCTATCTGCCCCTGGCCGCCAGCGGACAGCTGCCCACATTCTATGGTGTGCACTTCACCGAGTGCCAGAAGCTGATCGGCAACGGTTATGCCGGCGACATCACCGACACCATGGCGCAGTACGGCTATGACAAGTTCCTCTCGCCCGACGCGCTCAAGCTGGTCGAGAAGGACGGCCGCTACTACGGCCTGCCGACCGCCTACTATGCCAACGGTATCGCCTACAACGTGGCGCTGTTCGAGAAGGCCGGCCTGATCAACGAGGACGGCACCGCCAAGATCCCCGCCACCTGGGAAGAGCTGGCTGAGTTTGCCGCCAAGATCAAGGAAACCAGCGGCGTGCCCGGCTTCCAGTTCTACTCCAAGGACAACATGGGCGGCTGGATGTTCACCAATCTGGCGTGGTGCTTCGGCGCTGAGAATCTGGAAGTTATGGCTGAGGACGGCACCTACACCGCCGCGGTCAATTCCGAGGGCGCTGTTGCCGCCATGCAGTATCTGAAGGATCTGCGCTGGAAGTACAACGTTCTGCCCGACACGCTGATCGCCAGCCGTACCGAGGGCATGCAGTGGATGAGCGTCGACCAGCTGGGCATGATGATCACCCCGCCTGACGTGTTCGGCAACATGTGCCGCACCTACGGCATCGCCGCGACCAATCTGGGCGAGTTCTCCATTCCCTCCGGCCCCAACGGCGCCCATGCCGTGCTGACCGGCGGTTCCGCCAATATGTTCAACCCCGACGCGACGCCCGAAGAGGTTGACGCTGCGTTCAAGTGGCTGGCTGTGACCGGCTACACGCCCGAGTGCACCGACGAAGTGAAGACCGCCATGGAAGAGAACGTCAAGGCGAAGCTGGCCGACGGCAACGTCGTTTCCAACCTGAACATGTCCGTGTGGGTGGGCGGCGACAAGCGCGAGGCCGAAGTCGCCATCAACGAGAAGTATCAGAACATCGATCCCACCAAGATGACCGACTACATGGAGAACGGCTCGAAGGATCTGCATCCCGAGGAGCCCGTCGAGGTTCAGGCTCTCTACGCCATGCTGGACAGCGTCATTCAGGAAGTGTTCACCAACGAGAACGCCGATGTTCAGGCTCTGCTGGACAGCGTTAACGCCGACTTCCAGGCGCAGTACCTCGATCCCTACAACGACACGCTGAAGTAAGCGCCAAAGAGCGGCATGACGGCGTTTGCCGCCAGGTTCTGCTCTGACGCCGCACAACACCGGCAGGGGCGCGCGGCCAGGTCATTCTCAGGATGGCTCAGGCTGCGCGTCCCTGTTTCATAAAGGAAGGGAATGAAATGGCTCAGACAGGAGCAAAATCTCTGAAGGCCGCCGGGAAGCGCGGCTCTTCGCTCAAATACATCATTCGCCGTGACTGGATGGCGTGGTGTCTGATGATCCCCACGCTCGCGCTGTTCGTATTCTTTGCGTGGATGCCCCTGATAGAGGGTCTGGTGCTCTCGTTCTTCCGCACGAAGGGCTATGAGATTGTCAAGTTCATAGGCTTTGCAAACTATCGCGAGGTCATAGCCGACCGCGCGTTTGTGGCCGCGTTTGTCAACTGCTTCAAATATCTGGGCTGGTCGCTGATACTGGGCTTCTGCCTGCCGATTATCGTGGCGATCATGATCAACGAGGTCGTTCATGGCGGCAGCGTCATGCGCGTATCGATCTATTTCCCCAGCATGGTGCCCGGCGTTGCCGTGGCGCTGATGTGGACGTTCCTGCTCGACCCGGGCGCGGGCGGGCTGGTCAATGCGTTTTTGAGGAGCGTCGGGCTGCCCATGTCCCAGATGCTCCAGGACCCCAAGCTGACCATACCGCTGATCGTTATGACGATGACCTGGAAGGGCTTCGGCGGCACGGCGATCATGTATCTGGCCAGCCTGCAGGGCGTCAATCAGGAATTGTACGAGGCGGCGATCATGGACGGCGCGGGCATATTCAAGCGCATATTCCATATCACGCTGCCCTCGATTTATCCCATCATATCGCTTATGTTTATCATGCAGATCATCGGCGTGTTCCAGGTCATGTACGAGCCGATGATGATGACCAGCGGCGGGCCGAACAACGCGTCCATGTCGCTGCTGCTGCTGGGCTATCAGTACGGCTTTACCTACATGAAGGCGGGTCATTCCATGGCTGTGAGCAGCATTACGTTCGTCATCATACTGGCGCTGGTCGTGGTCTATTTCCGCGTGCAGAAGCATCTCGAGAAAGCGTAAGGAGGCGTCGTCATGTCAAAACTTTCCAATAAAAACAGCGGCGCGATCGTCTTTACCGATCTCAAGCGCCCCTCGGTCAAAATCGGCTATGCGCTGATCGTCATAATTATGGTGCTCTGCTCGGTCATATGCGTGTTCCCGCCGCTGTGGGTCATGGTTTCAAGCCTGAAGGACATAAAGGAGTTTTTGAGCATTCCGCCGACGATCATTCCGCATTCCTTCCATCCCGAAAAGCTGGTTGAAACGTGGAACATGATGAACTTTACATCATCCTATCTCAACACGCTCTGGGTGGCGATCGGCTCGGTCGTCTGCGCCATTGTGTTCAACGGGCTGATGGGCTATGTGCTCTCCAGACTCAAGCCGGCCGGCACTGTGCTGGTGTTCTCGCTGATGCTCTGGACGATGATGCTGCCCAACACGGTCGGCCTTGTGCCGCTCTACAAGCACATCATCAACGTGAAGATGCTCAACTCGTTCATACCGCTCTGGCTGATGCGCGGCGCGAGCGCCTATTACGTCATCGTGTTCAAGAGCTTCTTCGACAGCATTTCCAAGGAGTACATCGAGGCGGCGCGCATTGACGGCTGCACCGATCTGATGATATTCTTCCGCATCGTCGTGCCGCTGAGCAAGCCGGTCATAATGGTCATCACGCTCTTCACGCTCAACGGCGTGTGGTCTGATTTCCTCTGGCCGTATCTCACGCTCACCGACAAGAATCTGTTTACCGTCATGGTCAAGCTCTACCGCATGGGCACGAACTACAGCATCGACAAGAAGATGATCGCCATGACGTTTGCGATCATTCCGCCGATTATACTCTTTGCGATATTCCAGAAGCACATCATGACCGGCTTTTCGCTGGGCGGCATCAAGGGCTGATCCGCGGGACGGTCGGACAAAAAGAGATCCGGAGGGCGTTGCGCTCTCCGGATCTTTGTATATGTGATTTATCGCGTGGTGTAGTTGGGGGCTTCCTTGGTGATGGTGATGTCATGCGGATGGCTCTCGAGCAGGCCGGCGTTGGTGATGCGGATGAACTCGGCCTTCTCGTGCAGCTCGCGGATGGTGTGCGCGCCGCAGTAGCCCATGCCGGATCTGAGACCGCCCATCAGCTGGAACACGGTGTCGGACAGCGTTCCCTTGTAGGGCACGCGGCCTTCGACGCCCTCGGGCACCAGCTTCTTCGCGCCCTCCTGGAAATAGCGATCCTTGCTGCCCTTCTCCATGGCGGCGAGGGAGCCCATGCCGCGATAGACCTTGAAGGAACGGCCCTGATAGATTTCGATCTCGCCAGGGCTTTCCTGAACGCCGGCCAGCAGGCTGCCGACCATGACCGCGGCGGCGCCAGCGCCGATGGCCTTGGTCAGATCGCCGGAATACTTGATGCCGCCGTCGGCAATGATGGCGCGGCCATACTTTTCAGCGGCCTCGGCGCAGTCGCAGATGGCGGTGAACTGGGGCACGCCGATGCCGGAGACCACGCGCGTGGTGCAGATGGAGCCGGGGCCGATGCCGACCTTGACTACGTCCGCGCCCGCCTCGAACAGATCGGCCGTGGCGGCGGCAGTGGCGACGTTGCCCGCGATGATGGGCAGGTTCGGGAAGGCGTTCTTGACCATGCGCACGCTGTCGATGACGCCGGCGGAATGGCCGTGAGCGGTGTCCAGCGTGATGATGTCGACCTTCGCGTCCACCAGCGCCCCAACGCGCTCGAGGGTGTCCTTGGTCACGCCGACAGCCGCGCCGCACAGCAGGCGGCCGTTCTTGTCTTTGGCGGCGGCGGGATACTTGATGCTCTTTTCGATGTCCTTGATGGTGATCAGCCCGCGCAGCATATAGTTCTCATCGACCAGCGGGAGCTTTTCAATGCGGTGTTTGGCCAGAATGGACTTGGCTTCCTCCAGCGTGGTGCCCACGGGCGCGGTGACCAGATTCTCGCTGGTCATGACGTTGGAAATGGGCTGATTGAAATCGGTGATGAAGCGCAGATCGCGGTTGGTGAGGATGCCCACCAGACGGCCGGTGCGGGTGATCGGCACGCCGGAGATACGATAGCGGGCCATCAGCGCGAGCGCGTCGGACACGAGGTTTTCGGGCGAAAGGAAGAAAGGATCGGTGATGACGCCGCTCTCGCTGCGCTTGACCTGATCGACCTGCGCGGCCTGCTCAGCGATGGTCATGTTCTTGTGGATGATGCCCAATCCACCCTCGCGGGCCAGCGCGATGGCCATGCGCGAATCGGTGACGGTGTCCATGGCGGCGCTCATCAGCGGAATATTGAGATGAATGTCGGGCGTGAGTGCGGTTTCGAGCTTCACGTCGCGCGGAATAACGTCGCTCTTCTGAGGAACCAGCAGCACGTCGTCAAACGTCAGTCCCTCGCGGATTTTTCCCATCATGAATCGTATCCCCCTTCTTATATATCCATGTCGTCGGTGTATAAGTGCTATTATAGCATCTTCCCCCCGCAAGTCAACAAAATTCGGGGGAGAGAAACGTAAATATTGCGCGTAAGCCGTCACGGACTGCGGCAAACGGAGCCGCTCATGCAAAATTGCGCGCGCGGCCGCATATCTATCGAAGCGATGGGGGCTTTCGCCCCGAGAGGAGGATCATCATGTCGATTGAGTGCGTCAAAAAGACCGTCGAGGTGGAAAGACTGGTGGGAAGCGCCGTATTCCAGCTGCCCGTGCAGGCGGAGGCCCCCGTGCCGGGCGCGGGGCGGGAATCGGTCGAGATCGCCATGGAGGACGCTTTCGCCGCCGTCAAGGACGTTGAAGCGCAGTCCGGCCGCGTGCTGGTGAGCGGACAGGTGCAGTGTCAGGCCGCCTACCGGCTGGGCGAGGAGAACAGCCTGCGCGCGCTGACGGCGAGAGCGTCGTTCGAGCAGGCGGTCGATATCGAGGGCGTGGAGCCGGGCATGGCCGTGCGGGCGCGCGCGGCCACCGATCATGTCGAGGCGGCCTACGACAACGGCCATATGGTGTTCCGCGTCGCCGTGACAGTCAGCGTGCGGGCGCGCAGCCTGACGCCGGTGGAGGCCGTGACCGGCTTTGAGAGCGATACGCCGGTCGAAACGCGGCTCCAGCGCGTCGAGACGGGCAAAACCAGCGCCGAAAACAGCGAAACAGTGACATTGAGCGACAGTGTGGCGCTTCCCACGGCGCTGCACGCGCGCGTCGTGCTCATGCAGTGGGCCGCGCCGCGCGTGGAGAGCGTCGAGCGCGATCTGGGCGGCGTGCGGCTGAGCGGCGGCGTGCAGATCGAATCGCTCGTGGCCAGCAGCGTGGCCGGCCGTCCCGTGGCGCTGGTACGCTACCGGCTGCCGTTTGAGGCGCTGGTCGGTATGCCCGACTGGGTGGAAGGTGAGGCTGAAGCGCTGGCCGACGTGAGCGCGCTCTCGGTCGAGGTGGAGGAGGGCGCGCAGGATGGCGAGGCCGCGCTCAAGATGCAGTGCGAGCTGCTGCTCACCGTACGCATGAACGCGGGCGAAGCGCTGGACGTGGTGTCCGACGCGTATATCGCGGGCGACGGCACGCTGTCGCTCGAGCAGGAAAAAATGTCCCTGTGCGGCGCGGCGGAGACGGTCCAGACGAGCGTTCCCTTCCGCGGCACGCTGCTGCTGGACGAAAACGCGCCCGGCGCGGGAACGGCGCTGGCTGCGCGCGTGCGCCCCGTCGTGAGCGAGATCACCGACGAGCAGGACGGCGCGCACATCCGGGGACTCTTGGAGGTCACGGCGCTCTATATGCCCTCGGGCAGCGAGCGGCTCAGCGGCGCGCGGGGCGAGCTGCCCTTCGACATCAAGCTCGGCCGGCCGCTGGGCGACGATGCAGACGTGCGTATCGACGCGTCCGATGCGGAAGCCGCCGCGCTGATGAGCGACCGCATGGAGCTTAAATGCACGCTCACGGCAAGCGGCGCGGCCTGGCACAGCGAGGAAGCCGTGCTGACCACCGGCGCGCAGGCGGGGGAGGACGATCCCCGAAGGCGCGGCGCGGGGCTTTACTGGCCGGAGCCAGGCGAGGGGCTGTGGGAGATCGGCAAAAGATACCGCGTGGCGCAGGAAACGCTCAGGGCGCTCAATCCGTCGCCCGAGGGCGGCAAAGCGCCGCGCGCCGTGCTTGTGCGCGTATAAGAATACCGGATTGTTCGGGAAAAATGAATGAAACGGCAGGACATGGCTGGAAATAAAAGCGAAAATCTCGTAAAACGCCGTCAAAAATGAATTTTTTACATACTGGATATTGCAAAGGCGGCGGTTGTGTGGTATCTTAATCCACAAACACCGAATATAAACTCGGTGGTCTGAAAAAGGAGGTTACACCTATGAAGAAGAAGATTGCCGCGCTGCTCATGAGCGTCCTGCTCGTCCTGTCGGCTGTCCCGGTCTTCGCCGAGGGTGAGGATTCCGTCTACAGATCTCTGTACAGCGGCGAAATCGGCACCCTCAACTATCTGACCACGTCGTCTGAAAATGAATACAGCGTTGCGGCCAACATTGTCGATACGCTGGTCGAGCACGACACCTACGGCCAGATCGTGCCCTGCCTGGCCGAGAGCTGGGAGCAGAGCGAGGACGGCCTGACCTGGACGTTCCATCTGCGCGATGGCGCCACCTGGGTAACTGCCGACGGCACCTATTACGCCGATGTGACTGCCGAGGATTTCGTGACCGCCGCCAAGTACATCCTCAACGCGCAGAACGCCTCGTCCACCGCGTGGATCCTGACCGATTACCTTGCGGGCGCGCAGGAATATTTCGACAGCACCTCCACCCCCGACGAGGGCGAGGAGGCGCCGGCTCCCTTCGACTGGGAGAACGTGGGCGTGAAGGCCGTCGATGAAAAGACCATCGCCTACACCACCAGCGAGCCCTGCCCCTACTTCCTGTCCATGCTGGACTATGTGTGCTATATGCCCGTGAACGCCAAGTTCCTGGAGGAGAAGGGCGATCAGTTCGGCCTGGCCACCGGCAACGACACCGTGCTCTACTGCGGCGCGTACACGCTCAGTGAGTTCAAGCCCCAGGAGAAGCGCGTGTTCAGCAAGAACGAGAGCTACTGGGACGCGGAGCACGTCTATCTGACCAAGCTGGAGCAGACCTATAACAAGGAAGCCTCCACGCTGTCCCCCGAGCTGTACCTGCGCGGCGAGATCGATTCGGCCAGCATCACCTCCACCATCGCAGCCGAATGGCTCGCCGATGAAAAGACCGCCGATCTCATTCACCCCGTCCGTCAGGTCGGCCAGTATTCCTACTTCTTCTGCTTCAATTTTGATCCCCAGTTCGACGACGTCTACGAGCCGGAAAACTGGAAGATCGCCGTCAACAACGAAAACTTCCGCCAGTCCATCATGGCCGGCCTTGACCGCGTGAAGGCCAAGACCGTCATCGAGCCGGACAATCCCGAGGATCTGCTCTGGGATACCGTCACCCCGTCCGACATCGTCATCTACGACGGACAGGACTACACCGAGATGGGTGCTCTGGCCGACGTGAAGGTCGAGTTCAACGAGGAGAAGGCCAAGGCCTACCGCGACGCGGCCATCCCCGAGCTGACCGAGGCCGGCGCGACGCTGCCGATCAAGGTGCTCATGTGCTACAACCCATCCGATTCCTCCTGGGCTGAGGAGTGCCAGGTCATCGAGCAGCAGCTCGAGGGTCTGCTGGGCAGCGACTACATCGACATCATCGTCGAGCCCGGCCCGTCCTCCGGCTTCCTCAAGGAGATCCGCCGCTCCGGCAAGTACGCCTTCATGAAGTGCAACTGGGGCCTGGATTTCGCCGACCCGATCAACACCTGCGAGCCCTTCCGCCGCACCGACAACTACGGCTTCCTGATCAACGCGACGCAGGAGAGCCTGTATGACGACAACGGCGAAATGACCTACTACAACCTCACCGACGCGGCCCGCGAGATGTCCGGCTCCGATATGGAGGCGCGCTATCTGGCCTTCGCCGAGGCTGAGGCCTACCTGATCAACCACGCGCTGACCATCCCCTACGGCTCCAACACCGGCGGCTACACGGCCTCCCGTCTGAACCCGTTCGAGAGCCAGTTCGCCGCGACCGGCCTGGCCACCTGCCGCTACAAGGGCCAGCACCTGCTGGAGAAGCCCATGAGCACCGACGAGTTCTACGACGCGTACGACGAGTGGCTCGAGAAGCGCGCTGAGCTGGCCGGCAAGTAACGGACTGAAGGCGCAACTTCACATCAAATCAACTTATTTCTTTCGCGGGGGCGGTGGTCGCCGTCCCCGCGATCGCCTATAATACTTGTATACAATTATGCAGCTTAATCGACGTCGGCCGCCCGTGCGGAGCAAAAGCCGCCCGGCCGCCCGACGCCGGCTGAAGTAAAAAACGTCCCGGAAGGTTGTGAGGACAAGGTGCTTAAGTATTCGCTCAAACGGCTGGCCTCGTCTGTGATCACGCTGTGCATCATCATCGTGGTCGTGTTCGTGCTGCTGCGGCAGATGCCCATCGAGGGCTATTTTGACAATTTCGACAAGCTGGACGAAACGCAGGTCAACGCCAAGCTGGCACAGCTGGGGCTGACGCAGCCCATTCACGTCCAGCTGAAGAACTTCTTCGTCAAGCTGCTGCACGGCGATCTGGGCACATCCTCACGCTACAGCGCGGGCACGCCCATTACGACCATCATCGCGCAGAAGGCGCCCATTTCCATTTATATGGGCCTGATGAGCATGGCGCTTTCGCTGCTCATGGGCGTGCCGCTGGGCGCGGCCATGGCGCGCAGCCGCAGCGGCTTCTGGGACAAATTCGGCACGGCGTTCATCGTCTTTATCAACGCGGTGCCCTCGGCCGTGTACTATATCTTCATCCAGATGTACGGCACGGAATGGCTGAACATCTCCATGCTCTTTGACCGGAACAACTGGGTCACATGGATATTGCCGGTGTTCTCGATGTCTCTGGGCGGCGCGGCGAGCTACGCCATGTGGCTGCGGCGCTATATGGTGGACGAGATGAACAAGGATTACGTCCGGCTGGCCGTCTCGAAGGGCGTGCCGCGGCGCAGAATCATGATGAGTCACGTTTTCCGCAACGCCTTCGTGCCGATGATCCAGTACATTCCCGCTTCGATCCTGTACACCATCTGCGGCTCGATCTACATCGAGTCTCTGTATTCCGTGCCGGGCATGGGCGGACTGCTGGTGGACGTCATCGGCCGTCAGGATAACCCGATGGTTCAGGCGCTGGTCATGATCTATTCGTGCATCGGCATTGTGGGTCTGCTGCTGGGCGATCTGCTCATGGCGGTGATCGATCCCAGAATCAGCTTTGTCAAGAAGGAAGGTGCGCGCTGATGGCCGGCCTGTTTGAACACAAGAAGCGCCAGCTCGAGGAACACATCACCCAGGCCGTTCAGGGCGCGCAAATCGACGAGACAGCCAATGAGGACGAGCTGTTCGTCGAGGCGGCCTACGACGCGAGCGCGGCTGAGCGCGGCGGCTATTCGAATTATTCCTACTGGAGATCGACGCTCAACGCCTTTCTGCACAACAGGATGGCCGTGGCCATGCTGATCGTGCTGGCGCTGCTGCTGGCCTTTACGATCATACAGCCGCTGCTGCCCGGCCAGTATGCCCCCAACACCATCAACAACGATCCGGCCACCGGCATCCAGCTGGCCAATCAGTCGCCCGCGCTTACGACGGTCATGGCGACCGCCGAGGACGGCACGGTGCTGATCGGCAGCCGCGTGGACGACGACTGGTACCGCGTGACCAACGTGTCCGCCACGCTCAAGGCGCGCGAGAAGTTCACCGTCGTCGAGTATGGCGAGGACTGGTGCCGCATCGAATACGACGGCGGCGAGGGCTATGTTCAGAACAACTTCCAGACCAAGCTGAAGCTGCCCGACGACCCGACCGCCGTGCCCTACGAGTGCAAATCGAGCTTCCCGCTCTCCGTTTACAGAGAGCCGGCCGATTACACCAACAACGGCTCCCCGCTCTACGCCGCCGCTTCCCATATAAAGGAGCTTGAAAACGGCGACGTGGCGACCGTGGGCGAGACCGAGCTGCGCAACATCCCCTCCGACCACGCCTTCATATTCGGCACGAACAACATCGGTCAGGACCTGTGGGCGCGCGTGTGGAGCGGCACGAGAACGTCGCTGTGGATCGGCTTCGTCGTGGCGTTCTTCGAGGCGTTCATCGGCATCGCGGTGGGCATCGCGTGGGGCTATGTCCGCGCGCTCGACCGCATCATCACCGAGATCTACAACGTGCTGGACAACATCCCCAACACGATCATACTGATACTGATATCGTATATCATGCGTCCCGGCATCGGCACGCTGATCTTCGCCATGAGCCTGACGCGCTGGCTGGGCATGGCGCGCTTTATCCGCAATCAGATCGTCATCATCCGCGACCGCGACTACAACCTGGCTTCCCGATGCCTGGGCGTGGGCAGCGTGCGCATCATGATTAAGAACCTGCTGCCCTATCTGGTGTCGGTCATCATGCTGCGCATGGCGCTGGCCATCCCCGGCGCGATCGGCAGCGAGGTGTTCATCACCTACATCGGCCTGGGCCTGTCGGTCGACACGCCGTCTCTGGGCAACCTGATCAACGAGGGCCGCAAGCTGATCACCTCGGCGAGCCTGCGCTATCAGCTGATCTTTCCGGCGGTCGTGCTGTCGGTCATCACCATTTCGTTCTACATCATCGGCAACGCCTTCGCGGACGCGGCCGATCCGAAAAACCATCTGTAAGGAGGAGAAACAATCATGGACACGCCGATTCTTTCCGTTCGCGGCCTGAACGTGATGTTCAACCTCCGCGGCAAAAAGCTGCACGCCATCCGCGACGTCGATCTGGACGTCTACAAGGGCGAAAGTCTGGCCATCGTGGGCGAGTCCGGCTCCGGCAAATCGGTCTTTGTCAAGACGTTCATGGGGCTTCTCGACGCGAACGGCTGGATTGAGAGCGGCCAGATCATCTATAACGGCGAGGATCTGGCGCAGTATAAGACCGAGAGCCAGTGGCTCAAGGTGCGCGGCAAGGAAATCGCCATGGTGCTTCAGGATCCCATGACCAGCCTCAACCCGCTCAAGACCGTGGGCGCGCAGATATTGGAGGCCATTGAGCTGCACCGGCCCCTGCGCGGCGCGGCGGCGCATAAGGAAATGATTCAGCTGCTCACCGATGTGGGCATCAGCGATCCCGAACGGCGCGCAAAGCAGTATCCGCACGAGTTTTCCGGCGGTATGCGCCAGCGCGTGGTCATCGCCATCGCCGTGGCCTGCCGCCCGAAGCTGCTGATCTGCGACGAGCCGACCACCGCGCTGGACGTGACCATTCAGGCGCAGATACTCAAGCTCATCCGCTCGCTCAAGACCAAATACGACCTGACCACCGTCTATATCACGCACGATCTGGGCGTCGTGGCCAACGTGGCCGACCGCATCGCCGTCATGTATGCGGGCGATATCGTCGAGCTGGGCACCTGCGAGGAGGTCTTTTACGACCCGAAGCACCCCTATACATGGGCGTTGCTTTCGTCGCTGCCGCAGCTGGGCGTGCGCGGCGAGGAGCTTTATTCCATTCACGGCACGCCCCCCAATCTGTTCACCGAGGTGAAGGGCGACGCCTTCGCGCCCCGCAATCCGCGCGCGCTGAAGATCGATTTCGTCAAGCGGCCGCCCTATTTCGAGGTCAGCCCGACGCATAAGGCCAAAACGTGGCTGCTCGACCCCCGCGCGCCGAAGATCGACCCGCCTGAGGCCGTGCAGAAGCTGGCCAGGGAAGGAGTGAGCGGCTTTGGAGACTAAGGAGAACCGCGAGGTCATACTGTCCGTCCGGCATATGGACGTGTGCTTCGGCAAGCGCCGCAATCGCTTCAAGGCCGTTGACGACGTGAGTTTCGACGTCTACAAGGGCGAGACGTTCGGCGTTGTGGGCGAGTCCGGCTCGGGCAAGACCACGATCGGCCGCGCCATCATCCGTATCCATCCCACCTCGGCCGGCGAGGTGCTCTATCACGGCGAGAAGATCAACGGCCGCATCTCGAAGGAGCTTGACCGCAAGGTCACGCGCGGCATCCAGATGATCTTTCAGGATCCCATGGCCTCGCTGAACGAGCGCGCCAAGGTCGATTACATCGTCTCGGAAGGCCTGTACGGCGGCGACGTGAAATATACCCGCGCCGAACGCGAGGAGAAGGTCAGTCAGGCGCTGCGCGACGTGGGCCTGCTGCCCGAGTTCGCCAGCCGCTTCCCGCACGAGTTTTCCGGCGGCCAGCGCCAGCGCATCGGCATCGCACGCGCGCTGGTCATGGAGCCGGAGTTCATCATCGCCGACGAGCCGATCTCCGCGCTGGACGTGTCCATCCGCGCGCAGGTGCTCAACCTCATGAGCCGCCTGCAGAAGGAGCGCGGATTGACGTATCTGTTCATATCGCACGATCTGTCGGTCATGCGCTTCATCTGTGACCGCATCGCCGTACTGCACAAGGGCGTTATGGTGGAGCTGAGCGACTGCGAAAAGCTGTTCAGGCACCCGCTGCACCCCTACACGCGCGCGCTGCTCTCCGCCGTGCCCATGCCCGACCCGCGCCGCGAGAAGGAAAAGGAGATTCAGATCTACGATCCCTCGATGCACGATTACTCGGTGGACAAGCCGAAGTGGGTGGAGCTTGAAGAGGGGCATTTTGTGCGCGGCAATGAGCCGGAGCTGGCGAAATATCGTGAAATGCTCGCGCAATAAGCAAATATGCTCTTGCACGGATTCATAATCGGACGTATAATTGTAGCAAACGCCCATGGGGCCGGCTGCCGAGACGGGCGGCCGGCCCTTTGTCAATCAACGGACTGAATGGAGGAATCATCATGATGACCCCGGAGGAGGCGCGCTCGCGCTGCTGGGCGGAGGTTGACCTCACGCGCCTTAAACAGAACTACCGCAACGCTTTGAAGCACCTGACCACGGCGAAGCTGATCGCCGTACTGAAGGCCGACGCGTACGGACTGGGCGCGAAGAAGGTCGCTCAGGTTCTCTACGATGAGGGCCAGCGCTTTTTCGCCGTCGCTTCCTATAATGAAGCGGAGGAGCTTTACGCGCTGGGGCTGGACGCCGACGTGCTCGTGCTGGGGCTGATGGGCGACCGTCAGCTCGATCAGGCGATTGAAAAGGGCATTGTGCTCACTGTGTTCTCCCGCGCGTATGCCGGGCGCGTGATTGCGGCGGCAAAGCGTGTGGGGAAGAAGGCGCGCGTGCATATCAAGGTCGAGACCGGCCTTCACCGGCTGGGGCTCATGCCGGAAGAGGTCGAGGGCGTGGCCGTCATGCTGGCGGAGAGCGGCGTCGTTTCGCTCGAGGGGCTGTTCACGCATCTGGCGCTGCGCGGCTATGAGAACGATCAGCGGCAGTTCGCGCGGCTGCGCTTTGCCAAAGAGGCGCTTGAGAAGTGCGCCCTGTCCGTCATGACCCACGCGCTGGACAGCATCGGCATGGTGCGCTATCCTGAGGAGCAGATGGACGCGGTGCGCACGGGCGCGTGGCTGTACGGCGTGTATCCGCGCGGCTACGCTCACCCCGAGGAGAGTCGGCTGACCATGACCGTCAAGGCGCGCGTGGCGCAGCTGCACACGGTGCCTGTGGGCGAGTGCCTGGGCTACGACGAGGACAACCCGCTTGCGCGCGACAGCGTGATTGCCACGATTTCGGCGGGCTATATCGACGGCTTCCCGCGGCTCAACAACATCGGTACGGTGGAGATTCGCGGCAAGCGCGCGCCGGTGGCCGGACTGGTGTGCATGGATCAGATGATGGCCGACGTGACCGACATTCCCGATGTGCGCGAGGGCGACGAAGTGATCCTGCTGGGCGGCAGCATCGGCGTGGACGAATACGCCTCTGTGGCGCACCTCAACCGCAACGAATCGCTGGCGCGCACCGGCCGGCGCGTGCCCCGCGTGTACATGGAAAACGGCGAGGTTGTGGATATTGTTCAGGAGATGTAAGCGCGCGCCAGATATGCTCTGAGGAGCAGCGAGAAGCTCAACCGGATTTTTCGCGGGGCTTGAAAGCCGCGGAGCCGGTTCGCGCGGCTTGAGAGGGAAGCGGCATCGACAGATGAAGGCGATGCGCCGCCATGAAGCGCGCAAAACGGAAGGACGATGACAGATATGACCGATCATGAGATCAGGGCTCTGGCCGAGAAGCAGCTTGAGTGGGCCGTGGCGCTGCGCCGCCGCCTGCACCGCGTGCCCGAGCCGGGCAATCAGGAATTTGAAACGCAGAAGATCATCACCGGAGCGCTGGACGAGCTGGGGATCGAGTATACCACCGAGAATACATGGACGGTCGGCCTGATCCGCGGCGCGCATCCGGGGCAGACGGTGGCGTTCCGCGCCGACATCGACGCGCTGCCGGTCGAGGAGCCGGAAACCTGCCCGTTCCGCTCGACGCATCCGGGCATGATGCACGCCTGCGGCCACGACGCGCATACGGCCATATTGCTGGGCGCGGCGGCGATCTTAAACGGCATGAAGGACGAGCTGCACGGCAATGTGAAGCTGCTCTTCCAGCCCGCCGAGGAGACGGAGGGCGGCGCCGAGCGCATGGTCAAGGCCGGTGTGATGGAAAATCCGCACGTCGATCACGTCTATGGGCTGCACGTCATGCCGCGCCTCCCCGTCGGCACGGTGGAAACACGCAGGGGAACGCTGAACGCGTCCACCGACAGCATTACGCTGGCGGTTCACGGCGTATCGGGACACGGCGCGTATCCCGAGAGCGGCCGCGACGCGATCGTGTGCGCGGCGCAGATCATTACGGCGCTTCAAACGCTGGTGTCGCGCAATCTTTCGCCGCTGTCGAGCGCCGTTTTGAGCATCGGCAAGATCGAGGGCGGGCGCGCGTCCAACATCATCTGCGACGAGGTGACGATGAAGGGCACGCTGCGCACAGCCAACGCCGAGATCCGCGCGATGATGAAGCAGCGCATCAATGAAGTCGTTCAGGGCGTGGCGCAGGCGATGGGCTGCACCGCCGACGTGCGCATCAAGCCCGGCTATAACGCGCTGGTGAACGATCTGAACGAGGCCGAGCGCGTGCATCGGGTGGGCGCGCGGCTGTTCGGCGCGGAGCATATGCTTGAAAAGGCCGAGCCGAGCATGGGCGCGGAGGATTTCTCCTTCTTCAGCGACGAAGCGCCCGGCGCGTTCTATCACATAGGCTGCGTGCGCGAGGACGAGCTGCCCGCGCCGCCGCTGCACAGCCGAGACTTCCACATCGACGAAAGCTGCATGGCGATCGGCATGGCGATGCACGTCGCCATGGCGCTGGAGGTGCTCGGATGAACGGATTTCTTTCGGAAGATTGCAGGATATTCGAGCTGTTTGCACAGCGATGGGGGATTGTGACCGCCGGCACCATGGAAAACTTCAACAGCTGCACGGTCAGCTGGGGCAGTCTGGGCACGCTCTGGGGCAGGCCGGCCGTCACGGTTTATGTGCATCCGGCGCGCCATACATGCGGCTTTCTCGAAGGAAACGATTTTTTTACCGTGAGCTTTTACGATGAGCGGTATCGCGATGCGCTCGCCTACATGGGCGCGCATTCCGGACGAGACGGCGACAAGGCGGCCGCAGCAGGTCTTACGCCCCTCGCGTTCGGGCAGGGCGTGACCTATGAGCAGGCCGAGCTGACGCTTTTGTGCAGGAAGCTCTATGCGCATCAGTTTGGCAGAGATGCGCTTGCGCCCGAGGTTCAGGCGATGTACGCCGCCGCGCCGGACGTCTATCCCGACTTTCAGGGCGGCTGGCAGCCGCACATTGTGTTCGTCGGAGAAGTGATCGACGCGCTCGATAAGCGGGAGCACCGCCAGGGCGCGGCGGCGCGAACCACTTTTTGAAACGTACTCTGAAAGCGCCCGACCGCGCGCTTATGAGATAAGAAGGAAATGCAAGGACATATTCCGGAACAGGAGCAATGATATGAAGAAATTCTATATTTCCGCCGACATCGAGGGCACCTGCGGCATCGCCGACTGGAGCGAGACCGAGCCGGGGCATCCGCTGTACGATTACTTTGCGCGCCAGATGAGCCGCGAGGTGGCCGCCGCCTGCGAGGGCTGCTTCGACGCGGGCGCGGACGACGTGCTGGTGCGCGACGCGCACGACACCGCGCGCAACATCCGGCCCGATATGCTGCCTGAGCGCACGCGCATTTTCCGCGGCTGGGAAAACCATCCCTACAGTATGATGAGCGGCATTGACGGCACGTTTGCCGGCGCGATATTCACCGGCTATCATTCCGGCGCGGGCATGAACACCAATCCGCTCTCGCATACCATGAACTGCCAGAACAACACCGTGAAGCTCAACGGCGAAATCTGCTCCGAGCTGATGATGAACTGCCTGACCGCGTCGATGGTCGGCGTGCCGGTGGCGTGCGTGTGCGGCGACAGGGGGCTGTGCGAATGGATTACCTCGGTGATTCCGGGCGTGGCGACCGTGCCCGTGCTCGAGGGCGTGGGCGGCGGCACGATTTCGATCCATCCCGATCTGGCGGTGAAGCGCATCCGCGAAGCGGTGAAGAAGGCCGCGTCGGGCGATCTCTCCGCCAATCTCTATCCCATGCCCGATCATTTTTCGCTGGAGATCAACTTTAAGGATCACAAGCGCGCGCACGGCGCGGCCTACTATCCCGGCTGCGTCATGGTGAACGATTATACCGTGGCCTACGAGGCTGCCGACTGGATGGACGCGCTCAAGTTCATCCACTGGGTGCTGTAAAGCGGAAAAAGGACGGCCTTCGGGTGTAAAAAGTACCGCCCGAGGGTCGTTTCTCTTGACGGCGCGCAACTTTTCCTGTAAAATAACGTCAGAGAAGTATAGCGTTTTCTGTGATTATGCAATATGGGAGGGTTTCCTATGAAACGTGTAAAGAAGCTGCTGGCGCTCGTGCTGGCACTGGCGCTGTGCCTGGGCGCGTTCGTCCTGCCCACGGCGCAGGCCGAGAGCGGCGTGAAGGCCAAGTTCGGCGCGTTTGCCGCCAAGACGAGCGACAAGTTGTTCATGGCGCTGCCGGTCAACAGCGCGTGGTCGCTGTATTCCATGCCCATTGCGGGCGGCATGCTGACGCTCATCGATACCGCGTCGCATATCGACGACGTGATCGCCGACGCGAACGGCAATATCTACTATCTGCGCAATAACGGCTCGGTCTATCAGGCCATGATGCGCACCACCGACGGCAGCCGCGTCGTCGCGGCGCAGTTTGCCGAGGGCGAAATCGCCCACACGCTGAGCCTGTACGCCGGTCAGCTCTACTGCCTGGTGAACGGCCGCCTGAACGCGATTAATCTCACCGCGAACACCGTCGCGCCGGTTTCCGACATTGAGATGACCTCCTACGTCATCGCCGACGGCATCGTCTACTATGAGTCCGCGACCGATCAGGCCGAATATCAGGTAGACTCCCGCCTGCAGGAGGGCAGCAAGGTTCAGGGTTCGAGCGGACGGCTGTACAGCATGATGCTCGACGGCAGCAGCAACATGATGCTCTTCGATCAGGGCGCGAGCGTGCTGGCCGCCTATAACGAGTACGTCTACTTCCACAACCTCAACGACAGCTACATCGTCTCCTCCGACACGCAGGAGTGGCTGGACGGCTGCCTGTACCGCGTCAACGTGCAGACCAACCAGTACATCAAGGTGCTCAGCCAGTACGACTGGAACTATCGCCCGACCGATTACGGCCTGGTGGTGTACCGCGAAAAGTCGCTGGTGCTCTCCGATCTGAGCGGCGAAAATCCGCTGGTCATCTATGAGCCCGATCTGTACAACTACATGGCGATTCTGGACGACTGCGTGATCATCTACGAGTACAACCTCAAGAAGCTGACCAGCGTTTCTCTGGTCGATCAGCAGGCCACCACGCTCTACAGCGGCGACTTTGTGAGCGACGGCACCGCCGGCGAGCTGAACAACGTCACCGGCGGCGATACCGCGGCCACCGCCCTTCCCACCGACACGCTGGCCACCCCCGCGCCCGACGCGGCCGCGGCCACCGGCACGACCACCGGAAATACGACGGCCACGGCGCAGCCCACCGCGACGGCCAAGCCCGGCTACACGGCTTCCGGCGCGATGACCATCGGCGCGACGGGCGAAGCGGTTCGCTCGATGCAGAAGCGTCTGGTTGAGCTGGGCTATCTCAAGAGCGCGGACGGCGTGTTCGGCGAAAAGACCGCCGCGGCCGTGAAGCGCTTCCAGAAGGCGGCCGGCCTGACCGCCGACGGCATCGTGGGCAATGCGACGCTGAAGGCGATGAACAAGTCCGACGCGCCCTACGCCCCCGCCACCGGCACTGACGACACCTACATCTTCGCCAATTCCAGCACGACCAAGCTGACCCGCGAGGACATTCTCTCTGTGGACAAGAGCCTGTGGCCCTATGCCCGCAACGAGATCTATGCGCGCCACGGCTATGTGTTTGAGAAGAAGAAGTTCGCCGAGTACTTCGCCAGCAAGAGCTGGTATCGCGCAGGCGGCTTCTCCACGAAGGATCTGAACTCGGTCGAATGGTACAACATGGAACTGATCGCCGACATGGAGAAGGAGTTTGCCTCCTCGTCCACGCCCTCGACCACGGCGAAGCCCTCGACGACCGCCAAGCCCAGCACCGGCGGCACGACATTCGACAAGCTGCCCAGCGCGGTCAAGGCGATCGGCAGCGATCAGTACATCTTCCCGAATTCCAGCACGACCAAGCTGACCAAGGCGGAGATCCGCGCGATCGACAAGGCGCTCCTGCCCTATGCGCGCAACGAAATCTATGCCCGCCACGGCTATTCCTTCACCAAGTCCAACTTCAAGGCGTATTTCGCCGACAAGAGCTGGTACAGCGCCGGCGGCTTCAGCACGAAGGATCTGAACGACGTCGAATGGTACAACATGGAGCTGATCGCCTGGGTCGAGAAAAACGGCTGATAAGCGATAAGATGAGCGGAGAGATCAAATGCGGTCTCTCCGCTTTTTTATGTTCTTTTCAGGGCGCGCGACGGCTTGCATCGCGGGGAAAGCTGCGGTATAATGAAGGACAGATGCTGCGCAGAAGCGCCGATACGGAGGAAGCATGATAAAGAGTGAATTTGTTCTTGCGCTCGAGCGGCGGCCGGTCATCGCGGCGGTGCGCGGCGCGCAGGATGTGCGCAGGGCGGCCGACAGCCCCGCGGCGGCGGTGTTTCTGCTGGGCGGCTCGATCCTGACGCTCGAGGAAATGACGCGCGCGCTGCACGGCGCGGGCAAGAGCGTGTTCGTCCATCTCGATCTGTGCGAGGGGCTGGGCAAGGACGCAGCGGCGGTCGAATGGTGCGCGCGCTTTGTGCAGCCCGACGGCTTTATCTCCACGCGTTCGCAGCCGCTCCGTCGCGCGGGCGAGCTGGGGCTGATGACCATACAGCGCATTTTTCTGGTCGATTCCGGCTCGCTGACCGGCGGAATGCGCCATCTCTCGGCCAATCCGCCCGATTTCATAGAGGTCATGCCCGGTCTGGTGCCCAAGGCGATCGTCCGACTGAAGGAGGAGCTGCGCCTGCCGGTCATCGCGGGCGGCATGATCACCGAGCGCCGCGAAGTAGAGGAAGCGATCCGCGCGGGGGCGCTGGCCGTGTCCACGAGTGCGCCCGAGCTGTGGCGGCTGTGATCAATTGATGTGACGGCCGCGTCTTTTAAAGTGGCGCGGCGATGCGGCCTGTGAAGGGATGAGTGAAGAACATGACGATTGATCGAGACTACACCGGCGGCAATATCCACGTCCTCGGCATTGAGGGCGACACGGTGCGCGTGGAAAACGAGCTGCGCGACACGCAGGGCGACTGGTTCTACTGGGCGTTCCGCGTGCGCGGCGCGGCGGGACGGACGCTGACGTTCGACTTTGGCGACAAGGCGTGGGTCGGGCCGTGGGGCGCGGCGGTGAGCCATGACGGCCTGAGCTGGACGTGGGGCGGCGCGGTTTCTGCCGACGGAAAGCGCTTCAGCTATGCCTTTGCGCCCGATGAGGACGAAGTCTATTTTTGTCATGATCTGCACTATGCGCCCGCGCGGTTTGAGCGCGCTGCGGCTGAACTGAAGCTGACTGTCAAAGAGCTGACCGTCTCGCGCGGCGGCTGTTCTGTGCCGTATGTCACGCTGGGCGAGGGGGAACGGCGCATACTGCTCACGGCGCGCCATCACGCCTGCGAGTCGACCGGCGATTACGTCATGGAGGGCTTTCTTCGCGAATTTGCCGCCGAGCCGCTGGACGGTTTTTCGGTGATCGCCGTGCCGTTTGTCGACTATGACGGCGTGATTCACGGCGATCAGGGCAAGAACCGTACGCCGCACGATCACAACCGCGACTATATCGACGCGCCGATCTATCCCGAGGTGCGCGCGATCAAGGCGCTGGCCGACGAGGGCGTGTATTACGCGTTTGATCTGCATTCTCCGTGGCATCGCTACGATATGAACGACTTCATCCATATCGTGCGCAAGAACCGCGAAAAGCAGGCGCTTCAGGACAGCTTCAGCGCGCTTTTCGAGCGGGAGACGGCTGCCGATCCGAAGGCGCTGCGCTATGAGGGGACGCACGACGTACACATCAATACGCTCTGGAATCAGGAGGGCGTGATGAAATCCTCCTGCGGCGCGTTCTACGCCTTCGAGCCGCGCACGCGTCTGGCCGTGACGGTGGAAAGTCCGTATTACGGTCTGGCGGGGAACGCCGCGACAGAGGAGACGCTTCTCGAGGAAGGGCGCTGTTTGTATCGCGCGCTGAAGGCGTTCCATCGGGAGCACGGCGAAGCATAACAAAAAAGCCCGCGCGGCCATGTCGGCTGGCGCGGGCTTTGGCGTATTTTTTAGTGAATCGTCGGCAGGCAATCTCGAAGCGCCCTGACGGCCTTTTTCTGTTTCAGCGCGGCCAAGGCCTTGAAACAAGGCTCCGGTTTTTCGGAACGCCGAACGCAATTTGAGCGCCGCGCCGTTTGGGCTTAAAACCCGTGAGCGATTCCGCAATCCGTGGAAACCGGCATGGCTCGTCGAGCCGCTTTCCCGTCAGGCGCGCGGCGCGTCCTGCGTGTGTTCAGCGCGATATTGCCGCGGCGAGCAGCCGACCGCGCGGCGAAAGACCGTGGAAAAGTAATTGCTGTCCGTAAAGCCGACGGCGTAGGTGATCTCCTGAACGCTCATCTGCGTGGTGACGAGGAAGGTCTGCGCCAGACGGATGCGCAGCGCGTTGACATACTGGCGAAAATTCTGATGCGCATAGCGGCGGAACAGCCGGCTCAGATAGGACACGCTGCAATTAAACTGCGCGGCGAGCGTATTCAGCGTAACCGGCGCGGCGTAATAGCGCGCCAGATAGTGCGTCACGCGGGCGAACAGCAGCGCCGAGCCGGTCGATTCGCCGCTGGCCTCCTCAAGGCGCGCGGTCTTGTGGATGAGCAGCGTGAACATATGGGCGAGCGGCCGGATGAGCGGCGACAGCTCGGCCTTATTCGGCAGCGTGTGATTGAGCCGCTCGTCGAAGAGCCGCACAAGCTCATCGCGGTTTAAGTGAAAGCGCCGCGACACCGCGTCGATGCGCTCCATGGCCCGCGCGCGCTCCGCGCCGTAGCCGCTCACGCAGATGAAGCCCACGGCCCTGCCGTTATCGTCGCGCACGGGATAGATCCACTCGGTCATGCCGGCCCAGCACATGCCGCAGTATTCGCCCGCCTGCGCCTTGGCCAGCACCTTGTCCTGCCGCTCGATGCAGTGCGCCCACAGCGCCGTTTCGGTTTTCAGATAGACGCAGAAGGGGTTTTTGTGGATGTTGCAGGCCAGCAGCCGGTCGGCGCAGGTGTGCAGCACATGATCGAGCCAGTGGACGGTCACGTCCAGCTGACGATCGCGCCGCAGCATATCCATATAGGCGAATATGTCCGTTAGCAGCTCGTCGATCGCGCGGCCGTCTCTTTCGCTGTCGGTCACAACCCATCCCTCCATTCTGGCGCACTTCAGACAGAGTATAGCAAAAAGTGCGCACTATTGCAAGAAAACAGCGGAAAAAGAGCAAATTTTCAAAGGAAAGCGCGCGGCTGGCATGGTATGATATGATTAGACCATGACAACGCGTATCGGAGAGGATGATGAAAAATGATTTACTATGAGGAACCCGCCCGAAAGATTCCGGTGATCGATACGGTGGACGTGCTGGTGGCCGGCTCCGGCCCGGCGGGCTTTTCGGCGGCGGTCTGCGCGGCGCGTCAGGGAGCGCGCGTGATGCTGGTCGAGGCGCTGGGCGCGGTGGGCGGCATCGCCACGTCGGGCATGATGAGCCACTTTACCGGTTCGGTTAAGAGCGAATTTTATGAGGAGCTGCTTAATCGCATGATGGAAAAGCGGCGCTTCCCGGATGAAAAAGCGCCCCGCGTGACCATCGATCCGGAGCAGCTCAAGCAGATCGAGCTGGATATGCTGAAGGAAGCGGGCGTGCGGCTGCGGCTTTATACGTTCGTCAGCGGCGCGATCGTCGAAAACGGCGCGATGCGCGGCGTGATTCTGGAGAGCAAATCGGGCCGCGAGGCCGTCATGGCGAAGATCGTGATCGATGCGACCGGCGACGGCGACGTGGCGGCGCGCGCGGGCGTGCCCTTCTCGCTGGGGCGCGAGGAGGATCACCTCATGCAGCCGGTGACGATTATGTTCAAGGTGGCGGGCGTGGACACAGACCGCGCCGTGTTCCCCGGCAGCTTTGAGACGACCGTGGAAACGGACAAGGGCGAATTGCAGGCGCTGGCGAAGGAGAAGCTGCCCTTTCCGGCAGGCCATGTGCTGCTCTACCGCACGACGCTGCCCGGCGTTGTGACGCTCAACATGACCAACGCCATCGGCATCGACGGCACCAGCGCCGACGATCTGACGCGCGGCGAGGTGATCTGCCGCAGCCAGATGGAGGCCATCGTAAACTTCCTGCGCGAATATGCGCCGGGCTATGAAAACTGCTATCAGATCGGCTCCGCGTCGCTGCTCGGCGTGCGCGAGACGCGGCATTTCAGGGGCGAATATACGCTCACCCGCGAGGATGTGCTCTCCTGCGCGCGCTTTGACGACTGGGTGGTGCGCGAGGCGCGCTTCAATTTCGACGTACACAATCTCACCGGCGCGAGTCTTGACAAAACCGGCGCGCAGAAGTATTTCCCGAAGGACAATCAGTATGAGATTCCGTATCGCTGCCTGATTCCGCAGGGGGTCGACAATCTGCTGCTGGCCGGCCGCTGCATTTCCGGCACGCACATGGCGCATTCGAACTACCGCGTCATGCCGATGTGCGTGGCCATGGGCGAGGCAGCGGGTTATGCGGCGGCGCTGGCCGTGCGGCAGGGCGTGAGCGTCCGCTCTGTCGACGCGCACGACATTCAGGCGCTGCTCACGCAGGGAGAGCGGTAAGCGCGCGGGCGGCTCGAGGGGATCGGGGCGCCGGCCATGCGATGAATATTTGAAAACCCACGATCTTTCGATTGGTCGAAAAATCGTGGGTTTGTTTTATGCGATGGTCAATGGTGGCGTGTGGGCAGGCGCTTACAGCCCATATTTTTCCGGCGTGAGGTGGTGCTGGGCGGCGTACTGCTTGCCCTCAGCCGCCCAGACAAGCCCGCGCTCCATCAGCATGGCTGCTTCGGGCGATTTGTCAAAAACGTCGTCGTGATGGCCGAGCGAATTGTAGAACACGCGGCCGCAGCCCCAGTATTTCGTCCAGACGACCGGCATATCGACCGGCTTGTTGGCGCAGTGCGGCCCGACGGCGACCGGAAAGCGCGTCGTGGCCAGCACCTCGATGGCCGGATCGACGTGCAGATAGTACTGCTCGCTGCACACCTCGAAATCCTCGATCCCCTCGACGATCGGGCTGGAGCCGCGCCGGACGTTGACCGTGTAGCGCGTGCCGTCGTTGCCGGGATGCGCTACCCACTGGCCGCCGGTCATGAACTGCCAGTCGGTGTCCTGACGGAACGCGTCGCACAGCCCGCCGTGACAGCCGGCCAGTCCCGTGCCCGCCGCCACCGCGCGGGAGATGTTTTCGACGTATTTGTGATCGATTTCGCCCATCGTCCAGCTCATGACGATCAGATCGAGCGCCTTGAGCGATTCCGCGTCGGCGAGCGGCTCCTGCGTGTCGGAAACGGTGACGCTGTAGCCGTGCTTTTCGAGCATACGGGCGAAGCGCTGCGCGACCGGCGCAGGCTCGTGCCCCTGCCAGCCGCCCTGAATGATGAGGACGTTTTTCATATCGGCCATGTCTGTTCCTCCATAAGGGTATACTCATTAATTCCATTATAGCGCAAAACGGCCGCCGGTGAGGATTGGTTTTCTGCCAAATGTTGATTTGTTTTGACATGAGACGCGTTTAGTGATATGATTAAAAAGGGAGAGAGGGGCTGCGCCCGATTTCTCTGCCGGAATAGGCGATGGGCGGCATGGAGGGAAGGGCTTTGGCCCTGACCAGGCCCGAGGACAGCGCCTTGGCGCTCCGCAGGGCGGTACCCAGCGTCCTGCCGAGGCGGACGATGGGCGGCATGGAGGGAAGGGCTTTGGCCCTGACTAAGCCCGAGGACAGTGCCTTGGTGCTCTGCAGGGCGGTACCCAGCGTCCTGCCGAGGCGGAC
Source organism: uncultured Clostridia bacterium (assembly GCA_934631025.1). Taxonomy (GTDB): domain Bacteria; phylum Bacillota; class Clostridia; order Christensenellales; family Aristaeellaceae; genus Firm-10. The sequence goes on from CAKTXR010000004.1 coordinate 88,236, forward strand.
GATGGGCGACATGGAGGTGAGCGAAGGCATGGCGACGTATTATTATGAGGAAAATCTGGACAAGCCGTTCAGGGTTCATCTGCGGGATACGTTTGACTTTCCCACGCACCTTCATCATCAGGTCGAGATCTGCATTCAGGTCAAGGGCGAGCAGGAGGTGAGCGTGGACGGCCGCAGCACGACGCTCGAATCGGGCGACGCGGCGCTGATGCTGCCCAACAGCGTGCATTCCTACCGGCTCGTCACGCCCGGACGCTGTGTGGTCGCGATATTCGATCCCTCCTACGCCGGCGCGTATATGGATTTATTGCAGCGCTCGTCCTGCGCCGAGCCGTTCGTCAGGGCGGCGCATTCGGACATACTGCTGGCGCTTTTGCGTCTGGCGCGCGAGGAAAACATCGACGAGATGCTGGCCACGGCCTATATGAGCGTGGCGGTGGGGCGGCTGCTGCCCGACGTGAAGCTGACCGAGCGCGGCACGGCGGTCGAGACCGACGATTTAAGGCGCGTGCTGGGCTATATCGGCGCGCACATCGACGAAAAGATCACGCTGGATACGCTCTCGTCCAGCCTGTACATCAACCGCTATTCGATCTCGCGGCTCTTTTCCGAGCACATGGGCTGCGGGCTGAACGAATATGTCAACACGCTCAGAGCCGATCGCGCGCGCAGCCTGCTCAGAGACACGTCCATGCCGCTGAGCGAGGTGTGCCGGCGCAGCGGCTTTGAGAGCGAGAGGACGTTTTACCGCGTCTTTCGCGAGCAGTACGGCGCGTCGCCGCGGCAGTATGGCCGCTCGGCCGCCCTTGCGGAGAACGCGGATAAACGATAAATTCACCATTCATAAAGGCAAAACCCTGAAGGAGGACAAAAATCATGGCAAATCCTGTCAGAATCGGTCTGGTCGGCCTTGGCCGCGCGGGCTGGGGCATGCATCTGGAGGAACTCAAGGGCAAGGAGGACAAGTGCGTGATCGTCGCCGCGTGCGACATCATTCCCGAGCGTCTTGAGAAGATGAAGGAGCGCTTCCCCGAGGTTCACACCTACGATAAAATCGAGGATCTGATTCACGATCCCGACGTCGAGCTGGTGTCCGTCGCCACCCGCTCCTGCGATCACTACAAGCACGTCAAGATGGCGCTGCTCGCTGGCAAGGACGTTCTGGGCGAGAAGCCGATGTGCATGACCTACGAGCAGGCGCTCGAGCTGAAGAGCCTGAGCGAGGGCGACAACGGCTGCGGCCGCCTGTTCATTCGCCACAACCGCCGCTTCGAGCCGAACTTCCTGTTCGCCAAGAACCTGATGGACAGCGGCAAACTGGGCGACGTCTTTGAGATCCGTCTGGCGCGCAACAGCTATCAGCGCCGCAACGACTGGCAGACCATCTCCGATTTCGGCGGCGGCCAGATGCTCAACTGGGGTCCGCACATCGTGGATCATTCGCTGCGCCTGCTGGAGTCCCCGCTCAAGAATCTCAGCTCCTGGCTGCGTCAGGTGGCCGCGGGCGGCGACTGCGAGGATCACCTGAAGCTGGTGCTCGAGGGCGAGAACGGCCGCATCGTCGATATGGAGATCAGCGGCGGCTGCGCGCTGCCCGTGCCCGAGTATCGCCTGTACGGCAGCCGCGGCTCCTGCGTGATCGAGGCCGGCGGCAAGGCGCATTTGCGCTATATCGATCCCGAGCAGGTGCTCCCGCCCGTGGTGTCCGATCCCGGCACGCCGGTTCAGCACTTCGGCAAGAGCGGCACCTTTAAGGCTGCCGACGAGCCGCGCTGGATCGAGGAGGACGTGCAGATCGAGCAGTATCCGCTCGACCACATCTGGGGCTGCCTGTACGACACCATCCGCGAGGGCAAGCCCTTCCCGATCACGCTTGAGGAGGCCATCGAGGTCATCCATGTGATCGACATGGCCAAGAGCGCCAGCGCCTTCCCGTTCAAGCTGAAGTAATCGAATGCCGGCGCGGCGGGACGGCTCGCTGCGCCGGCCATATTCCTGTCAACAGGAGAGGAGACGAAAGCTATGGCGGACGTTCTTTTTCAGAAACTCCCCGATCCCTTTCTGAAGAGCGACGGCAAGACCCGCGTGGCGAGCGCTGAAGAGTGGCGCGCCCAGCGCGAATGGCTGGTACGCCTGATCGCGGGCATGGAATACGGCGGCATGCCGCCCAGGCCGGAAAAAGTGACCGTCGAGCCGCTCAACGACATCGGCCGCGGGAACGAAAAAGGCCCGCGGCAGAACGTCGTGCGCGTTCACTGCGGCACGGACGAGCATCCCTTCAGCTTCATACTCAACCTCTATGTCCCCGGGGGCGAGGGCCGGATGCCGGTTGTGCTGACCGGCGACGGCTGCTACATGAGCATGAGCAACGAGGTCATCTATGAGATCAACCGCCGCGGCATGATCGCGGCGCGCTTCGACCGGCTCGAGCTGGCCGCCGACCGGCGCGACGCGAAGCGCGACCACGGCCTGTACGCGGTCTATCCCCGCCAGACGACGTTCAGCGCGCTGTGCGCCTGGGCGTGGGGCTATCAGCGGGCGCTGGACGCCATCGAGCAGCTCGACTTCTGCGACGCGGCGAAGGTGGCCATTACCGGCCATTCGCGCGGCGGCAAGACGGTGCTGCTGGCCGGCGCGACCGACGAGCGCTTCTATATCGTCAATCCCAACGACAGCGGCGCGGGCGGCGCGGGCTGCTTCCGCTATCACATGGATCGCCCCGACGCGCCCGAGGGCGTGGACAAGCGCAGCGAAACGCTGGAGGATCTCATGCGCGCCATTCCCTACTGGTTCGCACCGGCGATGCACGCCTATGTCGGCCGCGAGGAAGCGCTGCCGTTCGATCAGCATATGCTGAAAAGCTGCGTCGCGCCGAGGTACCTCCTCCAGACCGAGGGGCTGGACGACACATGGGCGAACCCCAAAGGCTCCTATCAGACGCTGCTGGCTGCGCGCGAGGTCTATAAGCTGCTGGGCGCGGAGGATCACATCGCCGCGTACTATCGCGAGGGCGGCCATGCGCACGGCTATCGCGAGTATATCCAGCTGCTCGACTTCATGCAGGCCTGCCTGAAGGGCGAGCGCGCGCCTGAACACTACTATGAGCATCCCTATCCCGAAATGGAGAACATATTCGACTGGGCCTGCCCCGGAAAGGATTGATAGCCATGATGAAGATTGGCGTTGCGGATTACGGTATGTTTGTGTGGGAGGGCGGCCTGTTCGACTATGAGCAGCGCGCCCGCGATCTGAAGGCCATCGGCTATGACGGCATGGAGCGCCTGCGCCCCGTGACTGAGGCCGACGCGCTCAACATGGCCGCGCGCCTGAACGCGCTGGGCTGCGATTTCGCCACGGTGGAAGCGCCCACGGCCGAGCTGAGCATCCGCTGGGCGGCGGCCTTCCGCAAGGACTATGTGTGGATCAAGGTGACGGGCAAGAACTTCGATGACTACTGCCGTCAGGTCAACGTGCAGGCCGAGGCGTGCGAGCGCTGGGGCCTCAAGGTGGCGCTGCACAACCATCTTGGCTCTCTGGTGGAAAAGCAGGACGAGCTGGACGAGTTCATGCGCCGCTGCCCCAAGGCGGCGCTGCTGCTGGACGCGGGCCATCTGGCCGTGGCGGGCGGCGACGTGGTGGGCACGGCGGAGCGCTATTACGATCGCCTGATCGCCGTACACCTGAAGGGCTGGGAGATGACCCATCCCGAGAAGGAAGTCTGGCACGAGCGCGGCTATTTCTGCGAGATCGGCGGCGGCAACTTCCCGGTGCCCAACGCCGAGCTGGTGGCGCTGCTCAAGAAGCGCGGCTTCGACAAGTGGGTCATGATCGAACACGATACGCATCTGCGCGAGCCGCTGCTCGATCTGAAGCTCAGCCGCGAGCGTCTGCGCGAGATGGGCGTGTAACGTTAATATCTGTAGGGTTGACAGCGTTTTTCCAGCTGTGTATAATAATGGATAACCCGGGCGAAAAGCGCCCCGGACAGGCCTATTGAAAGGAATGACAAATCATGAAGCTCCCTCTGAATATCAATCTGACCGATAAAGTGGCCGTTATTACCGGCGCGGGCGGCGTGCTGTGCTCCGCGTTCTCGAAGGCGCTGGCTCAGTGCGGCGCGAAGGTGGCCGTGCTCGATCTGAACGAGGTCGCCGCGCAGAAGGTCGCCGACGAAATCACCGCCGAGGGCAACAAGGCCATCGCCGTGAAGGTCAACTGTCTGGACAGCGCCAGCCTGAACGAGGCGCATGATAAGGTCGTCGCCGCCTTCGGCCCCTGCGACATCCTGATCAACGGCGCGGGCGGCAACAATCCCCGCGGCACCACCGACGACGAGCAGTTCGACGCGGCCGTCGAGGGCGTCAAGACCTTCTTCGATCTCGATCCCGCCGGCGTGCGCTTTGTGTTCGACCTGAACGTCATCGCCGCGCTGATGACCACCCAGGTGTTCGCCAAGGACATGATCGGCCGCGGCGGCAACATCATGAATGTGTCCTCCATGAACGCGTTCCGTCCGCTGACCAAGATCCCCGCCTACTCCGGCGCGAAGTCCGCCGTGAGCAACTTCACCCAGTGGCTGGCGACCTATCTGGCCAAGAGCAACATCCGCGTCAACGCCATCGCGCCCGGCTTCTTTGTGACCAACCAGAACCGCGCGCTGCTCTTCACCGAGGACGGCAAGCCCACCGCCCGCACCGGCAAGATCCTGGCCGCGACCCCCATGGGACGCTTCGGCGAGGCCGACGAGCTGCTGGGCGCTGTGCTGTTCCTGCTCTGCGACGAGGCGGCCAGCTTCATCACCGGCGTCGTGCTGCCCATCGACGGCGGCTTCTCGGCGTACAGCGGCGTGTAATGCGCTTGAACACACACTGAGCCAGGCGGCTTGGAAGGAGACTTTTTCATGAGCAGAGACCATAACGGCCGCAGAAGAATATTCAGAAGGGACGCGGGACGTGCTTTTCTCCGCTTTCTGATCGGGGAGGTGCTGCTGATCGTCCTGTGCAGCGTGTTCTATCTGTTTGTGCTTCAGGGAAAGGTCGACGTTGAGCTGCCTCTGAAGGCGGGCAGTCCCACGCCCACGGCGCAGGATCAGACCACGCCCGCCATAACCGAGAGCGCTGCGCCCGACGCGACGGCTGTGCCCACCATCGAGCCGACTGCCGAGGCCACGCAGGAGCCGACCGAAGCGCCTACGGCCACGCCCATTCCGGCGGAGGCGCTGAGCGCGCAGCTGCTTGAACCGGTTGCCGGCCTTCAGCCGCAATGCGATCCGCTCTCCTATGATCCCACGCTCAAGGCGGGCGTCCGGGAGATGACGCTCTTTGACGATGCGGGACAGAACGTGATTACGCTGCGCGCCTACGCCTATATCGAGGGCGCGGATGCGGCGGCCTGCACGCGCTATCTTGTGGTGCTCGACGTGGGCAGCGGCGATACCGTGGCGGTCTACGCCGTCGATCCGGCCTCGGACGAAGCGGATCTGGCGTTCGACGGCGCGGCGGGCGCAAATCTGGATCAGGCGTTTTTCAAAATCAATCTGGATACGTCGTCTCTGCCGGACGGCGCCTATCTGCTGGCGGCGGCCGTGAGCAGCGGCGACAAGACGACATGGAACTACTTTGACGACGCGATTTCGCATTTTGTCGTCGAGCAGGGCGTTGCGCGGCTGACCAGCCGCTGAGCGCTGTTCCATACCAATCAAGGAGAGGGTACAAAACGCCCTCTCCTTTTTGTATATAATGAATAAGCGTCCAGCAATGTTTCTATTTTGCCGCGTATCCGTTCATAAAATGTTCACGGTTTGACCTTGGCTTGACAATAGTTTTGTGGTAAAATATAAAAAAGATGCGGCGTACAGCGGCGTTTTAAGACGGGATTGGCGGCAGCGGCGGCCGATCCCGCGCGGGAGAGAAGCAGTCGGGAGGGATCCTTGGTGATTAAGGTCGAAAATCTGAAAAAGGCCTATGGGGGAAAAAGCGTCCTTAACGGGCTGACGCTGAATGTGGAAAAGGGCGAAATCTGCGCGCTGACGGGCGTGCATGGCGCGGGCAAAACCACCGCGATGGATATTATCGCCGGCGCGACGCAGGCCGACGGCGGAATTGTGGAAATCGACGGCGTATGCCTTGATTCTGAAATTTCGGCGGCGCGGCAGAAAATCGGCTATGTGCCCAGCAAGCCGCCCGTCTATCAGGACATGACGCCGCGCGCCTATCTGAAGTTCCTGGCCGACGCGCGCGGCTACTCGGGACGCGAGGCCGCGGAGATGATCGATCACGCCTTCGAGCTGATGAATCTTCAGGACGTTTCCGACAAGCCGGTCAAGCGGCTGGCCAAGGGCGTGCGCCGCATGGTGAGCATGGCTCAGGCCGTGTTCTTCGGGCCGAGCGCGCTGCTCATCGACGAGCCGAGCGACGAGCTGGATCCCAAGGAGATTCTGACGCTGAGAAACGCGCTGGCCGAGCTGGCCAAGGGGCGCGCCGTGCTGCTGGCCAGCGGCAATCTGACCGAAATCGAGACGCTCGCCGACCGCATACTGGTCATGGATCAGGGGCGGATCGTGGGCGAGTGCGGCCGGCATGAGCTGCAAAATCTCTATGTGATGACCGACGTGATGACCGTCGTGACGCGTTCCCCGCGCGAGGAGGTCGAAAAGGCCGTCGCAAAGGAGAAGGGGCTGAGCGTCATGGACGTTTCAAATTGTGCCGACGGGCTGTGCGTGCGGGTCAAAATGCAGGGCGACGGCCGCGCGCAGCTGTTCCGCGCGCTGAACGGCCTTGAGGTGCTCGAGATGACGGCGGCGCGCAGAAGGCCGGACGAGCTGATGGAGTATCTCGTTTCCGAGCGCTTTGACGGCAGCCGGCTCGAGCGCTTTGAAGGAGGCAACGCATGAAAGCCCTGTTTAAGCGCGAACTGCGCGCGCTCTTTTCCGGCTGGGGCGGCTGGGGCTTTCTGGCCCTGGTGACGGGCGCGGCCGGCATAACGGTTTTTGTCGTCAATATTCTGGGCGGCACGCCTTCGTTTTCGGAGAGCACGCTCTATCTGGCGCTGGCCATGGCGCTGGGCAGCGGCCTGTGCTGCATGCGCGCCTTTCCCGGAGAACGCGCTTCGAATACGGAGCGCCTGCTCTATATGCTGCCGATCAGGACGCGCGATATTGTGCTGGGCAAGCTGCTTTCGCGGCTGGTTCCGGTGTTGATTTCGGGCGTGCTGCTGGCGATCTACCCGCTGGGGCTGAGTCTGGCCTTTCCGCAGACATCGCTCAGCATGGGGCTGAGCAGCGTTGCGGCCGTGACGGCGCTGGGGCTGCTGCTCATGAGCGCCGCGCTGTTCTGCTCGGCCTGCTCGCGCACGGCGGCGGGGGCGTTTGCGTCTTTCGCGCTGCTGACGCTGGCCAGCTGGGCCGCGCCCTATGCGGCGATGCGCGCCGAAGCGCTGACCGTCGTCTCTCCGCTCATGATTGCGCTGATGACGGCGCTCATCGTGCTGGTGGTCTATATTCTCTGCTCCGACTGGCTGATCGGCTTTATCGCGGCGGCGCTGGTGGAGGTTCCCGTGCTGCTGCTCCATCTGCGCGGCGAGGATGCACGCGTGCTCGAGGCGTTCAACGCGCTTTTGAAGCGGCTGTCCGTGTTTGAGCCGCTCAGCGCCTTTGTCAACGGCATATTCGACGTGGGCACGATTGTGGGCTATCTGACGGTCGCCGCGCTGTTCGCCTGCCTGACGGGTCTGGCCGTTGCAGCGCGCCGCCGGGGTGAAAGGAGGGCGCTGTAAATGAAAAAGCTCCTTCGCAGCGAAAAAGGGCGGCTGCTGATCGCCGTTTTGCTGATCGCGCTGGTCGTGGCCGTCAACGCGCTGGTCGGCGCGCTCGGCCTGCCCCGCGCTGATCTGACGGCTGACCGCGTTATGACGCCCTCTCAGGAAGCGCTTGAAATCGTGCGCACGATCGATACGCCGGCGACCATCATATTCATTGCCGACGACGACAGCGACGACATCTGGGTCGGCGAGCTGTCGCGCCGCTATGCCGATGCGAACGACAACGTGTCCTATAAGACCATGTCGACCGATTCGGCGGCGCTGAGCGCGCTCTCCGCCAAGACGGGGCTGACGCTGGCGGTCGGCAACGTTGTGGTCGAGAGCGAGAAGCGCTGCGCCGTGCTGACGGGCGACGATCTGTACAGCTATGATTTTGACAAATCGACCTATTACATGACCGGCGTGAAGAACTATACGCGCGCCGATTTTACTGCGCAGAACGCGCTGGTCAACGCGCTGCTCTATGTCTCGCGCGACGATATGCCCACGCTGTATATGCTCACGGGTCACGGCGAGCCGCAGCAGAACGCGAAGCTGTTCCTGATCTGCCGCCGCAACAACATCGCCTTTAAGACGCTCGATCTGAGCAAGGCGGGCGCTGTGCCGGACGACGCGGCGGCGCTGCTGATCGACGGCCCCACGACGGGCTATACGCAGGAGGAGGCCGCGCAGATCGACGACTATCTGGCGCACGGCGGCAAGCTGATGATCATGAGCGACTACACCTCCGATCTGGGCGCGCTGGAGGACGTGACGGCCAAGTACGGCATGCTGCAAAAGGGCGGCCTTGTGCTGGACGGCGACGACAAGCACGTCTACAGCACTGATTACCGCTATTATCTCCTGCCCGACGTGGCCGCGACCAGCTATACCGAGGAGGATACGTTCATACTGATGCCCATTGCCTCGGCGCTCGAGCGCGGCGACGTGCGGCGCGATACGCTGTCCGTGGAGACGCTGATCACATCGTCCGACAAGGCGTATCTCAAGGCCAATACGGAGCAGGTATCGACGCTCGACTATGAGGAGGGCGACGAGGAGGGCTGCTTTGCGCTGGCCATGGCCGCCACGGAGGGCGAGACGAAGCTGATCTGGCTCGATTCCACGCAGCTTTTGAGCGACGACGCGGACACCGTGAGCAGCAACGGCAATTCCCAGTTCATCCTCTCCCTGCTGGGCAGTCTGACGACGCGGCCCGACGGCGTTGAGATTGCTTCCACCAATATGCTGGTCACGCCCATCAGCGCGTCGCCCGCGCCGGCGCTGTGCGCGCTGATGGTGCTGCCGCTGGCGCTGCTGGCCGCGGCGATCATCGCGGCGCGGAAGGCGAACAGGGCGTAGAACTGAATCTCAAAAAAGCAACTCGAGAACGGAGCTTCTCGGGCTGCTTTTTATATATCGGCGCGGGTGTGATTTTTATTTCATGGCGCTGCTTTTATCATTTTTCGACGCATAAAATAAATTGACAAATTCAGGGAACTGCCGCGGGGGAGCGGGCGTCAAACAAGACGTAAGAAGGGGAGGATGAACATGAAAAGGACGATCAATACAATCGCGCTGCTGATAGCGCTTCTGATGCTGGCCATGGTGTTTTCTCAGGCGGCGCTGGCCGAAGGTTCCTATGTCAGGACGGCGGGCAACGTCAATGTGCGCTCGGGCGCGGGCACGGAATACCGCGTGCTGGGCACGGCCGCCAAGAACAGCGAGCTGACCTACCTCGACGAGGCCAAGACCGATAAAAGCGGCGTGCTGTGGTACAGAGTGCGCCTGAACGCCCGCACGGTGGGCTGGGTCTGCTCGAAGTACTGCGCGATGTACGCCTGCGATACCACGGTTGAGGTAACCGGCGGCGAGGTGCATCTGCGCCGCACGCCCAGCCTGAACGGCACGGTTCTCGCTACGAAGAAGAAGGGCGACAAGCTGACCTATCTCAACGAGACGAGCACGGACAACCGCGGCGTGACCTGGTACTATGTGAGCGCGAACGGCAAGACGGGCTGGATCTCTTCCAAGTACGCCAAGCTGACCACCGGCGGCTCCGATGAATACAAGGTGGCCGAAATCACCGGCAATCAGGTTTATCTGCGCGGCTCGGCCAGCCTGAACGGCCGTATCCTCGATACGCTGTATAAGGGCGCTACGCCTCTCTATCTGAACGAGTCCAAACAGGACAGCCGCGGCGTGACCTGGTACTATGTGCGCGCGAACGGCGGCGCGGGCTGGGTGTCCTCGAAGTACGCCAAGCTGCGCAGCGCGTCTGCGAATACCGCGACGGATAGCCGTCAGGTTACGATCACCGGCCGTCAGGTCTATGTGCGCCGCGAGCCGAGCCTGTCGGGCAAGACGATGGACGTTCTCTACAAGGGCGAGACGGCTATTTATCTTGAGCAGAGCAGCGTGGACAGCCGCGGCGTGACGTGGTATAACGTCCGCACGGACAGCGGCGCGGGCTGGGTGTCCTCGAAATACGCGACGGTCAAGTAACGCAAAAATGATCTTTATGGGGGCTGCGCAGGGGCGCGGCTCCCTTTTGTATGCCCTTTGCGTTTGAAAGGGAGTGCTTCGCGGTATAATAAAACCATGAGGACGGCTGAGTCCGTCAAAAAAAGCGGGAGGAAGAGAACATGGGCACCAGCAAATATGCCGGCACGCAGACCGAGATGAATCTGAGGGCGGCCTTTTCGGGCGAATCTGAAGCGCGGAACAAGTATACCTTCTTCGCCAGCGTGGCGAAAAAACAGGGCTTCGAGCAGATCGCCGATCTGTTCATGAAAACCGCCGACAACGAGAAGGAGCACGCCAAGCTCTGGTTTAAGGAACTGAACGGACTGGGCGATACCGCCGCGAACCTGCTGAACGCCGCCGAGGGCGAAAACTACGAGTGGACGGATATGTACGACGGCTTTGCCAGAACCGCCGAAGAGGAGGGCTTCCCCGAACTGGCCGCGCGCTTCCGGCTGGTGGCGGAGATCGAGCGGCATCACGAAGAGCGCTATCGCGCGCTGCTGAAGAACGTCGAGACGGCCGAGGTGTTCGCAAAGAGCGAGGTCAAGGTCTGGGAGTGCCGCAACTGCGGTCATATCGTCGTGGGGCTGGCCGCGCCCGAGGTGTGTCCGACCTGCAATCATCCGCAGAGCTATTTCGAGCTGCGCGCGGAGAACTACTGACGCGGAACGAAATCCAATGAATCCGAGGGACGCGGTGAAAACGCCGCGTCTTTTTCTTTTGCGCGCCGGCTCTTGCCACGGAGACGATGAGTGTGTTATAATCACTTTGCAAGGCCAATGATGAGCGTGGGCGCGTTTCGGATGTTCCGCAGGCGGCGGCCTGCCCCTTTCCCTTTTTGAGACGCGCTCTTAAAGAACGGGAGGATGAGAACTATGAAAACCTACGGCGCGATGCGCGCGGTTCGCCTGTCTCAGGTGCGGCCGGAGGGCTGGCTGAAAACCATGCTGGAGAAGGCGCGGGACGGCATCCCCGGGCATCTGGACGAGATCGGCTATCCCTTCAATCTGCCCTGCTGGACGCTCAAGAGCATGGCGGACGGCGGCTTTGAACAGTGGTGGCCCTATGAGCAGACCGGCTACTGGATGGACGCGATGACGCGCACGGCGCTGCTGCTGCGCGACGACGATATGCTTTCGCGCTTCAAGACGATCATCGATACGTCGATCGAACGGGCGCAGGACGGCTTTATCGGCCCGAACGAGCTGCACAAGGCGGATCCGCGCAGCCAGTGGCCGCACGCCGTGTATTTCCGCGCGATTTACGCGATGTGGAGCATGACCGGCGATGAAAAGTATCTCAGCGCGCTTGAAAGGCACTATATGCTGCCCGACAATCGCTATGATCAGGATCGCGGCGCAGTGAACATCGAGACGATGCTCCGCACGGCGCTCGCGGCGGGCAATGAGGCGCTTCGCCAAAAGGCGCTGGACAATTACGCGCGGCTTCAGGCGGACGTGGCCGACACGGCGGATTTCGGCTATCGCAAAATGCTTTCGGACGCGCCGACCGGCATACACGGCGTGTCGCTCAACGAAATCGGCAAGCTGCCCGCCATCATCTACGCCTTTACGGGCGACGAGGAGCAGCTGCGCGCGGCGGAGCACCTCTATGCGAAGATCCTGCGCGACCATATGCTGCCCGACGGCGTGCATTCCAGCAGCGAAAAGACCTGCGGCAACGGTTCGCTCAACTGCCATGAGTCCTGCGACATTTCGGACTTTACATGGAGCGTCGGCTATCTGCTCGCGGCCACGGGCGACGGAAAGTATGCCGATCTGATCGAGCGGGCGATATTCAACGCCGCGCCCGGCGCGATTGCGCCCGATTTCAAGGCGATCCAGTATTTCTCCGGCGTGAATCAGGTGCGCGCCGCCCGCAACAGCTGCCATGTGGACGCATTCCAGAACACGCCGCGCATGGCCTATCAGCCGCATCATTATCCCGAGTGCTGCGTGGGCAACATCGGCCGCGCGTTCCCCAACTATGCGGCGCGTATGTACTGGGAGGACGGCGAGGGCGTCATCTGCGCGCTCTACGGCGACAGCGAATACACCGGCCGCGGCCTGACGCTGCGCCAGAGCGGCGGCTACCCCTTCGGCGAGACGATTTTCTTCAGCGTGTCCTGCGCCGCGCCGGTCGAGACGACGATTCGCTTCCGCATCCCCGGCTGGTGCAGCGGCGCGTCGCTGGCGTTCAACGGGCGGGACGTGCCGCTGAACGTCCAAAAGGGCTTCGCCGCGCTGCACGCTGTGTTCCATGACGGCGATGGCATTGCGCTGCGCCTGCCCATGGCGTTCAAAGCGCATACGAGCGCGGAGGGCGGCGTGTATTTCGACTACGGGCCGCTGCTGCTGGCGCTGCGCATTCGGGAAAAGTGGACGATCGACCGGCAGGAGCCGCGCCAGACGGCGGCCTTCCCCGCGTGGAACGTGGATCCGGAAAGCGAATGGCGCTATGCCGTGACGGGCGACGAGCAGCCCGAAATCGTGCGCCGCGCGCCGGCCTGCCTGCCGTGGTGGGGAAGCTGCCCGCTGGAGATTTCGATCCCCGCGCGCCGGCTGACGAACTGGGAGACCGTTAAGAAGATTTCGCTCTCGAAGCACGCGGACGAGGGCATCGACGCGCGTCAGATCGCTCTGGGCGCGACGGAAATCACCGACGATCTGGAGCAGACCCCGCCCCTGCCGGATAAGGCGGCGATTGCGGCGGGTCTGGGCGCAGAGGAGCGCATCGTGCTCGTACCCTACGGCTGCACGCATTTGCGCATTTCCGTGTTCCCGAAGTATGAGGAGAGCAGTGTTCCATCCAATCGGAAATGATGTAAACGGAACGGATTTTTATTGATAAAAGGCGGCGCGCAGTCGGAATGAGTTCTGACTGAGCGTCGTTTTTTATGCGTTTTTCAGGGCGCGGCGGCGGAGACAAGCGGCGACGCAGGCGGCGATGCTCCAGCCGACCGGCCAGGCGAACCACACGGCGGTGGGCGCGGCGAACACCGCGGAGAGCAGGGCGGCCGCGCCGGCGCGCAGCGACAGATCCAGCGCGATGCTGAACACGACCAGCTTCATCCGGCTGCACCCGCACAGGAACGCGTCGCAGGTCATCTTGAAGGCGGGGATCATGTAAAACAATGCGGTGACGCGCAGATAGTTTACGCCCGCGTGCAGCGCCGCTTCCGAAGCGCCGCCGCCAAGGAACAGGCCGACAAGGCGGTCGGGGAACAGCTCATAGAGCAGCCCGAACCCCAGCGCGACGGCCCACACCAGCTGCACGGCGGCGCGAAAGCCCGCGCGTGTGCGCTCCGGCCTGGCCGCGCCCAGATTCTGCGCGGTGAAGTTGGTCACGCCGCTGCCGATCGTCGAAAAGCACGACGTGACGAGATTGGTCATTTTGACGGACGCGGAATAGCCGGCGGCGACCGCCGCGCCGTAGCCGTTGACCACGCCCTGTATGGCGATGTTCGCGGCGGCAACAACGCCCTGCTGGAGCGCGCCCGGCACGGCAATGGCCAGAAAATCCTTCAGCGAAGCGCGCGTGACGAGCGGATGTGCGCTCGCGTCCGGCAGCTTTTTCAGGCGGCGCATGGCCAGTATAAAGGCCGGTACGCAGGCCGCGCCCTGACAGATCAGCGTCGCCCAGCCCACGCCGGCCACGCCCCAGCCCAGACGCGCGACGAAGAATATGTCCAGCGCGATGTTGGCGCAGGACGACGCGGCCAGAAAGCGCAGCGGCGTTCGGGAATCCCCCAGCGCCGAGAATATGCCGTTCGAGATGTTATAAAAGAAGAGAAACGGCGCGCCCAGCGTATAGATGCGCAGATAGGCGCGGGAATCGTCGAAGAGTATGGCCGGCGTGCGGATCAGGCGCAGCAGCGGCGCGGTCAGCGTCAGGCCGAAGAGCATGAGCAGCGCGCACAGGCAGGCCGCGGCGATCAGCGCGGTCGAGACGGCGGTTCTGAGCCGGTCATAGCGCTTTGCGCCGAAATGACGCGCCGCGGCGACCGAGCAGCCGGTGTTGCAGCCGAACGCGACGGCCAGAAAGATCAGAGTGATCTCATAGCCGTTGCCCACGGCGGCCAGCGCGTCCTCGCCGATAAAGCGCCCTGCGACAAAGCTGTCGGCCAGATTGTAGAGCTGCTGAAAGAAATCGCTGCCGAACAGCGGCAGACAGTAGCTTCGTATGATCCTGCCCGGCTCTCCGATGGTCAGGTCTCGATTCGCCATGCCGTATCCCTCCCGTACAGGACGCGCGCAGAAGAAAACAGGCGCGTCTCATGCGTTCATCATACAGCATGGAATAGGGATGCGCTATAGCGATGCCGCCGTCATTTCGTCCGATCCCGCCATTTTTGACGGTATGCGGTGGGCGTTATGCCGAACTGCGCGCGAAACACGCGGCCGAAGAAGCTGCTGCCGCCAAAGCCGCAGGCCAGACTGACGGCGGTCATGTCGCAGTCGCTCTCGGCCAGCAGTCGGCAGGCTGTCTCCAGTCGGCAGGCGCGCAGATACTCGAGCGGCGTCATGCGCAGGCCGGTCTGGAAGGCGCGATAGCATTCCCGCTCGCTGACGTAGCCCGCCGCGGCGATGTCGGCGATGCGCAGCGGACGCTCGTGGTGCGCGCGGATGAAGGCCATCATGCGCTTGAGCCGGTCGGCCTGAAAGACCGTGCGCGGCGAGGCGGGCGGCAAGAGCGCGATGAGATCGAGCCAGACGCTCTCCAGCGCCGCGCGCAGCCGCATTTCATAGCCGAATTCATCGCCGGCCAGCGAAAAGGAAGCGCGCAGCTTCTCGAGAATGGGCGCGTGGGCGGGATTGCCGGGGAAGAGGGGCAGCAGCTCCAGGTCCTCGCGATGGGTGAGCGGGGCGATATAGCGGCGCTCGATAACGCCGCCGGGCGCGCCCGCGAGAAAGGACGCGTCGAAGAGATGCAGCTGCTGCACGGTGTTTTCTTCAAGCGGATGGGACGCGTGCAGCACGCCGCCGCGCACCAGCCCGCCCGCGCCGGCGGGGAGACGGACGCTGCCGCCGGGCACGTCGTACGCCATCGCGCCGCTTTCGACATAAAACAGCTCGAGCGCGGGATGCCAGTGCCAGGGCACGACGTAGCGGTTCAAAAAGGCGCGCGAATGCAGATAGGGAAATTCGGCCGAAAAGCCGGGCAGGCGCTCCTCGCCGCTGCTTTCATCGAGCGTCAGGGCGAAAATATCCTTCATGACGGCGTTCTCCTTCGTAAAAGTGGGTTCAGCGGCCCGTTCGGCCCAGGCCGTCGGCCATCATTTCGGCGCAAAGCGGATAGCGGATCTCCACGCAGGAGCCTTTTTCGGCGGGCAGGAAGAACACGCCGTAATCGCAGCCGAAGAGCAGCTGTATGCGGGAGTGGACGTTGAACAGGCCGATGTGACCCTCGTAGTCGTCCATGCGGCCGGCGCGCAGCGTGGCGTTCAGGCGCTGGAGTACCGCCGGATCAACCCCGCGGCCGTTGTCCGCAATGCGCATGACCAGATCGCGATCGCGGGAGAACACGCTTATGTCGATGCGTTTATCCGTTATGCCGCTGCGCACAAAGGCGTGTTTGTAGCAGTTCTCCAGAATGGGCTGCATGGAGAATTTGAACACTCTGTAGGCGAGCAGGGATTCGTCCACCGACCAGCTCACTCGAATGCCCGGAAAGCGGATGTCCATCAGGCCGAGATAGTCGCGCGTGATGCGGATTTCCGAGGAGAGCGGAATGATGAAGGCCATCTCCATGCTCTGGGAGATCATCTCGTTGAGCAGCACGATGCTGGTTTCAATTTCGTTGCCGCTGCCGATTTCCTCGATCGACATGACCTTGATGCTCTCCAGCGCGTTGAAGAGGAAGTGCGTGCGGATCTGATACTGCTGCACGGCGACCTGCTTTTCCTGGAGCTTGGTCAGGCGCTGCAATACGGAAGGAGAGTCCTGCTCGATCAGTTGGCCGTATTGCTGGATGCTGCTGGTGATGAAGCTCAGCTCGTCCTCATAGTTTTGCAGATCCTCGCTGCGATACAGGCTCAGCAGGCGCAGCCATTCGTTGATGGGGCGATAGAAGAGCCGGACGATGAAATAGACCGCGCAGCAGGCGATAGCCAGCAGGATGCAGATCATCAGGGCGAGCTGGCCGTAGACCTTTGAAAAATCGGCGCGGAAGAAGGAGCGCGGCGCGAGCGTCACGGCGCGCATCCCGTAATAGTCCGGCTCGCTGAAAAAGACGTAATACGCGCCGTAGACGCAGGGACGGCTCTCGTCGGATGCGGGCTGGTCGAGCAGCCCCGGCCAGAGTGCGTCGATCGACTGGAACTGCTCCGCGGGATGATTGGAGAGCAGGATCATGCCGTCGGCGGCCAGTATGTATTCGCGGCGCTGCGCTTCGTTTGACGAGAACACTTGCCGACCCAGCCGCACTGTGTCCACGACGATGTTCATGCCGTTGATGACCGACGAGGTATCGCGGCTGCGGAAGGAGAGATAGTAGGGCCACTCGGCGCTTTTCTCGCTGTAGAGATCGAGCAGAGAATAGGATGCGAGCGGCTGCGTGAAGTCCTCCTCCATGTCCTCGGGCGAAAGGCGCGAGACGCTGCCGCTTAACTGGCTCCAGGCATAGCCGTTCATATTGAGCCGGACATAGGCGATATAGTCGCTGCTGCCGCTGAAGAGCTTGCCGATCAGCTTGCGCGTCCACAGGCCGGTGGACAGCCGGTCGGAGAGCGCCGCGTAGGGCACGGACACGTCCGAGAGCATATAGCAGTGCTTTTTGATCTGTTCAAACAGCGTCGAGGCGCGGCTCATCAGCATATCGGCATAGGCGCTTTCCGTCTGGCTGACGCGCTGGAGCACGGAGCGGCTCATGCTGCTGTAGAATATGCCGCCGCCCACGGCGCAGGCCAGCAGCAGCACGACCGCGACCAGCGCGATCGACCGGCGGAGGTGGCTGCGGGTGTGACGGACGTTCATGACGGCTCCTCCCCCAGGCGCGCTTCACGGTACTGGCGGGGCGTTATGCCGTAGACCGCCTTGAACGTCGTGCGGAAATAGACCGTGCTGCCGCGCTGATAGCCCACGGCCTCCGCGATGGCGTTGATGGGCAGCGCCGTGTCCTTCAGAAGGGCGCAGGCGCGCTCCAGACGCAGCGACTGGCAGTATTCGGTAAAGTTCACGCCCTGTGCGCGCTTGAACTGGCGGCTGAGATAGGCGGAGGACACCCCCAGCGCGTCGGCCACCTGACTGAGCGACAGGAGCGGATCGGCATAGCGCTCGGCGATCAGACGGCGCGCCTTGACGGCCAGCGAGCCGCCGCCCTCGGAGGACGACTGAGCGCGCCGGCTTTCGAGGGCGTGAAGGCAGGCCACGCCGGTCTCGCCGTCGACCGTCAGTCCCTCCTGCTGCCGGAGATGGCGCGCAAAGGCGGCGGTTTCATCGGCGGACAGGCTCTGAACGAACGCGCGCAGCCGCTCCTGCGCCGCATGGGGATTGCCTTCTGAAAGCATTTGCTCGCGCGCCGCCAGCTCGCGGGCAAAGCGCCGGAAGAGCAGAAACTGCGGCAGCGATTCAAACGGCGTGACGGCGATTTCTGCATTCAGGCCGCACGCGCGGCGCGGCGTGTTTTCCAATATGAGCAGATAGTGCGATTGATCGAAGGCTTCCGCGGCGAAGAGGAGGAAGCGATAGATCCCGCCGCAGCGCTCGGTCAGCACGCAGAGGGCCTCGTCGGTATTGATTTCGCCCTGCGCTTCCAGCTCGCCGTCCAGCGTGCGGCGCGCGCTTTCGTCGAGTGCGTCCCAGCCGAACACCTCGAGTGATACCTGACGGCAGGGCGTGCGGTCGAGCGGCCGCGTCTCGCCCAGCAGGAAGAGCCTTTCGGGCAGATCGCGCTCGGCGCGGCACATCAGGCGCAGCATCTCGCGGACGTTGACCTCGCGGCCGGAGCGGCTGTCGGCCTCCTGCTGGATCGCGCCGATCAGGGCGCGCACGGTGTCGAGCAGCTTCTGCGTGGAGAAGGGCTTGGTCAGGAAGGCGTCCACATGGTTTTCCAGCGCGCCCATGGCGTAATCGAACCGCTGGAAGGCCGTAATCATGACGACGCGCGTGCGGCGGTGCGACCGGCGCAGGAACTCGAGAACCTGCAGGCCGCTCGCGCCGCTCATTTCGATGTCGGTGATCAGTATGTCCACATCGTGCGTTTGGAGATAGTCCATGAGCGCGCCGCCGGACTCGAACGACGCGGCGATTTCAACGCCCGTGAGGTTCTGCGTCAGCACGCCGCTGAGGCCCAGCCGAATCTTTTCCTCATCGTCGGCAATCGCGATGGAAATCATGCGCGCGCCCCCTTAAAGCCTTTTTGTTGTCTCCAATGTTATCAGAATTTGCGCGAAAATTCAAGGTCGCGAAAGCCTGAGCGCAAATATTCTTACAAAACGTCAAATTTTTTATCCTTTGCAGACGGCGGCGCGGGGCTTACAATAGAGCCGTAAAACGACGAAAAGGGAGTTGAGGCGCTCATGATGAACGCAAGGCGCGCTCTCGGACGGACGGGCGGATGGAAAACGCAGCTGGGCTATTACGCCATGTTTCTGGTTCCGGCGCTCTGGATGCTTTTGTTCAGCTATCTGCCCATGGCGGGCATCTATCTGGCCTTTATCGACTATAAGCCCGCAAAGGGCGTGTTTGGCAGCGCGTTTGTGGGGCTGAAGTTCTTTAAGCAGTTCTTTTCCTCGATCGACTGCCGCCGCATCATCACCAACACGCTGATGTACAACATCGTGCGCATCGTGCTGCTCAATGTGGTCGTGGGCATGGTGTTCGCGCTTCTGCTTTACGAGATCAAATCCCGCACGGCCAACAAGATCTTCCAGACGGCCATGCTGCTGCCCAGCTTCCTGTCGTGGACGGTGGTCTCGGCGGCGCTGATGATGCTTCTGCATCCCTCGCGCGGCGTGCTCAACGAAATCCTCGCTCTGTTCGGGTTGAGTCCCGTCTCATGGTACAAGGAGCCGAAATACTGGCCGACCATCATACAGCTCTCCTATATCTACAAGAGCGCGGGCATGGCGAGCATTTACTATTTCGCGGCGCTCCTGAGCATCGACACGGAGCTGTTCGACGCGGCCAGCATAGACGGCGCGGGGCGGCTGCGGCAGATCTGGCACATTTCCGTGCCAGCGCTGAGCAAGGTGCTGGCCATCACGCTGATCACGCAGATGGGTTCTGTGCTGGCCTCGGGCGTATCGCCGTTCTATGAGCTGACGCTCGATTCCAAGGCGCTGTACGAGACGACGCAGGTCATCGGCACATACACCTATCACGGCATTACGACGGGCCGCTTCTCCTTTACGGCGGCGCTGTCCTTCTTCCAGTCGGTGATCGGGCTGGCGCTGGTGCTGCTGGTCAACGGCGTGATTCGGCGCGTGGATCCCGACGGCGCCATGTTTTAAGAGGAGGGAAGAGAAGTGCATCGCAATCGCAACGGCGTGGCCTGCTTCGCGTGGGTGTTTTTCATCGTGATGACGTTCGTTTTCCTCTATCCGATGTATATGGCGGTGATATTGTCGATTTCATCGGAGGAGAGCATCGCGCTCAACGGCTTCCGCTTCTGGCCGGCGCAGTTCAGTCTGGAGGCCTATCGCATACTCTTTGAGCGCAACAGCGCCACGCTGCTCAATTCGCTGGCGCTGACGGTGGGCACGGGGCTTGTGCAGCCCGCGCTCTCGCTGCTGCTCACCATGTCCATGGCCTATCCGCTCAGCCAGCCCGACTTTAAGGGGCGCGATTTCTGGCGGGTATATGTGCTCATTACGATGCTGTTTTCGGGCGGCATGGTGGCCGACTATGTGCTCAAGGCCAAGTATCTGGGGCTGCGCAACAACATTATGATCTATCTGCTGCCCGGCCTGTCCGCGTGGAATGTGTTTTTGTTCCGCACGTTCTTCATCAGTTTGGACAAGGCGATGATCGAATCGGCCAAGATCGACGGCGCGGGCAATTTCCAGATTCTGTTCCTCATCATGCTGCCGCTGACGCTGCCCCTGGTGGTGATGAACTACTTCTCCGGCTTCATCGGCCGCTGGAACGACATCACCACGTCGATGTACTTCATCAGCGACAAGAAGCTCTACACCATACAGTATCTGCTCCAGCAGATGCTCGCCAGCTCCGAAAAGGCCAGGGAGCTGATGAAGCTGGGGCTGGGCATGGAGCTTGAGACGGAGCATATCCCCATCGAATCGACGCGCTATGCGCTCGCGGTGATCGGCGCCCTGCCGGTGTTCGTCCTGTTCCCCTTCATTCAGAAGTACTACGCCAAGGGGATCACGGTTGGCTCGACGAAGGGTTAAGATAAACACTATATAAGGAGGATGACCCCATGAAGAAACTCGTTTCCCTGCTGCTGGCGGCGCTGCTGGCGCTGACCTGCCTGCCCGCCGCGCTGGCCGAGACCGAGCTGGAGCCGGTCACGCTGCGCTTCTACTACCCCGGCACGGAGAAGGAAGGCTCCAAGGACGTTCAGGAGGCCTTCAACAAGAAGCTGGCCGAGGTTCTGCCCAACACCACGCTGGAGATCGTCTGGGTGGACAGCTATGGCGAGAATCTGCGCCTGTTCTTTGCGGGCGAAGAGCCGATGGACATCATCTGGGAGGGCTGGTACACACCCATCCGTCAGGACATTGAGGACGGCAACATCATCGCGCTGGACGAGCTGATCGACCAGTACGCGCCCAATCTGGCTGCCGAAAAGGCCACCTACACCATCGACTATGATTCCATCTGCGTGGACGGCAAGCTGTACGGCATTCCCTGCGTGCAGCCCGTTGTGAAGGACAGCTGGGCGCTGCGCATGAACGAGCGCCTGTACGAGTATTTCCCGCTGGACGACTTCATCGCCGAGGCGCGCGCCAACCTGAAGTTCACCGAGAAGGAAATCGAGATGATGGAGCAGACCATTCAGGCCGCGCTGGACGCGGGCGTGATGGAGCTGGGCGGCGCGTGGGTGCCCGGCGGCTGGGAAATGTGCCAGATGGCGCGGCGCGGCTATGAAGCGCTGGGCGGCGACTTCTACTATGACATAACCGCCGAAAAGCCGGTCGCGCTGCACGTCACCGAGCTGCCCGAATACCAGACGGCGATCAAGCACGCCGCGCAGTGGTACGACAAGGGCTGGATCACCGACGCGCAGATCATGGGCCAGACCGTGGACGGCAGCTGGATCTCCTTCAACCTCTTCGGCGGCAACGCCAACTGGACTGATCTGGTGGACGAGCGCGGCGTGAAGAACAACACCTACGCCGAGCAGGCTGAAAAGGCCGTGCTGATGGACAACGAGGGCACCTATCCCGTCGGCATCTCGACCTTCGGCAGCGCCGCCACCTATCTGGCCGTGCCCTTTACGAGCAAGAACCCCGAGCGCGTCATGATGCTGCTCAACATGCTGCACGACGAGCCGGGCACCGTGGGCAACGACCTGATCAATATGCTGGCCTATGGCTTCGAGGAGACTTCTGAGGAAGCCAGGGAATACGGCTGGTTCAACTACCGCGCCGTCGAGGTGGACGGTCAGCTTCAGGTGGACACGTCCGTCCGCGGTGACGCCGAGTCCAAGCACGGCATGACCAACTGGACGATCGGCAACACCTACAAGATCATGAGCGACGGCGGCGTGACCACTACGGCCGCGCTGAAGGAGTACGCCGCCTCCTACTATGAGACGGTCTATCCGAAGCGCCCCCGCAGCGTGCTGGCCGATATGCCGGCGATCGACCTGACCGAGCTGAACACCGACGTTGAGAACATCAACGCCGTGACGACCGAGTACGCCGAGCAGCTCTGGAACGGCGGCAGCGGCAGCGAGAGCTACATGGCCGTTTACAACGACTATGTTTCCAAGCTGCAGGCCGCGGGCCTTGAGACGGTGCGCGCCTACATTCAGGCGCAGATCGACGCTCATCTGGCCAAGTAAAGCATAGAACAGAATACGAACGGCATCCCCCGTCGGAAAAGCGATTTCCGGCGGGGGACGTCTTTATATGCGGAATTCGACGGGTCTTTTTACGGTAATAGCGGCGGACATAACAAAAAAGGCTCGCCATGAAGGACGAGCC